>JBBQNJ010000012.1:0-78943 GCA_038329845.1 Tepidisphaerales bacterium | reverse complement strand
CTGCTGAGGTCCGAGACCGCCGCCTGGCAGGCGGCCAGCAACGCCAAACAACGCGGCGTGGACTGGCAGTTCAAAGTCAGCGACGCGCGCCGCAAGCTGAAGTCGGTCTACCCTAAAATCATCGTGTGACAATGCACTAGGAGTATTTAAGAATACAAGAAAATCCCACATGCCGGAGATGTCCCCCTTTCGTCGAACTGGCATTGCCAAGGCGGCGCGGATGCGATATGCAGTTAGCCAAATCACAACGGAGATTGCGCGATGGAGATCAAACAGCTTCGGGATCGGTTGCGGGCGGTGGGCCAGGAGCGGGTCTTGCGGTTCTGGGATGAATTGCCCGAGGATCGAAAGGCGAAGCTCAAGGCGCAGCTCGAGGCGCTGGACCTCGAGAACATCGCCGAGCTGGCCGAGTCGCAGGTGCGCAGTAAAGCGACCGTTGCGTTGCCGACGGATATTCGACCCCTCACGCCGTATCCGCGGCAGCCGGGGGCCGAGCATCGGGCGCTCTATGCCGACGCCGAGCGCCGCGGCATCGAGCTGCTGCGGGCAGGGAAGGTTGGCGCATTCCTCGTCGCCGGCGGGCAGGGGACCCGACTGGGGTATGACGGGCCTAAGGGGGAATATCCCGTTACGCCCATCAAGAACAAGCCGCTTTTCCAGGTTTTCGCCGAGCAGCTTCTGGCCCACGGCCGCTACTATGGCAAGCCGATCCCCTGGTACATCATGACCAGCGATGCCAACGATGCGGCCACGCGGGCGTTTCTTAAGAAGCACGACTATTTCGGCTATACCCCCAACGATATTCAGATTTTCCAGCAGGGCATGATGCCGGCGTTCTCGATGGACGGGGAATTGCTCCTCGCCGAGCGAGATTCCCTGGCGCTAAGCCCCGACGGTCACGGCGGTGCGCTTCGGGCGATCGCTCGCGGCGGCGCGCTCGCGGACATGAAAAGTCGCGGCGTGGAACATCTGAGCTATTTTCAGGTGGACAATCCCCTGGTGCAGACGATCGACCCCCTGTTCCTGGGCCTGCACGATCTGAGCGGCTCGGAAATGAGCAGCAAGACGATCTCCAAAGCCAACGCCCTCGAGAAGGTCGGCAACTTCTGCATCGCCGATGGGGTACTTCAGGTGATCGAGTATTCCGACCTGCCCGAGGAACTGGCGGTGCAGACCAACGCCGATGGCTCCCTGCGATTCAACGCCGGGTCGATCGCCATTCACGCGTTGCGGGTCTCGTTCATCGAGCGGCTGAATTCCGGCGGGCACCTGCGGCTGCCGTGGCATCGTGCCGAGAAAAAAGTGGCGTTTGTGGATGAAGCAGGAAAGCCGCTTAAGCCGGAGAAGCCCAACGCCGTCAAGCTCGAGCAGTTTGTTTTCGATGCGATCCCCCTGGCGAAAAACGCGATCGTCTACACCACCGAGCGGGCCGAGGAGTTTTCCCCGGTAAAAAACGCCGACGGGGTCGATTCGATCCACACCTGCCGGCGAGATCAGATTCGCCGCGCTGCCCGCTGGTTGCGCGAGGCGGGGGTCGAAGTCCCCCAGCGCGATGGGGAGCCCGACGCGGTAATCGAGATTTCCCCGCTGCTGGCGACCGCCGCACGGCAGTTGGCGACTCGCCGGGCGAAAATTGCTGCGATCAAAGCGGGTGATAAGGTTTACATTGAGTAGATGCCGACGATTCGCCAGAACAGGAAACCGGCCATGAATCCGTCGCCCAACGGCGCAGTCTGCGTGTTCTGGAGTCACGCGGGTCAATCGCGCCGTGATCCTGAGCTGGATTGCGGCGCAGCGCCGGAAAACGCCGGAGCATTGGCGCTGACCCAAGGTCCTGGATTCCATCGCGCCCGTCTGCAATGCCTCGGTTCGGGAACCCTGCTGTTGCATCTTGGATGTCCTCGCCCGCTGCGGATCTGGGTTGATGGGCGGCTGGGGCTGGACGAGCATATTGCCTGGCGAAGTTTCCAGCGCGAGCTGCGGGCGGCGGCGATCGTTCCGGTCGAAGCCGGCGAAGTCGATCTGCTCATCGAGGTCGGTCCGCGTCCTCGTCATCCGCGGAGGATTGATCTGCACTGCCCGTCTCGCAGTCGCCAGCGATTGATGTCCGCGGTTCTCGAGCGATTTCCCGATGTTCTATCGTTGGACGGGACGATCGAACCGGGTCGGGCACCGGCGATCAGTCTCCGCTTCACGCCTAGCCAGTTCTTCCGCGATGGCGTGGCGTGGCAGCAGGTCCTGGTCAGGCCGCTGCGAGAGTTTTCCCCCCAGTTGTCCAGCGATCATGTTCTGGCGATCGAGCAATCGCCGGCGATCTTACGGTTGCGCAGCGAGGTGTTGCCTTACGACGCCGTCGAGCGCACGACCGATGCCCACGCCCGGGTTGGGCTTCGACGGTTCTTCGTGCCCGTATCCGAACCGGCCAATGCGCCGCCGGCCCTGCGCGAAGAAGCGGTCGAATCGCGCCTCGAGCCGGAAATCGAAGTGGCCCGGATGCTGCGGCTGAGCGTCGAAGGTGAAGAGGGGACTCTTGCGCTTTCGATGCCGGGGTTCGAGTCGCTGGGGCGATTGGCCCCTCACCGGGAATATCACGAATTTCGCACGCCGTCGATCGACGAGCTGCGACCCGACGTGCCCAAGCCGATCTTGCCCGAAGAGTGGGCGGCGCTGGGCGGGCTGTACGACGCGGCGTGGGAAATGCTGCTCACGCTCACCCGCCGACCGGCGCCCGACAGCGGTCTGCCCAATGGATATCTCACCACCTCCGGCGGCGGGTTTCATCACTACGTCTTCGTCTGGGACAGCAGTTTCACCGCCATGGCCAGCGCGTACGCCTGGCGGGCCTTGGATCCCGGCGCGACCCTGGATGTCCTCTACTCTCGACAATTCGACGGCGGCTATATCCACCGCGAAGTCGATGTCCGGGACGGAATGCCGGTGCTGTACGAGCCGGATTTCAGCCCGAATCCTCCGCTGCTGGCGATCGCGGAATGGAAGATCGCGTGCCTTCGCGGCGACCGTCTGCGTCTGCGCCGGGTCTATCCCGCCTTGCTGGCGAATCATCGCTGGATCAAAAAGAATCGGCGGCTGGACGACGGCACCTATTGGACAACCGGGCTTGCCAACGGCCTAGACAACTCGCCGTCCCTCGGCGAAGGGTATCCCGACTTGACGGCGCAAATGGCTCATGCCGCCGAGACGCTGGCGACGATTGCCACGCTTCTCGGCCTAACAGACGACGCCGACGAACTTCGCCGCGGCCAGCTCGAAATCGGCGCGGCGCTGAACCGTCGGCTATGGGATGAATCGGCGGGCATTTATTCGACCTCCCTGGCCGATGGCGGACACAATCCGAACAAGGTCGTCACGGCGTTCTGGCCGCTGTGGGCCGGAATCGTTCCGCCGGATCGCGTCGAGTCGCTTGCCCGCCACCTCACCGACCCGCGCAGCTTCGCACGCCATCACCCCGTGCCTAGCCTGGCCGCCGATTCTCCGCATTATCAAGCCGGGGGCGACTACTGGCGAGGATCGACTTGGGCGCCGACCAACTATGCCACTATTAAGGGGTTCGCGCGGGCGGGCCGATGGGAACTGGCCCGGGCCACGGCCCTGCGGCATCTGCAGGTCATGGAGGAAGTCCGCCGCACAACCGGGAAAATCTGGGAAAATTACGCTCCGGACGCCTCGCGCCCGGGGAGCGTTTCACAACCCGATTATTCCTGGTCGGCTCTCGGTCCGATCGCGCTGCTGCTGGAGGTGGTGATCGGGCTGGAGCCCGACGCGACGCGGAACGCCATCGCCTGGACCCCGCCGCCCGGAGAGCGAGTGGGCGTGGACCACTACCCGCTGGGACCGGCGACGATCTGCTTACTGCAAGAGCCTAACGGCGAGCGGCATCGCTACACGGTGCGAACCGATTCACCGGTGACGTTGGAAATCACCACCCCCTCGGGTGTTTCGATAATGAATTGCCGCATCGGCAAGAGCGAACTGGATATCTGACGAAAGACGACAATGATCCGAACATCCATCCTGGCCCGCTGCGGGCTTATTCTCGGAGTCATGACCGCCATGGGGTCGTGGGCACAAGCCTGGAACGATGCCGGGCACATGACCATCGCCCGCGTGGCTTGGGAGCGATTGTCGCCGGCGGCGCGCTCGGCGGCGACGGCACT
Organism: Tepidisphaerales bacterium; assembly: GCA_038329845.1. Lineage (GTDB taxonomy): Bacteria > Planctomycetota > Phycisphaerae > Tepidisphaerales > Tepidisphaeraceae > JBBQNJ01. Next base: position 74,768 of record JBBQNJ010000012.1, on the reverse strand, counting down.
GCTGGCGGCGCATCCCGGCTATGAACGCGACTTGCTCGCCGAAATGCCCGGGGATTGGACCGATCGGGCGTTGTATGTCTTCGAGCGGGCGGCCACCTGGCCCGACATGCTGCGCGATCCGAAGCATCCCATGCACGCGATGCATCGTTCCAACTGGCATTATGTGAATTTTCCGCTGGTGGCGACCGAGAACGCCGCGGAGATGCATCCCCCACCGCCGCAAGTCGATCAACTGTACAACGTCGTCGCCGCCATCAACAAGGCCCGCGCCGATCTGGCGGATACCTCGTTGTCCCCGGCGGATCGCGCCATGGCCCTGTGCTGGATCGAGCATCTGCTGGGTGATTCCCATCAGCCGATGCACAGCGTGAGTTTTTTCTCGAAACAGTTCCCGGATGGCGATCGCGGCGGGACGACCTTCTGGGTCAAGCTCGCCGGCGAGCCGATCAAGCTTCATATGCTCTGGGATGACCTGCTGGGCCTGCCCCGGGCACCGCGGGCGATCGAACTGATGGCGAGGGATCTGCTCGCCGATCCGGCGCTGACGCCCGAGGCGCTGGCCAGGCCGCTTCAACGCCGCGACGTGCTCGAGTGGATCGCCGAAAGTCGCGCTGATGCCCGGGACATCACGTATCTGTCCGGACGGCTTCGCGGCGCTGCATCCGATGAGCGAACCGGCGCGCCGCCCGCGGCGTCAAAGGTTCCCGCGCTGCCGTTCGGCTACGAACCCGTCGCCCGCGCCGCCGCTCGAAAACGGGCGGTATTGGCCGGAACGCGGCTTGCGGATTTGCTCAATCAAACCCTGGCGCCATCGACAAGTGTGGATCGACCCGCCGCGATTGTGGATCGACCCGCCGCCACGCCGCCCGCTCAGGGCCAGTAAGGGACATAGGGCCGCCAAACCTCGCGGCTACACTCCGCGGCGGCTTGGTTGGGTTGCCGGCTCAGGGCCAGTAAGGGGCATATGGCCGCCACAGCGGCGTCGGGCCGGGGGCGTCGGCGTTGTAACCGTTGGTCACGTCAACCGCCCGAAGGGAATCGACGTGCCCATCAAAAAATAGCAGATTCCGCATCGTCAGGCGATTGTGGATTCCTCTCGAGCCCGCGGGAAACAGGAACGGCGAGTTGTCCCCGGCCGCCGCATCGCCAATGATGAACCCTTCGGCGGGCCGGGTGATCCGATTCAACTGCCAGGGCATCGAACATTGGAGCTTGAGCTTGTTATGGAACGGCGACGGGCCGCCGCCGTGGCCCGACAACGTACACCCCGTGGGCTTGCCGGGCAGGAAGAACCAGTTCATCGCATACTTGGGCACCTCCGCTGGCGTGCTGGTGTTTGTCGGGCACTGAAAAACCGGCCAGGTGATATAGCCGGCTTCGACGAGCATATCGCCCCACTTTTTCCGGCCCGCGTCGCCGTAGGTCCACGGCCACTGCGAGCTTCCCGCCGCCGAGGCATCGTTAACTGAGGGAATCATCTTGTCGCGGGACTCAGCGCGATACATCGCCAGCGCCAGCCCGATCTGTCGCAGATTGCTCAGGCACGCGACCGTGTTCGCCTGCTCCCGCGCCTTATTCAAGGCCGGCAGCAGTATGGCGATCAAAACGGCGATAATTCCGATCACAACAAGCAACTCCACCAAGGTGAAGCCCAGGCATCGACGAAGGGTGCCTCGACTGCTGCTGAACATGCCAGATCCTTTCCGGCCGCAGCCGGGTAAAAAAACCCTCCATGTCCTCATCGGAGGACGAAACGGGCGCAACGTTCTCCGCTGCCGCCCGCCAGTCCCCTCTCCCCCCACGGGCCGGGCTATCGCCCGTGCCGCCGTCGCGCCAGCGCCGCCATTGAGCCCAATGCCAGCAGCCCCATCGCCGCCGGTTCGGGGACCACGCCGGTGGTCACGAAGCTGAACGCCCCGGCGTCGTTGCTGATCCGGATGGCGTCAACGTTGCCCGAGCTATTGAAGACGGCAACCGAGTCCAGCGCGGTCCCGACGATGTCTTTGCCGTCCTTGACGGTTCCGGTTCCAAGGTTCGAAAGATTTGGGTTGACCCAGGCCGTGATCCGATCGAACGTGCCGCTGTAGTCGGTCTCGATCTTGGCCAGGAACAAGTACACTTGGTCCTTCACCAGCCCGGTCTGGATCGTCTGGCCCGTTGAGCCGCTGCCCCAGCGCACGATGGCCTCGGTGCCAAGAATTCCGATGCAATTATCGGTTCCATTGAGCCCGCCTTTTTCAATGCCCAAAATCGCGTCCTGACTGCTGGTTCCCGTATACCTCGCCAGCATGGAGACCCAAATAGCTCCCGAAAGGCCCGTCGAGAAGGCGCGGGTCGAGCCGTTGGTGCGGTTGGTGCCCGAGGCGCTGCCGGTGGATGCGGCGTTATTGGTGTTCTGGTAGCCGGGGTGTGTGAGCGTGAGGTTGGAGGTGCTGTAGGTCGCTCCGGTCTGATTGCTCCATGCGCCGCTCCAGCCTCCGACGGCGGTGCCATTGCCGCCAAGGGCGCCCCCTGTTGCGCCGTAGTTGAAATACTCGCTGATGACGGCGGCCCGGACCGGCAGAGCCGCTGCGACGACAACCGAAAAAACAAGCCCTGAACTTCGGATACTCATGTTGAATCTCTCTCTCATTTACGAACTGGAACAACCCGCAGACAGGTTTCGTTCCACCACCGGTGCTTCATGGCCAGGAACGACCCGGCAGCGACGAACCACCCCGCAACTGCCATCCGCATCATCCGCGGATATTCAATCCTACCGACCTCAGCGAACTCGCCGACGCTTGCCCAGCAGCCTCAGGCCGCCCCGGCCAATGACATCGCCGCAATACATGCAATATAACTAATCCGATTTTTCATAGTTTTCATCTCCGAAAAAAGAACCCGTCGGGTGACGTTCATCCCAACCAACGATCATTGCAACCGCCGCCAAAATTGGGGGGATGAACCCCACCCTGCAAGCATCATCGGCGACCCTTTCATCTCGTCGCCGCGATTATTGCAGTAAAGCAGCGTTACGCCGACTTGCGGCTCCGTCGGCGTTGGGCCAAGCCTAGCCCGATCAACCCAAGGAACGAAAGTGAACCGGGTTCAGGCACAATCACGCTGAATCGGGTGATGTATCCACTGCCAGTGCCACCCTGATCGGTCGAGAAGGCCGCCGACCCGACCGCCAGCGTCGAAACACTGACCGTCTGACCAACCCCAAGGCCGGTGTAGTTGAAGGTGGCGTTCGTCAGGGCGGTAGCGTGATCGGTAGTGGTGAAGAAACCGCCCAGATACACATCGCCACCGGACGGCGTGGAGAGGAAGTTGACGTTAATTAGGTTGCCTGCCGCCAGCGCCGAGATGCCGGCCACATCCAGCACGCGAAGTACATCGTTACCGGGCGCGGTGGAACTGCCATACGCCGGGGCGCTGGGGGTACCCAGATCAAAGGCGAAATCGCTGCCGGCGCTGGTGTTGAGCGCGCCGACCGCCAAGATGCCCGTGCCGGTGGCGTTGCCCGGGCGGATGGTGCCAGCCCCGCTGATCGTCGCCACCTTGGCCGCCCCAGTGCCACCCAGGTTGGCACTATTGGCAATGCTGCTGATGTTGGCATTGGTGTTCCCCAGCAGCAGGGTGCCAGTGGTGACGGAATAGGTGCCCGGAAGACTGTTCGCCCCGCTTAAAAGCAGCGTGCCGGCACCGGTCTTACGGATATTGGTGACGGTCGATCCGCCCAGGGAGCCCGTGATCGCGCCGCTGATCTCGGCATCAATCGCCACGCCTGTCACATCGCCAACTTCAATCGTGCGTTCCATGCCATCCTGTAGGAGGGCAATAAAGTTGGTGGCTATGCGAATGGTGGCATCGGCGGCGCTATAGGTATTGAGTTTAAGCGTGGTGGGTTTGTAAATGCCGCTGGAGGTACTCACGGCAGGGTTCCAGTTGAGAGTGCCTGTCCCAAAGTCGTGCTGCGTCCCGCCGATCACCGAGAAACTCATGGCCGCCCCGGCGTTAATCGATACGTTGACGAACGCGAAATTGCCGGCAGCGGTGCCAAACCCTTTGGTTAAGTTTTGTGAAAAGACGTATTGCTGCTCCTGGCCGGCGGTAAGGTCGCCCGCCACGATGCGCGTGGCCGGCGTGGCACCGTTAAAAATCAAGGTAGCATTGCCGACCGTGCGGAACCCGTTGGAGCTGGACGTCGCCAGCGTCCCGCCGACTGCCCCAATCTTCAGGGTGGAGCCGTTAATGTTCACGGCCTCAGTGGTGCCTGTGTTTGAGGCGGTAAGAGTGCCGGTGGTCCAAAGCGTTCCACCGCCGCTGAGCCGCAACGTGGCGGTACTCGTGTTGGCAGTGGTGAGATCGCCAGTGACTTTAAGCGTGTTGCCCGTTGCCACCGAGATGCCTGAACTGACATTGGTCGGGCTGACCCCGGCCGCTGTGACAAACTGAACATTGGTACTGATAAGGTTCTGGGTCGCGCCGGTGGAAATCAGGGTGTTGCTGGAGGCGTTGCTTTCAATATTCAGCGCACCTGAGCCGCCGATGGTCCAGCCGTTGGTGGCGGTGGAATTGATCGTCAGCGAATCCAGCCGCAAGCCGGAGGTGATATTCTGGATGGTGGTGGTGGGCGTAGGCGTGCCGGTGCCTGGCAAGGTGACGGCATCATCGGTGCCGGGGGCCTGGCCGGGAGACCAGTTGCCGGTGTTGCTCCAGTTGGCATCGACGCCGCCCGTCCACTGCAAGGGTGCCGCCTCAACGGCGCCCATGCCGAACAGCCCCGTCGTGACAACGGCCGCGGCGATCGCCTTCCTAACATTACGACCCGACGAACGATGAACGAAATGCGCGTTCATAGAAATCTCTCCCGAAAAGGAACGCTCCGAACTCCAACCGCCAAGGCGAATACCGCCCCGGCCGACCGAACTTTTCATAACCCATGCCATCCGCGGCGATCGGGCCCTTTCGCCATCGACCGCACCTGTTGACACCCCCTGCCCCCCCCCGCAAACCATTTCCGCCACGGATTCCACCGATTTCACAGACCGAATCCGTTCTTCATCCGTGAAATCCGTGGCGATTTCATCCCGTCGCCTTCACCGAACCCGCCGACGCTTGCCCAGCAAGGCCAACCCGCCCAGCCCCAGCAGCCCTAGCGCCGCCGGTTCGGGGACTACAGTGAGATTCGCGGAGAATGCGTTGACGTCCAACGCGTCGCCACTGGAGCTGGTCGCATTCTTGAGATACACATACCCCACCGCCTGGATATCCGTGAACGTGGATCCGGGCACGGTGTACGTCGGCCCGAGTTCCGCGTTAAAGGGAATATCCACGGTTCCGTCGGCGATGTCGTATTGCTGAAAGTTTTCCGTGAATGGATTGATGGAATCGGTGTTGGAGGCCAGAGTTTCCGAGACATAGAAATTTAACCCATTCTGGATCAGGAATCGGTACGCCCCGTTGACCGATCGACCGGCGCCGAGGGAGATCGAACTATCGGCGGCGGTCTTTACCGATTCCCCGGGATTGACGCCCGTGAAATCGGCCTTCTGGAAGAAAATCGGAATGGCCGCGTGGGACTTGCGGGTGATGATGGCGATTTCGTCGGCGGCGCCGACGTTGTCGATTCGCAGGTACTGCGACCCGCTGTCGATAGTGCCATCGCCGTCTTCAACGAGAAGGCCGCCATAGAACAACGGGCCGGTGTAATCAACCGAGGTGGCGATCAGGGGATTGGCGAGGCTGACCGCGCGGGAGACCACCATATCCGTGGTGTCCCCGTCGCCGCTGAAGTCGATGCCGAGGGTGCTCTCCTCGACGAATGCGTTGTCACTGGATGAGAACGATAAGATCGTCTGATTGGCCGAGACGTAATCTCCGCCGTAGTTGATCACGACCGCCGCCGAGGCTTGGCTAACGACTAATCCCACCGCGACGCCGATCGCGTACGATCCCAGCCTGCGGGTTGAGCATTTCACAAAATATGCATTCATCAGTTTTTTCTCCCAAACGTTAAATAAACTCTCGAACTTACCCAACCGCTTCGGCGACTCGGGGTGCTTGATCCATCTTTTCTATTCGCCCTTCGACAACCGCCGTGGCCAACTTCTGAAGGCCGCTCAGCCGTTGCGCCGTGCGCGTCGCGCCAGCAGCGCCACAGCGCCCATGGCCAGCGCCCCGACCATTGTCGGCTCGGGGATCACTTGCAGGTACAGGGCCGAGGTTCCCAGATCGACCGTGAACGTCGCGGACGTCACGCTCGGGGACAGGTTGCTGGCGAAGAAATCCCCGGCCACGAAGCCGGTGGTTCCGTCCCAGTCCACCAACTTGTACCACCCGGCGGCGCCCGTGCCGGCGAAGTCGAAGGTGAACGTCGAGCCGGAGCCCTTGATAAAATCGCTGCCGCTGCCGGTGATGGCCAGCAGGTCGCTGGTCCCAAGCGACGCCAGGCTCGGCCCGCCTGCGCCCAGCTCGAAGACCCAGGCATTGCCGGCGTTCCAGGTGACATCATTGGCGACGGTAAGTGTGCCGATGCTGTTGCCCGGCTGGATCGAGCCGTTGACGGCGACGGTCCCGGAAATGCTTCCCGACCCGCCCAGGGCCGCGCCGCTGGCGATCGACACCGCGCCGCTGCCGGTGCCCGAACCGCTGGTGTTGTTTACCTTCAGCATTCCACCATTGATCGAGGTGCCGTCGGTGTAGGTGTTGGCGCCGCTGAGCACCTGCGTGCCGTCGCCCAATTTGGTCAACGAGGTATTGTCCTCGATGGTTCCGGCATAGGTGTAGCTGGTGGCAGCCGCGACAGTGACGTTCAGGGCAAGGCTATTCGAGCCCTTGTTCAAGATGCGCGGGCCGGATCCGGTGACGGTGGAGGTCGAGAACCCGCCGAAGTGCGTTCGGCTGCCGCTGCCATAGCCGTCCAGCGTGACGGTGGTGCTCGATCCCGCGCCGGCGCCGAAGCTAAGCAAGCTGGTGCCGTTGTTGCCGAGGTAGGGGTAGCCCGATCCCGAGGGCTTACGGACTTCGATCGAAGCGCCATCTTGCAGGTTGATGTTGCCGGTGAAATAGACCGGTTGGACCGCGCCGTTTCCGCCGCCCACACTGGAGGCCAGGCCGGCGTAGAGATAGAGCGTGCCGCTGGTCACTTCGATATCATTGGCCAGCACCGTATTGGCTGTTTGCAGGCCGATCGTGTTATTTCCCTGACTAATAATCTTGTTGGTGCTGGTGGCCGCGCCCAAGCCGTTTGCATCGGTCGTGCGGATGTTCAGGATCGAGTTGCCGGTCATCTTGATCCCGCCGGTGACGGTGTTGGACGCCATCACGTCCAAGCGGCCCTGGTTGACATAAATCCCGCCGTTGACGGTGTTGGAGGCATCCAGTTGCAACAAACCGATGCCGGTCTTCACCAGGGCATTGGTACCGTTGTTGAGGATCGGCGTGGCGATGACCAAATGGTTGTTGATGCTGGAGGCGGTGTTGATCACCAGCTCCTTGCCGCTGCCGGCCTGGATGCCGGTTCCGCCGCTGATGACAGCGGCCACGGTGTTGTTGCCGTCGTAGATGATCCCACCGTCGCTGAGGGTCAGGGTCTTGCCGCTCGCCAAGCGCAGCGAGGTTCCCTGACTTCCCAGCTTCAGCGTTTTGAGGGTGATGGTATCCTGATTGTTGATGCCGGTATATGGAGTGTAATTCCCCGCAGCATTGGCTGAGAGCGGCTGGGAGAGGGTGAGGGTGCTGCCGCTGATGTTGGTGATGTAGGTCCCCTTAACGATGCCGGTTCCGACAAGGGTCTGTCCAACTTGGAAGGTTCCGGCGCTGGCAAGGGTAACGGTGGTGTCGAATTTCGCGCCATCAGATGAGTATGCGACCGGTGATCCAGTCGCCGCGGTGATCTGTGTGTGCAGGTCGGCCGTGGCAATGCTTGATGAAGCCGTTCCATCCCCAGCGACGGACTGCGTGTCTGGGTTAGTATAAGCCATTCCTCGGACATAGTTGCCGGTGTCATAATAAGCATAGTTACTCCCATAGAACATTCCCTGGGAAATGAACCCCGTCCCCTGCCCGGTGAGAATTACCTGGGAGTTAGACCCCACCGATCCGCCGGAGATGCTGACGTTGGCCGTGGCGCCGACACTGCGAGTCCAACTGGCGACGGTGATCTTGGCGCTGGTTCCGTTGGGACGAGAGGTATCCAGGGTTCCGTAGCCGGCCTGGAAGTTGACCTGTGCCAATCCCTGGTTGTAGGCGATGCTGCCGCCAGCATTTGAAGTCGCGGCGGAGAAAACACCCCCGCCGTTGAAGTTCAGGATCGTCGAATCGGAGAGCTTGGCAATACTGCCCCCAGAGGAGTTGACCCGAAGCATCCCTTCTTCAAGCGTGATGTTCCCGCTGTAGGTGCTGCTGCTGTCGGCATTGAGGTTCAAAGTAGACGAGCCAGCCTTGGTCAGGCTTGCGGATCCCGACAACGCCGCGCCGAAATTAAACGTGGCATCGCCGTTGCCAGTGATGCGAGTGTTGTTGGTCAGCGCCAACGGGGTATTGACGTTGTACGTCAATCCGGCCGAGCCTTTGGCCGCGTTGAGGTTGACCACCGGCGTGACCGAACCGTTGCTCACCAGGTTCAGTTGCGAGCCGGCGATGGTGATGGTCCCCGCGCCCGAGGCCGGGCCTTTGCCGTTCAGCGTCAACACGTTCAGGCTGAAGGGGTCGGCAACGTTGTTGGTGTTTGTGTTGGCCAGGCCGTTGAGAAAGGCCGTGGTCGTATCCGAAGCGAACACCAACGTCGTGTCCGTCCCGCTGGCTGGCGTGGCCGACCAGTTGGTTCCCGCCGACCAGTTCTCGCTGGTGTTGGTGGGCGTATAGACGTATGTCGCGGCCTTGGCGCCCGAAACGCTCGCCGCCACGGCGGCGAGAAGAACGGTCAATTGCTTGCGTGTGGACATGTTTCTCCCAGTATCCAAATCCCCAACCCCATGAACTGCGCTCGACACACGCCGAACGCCAAAATGCTCAACCTCATCGCGGGAACTCACCCGCCGTAGCACGTTCAATCTCATCATCGCCCTCGGCGGCCCGGCGATCCCGTAAGATGGGGTTCATCCCCACCCTTAATCGTTACCTCGCCGCCAAAATCGGTGGGGACGAACCCCACCCTACGAATTCAATCTCGTCGTTTTCCTCGTCGGCCCAGCAATCCTGCCAGCCCCAGGCCGAACAGGCCGATCGACGCCGGCTCGGGGACAACGCCGGTAGTCACGAACGTGAAAGCCCCAGGGTCGTTGCTGATCCGGATCGAGTCGATTCGTGAGGCTTGTCCGGCGATGATGCCGAGATAATCAAAGCTCGTTCCGAACACATTGGCGCTGGAGGCTTGGAAATCAGGCGTTCCCAATGCCGCGACCGATGACACATTCGTCGGGTGCGTCCAGACCGAAAGGCGGTCGTTGCTCCCGGAATAGTCCATGTCGATCCGGATCATCATGACGTTCGGGGACTGAGCGCCGTTCCACACCGTGCGGTCGAGGTTCGTTGCAGCTCCATTATAGTAAAACTGCTGCACCTCGGGGTTGGCGGTGTTGGGGCTATGCGACACCGACACCCGCGTAGCGGTTGACGTAAACGCGTTGGTGTCCAGTTGGAACGAGACCGTTCCGTTGCTGGCGGACGTACCGACGACATACGCCGCGGAAATCCAGATTTCGCCGGTCAATCCGCCGGTGGCGCGATGGGTGTTGTATCGCTTGTCGCCGAAAGCATTGCTGCCGAACGCCCCGTCTCCGGAATCGGTCTCATTGCCGGCCGAGAAGTATCCGGTCGCCGTCGGGCTGACGGTGGCGCCGGGGACGTAATCGCCGTAGTTCGCTACGGTACCCCCGCCTGGCCGGGTCCAGTTTCCCGCCCACCCGCTGCCGAGGCTGGGGGTGAACGTTTCAAGATTGGCTTGAGTCGTTCCGTAATTATTGAAATACTCCGTAATCGTCGCTGCCGATGACACTGAACTGCCCAACGCCATCGCGGTGACGCAACTCAATGCAAGTGATGTGGTTTTCATAGCGCCTCTCCAGTTTTTCCGTCCGAGTCGGCTCACGCGGCCTGCCCGAACAGGATAGAACATGTTCAAAACTTCACTGCGACGTCGACATCCGTAGCGTGGGGTTCATCCCCACCCTTAATCGTTACCTCGCCGCCAAAATCGGTGGGGACGAGCCCCACCCCGAAAACTCGAAGGACGATGCAAGATCATTTCACCACGAAGCGGCGAACCTCACAAAAAAACCCTCTTTCCATCCGCTTGGAACACCCTTCGTGTCCTTCGACCCTTCGTGTTAAATCTCTTCTTCTTCGCCTCGTGCTAAATCTCTTCTTCGCCACTTCGCCACTTCGCGTTCAATCTCTGTTCTACTGTCTGGCCGGTCCGGTGGACTGGCGGACGATCAATTCCGGTTTCAGTTGCACTCGGCGGGGGGCCGGATCGAGCACCGTGCCGTCGATGCGGTCATTGAGGTATCTGGCGGCCTGCACGCCCATCTCTTCGGGGCGCTGATGCAGCGTCGTCAGGCGAGGCAGCAGCGCACCGGCGACGCTCAGATCGGCGAAGCCGACGACCGACAGATCCCGCGGGATGCTCAGGCCCAGCTCCGCCGCCGCGAGGTACACCGCGGCGACCTGAAAATCGTTGGCGCAGAACACCGCGGTCGGGCGGTCGGGGCGATCCAGCAGCGCCTTGGCCGGGGCGAACGAATCTCGCCCGTAGGAGGCATCCTCGATGATGTTGACGCTCAGCCCGGCCTCGGCGGCACCTTTCTCGAACCCGTTGGCACGCCAATAGGCCGTCGTCACCGTTCGCGGGCCGGACAAATGGCCCAGGCGACGATGACCCAGCGACAGCAGGTGTTCGGCGGCGAGCCGGGCCCCGGCGGCGTCGTCGGTGCCGACAAAATCGGCGTGGGTGGCGGCCAATTCCCGGTCGATCGTCACCAGGGGCAGATTGCGATCCCAGACCTCGCGCAAATACGCCTCATCCACCGAATCTTGGCGGGGATGCAAGATGATCCCATCCACGCGGCGGTCAACCAGGCGGTGAAGCTGCTGCAATTCGGTCGGGGCGGCCTCGGAGTTGCCCTTGGACCAGAGAAAAATGGGAACCCGGTCGGCGGCGACCAGGCCATCGTGGATTCCCTCGGCCATGCGGGCGAAAAACTCGTCGCTGATGTGGACCAGCACCCCGATGCTGCCGGTTTTGCCGCTTTGGATGCCCCGGACAAGCAGATTGGGCCGATAACGCAGCCGCTTGGCGATTTCGGAGACGCGATCGCGGGTTTCGGGGGTACAGCGGTCTTTTCCGCTGAGAATCCGCGAGACCGTGGGAATCGAGAGATTCGCCTCGGTGGCGATGCGCTTCAGATTGACGACGCTGCGACCGACCATAGCCAAGACCTCGATGCGCGTTCAGGAAAACGGGCAGAATTGCAACTAGTTGTCCTATTCTACCCCGGCGTGGACGGAATGCAAGGGAAAAATCAGATTAATTTTTTTGGATAATCGTGGGGAATTCCCCGTATGCAAATATTTCTTGACAGGAACGCGGGCGGGTGATATGATTCATCGCAAGTAAGTTCCAGGATCATCTCGGTCGGGTATAATTTAGTCGGGAGCGCGGCCATGCAGACATCGAAACTGGACCGGATTCGCGGGTTTACCCTTGTCGAATTGCTTGTGGTGATCGGCATTATCGCCGTTCTTATCTCTATTTTGTTACCGGCCTTGATGAAGGCCCGCGAAACGGCGATGCGAATCTCCTGCCTGAGCAACGAGCGCCAGATCGTTCTGGCCGCGACCATGTATGCCCAGGAGGTCAAAATCTACCCGAATACCGATGGTTCCTGGCTCGACCGTATCAAGAGCAACACCCCGATTATCGAGGGGATCGGGGCGCTGATGTACTGGAAGTATATGTCCGCCGACCCGCGCGTCCCGTTCTGCCCGGCGTCCACGCCCACCTGGAACTGGCGGCAACCCGGCCACGTCCTGAACGAGATCATCAAGAACCCGACCAGCAAGAACGAAACGTACACCACCTACTGCGGCAAGTTCTGCACGGCTATCGGGTGGAACGACCTGAATAACCCGAACCCCGCCCAGCGCACGCGGGCCAACCTGTATCTCGTCGGCGCCCAGTCGGCCCGAAACGTTTCGCCGATCCTCGTGGCCGACTACATCACCGACCCGAACAACTTGGCGAATTCGGAGTTCGGTCATCGCGGCGGTATCTGCGCCGGTTTCCAGGACGGCTCGGCGATGTGGATCCCGTGGTCGGAGGTGAAGGTGTATCCGGGATACACTTCGTCGTATAGCATTTATAGCAATCGCAACCCCTATTCCGGCTTCTGGACGTGGGCGCGATATACCTACGGGGACCGGAAGCCGTAAGGGGAGTGTGGCAGGGGTGGAGGAGCCAGGGGGTGGGTAGAGGGACGGGGTTTGTTGGGGACGCGTTGGCGACCGTCGCGGGCCGCAGTCGCCGCGTTTTCGCGCGGGCTGCGTCGTAGTTTTCGCGCGGGCTGCGTCGTAGTTTTCGCGCGGGCCGCGTCGTAGTCGTAGCATTCCGTGTCGGCTCGGGTTCCCTCGCTGGCGCTTCGCCACATTCCCTCGCTGGCGCGTCGGGCTAACGGGGACGCGATGCGGGCATCGCTTCGGCACCCCCGGATTCCCTCGCTGGCGCGTCGGGCTAACGGGGCGGGCGTCGCCTTACCGCCGTGCCGCCCCCTCACCCTCTCACTCACTCCTTCCCTCGCGCAAAAAAAGAACCTTCTGCCGTGGCGGTAGAAGGTTCCTTTTTGTTTCGAGGCCTAAGTGGAGCCAAGGCCCAAAACGGTAAGAGTGACTTCGAGGCGTTTGACCAATCTCGCCGGTCTCACCCAAGGCGAGCCACGGGGCCGGCGAATGCGAGCAAATTACTTGCTCTTCTTGGTCGTCTTCTTGGTCGTCTTCTTGGACGACTTCTTTGCTGCCTTCTTAGCCATGGCGATTAAGTCACCTCCTTTCTGAACGCAAATGTAGTCTTGATTGAAACGCCAGTCAATGTTTTTTTGTCGGCGCGCCAGCGAATTTTTTTTTCGCGCGGGTTACTCCGTCGCGTTCACTTCATCGACGATGCGCCCGTCGGGCCAGACGCCGGTGCCGTCGTGGCGGTACCAGCGATCCAGCGCCGCCGAGAAGTCGCGCAGCGAATGAACCGCGATGAACTCGAATTTCACCCGGGCGCTTTCCGGGTGAAAACGGGCGTATTTGATCCCCATTTTCCGCATTCGCCGCCCCGCCAGCGGCTCGCCGTGCAGTTGCATCGCTAACGCAAAATGCTCGGCCAAGGCATCGCGCTGCTGATGAAGGGTCGGCGGCTGAATCGCGTCGCCGCGACCCTCGAGCAGCGCCTGCGCCTGGGCGAAAATCCACGGATTGCCGATGGCGCCGCGGGCGATCCATACGATGTCCACGCCGGTTTCGCTCAGCATTCGCACGGCGTCTTCGGCGGTGAACACGTCGCCGCTACCGAGAATCGTGCGATTGGGATAGCGCTGCTTGAGGCGGGTCAAAAAGGGCCAGTGGCTTTGTCCCTGGTACTTCTGCTCGACCGTGCGGGCGTGGACGCGGATCGCCGCGTAGCCGTTTTCCCATGCCGACTCGACGATCCGCTCGAACGCCTCGGCCGAGCGCGGCGAATCATCGTACCCGCGGCGCAGCGACACCGTCGTCGGCACGTTCGCCGGCGCTGCGTCGCGCAGCGCCTTAAGGCAGTCGATGGCGCGGGGAACATCCTGGAGCAACTGCCCGCCGCGCGATTTGTTCTTGATCTTCTTGACCGGGCAGGCGAAGTTCAGGTCCACCACGTCGTAGCCACGGTCGCAGAGGATGCGCCCCGCCGCCGCGAGTTGATGCGGCTCGGCGCCGATCACCTGACCGGCGATGGGATGATCCTCATCGTTGATGTCGATGCTTTTTTGCAGACCCAGCCCGCCGCTGAGCATGATGATGTCGAGCAGCGATTCGGTGACGGCGTACCCGCAGCCGCGGCGTCGGGCCACTAGACGCATGGCGCGGTCGGAATAGCCGGCCAGTCCGGCTTGGCAGAACGGGGTCGCGAGTTGAATGGATCCGATGTTGGGCATGGTTGCGGCGACGGTCGAAAAAAGCCGACTACGAAAAAGAACGACAGACAAGAAAACCGACCGGACAAAAAAACGACGGACAGGAGAACGACGGACAAGAAAACCGACGGACAGAAAACGGCGACGGAAAAAATAACGGACAAGAAAAACGGCAGCAAAAAAAAACTGCGACGGCAAAAAACGGCGGCGGCTGAAAACGGCGATGGAGCGATCACCCGATCTGCCCGAGCGGCAGGACGCCGGCGAACTGCCGCGCCAAGGCCCCGCGCAGATGGCGATGCGTCGGGGCCACTAGGTCCGGGTCGCGCAGGAGAATCGCCGCGGCATCCTCCCGGGCCTGCTGCAGCAGGGCCATCTCCTGGCTTAAGTCGGCGAGCTTGAATTCCGGCAGCCCATGCTGGCGGGTTCCGAAAAACTCGCCCGGGCCGCGAAGCTGCAAATCCATCTCGGCGATGGCGAATCCATCCGGGGTTTTCATCATCGCCTGGAGGCGGGCCTCGGCATCGGCGGTGGCAGCGTCGGAGATCAGCAGGCAATGGCTCGGTCGTTTGCCGCGGCCGACGCGGCCGCGCAACTGGTGAAGCTGCGAAAGCCCGAAGCGGTCGGCCTGGTCGATCAGCATGACCGTCGCATTGGGCACATCGATCCCGACCTCGATGACCGTGGTCGCCACCAGCACATCGGCACCACCATCGCGGAACTCGGTCATGGCCCGCTGCTTGTCCTCGGTGGACATCTGCCCGTGCAGCATCCGAAGGCGCAGACCGCTGAGCGGTCCCTTGCCCAGTCGATCGAACTCGCGCAGCACGCCGCGCGATTCATCCAGCCCGTCATCCTCGATCTGGGGAAGCACGATGTACGCCTGTCGTCCGGCGGCGGCCTCGGCGCGGATCAGCTCATAGGCCTGCAGCGCCTGATCCGTGCGCAGCCAGCGGGTATGGATCGGCTGGCGGCCCGGGGGCAACTCGTCGATGACCGTCACGTCGAAATCCGCGAAATAGCTCAGCGCCAGCGTGCGCGGGATGGGGGTGGCGGTCATGATCAGATAATGCGGCGCCTGGCCTTTGTCCTTGAGCGTCGCACGCTGGCGCACGCCCAGGCGATGCTGCTCATCGGCCACCACCAGCCCGAGATTGGCGAACTCGATGTCGGGCTGGAGCAGCGCCTGCGTTCCCACGACGATGTGCGTCCGGCCCTCGCTAAGCCCTTCGAGAAGTTTTCCGCCGGATTGACGGCGAGTGCGCCCGGTGAACAGCTCGAGGTTGACCGCCGAGCCGCGCAGCAGGCTACTGAGGGTCAGGTAATGCTGCTCGGCCAGCACCTCGGTCGGCACCAGCAGCGCCGCCTGCATCCGGTTGGCCACCGCCGCCAGCATCGCGTAGAGGGCCACGACGGTTTTTCCCGAACCGACATCGCCTTGCAGCAGGCGGTTCATCGGCTCACCGCTGCGCACATCGGACACGATGTCGAACGTCGCTCGGCGCTGGGCGGCGGTCAGGGCGAACCCAAATCGCCGGCAGATGCGCTCGTCGAGCGTTTTGTCGATTCGCAGGATCGGCGCGCTCAGCCGGCCGTCGCGCAGCCGCTTGGACAGGATCAGCCCCAGTTGCATGAGCATCAGCTCGTCGTAGACGATCCGCCGCCGCGCCTGCGCTGCCTCGTCCCAGTTCAGCGGCAGATGGATTCGCCGGTAGGCCTCGCGCCGGCCGATCAGCCGGCGCTGGCGCAACAGCGCCGCCTCGAACCATTCGTCGATCTGCTCGAGGGCCTGGTCGATATTCTGCTCGATGATCCGCGCGATCGCTTCGCTCGAGAGTCGCTCGCTGGCCGGGTAGATCGGGCGGAACTTGCTGTCGGCGATTGGCTCGGCCTCCTCGGCGATGATCTCCCATTTCGGCTGGGACATCTGCGCGATCCCCTTGAAGAACCGCACCCGGGCCTTGCAGCGCAGCAGCAGGCCGGGGTGGATGCGCGGGCGCAGGTAGGCACCGTTGAACCAGACCAGCGAGCAGACGGCGCTGGAGTCGTCGATCGTCGCCTCGAAGCGCGGACGCCGGCCCACGATGTAATCCACCGCCGTCACCGTGCCGCGAATCACCTGCACGCAGTTGGGTTTAAGATGGGCGATCGGGCACTCGGCGGCCTCGAACTGGTAGCGCCGGGGGAAATAATCCAGCAGCTCGGTGAGCGTCCCCACCCCCAGCCGACGCAGTTCCTTGGCCCGCGCCGGACCGATGCCGTTGAGCGATTCGATCATCGTCTCGGTCGAACCGGGAAAATCCGCCATCGCGGCGACATCGATCGGGCGCGGGTTGGCGGGAATCGAAACGTCCATGGGCCAGCATCATTGTACCGCCGCCCGGCGTGACAGTCGCGGGAAGCAACGCGTGATGCGCGGGGCAGGATCCGGGGGCTTGCCCACGAAGGGTGGGCGCGCCGGACCGACCAACGAGCCTTATCCTGCCCATCCTGTGCATCCCGGTCTTTCTCGCGGTCCCACAGTCGGTCATCCCTCGGCGCTCTCAGCAACCGGATGAGATTGGAGATAAATCTATGGATTCGAGGCCGGGGAGGCCGAACATCCAGCCCGCGAACACGGTCACGCATTCTCGCCTGATGCGCGGCGCGGAGCGAAGGGTGCTGAATCGTCGATCGGCTATTGCGACAGATCGCGGATCGAGGTGTCGGCGGTCCAGGATTCGATCGGGGGGGTGTAGGCGGTGGTGACACCGGCGATGCGATCGGCGGCCCAGTGGGCGGCCCACTTGATCTTCGCGATCGATGACTCCTCCTCGATTTTCCGCACGCGATCCAGCGCCCCCTTGGCACGCAGGTTCCCCAGCGCCTTCATCGCCTCGAAGATCGCATCCTCGCCTTCGAATTCACTTTTGTACACGCCCAGCAACTTGCCTGCCGTCTGGCTCGAGGCGTCCGGCGAAAGCACCCCCAGCGCCCATATCCCCGGTACATGCACCGTCGGATCGGCGGTCTTGGCGTTGGCGAACGCCAGCTGGCGCACATGCGGCAGCGCCGGGGCGTAGCGCAGTTGCCCCACCGCGACGATCGCCGCGGCCGATGTCCGCGCCATCCCCGTCGGGTCCTTCGACGGCTGTATATCCTTCTCGCCCGTCGGCGCCCGCAGCACCTGCACGTACAGCGCCGCGCCGGCCTTGGAATCGCCGATTTGCCCCAGTGACTCGGCGGCCTGGCGCACCAGCGACCAGTCCACCTCCTGGAGAATGTCCGGCACGTTCAGCAGCTCAATGTGCCGGTCCAGCCGGGCATCGCTGCGCAAATGCCCGAGCAGGTATGACCCATCCTCGCGCCGGCGCGGATTGGCCGAATCCAGCATCGCCGCCGCCGCGGCGATCACGGCCGACCGGGTGGGATCCCGAGCGCCCGCCGCCAGGGCGGCGCGGGCCGCATCGTGCAACGGCGAGTAATCGCTGTCGAGCCGGGCGACCAGCGGCGTGACGGCATCGGCGGTGGGATGATCGGCCAGCACGCCGGCGGCGGCCGCCGCGACCGAAGGGTCGGAATCCGTGAGCATGGCGATGGCTCGCGCCTGGGCGGTGGCCGGCTCGACAAGGCGTCCGAGCGCGGTAATCGCCGCGCGGCGGACGGTCGGATGCCGATCACTCAACGCCGAACTCACCTGCGCCGCGTGGGCCGAGGCGCCGAGCTGGCCCAGGGTGATCAGGGCCTGTGTCCGCAGCGCCACATCCTCCGATCCCGCGAGCTGCGCCACCGCCGGTGCCCGCTCGAGCTTGAGCAGCCGGCCCAGGGAAACCATCGCCTTGACCTGGCGAGTCGGCGACAGCTTCGGCAGCGCCGCCAGCAGCGCCCGCGCGTCGGCGGCCGTCCGGGCATGGGCGATCGCCGCCTCGACCACCTCGCCGTCGGGATCGTTCAGCGCCGGCGCGGTGATCGGCTCATCGGCGCTGGCGGATTCACTCAGGCGAGACAACGCGATCACGGCCTCGCGCCGAACCAGCGGCTGGGCATCTTTCATCAGCCGCGCCACGTCCGGTGCCAGGTCTTTCAGCTGCGCCCACCCCGCCGACCGCGCCGCCTCGGCGCGAATCGCCGCATCGGCATCCATCATCGCCACGCGAAGCCAGGGCCCCGCCTCGGGGCGCTTGGTAGCGCCCAGTTCGGCGGTGAGCCCGAGCTTGGCGCTGCCCCCGGCCGCCTTCTGCGCCTCGCCCAGCAGCTTGACCGTGCGCGGCGAGGTGGTGTTGACCACGATCGCCGGGGCAATGTTCAATCCTTCATCGCCGTAGCCCAGCTTGTCATCCGCCGGGTGCGTCTGCGCCGGCGAGGGTTGCACGGCGACCGCGAGAATCGCCATTCCCAGCGCCAACAGAATCCGTTGAAGGGTGTGCATGAGTGTGCGTTCCTTGCTAACCGTGTCGCAGCAACATCGCCAGGCGAATCCGCGCCGCCAGCAGCATCCCGACGCACGCGCCGCCCATAATCCACAGGTGATAGCCATAAAGGCCTTGCACTTCGGAGCTGGAAGCCGGAAGCAGATTCAGCCCGATCACCAGCGGGCTTATCGCCGCGATCCATTTGCCGGTGTGCAAGGGAATCGGCTCGGGCGAGGCCCACCACACGAGCATCGGCAAGACGAACACCGCGGCGGTGATCACGTACGCCGTCACCGTGGCCCGGGCGGTGTTGTTGAACCAGGTCGAGCAGGTAAGCCCCAGCGTGCAGCAGAACAACACCGCCATGGCGATCACGGGAACCAGCAGCACCAGCCGCGGAATATAGCCGTGATCGATGAAGGTGATGGCACCATAGGCGGGCAGCAGCGCCAAGTTGGGCAGCAGGGCCGGAAGAAACGACGGGATGAACTTTCCCCAGAAGATCGTCGAGCCCCGCAGTGGCGCTAGACGCAAAATCTCGAACGTGCCGTTCTCCAGTTCGTTGCTGATCGTCGAACTGGTGAGACTGGGCACCACCAACGCGATGATCCCCATCTGAAACGACACCAGGATCGCCACCACGTAGCGAAGCAAATCGCTGTATTCGCTGCCCCCGTACAACGCCATCGCCGCCAGCGCCAGCGACAAAAACAGCGCTGCGTAGGTCAGCCGGATCA
Source organism: Tepidisphaerales bacterium (assembly GCA_038329845.1). Lineage (GTDB taxonomy): Bacteria > Planctomycetota > Phycisphaerae > Tepidisphaerales > Tepidisphaeraceae > JBBQNJ01. The sequence continues at coordinate 55,505 of JBBQNJ010000012.1, read as the reverse complement.
ACCACGACCCTGAGCCGAGATTGCTCGTGCGCCGCTCCTTGCCCAGGATGGGATTAAACGTTCCGAACGGCTTTCGGCGCTTTTTTGGATCGATCAGGTACATCAGACGACGACCCAGCGAGCGCTGCGCCGGGCTTTGCGGCGTCGTGGGCAGGGCTTCCTGCGGCGGGCGCCGCAACCGCGACACCAGCACCATGAAACACCCCGCCGACGCCACCACCGCCACCACGATGAAGATCGGATGCAGCGCCGGAAGCTGCTTCAGATCGCTACCGCCCAGGCTGTTGAGGTGGGGCCGAAGCAGCGACAACGCCGCGGCGATGGGCGAGATCGCCCGCACCCCGTGCAACACGCCGGCCAGCGGGCCGCCCTGCTGATCGAGCATGATCGCCGCCGGCACGAGCACCCCGCCGCAGACCGTCAGGGTCACGACGTACCCCGCGACCAGCGCGGTGCTGGATTGCCGGCAGACCGCCGAGATCACCAGCGAAAGCATGCCCAGGAAAATCGCCGTCACCACCAGGATCACATACGACCAGAGTAAGTCGCCGCTCTGCACATCGCCGCGATAGTTGAGCAGCGCCACGAACGGCAACCCGCTGATCAACAGCAGCAGGGGATAGGCGATCGACAGCGCGACTTTGCCCCAAATGATTTGTCCGGGCGTGAGGCGCGAGGCGTAGAGCATCTCGAGCGTGTTGGCCTCTTTTTCGCCCGTCAGCGCCGTGGCGGCGATGCCGGGGACGAACAACACCAGCAGGACGATCTGCCCCACCACCAGCCCCAGCAGCAGTTGGTCCTGGCGTCGCACCAGGCCGTCGGAGTCGCCGGTGCCGGCGTTGATGGACGAGTTTGCCTGGGCGACCTCGACGCTTCCGCCGATCACGCCGGATTGCGGCCATGTCGCCAGGACCATGACCGACAAAACGAGGATGAAAAAGACCTGGATGGCGGCGACGCGCTTGAGTCGCAGCAGGCCGAGGATGTCTTTGCGCAGCACGGGGTTGATCATGGCATCGGGGCAAGAAAACCTACTGGGTCAGGGTCATGAACACATCCTCAAGATCCGCCGGGGCCTCGTGGAAACTGACCACGGGAATCCCGCGCTTCAGCAGCAGTTGCAGCGTCTGGGCGAGCTGTTGCTCGTCGGCCTGCACTTCATAGCGCAGGGCATTGTCGTCGGCGCCGCTCACCGCCTGCCACTCCCCCGGTGCCGCGGCCAGCGCCGCGCGGGCCTCGGCGGCGAGGCCCAGCACCCCGATCTCCATCACCCGACGCTGCTGAACCGTCCGAAGAATCTCCTGCACCTGCCCGCACGCGACCAGCTTACCGGCCTGGAGAATCCCCACCGTGTCGCACACATCGGCCAATTCCGGCAGGATGTGCGACGAGACCAGCACCGCCTTGCCCAAGTCGGCCAGATCGCGCAGCAGCCGGCGCATCTGGATGCGGGCTCGCGGGTCGATCGTGGCCGCCGGTTCATCCAGGATCAGCACCGCCGGATCGTGCAGCAGCGTCTTGGCGATGCCGACGCGCTGCTTCATCCCGCGGCTGAGCGCGCCCATCAGCTTGTCGCGGAATTCCATCGCGTTGGCGATGTTCAGACACTCATCGATCCGACCCGTGCGCTGCTTGGAAGGAATTCGATAGGCGGCGGCGAAGAAGTCGAGGTATTCCCAGACCCGCAAGGTGGGATAGACCCCGAAGTTGTCGGGCAGATAACCGACCTTGCGCTTGATCATGTCCTTATTGCCGGTGACGAGCTGGTCGGCGACGATCGCCTTGCCGCTGGTGGCATCGAGCAATCCGCAGAGGATTCGAAACGTGGTGGTCTTTCCCGATCCGTTGGGTCCGATGTAGCCGAACACCTCCCCGCGATGCACGGTGAGGGTCAGATTGTCCAGCGCGACATGATCGCCGAACTTCTTGGTCAGGTTCTCGGTTCGCAGGATCGGTGCCGATCGGTCCACGGGCATAAAGTCTCCTGGGCTCGTTGAAACCCCCAGTGTAGCCGCCAACCCGCCCAGCGCGTAGGGCTGACTCCGCGGTTGCTCCTCCAAGGGGTGCCCGAATTTTGGGGGAGCATCAAGAATTGGATAATCGGGGGGACTGATCGGCCTGGAACCCGGGGTTTTTATGGAGATGAGCCATGGAACGGCTGTTAACACCGCGGGCACGCCGGCCTTCCTCCCGCGAAAGACCGCGGAACAATCGAACACCGTGGCGACGGTGCCTGAAATTCACCGCGTCCGGTTTTGCTTCCCGGCAATTCTACTGAGCGACGATGCGGGTTGTCACGACTTGTCGTCCCCCACGGTCAGGGCGATGCGGAAGCACGTGGGTGAGGGCAGGTCAACTCGGAGAATAATCCCGAGGATATCGCAATATCTTCGGACTAGCGCCAGCCCCAGCCCGGCGTGAGCCTGGTCGCCGCGGGCCGCCGAATGCCGCCAGAACGGCTCGCCGAGATGGGCCAGGTCCGCCGATGTTAGCGAGTCGTTGCTATTCCGCAGTTCCAAAGTCCAGGCGACATCCTCCTTCTCCAATCGGCACACGACTTCTCCCCCGGCCGGAGAATGATCGACGGCGTTGGACATCACGTTCCGCAGCACCGCCGAGAGTAAGCCCCGGTCGGATATCACTTCCGCCGTTTCCGGAAGGAGGATGTCCAAGCGCAGTCTCCGCTTCTCGGCGGGCTCCCGCAGAGTCTTCCAGGTTGCGTTGACCAACTGGGCCAGATCGCACGATTCGCGCGCGACCTGCTGTTGCTTTGCCTGTCCGCGAGCCAGCCCCAGCAGCATGATCACCAGTCGCTCCATCTGCACGGCAATATTCAGCGCATCCTGGAAGTAGGCCGCCGCCGCCGCTGGCTCAGGGTTTGTTCGCAGGGCGACTTCGGCAAGCGAGCGCAGTTCGGCGATCGGCGTGCGCAGCTCATGGGCGGCATCAGCGGTGAAGCGCCTTTCGCGCTGAAACGCCTCATCCAGGCGGTGCAGCAATTCGTTGAGTTTCGCGCAGATCGGCGTCAGTTCCGCCGGCAGGTCCCGCGTCGCAAATCGCGACCCCAGGCTGGCCGCATCAATCGCGGCGGCATGGCTGGCGAGGGCGTTTAACGGGCGAAGTCCCCGTCTGACAACGATCGAAACGATCAGGGGCACAATCAGCGACATCAAGACGGCCGTGAGCATCAGCGCCGTCAACAAGGTGGCGAGCGCCTCGTCCAATTCCTCTCGATCCCTGGCCAGCGCCAGCTGCACGGCCGAAACCTCGGCGGCCCGGGCCGTGGCCGAGGCGGCGGCGTTGCCGTGAGAATCATCCTCATCCCACCGCGGAGCTACCGACATGATGATGGCCCGGCCCGGTCGGCCATCCGGCAGGCGCACGTCCCTGAACAATGGCCGTTGCGGTGCCGCCATTTGCCTGGGCAGGTGATCAGATGCCAGCGACGGCGACCGCGCAAGAACCGACCCGTCTGGTAGCCAGATCTCGAAATATTCAGCATGACGGCCGGGAGCAAACTGCGACAGGGGGTCGTCGTCCACGTCCATTTCGACGCGCCCGCCGTCGGTGAGCTTGACGAACGAACCCAGCGAGCGCCCCTGCTCGGCGAGCGAGGCGTCAAATTGCTCCAGGAATTCAGACCGAACCCCGAGGTACAGCAACAGTCCCGCGGCCATGCCGACCCCCAACACCCCCAGCAGCAACGGCCAGAACAGTTGACGATGAAGCGAGCGGCTCACGTTTCGCAGTCCAGTATGTAGCCCATTCCCCGCCGCGTCTTGATGATCGACGGCTCGCCTGCGTGTTCCAGCTTGCGCCGCAGCGCATAGATCGCTGCGTCCACGACATTGCTCATCGGTTCGGCCTGTTCGTCGTAAATATGGGCTTCGATCTCGGTGCGGGAAACAACCTGCCCGCGCCGCGCCGCCAGGTATTCCAACAGGGCGTACTCCCGCGACGTGAGGTTGACCGGATCTCCATGCCAGACAACGGCGCGGCTCGCCACGTTGATCTCCAGCGCCCCGAGGGTCATCCGCGGGTTCTTTTCGCCATGGCGGCGCCGGACCAGGGCCTGAATCCGGGCCAGCAGTTCATCGAAGGCAAACGGCTTGATCAGATAGTCGTCGGCTCCAGACCGCAGCCCGCGAACGCGATCCTCGACGGTATCCTTGGCGGTCAGAACAAGCACATGCGACTGAGCCCCCCCCTCCCGCAAGCGCCTTAGAACGTCCAGCCCGTGCATTCCCGGCAGCATCAAGTCGAGTACGATCACGTCATAGTCGTGGGATTGAGCATTCCACAGGCCCTGTGTTCCGTTGCCGGCGATGTCCACGGCATAACCGGCGTCGCGAAGTCCCGCCGCAACCGACCGTTGCAAGCGCTCGGAATCCTCGATCAGAAGCACGCGCATGGACAGAGTATAGGGGTAACATTTCAGCCGAATGCCGCCACGCTGATTCTGAGGCTGATATCGCGGGGCAGCAGACAGACTCAACTTGACTGAGGCCGCAAAACGGGAATCGCGGCAGACGGCTGAAGTGTTGCAGTATATGAAAGGTCAAGGCCGGTTGCCTCGCCGGCCCTGACCGTCTAGCAAAGACTTATACCGAACGTTCAGTTCTTGTCCTCGTGCTGGTTATGCTCGTCTTTCTCATCATCCAGCTTTTTACTGATGAGTTTGCCATCCTCGGCGATCTTGATTTCCCAATTCTTGCCGTCGATGGTGGCGTCGGCCTCGTAGATCGTCTTGCCGTCCTCCGTTTCTTTGTCGATGTCGCTGATCGTGCCCTTGCCGACTTCCTTTAGCAGAGTGTCCTTGACCGCGGCGGGCAGTTGGTCCAGCGTGACCTTCACCTCGTCGGCTTCCTTCTTCTGCTCCTGCGCATCGTTCTTGGCCGCATCGGCGCCGCGCACGCTCAACGCCGCCGTGCCGGCCAATCCCAGCGCCATCAGCGCCATCAGAATCCATCGCTTCGACATATCGGAACTCCTTTCATGTTCCGCAGGGTGGGAGTCGAAACATTCGACTGCTCCGCCATGCGACTGTTTCTCTTCGTTCAGGCCGGCTGCTGCTCGGGCCCATGGCCGGGGTGCCGGCCGGCGCGCTGCGGGAGTAGCAGAAGGCAGATCAGGATCGCCACGGCGATCACGGCGCTGGCCAGTGGCCGGCTGAAGTTCAGCCCCCCTTCGGCCACCGGCTTGTCGAGTAAATCGCCCACGGTCGCGCCCAGCGGACGGGTCAGGATGAAAGCGGCCCAGAACAACGCCACTCGCGAGATGCGCGTCCGGTAGTAGAGTGCGGCGACAACGGCGATCAGGCCCAGGAACACCAGCGCGCCTCCCCCAAAGCCCAGAGGCGTATCATCGGCGATCCAGTCCCCCAGTGCGGTGCCCAGCGTTTGCGAGACCGTGATCGTGGCCCAGTAGAATGCCTCGGTCCCCGGCCGCACCACGGTCCGCACCGAGACCGAGCCCATCGTGAAATACCACGCCGCCAGCGTTGCCATCAGCATCGCCAGCAGCGTCAGCGAGCCGCCGAGATACCCGATGCCCAGCGAACGATCGAAGAAGTCGGCCATCGTGGTGCCGGCTGTGGTCGAGGCCACGATCGTGGCCCAATACAAGAAAGGATGAAACTTCTTCGCCCCGATCTGCCACACGACCAGCGCAACCAGCGTCGAGAGGAACAGCGCCGTGCCCGCGAGATAGCCCCAGTCGAGCGTCATCGTCACCGAATCGCCCCCGGTCTCGCCCAGGGTCGTGGCCAGGATCTTGATGATCCAGAAGGTGAGAGTCACCTCCGGAACCTTGGTCAGCACATGCTTCGCCGCGCCCACAAACGGCTCGCCGTCCACGAAGGGGTCGGGAGTCTTCGACGTGCCGGGCAACGGCGCATCAATGTCTCCCGACCCTTCACCACCCTTCGCATCAGACATAAGCTAACTCCTCACCGGCATCACAAGAACCCGCGACCCGCCAATCCGCCGCACCGCGACCTTTCCAGTCGGGCACGCGGAAAGCGACAAGGGTACTCGACGAAGATGATGGGATGATGATCGTCGCTGGCCCAGCCGCTCAGCGAGCTGCGACTTGCCCCGAACGGTGCACCCGGAGCCAGAAGACCGTCCACCGCAATCCCGCTTTGCTCAACCCGTTGACTCAGCATCCGACAGATCACAAAGCAGTCTTGTGCAGGTAGATCACTTCGCCGCTGGTGGGCGACAGGCTGCCGTCCAAGCACTGGACGATCACGGCGGCGATTTCGCGAGGATCGAGGGTTTGGTCCACCGGAAGTTGCTCGGCGGTGAGAATCTTGCGCAGCATCGCCGTCTCGACCGCCGCGGGTGCCAGCGTGTGGACGCGGATATTCACCGCCGCGCCCTCGCGGGCCATCACCTTGGCCAGCAGGTGCATCCCCGCCTTGGCCGCGGCGTAGGCCGCAAACCCGGGGAACGGATCCCGCGCCGCTTCGGAAGAAAGATTGACGATCACCCCCCCACCCGCGGCCAGGAGCGACTTCCACCCATAATGAGCCGTGTAAAAGACGCTCGACAGGTTCACGTCGATCACGTCGCGCCACAATTGCGGCGTCGTTTGCTCGATCGATGCCTGCGGGGCCATCCCGGCGCAATTGATGATCGCATCGAGCCGTCCGAATCGCTCGACCACCGCCTCGACCGCCGACTCAGCGCCGCGCGGATCGGACACATCGGCCGCGATCGCCAGGCATTCACCGCGGCACCGCTCGGCCGTCTTGTCCAGCTCCGCCCGGCTGCGCGACACCAGCCCCAGGCGATACCCGTGGCCGGCCAGCTCGATCGCCGTCGCCCGCCCGATCCCGCGCCCGGCGCCGCTGATCAACGCCACCGCCAAGCCCCCGGAGCCGGCCGATCGGCTCGACCCGCCAGACCCGGCCGGCCGGCCCGGCGCGGCAGGGGCATCCCCCGCGGATTCAGGCATTTTCCACCCCCGGGGCGCTGTTCATCACATGCCGCAGAATCTGCTCATCCATCGGGTTCCATTGCCGGCCTCGGCGCGAAAAAACGTACTTGGCCACCTCGACGGCCTTATCGAGCAGGTACGGCTCGATCCCCTTGTCGGTGAGGAAACTCATGCTTGGCACGAATTTTGGCGACGGAGCGCTGGTCGAGATCATCGAGCCGAATCCCACATAGCTTCCGGCCATCAGCCGTGTTCCGATCGCCGTCTTGGAATGGTCGCCGATCAGCGATCCGAGGAACCGCCTTCCCGTCGGAATCGTGCGCGACCCGATCTGCACGGAAATCTCGCCGTAGGTGTTCTTTAGATTGCTGGTCGTGGTGCCGGCACCCAGGTTGACCCATTTGCCGATATAGCTGTCGCCGACGAATCCCGCGTGAGCCTTGTTGGAATACCCGAAGAAAATCGAGTTGGAGATCTCTCCCCCGAGCTTGCAGAGGTTGCCCGCGCTCACCCCCGGGCGCAGCAGCGTCAGCGGAGTGATCTGGCATGCCGGGCCCAGGAAACACGGCCCCTGGATCACCGAATTAGCGCCGATCGACACATCATTCGAGATGACCACCGCGCCCTTGGACGCATCCAGCACCACGCCCGGCTCGAGCTTCACCCGTTCGCCCAGCCAGACCTCATCGGCGTTGAGAAGGTGATAGGCCCCCGCCGGCTTGTCCGACGGCTTGCCTTTCAGCGTGGTGGTGATGTCCTGGATCAACGACTCTTCGTTCCAGTGAACCAGGTCCCAGATCGAATCGACCATCCGCGCCTGCGGCTCGATCCGCGGCTGTTCGATGATCTTCAGCCACGCCTCACTGCGCTCCAGCACATCCGCCGGGGACAGGCCCGGGCTTTTCACCCAGGCCATGCGGACCAGCCGCTCATCCTCGATAATGGCCCACGGCTCATCCGGGAGATTCGCCTTGCGAAAATGCAAAACCCGCCCGCTGGTGACGATCGCCGGTTCGTCATCCAGCGGCTGATTGACCGTCACCGGCACCTTCAAATGCGGCGCGATCCGCTGCCGGGTGAACTCCTCGAGCTGCGGCCGCACCCACAGCGAAACCCGAGATGGATTCAGCGCCCGCAGCGCCTTGTCCAGCAGCGTGGACATCCCGCTGGCGAGCATGAACACCGGCCGCCCCAGCGCCAGCGGCGCGAACGTTTTCCAATGCGAACCCTCGAAGATCACGACATGCATCGCCCCATTGTACTGCCAATGCCCCTCGGTCAAGAAGAGAAATTCCCCGCCCCCCCCGACGGACGCGCCGGCCACCCGACCGCAGGGCTTGAAGAACGGGGACATTTCTCATTTTGACTCCTTGCGTGGCCGACCGCGGGGGCGGAGGGTTTGAAATGTCCCTTTTTCTTTCTCCACGGCGCGTGAATGAGCCGCGCACGAAGTAAGCGGGGGTTTGAACGTGTGTTCTTACTTCAACCATGTCCTGTTTTCTTTCCCACCGAGTACGCCTTGGAAACCCTGGTTCGCGGCCTAAAGCCCGAAAAGCCCGCTATGCCTGAAACGCCCAAGAAAGGGTGAAAATCTACATGCATTAGCCCTGGGCCTCACGTTGGCCCGAGGCCCGTTGCCCTTGTCGCCCCGCCCACCTTGGCGTAGGCTCTAGCACGCCATGGAACTGCTTTTGTCAATCACCCTCTTCGTCGCGCTGGGCGCGGGGTTCGTCCTGCTGAACATGGTCGCCGGCAGCCTGCTGCGACCGCGATTGCCCCATGCCGAGAAACTCAGCGTCTACGAATGCGGCGAGCCCGCCATCGGCTCGAGCTGGGTCCAGTTCGACCTGCGCTTTTACATCGTGGCCCTGGTCTACCTGATCTTCGATGTCGAAGTCGCGCTGTTCTATCCCTGGGCCGTCGCCTACGGATCGGCCGGCGAAGTGGGATCGATCCTCGGGGCCTGGCAACTGCGCCAGGTGGCGATTATCGACATGCTCTTCTTTTTCGGCGTGCTGATGGTCGGATTCGCCTACCTGTGGCGATTCGGATACCTCGATTGGGTGCGATCCGCGGCCAGCACCGGGATCAAGGCGAGCTATCCCCCGGGCACCGATCTTCATGCCGCAGCGCGGGTTGATCCGGGCTTGTGAACGCCGGCGAGACTCGATTTTCCAAAACGATTGAAAGGTTCGACAATGGCTCAACAACTTCGGGCGTTACTGGTAGGCGCGGGCGGCATGGGACAGTCGTGGGCCAAGAACCTGCGCGACTTTGACCAGGTACAGCTCGCCGGCTGGGTGGACATCAAACCCGGCCAGGCCGAACAGGCCGCGGCCAAGCTGGAAATAACCGGCGTGGCCACCGGCACCGACTACCCGAAAATGCTCACCGAGCTTCGTCCCGATTTCGTCGTGGATGTGACGATCCCCGAGGCCCATCACGACGTGACGCTGGCGGCACTGGCCGCGGGCGTCCCGGTGATCGGCGAAAAGCCAATGGCCGACTCGATGGAACACGCCCGCGCCATGGTCCAGGCCGCCGAGCGCTCTGGAAAACTCTACATCGTCAGCCAGAGCCGGCGCTATAACACCAAACTCCATGCCTTGCGACAACTGATCATCGATCATGTCGGACCGCTGGGAATCCTCAACAGCGACTTCTACATCGGCGCTCATTTCGGCGGGTTCCGCGATGAAATGCCCAGCCCTCTCATGCTCGACATGGCCATCCATACCCTCGATGCCGCCCGCTACCTCTGCGGTGCCGATCCGATCAACGTCTACTGCGAGGAGTTCAACCCCTCCTGGAGCTGGTACAAGGGCGACGCCTGCGCCACGGCCATTTTCGAGATGACCGGCGGCCTGCGCTACACCTATCGCGGAAGCTGGTGCAGCGATGGACTGCACACCAGTTGGGAATCGGAATGGCGTGCCGTCGGCCCCAACGGCACCGCGACCTGGGATGGCGCTGCGGATCCCATCGCCGACCGAGTGATCGAGCCGGGCGGTTTCATGCCCAAGACCGAGCGCCTGACCCGTGAGCCGGCCAATGCCCCGTCGGGAATCGCCGGGTCGATCCGTGATTTCCTCAACGCCCTGAAAACCGGTGCCACGCCCAACGGCGAGTGCCACGACAACATCAAGAGCCTGGCCATGGTCTTCGCCGCCATGGAATCCGCCCGCGCCGGCAAGCGCGTCCCCGTGCGCGTGTGAGCCCGAAGAGCGGGTCGCCGTCCGACGGACCCACATCAGCAGCGCGTCCCCGTGCGCGTCTGACCCGAATCTCCTCTCGCATCGCCGGCAAAAGCGAGCGCCAAGGCGAAAACTCGCCACCGACACCGGTACACGGCGACACGGGCACACGGCGACACGGGCACACGGCGACACGGCGACACGGCGACATCCAGATTATTCCCCGAGCGATCCCTCCCCGCCGAGCGCCGCGACGGGAACATTCTGGTTGTCCCCTACCCCGCGCCCACCGCCGGCGGCCTGCGGCGCCTGGCGGTGGCCGTGGCGTTTCTTGACACCGCAAGACCGCACTCTTATCTTTCGACACAGTAGCTCGCCACGCGGGGCGGTTGCGCCGAAGCCCGCGATTTGTTGCGGAGGTTTTGTTCAACCCGCGCTGCCTTCGCTCTTGACGATGTCACTCACCGCACCCCGATCAACGCATCCGCGAAACGGCGTGAAACACGCTGGGGGCGGGCGGTTTCTGATCCCCGGTCCCAACGTCTCTCTATCAACCTGGAGACCTCGCACCATGACTCGATCGCCCCGCACGGCATCCACGCTTGTTTTGTTCACCCTTTTTGTCGCCGCCGCGACGATGATCCTGAGTCCGGCGCCCTGCCCGGGGCAAGACGCCCCCGCGGCGTCGGTCGATCCGGAACTGCGGGCCGCCGCCGACAGCTTCTGGCACTATGCCAAGATCGCCCGCTATGACTTAGCGACCACCGAATTGCAGAAGGTGCTGGCCCAGAAAGGCCGCCCCGCCGAGGTCTTGCAGACGCTCGAGGCCGTGGCCGCCGAGCGCAACGACAACCTCGATGAATGGCTGCTGCGCTGGAGCCGCATCGACGCGATGAAGGACCCGACCGTCCAGTTGATCTCCATCCTCGAACAAGGCCGGCGCACCCGCGTTAGCGATCCGGCCTGGATCCAGTCGCAAATCAAGCGCCTCGGGGTCAACAGCCGCGCGTTCGCCCTGGCCATGCAGAACCTGCGCTACAGCGGCGAACTCGCCGTCCCCCAGATGATCGACGTGCTGCGCGATCCCAATCAACGCGAGTTGCAGGGAGCGGTGCGAAACGCCCTTCGCGAGCTGGGCCGGCTGGCATTGAACCCCCTGGTGGCGGCGACGGTAATGAAGGACCACGACACCCTAATCGACGTGTCGCTGATCCTGGGAGACATCGGCTACGACGCGGCGGTGCCCTACCTGGCCCGGCTTGCCAATTCCAGCGATGCCCCGGCCTCGGTCAAGAGCGCCGCGACGCGGGCCTTGCGCCAGATGGGCGCGGGGGACCCTTCCGGCTTGAACGCGGCCAATCTCTTCTACGAGCTGGGTGAGAAATTCTACTACGACCACGCCGCCATTAAGGCCGACCCGCGCTCTCCCACGGCCAACATCTGGTTGTGGCAGGAAGACAAGGGGCTGACCCGCACTCAGGTTCCCCCGGAGATATTCAACGAGATTATGGCGATGCGCTCGTGCGAATACGCCTTGAAACTGAACTTGGATAAGCCCGAAGCGGTGAGCCTGTGGCTGGCTTCGGACTACAAGCGAGAGGCTGAGCTGCCCGAGGGCGCGAACGATCCGCTCAAGCCCATCGGCACGCCCAGCGCCCACTTCTATGCCGTCAGCAGCGGCGTGCCCTATCTGAACGGCGTGATCACGCGGGCGATCCGCGACCGCTCCAGCCCGGTGGCGCTTCGGGCCACCAAGAGCATGCAGGAGATCATCGGTCGCTCGGCGATCACCGATCAGAGCGGAACCAATCCGGTGGTCGATGCCTTGCGGTTCCCCGACCGGCTGGTGCGATTCGAGGCCGCGTTCGCGCTGGCCGCGGCGTTGCCGCAGCAGGAGTTCGCGGGCAAGGAGCGGGTGGTGCCGATCCTCGCCGAAGCCGTGGCCCAGACCGGGCGCACGTCGGCACTGGTGATCTATCCCACCGACGCCGTCGCGGGGATCATCGAGGCCCTGCGCGGGCCGCAGATGCTCGTCGCCGGTGCCGACACCGCCGAAGCCGCCATTGCCGAGGCCCTGGCCCTGCCGTCGGTGGACGTGGTGGTGATCAACGCCGATGGGTTCAAGGGCGACGAGGTCGAGCGGATGCTAGGGCTGATCGCGGCGAATCCGCGGCTGGAAGGCGCTGTCCGCCTGATCGTCAGTCAGGACGCGATGTGGCAGGCCCGCACCGCCAACAATTCGCTGATGGCCGTCACCAAGGTCAAGGAAGGTGCCGCCCTGGCACCGGTGATCGAAGAGGCTCGCAAGAAGACCGGCTCGATCCCCATGGACGAGGCGCTGGCCACCCAATATGCACTGAGGGCCTCGGATTACCTGCTGAACCTCGAGATCAACAACAATCCGGTGCTGGATGTGTCCATGGCCGAGCCGACCCTGCTGGCGGTGTTGAGCAACGACATCCGACCGGAAAACGTCAAGGCCGCCGGAAAGGTCGTCGCCCGCCTGCCCAGCAAGCCCGCGCAGCAGGCCCTGCTGGCCAAGGCCGGCGATGAAAAGACCCCCGAGGACGCGCGAATCTCGCTGTACAAGAGCGTGGCCACCAGCGCCAAGCTGCACGGCAATCAGCTCGACGCCGAGCAGGTGCAGGCGCTTCAGAAGGCGATCCAGGGCGGGCTGAGCGTCGAGCTTCGCTCGGCCGCCGCCGAGGCCCACGGCGCCTTGAGCCTCCCGGCCGATGAGGCCAAACGTCTGATCGTGGACCAGTCGAAGATTCTCGGCGGCCCCAAACCCGCCGCCGCCGCATCGGCGCAATGACGTCGAGATGGACAGTCCGCGCGGGAGATGAGGCGGTGACATGGTAAAACTCCTGTCACCTTGACCGTATCGCCTTCTCGCCGCTGATTCTCCGCCCAAGCTGCCACCGTCCTGAATCGGCGTTGTGTTGCGTTTCTGGGCTGAGCAGTGCGGTTGCCGATTCCTCGCCGCGGGGGGACTGGGGGGCCGGGAGACCGGGGGGATTCGAGCGACTAAAATCAACATCGAACAGGAGGACCGCCATGACGTACCGCGGAATCGTGAACAATGGGGTGGTGGTGATCGACGGAGAAAAGCTAGGTGACGGAACAATCGTTGACGTGACACCGGTCGCGTCCGCCAACGCAGGGATTGATCGTTTGCGTCACCATCCGGCGGTGGGGATATGGAAGGATCGAGCCGATCTGCCAGAGGATTCGGCTGATGCGGTGAAGCTATTGCGACAAACGCTGATGCGACGGGACGATGAGTAGCGCCATTTTGGACAGTTCCATCCTGATCGATTGCTTGCGCGGCAGGGAAGCGGCGGTCAGACACGTCGGATCGCAAGCGCTACTGGCGACACCCGTCATGGCTGCCACGGAGATTTTGGTCGGCGATCGCAATCGAGAAGAGCAAGATCGCATGGAGTCGTTTTTAGGATTATGCGAGATCATCTCCCCGAGCGAAGCCGATGCCTTGGCGGCGCTCGATCTTTTGAAGAAAAGGCGACTTTCACATGGGGTAGATTGGCCGGACTGTCAGATCGCGGCCACCGCGTTGCGGCCCGAGTTGGCGGTGCATACCCTCAACGTGAAGCACTTTGCCACCTTTGAGAGGCTTTCAATGTTACGCGCCTATTAGTCCACATGCGTGACCGGCACAGTTTGCCCATTGGGGTCGCTGCTGAGTTTGATCCCGAGTGAGAGCCGGACTGAAGTTCGCTATGCCCTTACAACGCGGAAAAGTTGTCGTGGCGATGAGCGGCGGCGTCGATAGTTCGGTGGCCGCGGCGGTGCTGCTGCGCCGAGGGTACGAGGTGGTCGGGGTGTTCATGCGCCTCGGGACGCCCGATGGGGTGGCCGACGCCGATCAAGGCGATGCGTGCCAGTCGCCGGGCGTGGCCCGCAAGCAGGGGTGCTGCTCGGTGTCGGATGCCACCGACGCCCGACGGGTCGCACAACAGCTCGAAATTCCGTTTTATGTTCTGAACTTCCAGGACGACTTCGGGCGGGTGATCGATTATTTCGTCGAAGAATACAATCGCGGCCGAACCCCCAACCCCTGCGTCCGCTGCAACGACTGGCTGAAGTTCGGACGACTGAGCCAGTATGCCCAGGCAGTCGGCGCTGATTACGTGGCTTCCGGACATTACGCGCGGATCGGCCCCGATCCGATCACCGCCGAGCCATCACTGCTGCGCGGCGTGGACCGGCGAAAGGATCAATCCTATGTACTGTTCGGAATGAGCCGCCCCACCCTCGAACATACGCTGCTGCCCATTGGCGAATACGAAAAGCCGCGAGTCCGCGAGCTGGCCCGGGAGTTCGGGCTGGCGGTCTTCGACAAGCCCGATTCGCAGGAAATCTGCTTCGTCCCCGACCAGGATTACGCCGCGCTGGTCCAGCGCCGAACCCCGGGAACGGTCCGTCCCGGCGAAATCGTCACGTCCGATGGCCGCGTCGCCGGGCAGCATCCCGGCCATCAACATTTCACCATCGGCCAGCGCAAGGGCACGGGCCTGTCCGGCGGTCGCCCGCTCTACGTGCTGAACATCGACGCGGCGGGCAATCGCATCACCGTCGGCGGGCGAGACGAACTCGAAGCCGGCGGGTTGACCGCCGCCGACGCCAACTTCCTCTCGACCCGCGCCGCCGGTGCCCGCGACATGCCCTGCCAAGCGAAGATTCGCTATAACCACGCCCCGGCACCGGCTCGTTTCACCGCCGACGGCAAAGATCGTTTCACCGTCCGCTTCGACACCCCCCAATCCGCCATCACCCCCGGCCAAGCCGTCGTGCTGTACAACGGCGACGTGCTCCTCGCCGGCGGATGGATCGAATCGGCGCAAACATAGAAGCCAACGCGGTCTTCAACTGATTTGCCGGGCCAAGGGCTGTCGATTTGCCGCGGAAGTCGCATTCCGATCCACCGGGGCGTTCTGCAAACCGGATGGGAATCTCAGATTGCGCGATAAACCCGTAATCGCGGGCCTGCGACGCTTGCGGGATGGGGCGGGGGGCGGACAATGGCGGGTATGTCGGAGTCGGATCGTCCGCCGCGGGTCAAGGCGCGGATCACGTTTGACATTCCGGGCGCCGAGCCATCGCCGGCCGGATCGGCGATGCCCGCCGCCCTCGGGGCGCCCACCCCCAGCGCTGCGCCCATCCCCAGCGCTGCGCCCTCCCTCGCGACTGCCTCCCCACCCGCCCTCCCGCCCGCGGCCGCGTCCCCGGCGGGCAACGCGCGAACACAACCGTCGCTGCTGGCGCCCGCCGGGGCGGCGGCGGGGCCGACGCTCGGGCCGCTGCCGAGGATTCCGCTTAGGCCCATCCCGCTGGATACGCCGATCCCCAGAACGCTGTTGGCGCTGCACCAAGGCGTGGGCGAGCAGTTGCACGTCGGGGCACAGTTGTATGTCTCGTTCGCGGGCGATGTGGTGGCCGACCTGGGACTGGGGCTTGCCTCGCCAGGCGTCGAGATGACGCCCGAAACGATCATGCCCTGGCGCTCCGCGGGTAAGCCGATCGCCGCCGTGGCGATCGCCATGCTCTGGCAGAAGGGGCTGCTGGATTTGGACGATCCGGTGGCGATCCATCTGCCCGATTTCGCCCAGAGCAACAAGACCCGGATCACGCTGCGGCAATTGCTCACCCACACCTCGGGGTTCCGCCGATTCGTCCCCTGGGACTCCACCGACTGGACGTCGATCGTCCAGCGCCTGTGCGCAGCGCCCGCCGATGCCCAGTGGGATCTCGGGCGCGAGGCCGGGTACGACATCGATTCATCGTGGATCATCCTCGCCGAAATCGTGCGCCGCCTGGACGGCCGGCCGTTCGAGCAGTTCGCCCGCGACGAGATTTTCTCGGCGCTGGGGATGGACGATTGCTGGATCTGCATGTCGTCGCAATTTTACGAAGTGTACGGCGAGCGCATGGGCGTGCTGTACAACACCGAACAAGAAGGCAGCCCGGTGCTGATCCCCGGCCAGGGCGTCAAATCCGCCGGGGTCTGCCGTCCGGGATCCAGCGCCCGCGGCCCGGCGAGACAGCTTGCCCGGTTCTACGAAATGCTGCTGCGCCGGGGAAGACTGGCGAACACCGAGCGGTCGCTGCTGGCACCGCAGACCGTCGAGGCGATCACGGCGCGGCATCGGGCCGGCCTGTTCGACCAGGCTTTCGGGGCGGTGCTGGACTGGGGGCTGGGGTTCGGCGTGAACTCGGTGCAGTACGGCGACAACATCCCCTACGGCTTCGGACCCTACGCTTCGCCGCGAACCTTCGGCCACGGGGGCCGGCAACTCGCCACAGCGTTCGTCGATCCGGACTGCGCCCTGGTCGTCGTGCTGATCTTCAACGGCACTCCCGGTGAGGCCCGCCACGATGCCCGCCTGCGCCAGGTGCTGGCGGGGTTGTACACCGACCTGGGGCTGGGGGCTTGAGCGCCGGGGCATCGGCGCTGCCGCGCGCCGGGCATCCGGCGCGAGCGGGGGTCCTCTACGGCATGGCCGCCTACGCCGCCTGGGGGCTTTTCCCGATCTATTTCAAACTTGTGGCGACGGTGGCGCCGATTCAGGTGCTGGTGAACCGAGTGATTTGGTCGGCGGGATTCCTGCTGATCATCATCTCCGTCCAAGGCCGCTGGAGCGAGCTGCGGGCGACGATCAAAAACCGGCGAACGGTCCTGGCGCTGGTCGTGTCCACGCTGATGATCGGCGTGAACTGGTTCGTGTTCATCCTGGCCGTGGCCCACGGCGAGATTCTCCAGGCATCGCTGGGTTACTTCATCAATCCCCTGGTCGCGGTGCTGCTGGGGGTGATCTTTCTGCGCGAGCGGCTGCGCCGCGCGCAAATCGCGGCGGTTATCCTTGCGTTCACCGCCGTCGCGGCGCTGATCTGGCGGATCGGTGAACTGCCGTGGGTCGCCCTGACCCTTGCGTTTTCCTTCGGTTTCTATGGACTCGTTCGCAAGTTGGTGGTCGTGGCGCCGATGATCGGACTGCTGATCGAGACGCTGTTGCTGCTGCCGTTCGCGAGCATCCTCATGGGACGCGCCGTCGCCGTCGGGGTCTATGGATCGCTGGGAACGCCCATGATCGGTCTGCTGGCGCTGTCGGGGATCATCACCGCCTTGCCGCTGTTGTGGTTTGCCAGCGCCGCCCGCCGATTGCGGCTGGCGACGCTGGGATTTCTGCAATACATCGCCCCCACCGGACAGTTCCTGCTGGCCGTTTTTCTCTATGGCGAACCGTTCACTTCGGCCCACGCGGCGACGTTCTCGCTGATCTGGGCGGGACTGATCCTTTACAGCGTCGATTCGCTGTTGGCCCTGCGCCGCCGCGTCGAGCCGGCGGCGCCGGTGCTGCGCGATCTGTGATTCGGATTCTACATGAAACGCGCGCCGACATCGCGAGCAAGCTCGCGGCAACTGCCCGCGAGGGCGCGCGAGAAGCAGGTGGAATCCGTAGTAGACCACGTCGATCAATCGACCCGCGAATCGGCGCTCCGCTGCCCGGCGGGCGCTGAACGGTTCGTGAGCTTCAGTCCGATGATCCCCACGATGATCAACGCGATGCACCCCAGCCGCACCCCAGCCCGCGATTCGCCGAACCACACGATCCCGATGATCGCCGCCCCGACAGCCCCGATCCCCGTCCACACCCCGTAGCTGGTCCCCAGCGGCAGACTTCGCATCGCCATCGCCAGCAGGATGAAGCTGAGAATCATGGTGATCACGGCCACAGCGCCGGCGACGGGCCGGGTAAATCCCGCCGACTGTTTCAGCGCCGCCGACCAGACCACTTCGGTGATTCCCGCGAGGATGAGGTAAATCCAGGGCATCATTCTTCCTCGCCTACGCATTGGCATCGGGAGCGGGAAGCTGCTCGCGCGTGAACCGCCCGTCGATGTTGATCTTCTCCCCGTCGATCTCGATGAACCCGCCGCGGCGAAGGTCCACCACCATGTCCCAATGCAGGCCGCTGTCGTTGGAATTGCCGGTCTCGGGGTAGCCGGCCCCCAGCGCGAAATGCACCGTCCCGCCGATCTTCTCGTCGAACAGCGTATTTCGTGTGAATCGCGTGATCCCGAAGTTGGTCCCGATGGCGCATTCGCCGAGCGATCGGCTGCCGCCATCGGTGTCGAGCATCGAGATCAAGAAATCCAAGCCCTTGGACGCCTGGGCATCGACGACCTTGCCATCCCGGAACGTCAAGACCACGTCCGTCACCTCGCGACCGTTGTACACCGCAGGAAAACTGAAACTAATGCGCCCGTTGACGCTCTCGATCACCGGCCCGGTGAAAACTTCACCATCGGGGAAGTTTTCGTGCCCGTCGCAGTTAATCCAGGTGCGCCCGGCGAGGCTCATGCGCACGTCGGTGCCGTTGCCCGCCACCACACGATAATCGCTCTTGCCCGCAAGCAATTCGACCAGCCGTGCCTGACGCTCACTCATCCGCTTCCACTCACCGACCGGATCGGCTTTGTCCAACTGCCCGGCGGTAAACACAAAATCCTCGTACTCCGCGAGGCTCATTTCCGCATCCTGGGCGCTAGCCTCGGTGGGGAACTGCGTCCCGCACCAGCGGAGCTTTTTCTCCGCCGCCCGCGCGAGAAACATCTTGAGCACCGGGCGGCGGGCGGCCTCGGCCAAGCCGATCCGCCCCGGATCGACATTGCTCAGCGCCCGCGTGTTGCGCTCGGCCCACACCCCGATCGAACAGTCGATCTTCTCCACCTCGAACAACGCCATCGGATCGACGAACTTCAGTTGCGCATCGCTGCCGTGCTTCAGCAGGATTTCCTGCAGTCGCTCGCTGCTCAGCCGCACGCTCGGATGCCCACCGGCGCGGAGAATCGCGCCGTACAGCTCGATCACCAGCGGCTCGGCGTCCATCGGAGCGCTCAGCCGAACCAGGTCCCCCGGGCGAACCTGCACGCTGTAATTCACCAGGACCTCGGCCAGTTTCTTCAATCGCGGATCGTTCATCGCGTCGATTGTAGTCCAAGGCCGCGCCACGTTCATGCCATGCGATCGCTCATCGTCAGCAAAAACCGCTCGACATTTTCGGCGAAGTCCCCCAACCCCGATTTGCTGCGGCGATCGGTCTCGGCCAGCAGGGTCAGCGCCTCGGCGACCCCCGCCGGCCCCATCGCCTTGGCGGTCTTGATGAAGCCGGCCCGGGCCTCGAAGGGAAAAATGCGAAGCTGCTGGCAAATCGCATCGGGGCTTAGCCCGCGGCGAAACAGCGGCTGGGCCTTTCGCACGTTCTCCAGCCAGATCGTCAGCCAGGTCACCGCGCGAAACTCGGCCGTCGGGTCGGTGCCCATGATCTGACGCCATTTCCGGACCGCTTCCGACGCCTTCCTCGCCGACAGCAACCCGGTCATCTCCTTCAGCTCCTGCTCGCGCCCGAAAGTCACCCCGCCGGCAACATCGCCGCTCGTGATCCGTCCTCCCTCAGCGCCGATCGCCAGCTTGGCCAGTTCGGTATCCAGCCGGCCCATCGAACTGCCGATCAGGTCCGCCAGCAATTTCGCCGCGTCCAACTCAACGACGACCTTGTGCGCCTTGGCCCCGTGCGACACGATCCACTTGGGCAAGTCACGCGGCGGATCGCATTTCTGGATGCCGCCGAGCTTGTCGATCGCCTTGTAAATCCGCTGATTGGACGGCAGGCTCGACAGCCGCAAGACCAGCACCCCGTCCGGCGGCGCCGCCTGCGCATATCGCTCCAGCGGCTCGCGGTAGCGCGACACGAACTCATCGGCATCGCGCACCACCACCAGCTTGCCCGAGCCGAACATGGCGACGCTGCGCACCTCGTCCAGCACGTCGGCCAGCTCGGCCTTCGCCCCGTCCAGATCGAAGCGCTGCACGCCATCGGCCAGCCGGGACTCAATCTCTTCCAGCGCCTGCAACTGCAAGAATGGGTCTTGCCCGATCAGGGCGCACATCGCGGCGACGGATGCTTTGGCCATGACGAAACAACCTCGTTGGCGACCAGGCGGTTCACGGCATCGAACGCTTCAAACGAACCGATTGACCCGCCGGGACGTTCTAGTACAAATCGGGTACACTGTATCAGGCGTCGATGCCGATGGAATTCCCCCGGTCGAATCGCCGGACCGCTGATTCGAATCCCATCGTGTCCGCCGCACGCCGACGCCGGAACCGGCGGCGCGGGAGAAATGCCCTATGTCGAATCCGTATTGCCCCTTTTGCGACGATTTCTACGTCAACATGCGACTCGGATCGCAGCTTGCCCTGCCCAACAGCCGGGAGACCGTGCTGCATTTCTTCGAGCGCGTGCAAAAGGCTTTCCCGGCGATGGGGCGGCTGCGAAAAGGCGAGGGTGGCGAAGTCACCCTCGAGGAAGACCGGCGCAACCCGTCATATCGCTGGGCGTCGCTCGAGGCGCGCCGACTCTACAGCGGCCACGTCAATCCCCAGAGCCTGGATGAAACCCTGAAACTGCATGGCCTGCTGCTCGAACTGGCCCCGTTCCACCTCGGCGTCAGCCCCCTCGAGATCGACTACCTCGATCTGCTCTTCGGGTTCGACCTGAACTGCACCGGCAATCACGATGAGATCGTCGCCGACAGCCTCTTCGCCGACAGCCCCCTGTCTTGCCTGGCCGAAGAGCCCGGCGCCAGACCCGTCGATTTCCAGCCCAGCGTCATCGTCGCCCTCAGCGACGACTGCCGGCTGCAAGCCCGCATCGACGTGGTCACCCGCACCAACAGCTACCAAGTCCGCACCGGCGACTATTCCGAGGACGCCATCAGCGTCTACCTGATCCTTCGCCGCTACTGGGGCGACCGCCCAACCGAGCCGCTGGAGAAAATCTTCGCGCAAATGCTCGATCGCGCCGATACCCTGGCCAACCATCACGTCATGCCGAAGATCGTCAAGTCCATCTCCAGCGCCATCGCCTCGCGCTCCTAGCCCGCGACGCGGCAACGGCAACACCCAAGCTCGAGGTCAAGCAGTTCGGAACCGCTTGGCCAACTTCACGCCAAATCGAGATGAACCGGACTTCTCCTCGACAACGATTCCTGCTTTCAATAGAACCGACTCAGCGACTTCCGGATCCTCTCGAATCCTCCGGCGGACCCCCTCGGAGGCCTTCATATACTTCACCCGGGCAGCATTGAGACATTTCCAAGGGTTTGAAAAGTCGTGGTCATCAAGGAAGGCCGAAAGGGTCAGGTCCCTCTGGTGCCAGTCGCTCACATGCGCTCACCGCGTTGGCGGAAAGCCCACTCCAAGTGCAGCACCTCGGCTTTCGGAGCCTCACGCCTGATCCGATGCACCTGACCCTTTCGGGCGTCTTGACCCTTTCGGGCGTCTTGACTCTTTCGGGCGTCTTGACTCTTTCGGGCGTATCAACGTCTACCTGAGCCTTCGCCGCTACTGGGGTGACCGCCGAACCGAGCCGCTGGAGAAAAATCTTCGCGCAAATGCTCGATCGCGCCGATACCCTCACCACCCAGCACGTGATTCCCAAGATCATCCGCTCGACCTCCACCGCCATCGGATCGCGATCGTAGATCGTCCCGCGGGGCCAATCCGGCCCAGAGCCCTCATCCCCCGCAACGGCCCGGACTCGGGTATCATCCGGCTCATGCAACCCAATATCCTGCTCATCATCACCGATGACCTGTGCTGGGGCGACTTGGCCTGCCACGGCAATCCCCACGTTCGCACCCCCCGGCTGGATCAGCTTCACGCCCAAAGCACCCGCTTCACCCGCTATTGCTCCGGGCCGCTTTGCACCCCGGCCCGGGCCAGCCTCTTCACCGGGCGCTATCCCTACCGCACCGGCGCCATCGACACCTACCTCGGCCGATCCATCATGGACCCGCGCGAAATCACCCTGGGCGAAATCTTTCAGGAGGCCGGATATGCCACCGGCCTGTTTGGCAAGTGGCATCTGGGAGACCACTATCCCACGCGAGCTTGTGATAAAGGGTTCCAGCAAACCCTGGTGCATCAAGGCGGCGGGCTTCGCCAACCGGGATCCTTCACCGACCGCGACGGCTACATGGACCCGGATCTGCAGCACAACGGCCGGATCGAACCGAGCAACGGATATTGCACCGATGTGTTCACCGACGCCGCCATGGACTTTATCGCAAAAGCCACAACGCCCTTCCTCTGCTGCCTGGCGCCCAATGTGCCGCATGTCCCGCTGCACGTCCCCCAGGAGTGGTTCGCCCATCACCTTGAACGCGGCCTGAATGAAAAACACGCCCGGCTCTACGCAATGATCGAGAACCTGGACATGAACCTCGGCCGGATTTTCGATCAGCTCGGCGACATGAAAATCGATCAGCGGACGGTCGTGATCTTCACCAGCGATCATGGCCCCTGCCCCGCGGCTCGCCACGAGGGACAGTCACGCTTCAACGCGGAGCTGCGCGGGCTTAAGGGCAGCCTCTACGAAGGGGGCATCAGAACCCCTTGCTTCTGGCGGTGGCCGGACCATTTCCCCGCCGCGCGCGATGTGGCAATCCCCGCCAACCCGATCGACGTGCTGCCGACTTTGGCCAACTTGTGCCGAGTGCCACTGCCCAGCGACCGCACGATCGACGGCATCAACCTCCTGCCGGCGATGCGACCGGATCAACCGCAACCGCCCCACGAACGGACGATCATCATGCAATGGCATCGCGGCGATGTCCCACGCCTCTACACCAACTGCGCGGTCATTACTTCGAGATGGAAACTCGTCGATGGACGCGAACTTTACGATCTGATCGCCGACCCTCTCGAGCGCCAGGACGTGTCCGATCGCCACGTCGAGGTCGTCGCCACGTTGCGCGATCGGTATGAACAATGGTTCGCGGACGTCTCGAATACCCGGCCGGACAACTACGCCCCGATCTTGATCCATGTCGGCGACGACCATGAGCCGCGGGTGATCCTCACCCGCCAGGATTGGCGCGGGCACGGAGACGACGGCTGGTCGGATCAGCACGCCGGGCATTGGGAATTGCTCATCACCCGCCCGGGTGAGTATCGCATCGAGCTGCACCTGCCCGGCATTTCGGCCGATGGCCACGCGATGGTGGCGATCGACGGGATCGGTCGCTCAGCGCCCGTACAAGCCGGCCAGACCCGAATCGAACTCGCGCCGATCACGCTCAAGGCCGGCCCCGGTCGTCTGGAGAGCTGGCTCCTGATCGCCGAGCAACGCCTTTCGCCCCGGCGAGTCGTCCTCGAGCTGCAACCATCCGTTGACTTGAGTGCCGCCGGTGTCCCCCCCGGCGGTTGACCGCCACGCCGATAAGCGATGATCCCGTTGCTGAGGACGTCGGCGGCAAATTACGTCCTGCATCTGCCACGATCGCCCTGCCTGCGCTCGCAACGACTCTGCGAATCGCTCCACCGCCCCGGATCACCGCGCAATCAAGCGTTCGCCGAAGGTGATCCGGGCCGCCGGCGTTCCGGGGCATCGGTTGATGCTATCGATCCAGTTTCTGTAGGGTGGGGCTTGCCCCACCATTTCGGTCACATTTCAGCCAAATGCCGGCACGTTGATTCTGAGGCTGATATCGCGGGTCAGCAGACAGACCCAACTTGACTGAGGCCGCAAAAACGGGAATCGCGGCAGACGGCTGAAGTGTTACCCATTTCGTTGCCATTCGGAAATGGTGGGGCAAGCCCCACCCTACAAAACTTTCCGGCGGCCGAACCGTCGCCTATAAGCGGCGGGCATCGCGCGGCTTGGCGGCTTGGGCCCGCAGCGACGCCGCTAAGCGATCCGCCGCCGATTTACGATCCGCCGGATCCACCGGGGCGATGCAGCTTCGCGGCAATGCCTGCAAAAGCTGCTGGCTGTTCGCCAGGCTCTTGTCGTCCGGCATCCGCTGACCCAGCGCCGCGGCCTTCTTCTTGATCGCCTCGAACTCCGCCGGCGATGCCACAGGCGGTTTTCGCCACGAGGCGTCATACTTCCCCTGATCGTACATCTTCTTCGCCCACGCCACGCGGTTCTTCAAACTCGGATGATCGCTGAGCATCTCCGGGGCGGTGTCCAGACCCTTGTCGATCATGGTCTGGAAAAATCCCCCGAACTGGGCCGGATCCCACCCCGCACGCGTGTAGAAATACCAGCCCCATTCATCGGCCTGCGCCTCGTCGTCCCGCGTGAATCCCATGTTGATCAGCGAGCCCGCCACCGTCGCCCCCTGGCTGGCGAGCTGGGCATACTCGGCCCCCTTTTCCTTACCGCCGACCAGATACCCCGCCCCACCCAGCGCCAGCGCCCCGGCTAGAACCTTGTACTGCCGATCCGTCCCCGACTGCACATGGCGGCAGTAAATATGGGCATATTCATGCGACATCACCGCCGCCAGCTCGTTCTCGTTCTTGCAGTCCTGGAGCAGCTCGTTGTAGATGTAAATGTGATCCCCGCCCGTCGTGAAGGCGTTGAGCGTTTTGCTGTTGACCAGGTGGAACTGCACGTTGAACATCCACGAGTTGTCCTTGCCCCGGGTGTGCGCCTTGGGACCCTCGCCCGCCACATCCATCGCCCGCGCCGCCTCGATGATGCGCGACCCGATCGCCTGCATGTACCGCTCCAGCACCGGATCCGATGCCTTGTCCTCCATCACCGCCGGTTCGAGCGATGAATGGAAGTTCGTCGCCTGCCCGCGAATCGTCGAATCCGACGGCGTAAAGAGGTTGCATCCCCCCGCCATGAACAGGGCCGGCAAAACCGCGATAATCGTCCGAAAAATTGGGTGCTTCATAGTCATTCCGATCTTTTTTTTATCCGCCCCCGACGCCGCGGCTTTCAGGGGCGCGAAAACTCAGGTCCTTCCCGCGCCCCGGCACCGGCGACGCCGGCGGGCTTCGGCCGCGGCCACTATCGCCGAGACCAGGCTTACCCCGACCACGCCCGACACCGCCCACACGCCGGCCGTCAGATTCCCCGGCCAGATCACTTGCGTCAGCGCGCCCACGCCCGGACCCAGCACGCAGCCCAGTCCGATCAGCGCCTCATGATAGCCGCCATGCTCGGTGCTGCCGCTGCTAAGCGCCATCCCGAAGTATAGACTCCCGGCATAGATTACGCCCAGCGTCACGCCCAACAACATCTGCGAGCCGATCATCACGCCCAGGTCCGCCGACGCCGGCAGCCCGTGCAATCCCGGCAGGTCCGATGCGCGGATACCGACGCCGATGAACGTCACGAGCATCGCGGCGGTGCTGAACAGCAGCAGCAGCGGGCGGGTGTGCCACCACGCGGTCATCGCCAGCCCCGCGAAGGCCAGCCACCGCCCCACCAGCCAGGCGCTGCCGATCACGGTGCGCGTCCCGGTGTCGTACAGCGCCAGCACCGGCAATAACGGCATCATCGCGGCCATTGCGTAGATCACCACGTAAGTCGAGGGCATGGCGATCCGTGACAGCCACATCGCCAGCGTCCGCTTGCGCAGCAGCTCCGGCTCGGCGTCGAGATGGACGCCACGCTCAGCCCCCGGCTCCAGCGGCAGCCTCGCCGCCAGCATCACCAGCGCCGCAATCCCATGCAGCGCCGCCGGTGCCATCAACACCCCGACCGGCCAGTGTTGGATGATCGTCCCCGTCAGCGCCACCGTCGCGGCGCTGACCCCCGACCAGACCAGGTTGTACACGCCGATCCGGCGGGACATCACATGCGCATCGACCCCGACCGATACCAGGCTCTCCAAGACCGGCCAGGTCGCGGAGATAACCATCGTATAGGCGACCAGGATCGACACGATAAGAATCGCCCCGCCCCACCACGCCGCCGCCGCGCACAGCCCGGCGAGGATCGCGTAGAGCATTGCCAGCATCGCCCGACGACCCAGCCTTCGCTCGATCCGCCCGGCCAGCAGCGCCCCCAGCATGTAGGTTGCGCCCTGCCCCACCGCCAGTGCGAAGTTGCGCTTCAGCCCCCACCCATACTGGTCCTGCATGAAGAAAAATATCCCGATCGTCAGCGACGTCGAGCAGATTGAGCTGATCGCCTCGACGGCATAGACCGCAACCAGCGACGTGCCGCCGCTCGCCGCTTGGGACGCGCCCGGAGGTGGGGGTGATAAGCGAGTCATCAATGAAGCACCGCATCGTCGGCGTGCTCCGACGGCTCGTCAAGACAAGCCTCGGCTGAACCTCCACACTCCTGGCGATTGTCGCGGTTCTTCATCATGCCCACGAGGATGTCGGCGTCCCGAGTCATGCCGACGAACACCTCCGCGCTCTGCGGAACTGGGACTCTCCACCCGCAGCGAGTTCGACTTGTACCGCAAGGTCGTCGTCGAACTCTATCGCCGGCTGGATGAAATCGCGGCCTGCTACGACTGAGCCTCGCCGCCCGGGCGCTCGGGGGAAGCGGCGGCGGCGGCGGCGGTGGCGGCGATCGCGCAGGCGAACGCCGCCGACACCAGCATGTAATAATTACAAAATGCCTGCTTGCCGAACGCGAAAAACGCCAGCAGCGAAATGCCGGTGGCCATCGCAAATCCCCCAGCGCTGCGCGGGCATCGCCGAAGGCACACGCCCATCGCCGCGGCATACGCGACAAACCCCCAGATCGGCGATGGGGCAACGCCCCACCAGGCGTTCACCATCGCCGGAAAACTCAACGCATCGTGGCGAAAAGGAAGCCACAATTGCAGCAGAACAACGCCCCGCACGAACGCCGCCGGATCCCACAGCGCCAGCGGCAGCGTGACGAGGGCCGCGAGTGCAATCGCGGCAATCAGCAGCCGAATCGCCGCCCGCCAGTTCTCGCCCGTGAGCAGAAAAACCGCCGGGATCAGCAGAACCATGTGCTGCTTGATCGCCAGAAGCAGCCCCAGCGCCGCGATCAGCTTCCACGACACGCCTCCGCGATCGAGCCGACCGGCACCGGCGCGACCCGACATCGCCGCCAGCACCGTCCCCGCCAGCAGCATCGTCACCAGGGCCTCGGTCCATCCCATCTGGATGAAATACAACGCCCGCGGGCTAAACAGCAGCAACCCCGCGGCCAGCACACCCACGCGGCCAGCACACCGCCCCGATCGCCAACCCATCATGGCGATCATCGCACCCGCCGACGCCATCGCCAGAAGATGCGCGTAGCGAAAATCCCCCACCGCGATCTGTCCGATCCCCGACAGCACCAGGCTCAACGGCGGATACATCCACCCGAACCACAGCCGCCCATCGTGCGCCATGCCCGGCGGATACGTGAACGACGTGCCGCGATACGGGTCGCTGAACGTCATCGCGTAGGGATTGCGACCGCTCATCAGTTCTTCGACCGCCTCGACATGAACGGTATACACATCGATGATCGGCTTGGGGTTCATCCCCACCGCTATGATCCCCAGCAGCAGATAAACGCCGATCATCGCCGGCGCGATCCAGCGCAGATGCCGTAGCGGCGCCAGGCGCACTGCCACGATCATCCCCGCGCCCAGCAGCATCATCGCGCGGGCTTCGAGCGCTGCGGGAAATCCGTCGATCGGGGGCCGACGAGCCATCGTCGCCAGTTGCGCCACGACCAAAACCGTGAGCAAATCGAGCAGAACCCGCGGTCCCCGCCGCTCCACCCAAGCCGCCGCACGCCCGAGAATCGCCCATCCCCCGGCCATCACCGCCACCGCCAGCCACGCCACCGCACTCGGATCGTACAGCCCGTCACGCACCTGCATCGCCTGACCCAGCCCCGCCGCGGCGACCGCCAGGGCACACAGCGCCGTCCAACTCATCGCCCGCCGCGGTGCGGCCGCCAGCGAGCCGGGTTGAGCGCCGTTCTCGGTCATGCTTTGACGAAATGCCCCACTTCGTACACCGCGCCGAATATCGCCGGCGTCGCGTACATCCGCCGGATCGCCACCGGCGCCATGACTTTTTCGGCGGCGGATCGCACATCATGCTCGGTCGCAAAATGGTGCTCGCGGATGTCGTATCCGAGCAGATGGAACATCATCACCATCAGCCGCCGCTCGATCGGAACGCCGTACACCACCTGCCCGCCCGGCTTGAGAACCCGGCGAATCTCCGCAAACGCCCGAGCCTGCTGCTCGGGACGAATATGCTCAAGAATGCTGATCAGCAACACGCTGTCGAACGTCGCATCCTCGTACGGCAATGCCAGCACGTCGCCATTGCGCAAATCGGTTTTGATCCCATGACCGGCGAACACCTCATGCACCGCGCGCACGTCCGCCGTGAGATCCAGGCCATGAATTTCTTCGTATTGCCCATGTAGATTAAGAAATGTCAGCCCGGTGCCAAACCCGATCTCGAGGATGCGCCCACCGCCGGTCAATTCGCCCAGGCACAGCTCAACTCGACGCCGGTACATCCGCCCGAAAATCGGCCAGTAATAAAAGCGGATCGGATCGACCTCGTTCACACCGGCGTACTCATCACGCCGCAACAGTCGCAGGGTCTGACTCATGGCAATTCCACTCGGCGCAATACGATCAGCGCGAACATGCCCCGCGAAGGACCCAGCATCCGGTCCACCGCGTCCAGCGGGCGCCAGGCCCAGCCTGGGACCACCGCTCGTAGAGAAACGCCGCCCGACCAGAGGTACATCAGCGGCATCATCGGTCGAATCGTCTCGATCCGCCAACCGGGAAACTCCCGCTCGAAACGCTCGCGGTCGCGCTGGAAGATGATCCACGGCAATGCGCCGTTGGCTCCCGACAGCGGCCCCGACGATGGGAAATCCCATTCCGGCGAATCGGGACAAAACGGCTCATGGTGAAGACCGGCGTAGATCCGCGTGGACCAGCGGTTCACCCACGGTTCGATCATCACCAGCGTCCCGCCGATCTCGACGCAGCGCATCGCCTCGGCGAAAAACCGTCGCGGGCGCGGCAGGTGATGCAGCACATCCACCATCGCCACCGCCCGCAAGGTCGCGTCGGCGAAGCAAAGCCGATGGGCGTCCAACTGCGCCCGCACCCCGGGGCAGTGAAAAATCTCCGACGTGATCAGCCGCGGAACGAACTGATCGAGAAACCCCGGCCCCGAACCCAACTCCAGCGCCGGTGCCGGTGAATCGGGCACCCACTCGGCGATCTGCGCGTACCAACGCCGATAGACGCGATGCAGCAGCGATTTTTCACGAATGATCCATCGCCGCAGCGCCGTCGTCCCCGGATGATCGATATCCAGTCCGCGGGTCAGAGGATGCGACAGCAGCCGTCGAAGCATGGTCAGAACCCCGTCGCCAATACGAGTGTAGTGTCTCGGCCTGATGGCATCTCATGTTCAGTCGCCAAAGCAACCTGAAAGGTACATAACAAAGGATTCCCAGTCGAGCCTGAGACGCACTATTTATGAGCCACCACACTAGATGAACTTGATCCGCCGCGCGGCGAACGCCACCATTTTCAACAGCAGCCACCCATGTCGCCAGCGATGGATGTTCGTGGACCCGTAAGTGCGGGCGCGATAGCGCACCGGCAAGTCCACGATCTTCAGGTTCAACTTCGCGGCCCCGAACACCAGGTCGAAATCGCCGAACGGATCGAACTCGCCGAAATACGCGCGACCGGCGATCAGACGCTGATAATCCGAGCGGCTAAGTACCTTCGTCCCGCACAGCGTGTCCTTGATCGGCTGGCCCAGCAGCCACGAAAACGCCCAACTGAAAAACTTGTTGCCCAGCAAATTCAGCGGCCGCATCGCCTGCTTCTCCATCGGGTACACCAGCCGCACGCCGTTGATGAACTCCCCCTGCCCGCTTCGCCAGGCGTGATAAAATCGCGGCAGATCCTCCGGCGGCACCGTCAGATCGGCGTCGAGGATCATCAGCACCTCCCCCCGCGCCGCGGCGAATCCAGCCCGGACCGCATCCCCCTTGCCACGCCCCGGCTGCTTGAGAACCTGCACCCGATCTTGCGCCCGCGCCGAGGCCGCCCGCTCGATCGCCGCGAATGTGTCATCGGTCGAGTGACCCTCGACGAAAACCAGCTCCGTCCCCGCCCCCATCGACGGCGTGCGCTGGAAGATCGACTCGATGTTCCCCGACTCGTTCCGCGCCGGCACGATCACCGACACCACCGGCGGCGGGTCGCATTCGCGCATCGGCGCCGGACGCGCCACCATCAGATTCGTCAATGCCAGATGCTTCAGCGGCCAGGTCCGCACCAGCACCCGGTTGCACAGCGGCGCCATGATCGGAATCCCCAGCGGCATCAGCACCTCTTCCCAGTGCCGCAGCGGCTCCAACCCCGCCAACCGGAGCAGATTCGACACATCAGGCACCGTCAGCCAGTTCTGAATCTTCGGCTTCGCCAGCGCCAGCTTCATCCGCGGGGCGATGCTCAACGGCAACTCCCACAGCCGGCTGTAAAAATTGAGAATCACGCGTGTATGCGGCAGACAGTGCGCCCGAACCCGCTCGAACACGCCTTGCACATCCCACAAATCATTCACCAGATCCGAAAGAATGATCGCGTCGAACGATTCGTCCAGCTCCAACGCGTGGGCGTCGGCCTCGATGAACGTGACATCCCGATGCGCCGCCCTCGCCCGCTCGATCATCTCGGCCGAAAAATCGACCCCCACCGCCCGCCGCGCCCCCAGCGATGCCAGCAAATCCCCGCGCCCGCACCCCACCTCCAGCACCCGCAGTCCCGCCGGGATCACAAACCGATGCACCGCCTCCAGCCGCCGATGATAATACCCGCCCGCCCCGCGCCACCCATCCGACCTCCGCGCCACCGCATCCCAGTGCGCCCTGCGCCCGCGCGCATACTCCCCGGCGGCGGAATCCTCCCGCGCCTGGACTCCAATCGGATTCGCTTGGGCGACTGTCACGCGCAGCCGTGAAATCTAGCACCCCGGATCGACCCCATCAAACCGCCCACGCCCGAGAATCCCGACGGACGTACCCGAATCTTGCCTGTGGTGCAGGCGTCCAGCCTGCATCCTGCCAAAGCCACGCAGCCCCGAGGCCCGCACCACCCCGCCGCCTGTGCCCCCCCGCGCTCAAATGATGATCGACCCCCCCGCGGCGAGTGTTCGACGGACAACGCCAGCGTCGAGATCGCCGAACGGCTTGGACTCATCGAGACTGTGCCAGGCCGCCACGCCCGCCGCTTCGCCCGTCTGGTTCATGTTCACCATCACCCGAATCGCCGCGTGGGCCTGCGAATCGGCATCGATCATCCGACCGGCACAGATCACGTTGCCGAACGCCCCGGCGGGAACCATGGCGCTGTACGGAATCTGATAAAACGTCGGATCGACCTCGACCGGATCGCGCCAGCGGCCCTGAACCATCGGATATCCCGGCCGGGCGTATTGCTCCACCCCGTCGAGATAACGGAACGTGATCCCCGGCTTCTCCTGGTGATGAATATCCACTCGATAGCTGCCGTTGGCGATCGCATCGTCGAATCGCCGCCCGCCCAGCACCTCCGCGCCGCTGAGTTGCCGCCGGCAGCGCACGTGCCGGGTCTCACGGATGCCGATTCGGGCCGGCAGCGATTGCAGCGCCAGTTGCTGATCCGGAACATGCCGCCGCACGATGTCCATGATCGCGCGAACCTGCCGGCGGCCCTCGACTTCGGCACCGGTCAGCGCACGGCCATCAGAACAGTCGGCCTGGTAAACGCGCGTCGCCGCCAGCATGTGAATCGACGATCCCGGCAGATCAGCGCCCCAGGCGAATCCCTCGGGAAGTCGTTCTTCGTCCCGGTGAGCGTTAAGCAACACGTTCAGATCGATTTTCCCCAGCGATTCCCACCCGGAAAACGTCGCGCAGGTCGTCGATGGCTGAAGATGCGCCGAGCGATACGTCTCCAGGCCCAGGCGGGCGCAGAGATCGCCGTCGCCGGTCGCGTCGATGAACGCCCCCGCCCGGATCGCCTGCCGACCGCATTTGTTCTCCACCGCCACCCCCACCAACGCCCCGTCCTCCACCAGAGGGGCACTGAAGTGGGTGTGCAGATGCAGGTCGATCGTCTTGCTCTCGGCGACCATCTCGTCGAGTTCGATCTGAAGCTCGAACGGGTTGAACGTGAACCCGACGCTGTGGCTCCTGCACCGTTCGCGCACCGCGTCCCGCCGGCGCAAACGATCGATCGTCTCGGTCGTCAGCCCCGCGATGATCGGCCGCTCGAACGCCGTGTCCAGCAGCGAATGCCACACATTCACCAGCGACAGCGTCGCCACGCCCCCCAACGCTCCGGCCCGCTCGATCAGGGCCACCCGGCATCCCAGCCGCGCCGCCCGAATCGCGGCAAAAACCCCGGTGCAGCTTCCCCCCAGCACGCACACATCCACATCGGCAAGCAATCCTAAGTCCCGTGCCGGTTCCCGCAACGAACGAGTTTCAGCCATGCCGGTAGACTATAGTCCCGCGTCTACGATGGGAATCCCGGGTCCATGATCCCTTGGGCGGGCATGATTGCGGGTAAGCGGGGGCGGGCCAGGGGGCCGGGGGGCCGGTGGGGGCCGGGGGCGAAGCGCAGAAGGCCCCCGCGAGGGCTGGACCCCTGATAGTTCTAATGGGACAATTACCCGTGACATTTCAATTGGGCAATCACACGCCGGTTGACAAGCCGCGTTGAAAAGCGACGCTGGGGGCTTCTTCAATCCCCCCAAACTCCAACCCCGCAAAGGAATCCGATGAGCAAACAATACTCGACTCCCCCCGCGATGAGCATCGATGCGTCCAAGGCATATGCCGTCACCTTCGACACCTCAAAAGGAACCATCGTCTGCAACTTGATGGCGGCCGAGGCGCCCAACACCGTCAACAACTTCGTCTTTCTCGCCCGCGAGGGCTTTTACGACGGGACGCTCTTCCATCGCGTGATCAAGGACTTCATGGTCCAGGGCGGCGACCCCACCGGCACCGGACGCGGCGGGCCGGGTTACAAGTTCGCCGATGAGACCGGTGCGGGAAAGCCGCGACACAAGGTCGGCAGCCTCTCCATGGCCAACTCCGGACCCAATACCAACGGCAGCCAGTTCTTCATAACCCACATCGCCACCGACTGGCTCGATGGCAACCACACCGTCTTCGGACAGGTGCGCGACAAAGCCTCCCAGGAGATAGTGAACCAGATTCAGCAGGGCGATCAGATCAAGAAAGTGACCATCGAGGAGAAGTGACCGGCGGTGCATCGGCAGCGCCAGCCTGCGGATGCCCGCCCCATGACCCATCCGAATCCGGTAAGCCCATGGCCCCTTCCACGCTCATTCTTCGCACCGCCGGAACCAACTGCGACGCCGAGACCGCCCACGCTTTCGAGCTCGCCGGCGCCCGCGCCCAGCGCATCCACCTTAACCAGCTTCTCGCCGATCCGCGCCTGCTCCAGCGCTATCAACTGCTGGCGATCCCCGGCGGGTTCAGCTACGGCGACGACATCGCCGCCGGCAGGATCTTCGCCAATCAGATCGTCCACCATCTCGCCGAGCCCCTGCGCCGATTCGTCGAGGCGGGCAAGCCGGTCATCGGCATCTGCAACGGCTTCCAAGTGCTCGTCAAGACCGACCTGCTGCCCGGCGCCCTGGCTGGCCAATCGGGACAGACTGCCACGCTGACCCATAACGACAATGGACGATTCATCGACCGCTGGATTCATCTCGCCGCCCGATCGAGCAAATGCATCTGGACTCGCGGGATAAAGATGGGGCTGGAACTGCCCATCGCCCACGGCGAAGGCAAGTTCGTCGCGGTGGCTCGCAACGTCGCAGAAGCCCTCGAGCAAGCCAACCAGGTGGCGCTGGTCTACATTCGACCCGACGGCTCGCCAGCCGAGGGCGCAGCGCCCTGGAATCCCAACGGCAGCGCCGACGACATCGCCGGAGTCTGCGACTCCACCGGCCTGGTGCTGGGGCTGATGCCGCACCCCGAACGCCATGTCGATCCCACCCAGCACCCGGCCTGGACCCGGATGCGCCACGACGGGCGGCTGCCCGAAGAAGGCGCCGGCCTGGCGATCTTCCGCAACGCCGTCGCTCACGCCCGCGAGGCCGTCGGCACCGGCGTGTGACAATCCCGAAAAAGTCACGAATTCTTCAAGGAACCGACCCGAAACGCCCCGCCCGCCTCCCCCCTGTGCCGCCCCGCGCCCCCCGACCCCCCGACCCCGGCACGACGCAACGTAAGACAAAAGGTTAAAGTTTTTCCGTATTTCGTGGCGTCGTGGCGGCGTTGCGAGAGAATTTGCTTTTCGGGTCCTCTCCGCCGCGTGAGTCGAGTTCTCACCGAACCGCAGTCAGATTTTCACCGCGCCCTCCGAGTCATTGTGGAGGTCTCGCTCAAAGCCGCCAGCGTTATAACTCCCCCCTCAGCTCGCCGCCCGGGCCGACGACTTCTTCCCCGGCTCGACCACCGAACCGAGGTTGCGGAATCGCTCGTACCGGCGCTCAAGAAGATTCTCGATCTTGCACCGCTTCAGATCCCGCAGCGTCTTGGCGATGTACTGCTCAAGGTTGTGCCCCGCCGTGCGCGGATCCCGATGCGCCCCGCCCAGCGGCTCGGGTACCACCATGTCCACCACCCCGTGCTGCTTCAGATGCTTGCTCGTCAGTTTCAGCGATTCGGCCGCCTGCGCCGCGTTCTCAGCGCCTTTCCACAGAATCGCGCTGCATCCTTCCGGACTTATCACCGAATACCACGCGAACTCCATCATCGCCACCTTGTCGGCCACCGCGATCCCCAGCGCGCCGCCGGAACCGCCTTCCCCCGTCACGATCGTCACGATCGGCGTGCGCAGCCGACTCATCTCCATCATGTTCCGGGCGATCGATTCGGCCTGCCCGCGCTCCTCTGCCCCCATGCCCGGATAGGCCCCGGCGGTGTCCACCAACGTCACCACCGGCAAGCCATATTTCTCGGCCAGCTTCATGCACCGCAGCGCCTTGCGATATCCCTCGGGATGACCGCACCCGAAGTAGCATTGCACCTTTTCCTTGGTGTCCTTGCCCTTGTGATGCCCGATCAGCATCACCTTGTGACCGGCCAGCCGCGCCAGCCCGCACTTGATCGCCGCATCGTCCCCGAAATGACGATCGCCATGCAATTCGCGGAACTCGCGGCAGATCATCTCGACGTAATCCTTGAACAACGGACGCTGCGGATGCCGCGCCACCTGCACCGTCTCCCAGGCGCTCAGATTCTCGTAGGTCTTGCGCACCAAGCTGGTGTAGTTCGAGCGGAGTTGCCGAAGCTCCCGCGAATAGTCGATCTGCTTGGACGCCTGCATCGCCTCGAGCTCGAGAATCTGCTGCTCGAGCTTCGCCAGCGGTTTCTCGAACTCCAGCGTGTGCCGCAGCGTCGCACCCCCGTTGCGCGCACCATTCGAGGAACCCTTACTCCCGGCATCGGCGACATTCATGACATCGGACATATCAACTCCTCGCGCGGGCGCTTTCCCGCCAGCCCCGCTTCATCGCCCGGTGAAATCGGGCGCACCCAATAGGTTAGGCGACGATGAAGACCACCGCAAGATTGCAACCCACCAACAAATCCGCATTGAACGGGG
Organism: Tepidisphaerales bacterium; assembly: GCA_038329845.1. Lineage (GTDB taxonomy): Bacteria > Planctomycetota > Phycisphaerae > Tepidisphaerales > Tepidisphaeraceae > JBBQNJ01. Next base: position 19,866 of record JBBQNJ010000012.1, on the reverse strand, counting down.
GCGATTATACCGCCTCTCCCGTCGTCGTGGTATTATCGGACCATGGGCTTTTCGACCGTTAGCCTGCTGGGCGTGGGACTGCTGGGCGGAAGCATCGGACTGGCGATCCGCGCCGCCGCAATGGACTGTAAAATCATAGGTTATGGACATCGACGACAAAGTTTAGATGCGGCCATCGAATCCGCCGCCATCGATCACGCCGAATCCGACCCCGTCACGGCGGTGACCGAGGCCGATCTGATCATTCTCTGCACCCCGGTCGGCACGTTCGGCCCCCTGCTGAAAAAAATTGCCCAGGCGGTCCGGCCCGGCGCCATCGTCACCGATGTCGGATCGACCAAGCGATCCATCGTCCAGCTCGGCGAGGAAATCCTGGCCGGCAAAGCCCATTTCGTCGGCAGCCACCCCATGGCCGGCAGCGAAAAACGAGGCGTCGAGTACGCCCGCGCCGACCTGTTCGTCGGCGCCACCTGCATCCTCACCCCCACCGAGCAAACCGACCCGCACGCCCTGCGCCAAGTACGCGAGTTCTGGCAGACCCTTCGGATGCGCTGCGTGGAATTGTCCCCCGAGGATCATGATCGCCGCCTCGCCGACATCAGCCATCTGCCCCACGCCCTCGCCGCGGCACTGGTGGCCATGCAATCCGACGAGGCGTTGCCCCTGTCCGGCAAGGGTTTTCTCGACACCACCCGAATCGCCTCCGGCGACGGCGGCCTGTGGCGCGACATCTTCTACGACAACGCCGACAACCTCCGCACCGGTTTTCTCCGCCTGCGCCATCAAATCGACGAATTCCTGCAAATGCTCGACGACCCCCAGCACCCCGACGCCCTGCGCCACTGGCTCGACGCCGCCTCCCTCCGCCGCGAAGCCCTCGTCCGCCAAAAACTCCGCGACCTCCCCCCCGATTAACCCTCCATCAATCGCACGATCTCGCCCATCCAACGCCCTTCTTTTTCGCATACCCGCACCCTCGCGACCCTGCCCGACTTGGGAAAAGGTGACATCCACGAATGCCATTCACTTAAGGGTCAAAGTCGGCAAACTCAACTGCAGTCTCGCGCCGCTAAGGCGGCTTTTCCCGACCGTTTTCACGTTAAGTGAATGGCATTCGTGACATCCACCGTTTCCCCCGCACCGGCGATCGCCGGCCCCAAATTTCCTCGGCTTCCTGCTTGGGAGTCGGCGGCGCGGCCGCCATCCACTATTTCTGTATGACTGCTCACTCCCCAGCCGGGACTGGCACTGACAGGTTGCGGCAGATGAACCGCGCCAGGTATTTCTTGATCTCATGGTGTCTGGGAATGGCTTCCTTGCGGTGAGTCTGCGGATTAGTCCAGATGGAGTGACTGGCACCTTCGCGAACCGGCACGCAGCCATGTTGCTGAAGGTGGCCCAGCAATGCCTTCCGCTTCATGCCAGCACCAGTTCCGTGGCCTCGACCCGGGGGTCGAGTCGGAACACTTCCTCGCGTTCGGTGTCAAGCAGCAGTTCAATGGCTTGCTTAAGGTCGTCCAGACACTCGTCCCTGGTCTGGCCCTGGCCATTGGCACCAGGAACCTCCAGACATGTCGCCCAGAATCCGCCTTCGTCGGGCTCCCCATGATGAACAAAGGCAGTGAGTCTTCGCATATCCGCATTCTAGCTCTTCTGGCGGAGCAAGGGCAATCCATCTTCTCCGCATGAACCACTCAAGCCTGAAGAAAGCCGGGCGGGGCGTTCGGCCTGGGCACAACGGCCCGGGCCCGACGGCCTACCAGACCCCCCCGACTTCATAACGTGGGTTCGGCCACTGACATGGGAAAAGGTGACATCCACCGTTTCCGCCGCGCCGGCAACCGCCCGCCTCAGGTTTCCCCGGCTTCCCGCTTGGGAGTCGGCCCCGGCGGGACATCGACGTTGGCCGCCACGACGTCGTCCTTGAGCTTGACCAGGTAGTCCGGCAGCTCAACCCCGCCGATGTCACGCATCACCTGCATCATCGGAGGCAGCGTGCGCGACATGCTTTGCAGGAAGTTGCCGGTGGCGCTTGATCCGTTGCCGTTGCCGTTGCCGCTGCCCCCCGAGCCGTTTTCCCAGACCACCACCTTGTCGAACTTGATGTTGCTGATCGCCTGCGCCGCGGTCAATGCCAGATGATCGAGGTGTTCGAGCATGAGCAACTGAAACGCCTCCTTGGCCCCGCCCGCGGCGTCGATGATCTGCTTGAGACCCTCTCCCTTGCGGGCGAGAATCTCGAACTGCCCGCGGGCCTCGGCCTCGAGCTTGGCGAAGATCGCCGATGCCTCGCCCTGAGCCTCGATCCGACGCTTTTCCGCCGACGCCTCGGCATCCACGATCATCTTCGCTTTTTCGGCCTTGGCCGGTGCCTCCACCGCCGCCCGCCGCTCGGCCTCGACGCGCTCGGCCTGGGCCAAAGCCGCCTTCGCCATCGCACGGTTCTGCGCTTCCTGCACCGCCGCCTCGCTCTCGCGCTTGCGGGTCTCGCCCAATTGATACGCCTCGGCCTGCTTGACCTGCAACTGCGCCTGGGTGGCGACGACCTCGGCCTGCGCCTTGGCCTCACCGGCGATCGCCTTGGCGTTGGCATCGGCGACGCTGATGCGCATCTCACGCTCGGCCGCCTTCACCTGCACATCCCGCTCGTAACCGGCGGTCTGCTCGCCGACCTTCTGTTCCTTCTCGAGCTGGGCCACCCGCACAAGCTGCTCTCGCTGCGCCTCGCGCATGCCAATCTCGCGGGTCTTCAACGCGTTGGCCACCTGGATGTCCTTCTCCCGCCGCGCTTCGGCCACGCGCACCTCGCCGAGCTTTTCCTGGTCGGCCACATCGCCGCGAGCCTGCTGGATCGCCTGGCTGGCGGCCTTCTGCCCGATCGCCTCGATGTACCCGCTGGCGTCGGTGATGTCGCGCAGGTTCACGTTGATTAACACCAGCCCGACCTTGCGCAGTTCCGGCTCCAGCGACGTCTGGATATTGTGCAAAAACGCCTCGCGGTCGCGGTTGATGTCTTCGATGCGCATCGACGCGATCACCTGGCGAAGCTGGCCGAAGATGATGTCCGACGCCTGCTGCTTGATCTGCATGGTATTCAGCCCCAGCAGCCGGATTGCCGCGTTCTGCATAATCGCCGGGTCGGTCCCGATGGCGACGGTGAAGACGCTGGGGATGTTCACGCGAATGTTCTCGTTGGACAGCGCATCATGCAGCTCGATGTCGATCTGGATCGGCTCGAGGCTGAGGTAGGCGTGGTCCTGGATCAACGGCCAGATGAACGCCGCCCCGCCGTGGATACAGCGGGCCGTGTTGCCCCCGCCGATCTTGCCGAAGATCACCAGCACCCGATTGCTCGGGCAGCGCTTGTAGCGATTGAACAGCAGCAGAAAGAAGGTGACGAACAGCGCCGCGACGAACAGGACCAGCGCCAGCAGCCAGAACGTCGAATCGCTGCTGGCCGACGAACGCTCAGCCAACAAAGGCAACCACGAAGCCGGGACAATCGCGCTGGACATCATGCACTCCTTGGGCTTTCCGGCGCCGCGATCACCTCCAGGGTGTCGGGCGCGATGACATCGACGACGACGACCTTCGTCCCCGTCGCTAGTTCGTGATGGAACGTGGCCGCGGAAAACTCGCTCGAACGGTTTTGAAGATCGAGCGTGACTTTCCCAAAACCCGCTTTTTCCCCGGGGATGGTCAGATAGACGGTCCCGGTCAGCCCGACGGCGTTGGCCACCCGGATGGTGCCATCGTCGCGCAGCTTCAGCATCGCCCGCATCGCCGCGGCGACGACCCCCATGGCGATCAACCCCACCAGCAGCGCCGCCGCGGCCGAGACGCCGCCGCCATATCCCGATCGCGTCGCAACCATCCCGCCCAGTCCGAAGGCGGTGATCGCCGCCACGATGGCACGGAGACTGAAGATCCCCAGAAACCACGAATCACCATGCGACTGGGCGGCATGACCGGCGTCGTGATCGCCGCCCAAGTCATGATCGGCCCCCAGGTCATGATCCATCCCCACGTCCCCTCCGACATGCGAAACCCCGATCAACCCCAGGATGAACTGGCAGACGAACAGCGTCCCGCCGACCACCGCCGAAATGACATAGATGCGTTCCATGACTTTCTCCGCCGACCCGCCCCCACCGCCGCAGCCGCCGCAGCCGCCGCAGCGCCGCGTCAGCCCCGTGCCGCGACTCGACGCCCAAGATCATCGAACGCCCATCCGGCGATGTCAATCAAAACCGCGTTCCAATCCCCTTTGCTTCTTATAGTCGCACTCCCCAAGTCCTTTTCATCCGGCTACGCCACATCACCGCAATAGCATCGCAGCCCAGCCCCCTCGGGGTGCAGCCATCTTGCCCGCATGGCCACCCCGCTTGGGGGGCAGGCATCTTGCCTGCATGGACGCCCGGCACACAATAGAAAAGATGTTCTCTGTGGTGTAAAGAGAGGTTTCGGTTTTTGTCGACAATAGAAAAGATAACATCCACCATTCCGGTGCCTTCTGAGGCCGATACCCGCCACGGCGATGCAAGGGCCACTGCAGATCCAGTTGCCACGCCGTCTGGCGGTCCACGCCTCGTCGCCGTATGGCCGGCCGCGGCGCACGTGTTCGCGCGGTGAAGCCAGTTCCGCCGCCGTCTGCGGCTGGCTTACCCAGGAAGTCCGGTCGCGCGGCCGCTCCACCGGCCAGTCGCTCAGCACGGTCAGCAGTTGCGCCCCATCTCCGGCGTGAAGAGCGACGTCCCCTTCATTCGTTCTTGCTTGCATCGAGACCGGTGGTACTCTGGATTCGAGTTGCTCGAGGACGGTCTCCGGGCGTCAAGGAAACCGCGAAGTAGGCTTCACGGCGTGTCTCAGCGATGGGATTGGGCCTCTTGGAGGGCGAAATGAGTCCCGAAAACTCCCCCCGCTCCCCCGAACCCCCCGCTCCCTCAAACCATTCCATAAACCCCCGCGGAATTAAAGTTCCTATCAGTTTACCATGAAAAGCGACCGGCCGAATTTATTGTTCGTGTTTACCGACGAGCAACGCCGCGACACGCTGGCGTGTTACGGCAATGACTACGCTGCGATGCCGAATCTGAATCGGCTGGCTGACTCGTCGTGCGTGTTCGATGAGGCATACTGCACGAACCCGGTATGCACGCCGTCGCGCGGGTCGATAATGACCGGGCTGTACCCGCACGCTCACGGGGCGACAGACAACAACATTCCCTTGCGCCAAGACGCGCGCTGTCTGCCCGAGTGTCTTCCGCCGGATGTGCGCCGCGACTACCGCGTCGAGTATCACGGGAAGTGGCACCTCGGCGATGAGTTGTATGCCCAGCACGGCTATGAACGGTTCGTGTCCGTCGAGGATATCTATTGGAACCACTTCAGCAGCAAGCGTGACAGGCGCGATCGTAGCGACTACCACCACTACCTGCTCAGCGAAGGCTTCCGGCTGGGCGTGCGCGATGTGTTCCCGCGGGCGTTCGCCAGCCAACTGCCCGAACACTACTGCAAGCCGCGGTTCCTGGCCGATCATGCGTGCCAGTTCATCCGCCAGCACCGCGACCGGCCGTGGATGTTGACGGTAAGCATCCTCGAACCACACATGCCATTCCACAGTTGCCGCGACGGGCAGTACGACGAGGCGGCGGTGCCGATGTTCAGCAACTTCAATCACGTGCCCGATGCCGTTCCACACGAAACGGCGCTACTTCCCCAGGTGACGCGCGATCGGCTCGAGCGGTACCGCCGTGACGGCTACCAAGACCACGACCTGAACACCGAAGCGGGTTGGCGCGAGTTGACCGCGCGATATCTGGGCCTGTGCTCGCTGGTCGATACGCACATCGGGCGCATTCTCGACACGGTTGCGCAACAGGGCCTGTCGGAGAACACGATCGTCGTGTTCAGCAGCGACCATGGCGAGATGATGGGCAGCCATCACCTGCTGGAAAAGAGCACGCTGTATCGCGAGGCGACGATGGTACCCCTGCTGATCCGGCTGCCGGGCCAGCGCCGCGCAGCCCGACTCGGCGGGCCGATCAGCCAGATAGACCTGATGCCGACGCTGCTCGACCTTCTTGGCGCCGATGTGCCCGAAGGGCTGCATGGGCGGTCATTGGCACCGCTGCTGCGCGAAGCCAGCAACACCGGCCGCGCGATTGATGTGCGAGCGGATGCCTCACCGTGCGTTATCGTACAGGACATGCCCACAGTGGCCAGCCGCACCATCATCAGCACCGATGGCTGGCGATATAGCAACTATACCAACACTGGCGAACTGGAACTGTTCAACCTGAACACCGATCCCGGCGAGCGACACAACCTCGCGGCGCAGCCGGAGCAGCGCGCGCGCCTGGCCGATCTGCATCGGCAACTGCAGGCGTGGCAGAAAGACGCGGGCGATGATGCGACGCTCGCCGCCAGCGATTCGATGACGAGACTGAGCAGGACGTAGCTCTTCATAACGTTTCGTCGAGTCGCTTCGCCTTTTGGCGCCGATACCCGCCACGGCGATGCGGGGTCCAGTGCAACAACAGAAAAGACAGCAAATTTACGCTCGGGTGCCCCCGTTCGCCGAGTCGGGGCGCGTGCCGCGGACTGTGGTACAATGTCTCGATGCGATCGTCAGCATCCTCGGCGAGCGACACGCAGGCTCCGGAGATTCTCCAGAGCTTGCTGATCGAGGCGATGCGCCGCCGGGCCTCCGACATCCACGTCGAGCCGACGGCGCAAGGATACGAGCTGCGCCTTCGCGTCGATGGGCTGGTCGAGACCGCCCAGCGCCATTCCGCCGCCGCCGGGCGGGCCATGGTCAACCGACTGATGGTCATGGCCCAGTTGCTCACCTACCGCCAGGACATCCCCCAGGAAGGACGCCTCGCCATCCCCGCCCCGCCGGGATCGACCCAGCCCGCCGAGGCGCGCCTCGCGGTGATCCCCACCGCCCACGGCCTTCGGGCGGTGGTGCGATTGCCCGCCGAGCTGACCGCACCGCGATCTCTCGATGCGTTGGGATTGCCCTCCCCCATCGTCGCGGCGCTGCGCCGATACGCCGCCGCCGACGCCGGGATGCTCATCGTCACCGGCCCGGCCGGCTCGGGCAAAACCACCACCCTCTACGCCCTCCTCAAGTTGATCGCCGACACGCATCCCGGACTGAGCATCATCACCCTCGAAGACCCCGTCGAGCGCCGGCTCGACGGCATAACACAGATCGAAGTTTCCCCCTTCGGCGAACTGACGTACGAGCGGGCTCTGCGCAGTATTCTTCGCCAGGACCCGCAGGTCTTGATGCTCGGCGAAATCCGTGACGCCGCGACCGCCGCCCTGGCGATCCAGGCCGCACTGTCGGGCCATCGCCTGCTCTGCACCTTGCACGCCTCCGACCCCGCCGGCGCCGTCGGGCGCCTGCTCGACATGGGCATCGCGCCCTATCAGCTCACCAGCGCCGTCCACGGCGTGCTGGCGCTGCGGCTGATCCGTCGCCTCGCCAGCGCCGATGGCACAGCACGATACGCCGGGCGAACCCCCCTGGCCGAACTCGCGGCGATGGACCCGGCCTGGCGACAACTGATCCTGGACCGCGCCGATGCCGATGCGATGCGCCGCACGGCGCAGCGCCTGACCGGCTATGTTCCATTGCGTCAAGCCGCCGATGACCTGGTCGCCCGAGGGATCACCGATCACGCCGAAGTTTCTCGCGTCCTCGGCCCGCCCGAAACAAACCCCGCAGCGCCGACGCCGAGCGAAGAATCCCAAATGACCCGAGGTCACGTCCATGCCTGACGATGCCATCGCCGACGCCGCGCGAGGAATCCCAGATGACCCAAGGTGATCCCCATGCTTGACGATACTCCCGACCCCCCACCCGCGCCGCTGAACTTCTCCTACCACGCCCAATCGCGTGACGGCGCGCCGCTATCCGGCACGATCGAGTCCGCCGACATGGACACGGCGCGCCTTCGCCTCGAGTCCCTCGGCCTTCGCGTGATCGAGATGATCCCCGCCGACCCGCCGCCGCGACCCCGGCCGATCCGCGGCGCCGATTTCGCTGCATTCAATCAGCAACTGGCGAGCCTGGCCCAGGCCGGGATGCCGCTGGAGCAGGGCCTGCGCCTCATCGCCCAGGACATGCGCAGCGGCCGCCTGGCCCGCTCGGTGGCGCAGGTCTGCGATGAGCTGGATCGCGGTGTGTCATTGCCCCAAGCGATCGAGCATCACCGCGCCCAGTTCCCGCGACTGTATGCCCGCCTGGTCGATGCCGGCGTCCGCTCCGGCCGACTGCCGGAAATGCTGCTGAATCTCGGCGCCCACCTGGAAATGATCGCTCGCCTTCGCCAAGCCCTATGGCGGGCGATGGCCTATCCCGTCGCGGTGCTGGCGACGTTGATCGGAGTCATGGCCATTCTATTGCTCTACGTCGTCCCGCGCTTCGAAGAGATCTTCCAGGGGTTCCGAACGCAGGTGCCCGCCTTCACCGGGACCCTCTTCTACCTTGCCCATCGCCTGCCCCTGATCAGCGCCGTGGTCGCCGCGGCCCTGGTCGTATGCATCCTCGGCGTGTGGATTCTCGCGATGATGGGGATCAATCTGGGCGATCAACTGCTCGTTCATCTTCCGCTCATCGGGCGCATCGTCCAGAAGGCGAGACTCGCCCGCTGGTGCGATGCGATGCGCCTCGGCATCGACGCCGGGATCGACCTGCCCGGATCGCTTGACCTCGCCGCCGACGCCGTCGCCACCCCGGTGCTGCGCCGCGACGCGATAGTGCTACACGAGGCGATGATGCGCGGTGAATCGCTCGCCGCGGCCGCCACTCACCTGCGCGCAATCCCACCCACCGTCATCGCCGCGATGTCCATCGCCGCCGTACGCAACAGCCTCTCGCAAACCCTCGCCACCCTCTCGCGGATGTACCAGCAGCAGGCCCAGCATCGCATCGCCACCATCCCGGCGATTCTCTCCCCGCTGCTGCTGATCGTGATCGGCTTGATCATCGTGGCGGTGATCCTGGCGATGTTCGCGCCGCTTCTGTGGCTGCTACGCAGCGTCAGCGGAGGCGGTTTCTAAAATGCCCGCCTGGCTGGTACGCTTCTTCGCGGTGGGCGTGTGGGTCGGACTCGGCGCCATCACGCTCGTGTTGACCTGGATCGTCGCGGTCTTCGGTCCGGCCCCGCCCATCCTCGCCGGTTATCTGTTCCCTCTGGGCTTGCTCCTGCTGATCGGCCTATTGGTGGTCTCGACGCGAAGCCTGCGCCGCCGCCGAGCCGCGGCGGTACTGGGATACCTCGAGCAGGCGGTCAACTTGAACCTCCCGTTGCCGACGATGCTGTCGGCGGCGGCCAACGGTGAATCGGGAACCACCCGCAAGCGCCTGTTCCGCCTGGCCGCGCGCCTGACCGCAGGCCGCCCGGTCCAGCAGGCGCTGGAAATGTCCGTCCCCGAAGCCTCTCCGCGGACCGTGGCCCTGATCGGCAGCGCCGAGGCCTCCGGGCAACTTCCCGCGGCACTAGCCAGAATCGTTCAAGAAAATCTCGAACCGGACCAGCCCTCGCAGCAGCGCGGCGCTTTCTACCGCGCCTATGCGCTGGCGATGATCCTCTCCGTCGCATCGATCGTGGGGATGATCAGCATCTTCGTGATGCCCAAATACCACCGGCTTCTTGACGACTTCGAATTGCCGATCCCCGCGCCCACCCAGGCCATCATGTCCCTTCCCGACTGGGCCCCGGCGGCACTCATTGGCCTCATCGCCCTGATCATCATGGGATTCGTCGGCGTGCGACTGTGGGAAGTCTTTCTCCCCGGCTGGCCCGCGGCACGCTACGGACGATCCCTCACCGACCGCCTGCTCTGGGCACTCACGCCCACTCGCGTCGTCGAACGTGATCGCGGACTCGGCGATGTTTTCGGCGTCATGGCCGACGCCCTCGAGGCTCATCGACCCCTCGACCAGGCGCTCTATGAAGCCGAGCAGCTTCCGGTGAACCTGATGCTCCGCCGGCGCATCGCCCGCTGGTCCGGCGCGCTCTCCGACGGCGCGGCCATCGCCGACGCCGCCCGCGCCGCACGCCTGCCGGCCCTGGCCGTCGGGTTGCTCGCCAGCGCCCAGGCCACCGCCACCGTCCCCCAAACCCTCCGCTATCTCTCAAGCTATTACGCGCTGCGATTCAACCGCGCTCGCGAAGTCCTCGCGGCCATGATCGCCCCGCTGACGATCCTGTTCTTCGCAGCCCTCGTCGCCGCCGTCGCGCTGGCACTTTTTCTGCCGTTGATCAAAATGATCGACGCCCTGAGTCTGGACATGGGAGCACTCCGATGAACTCAAAACTCCATCGCCCCCAGTGTCGCTGCCGCAAAGGCTTGTTCCTCGTCGATGTGATCATCGCCCTGTCCCTCGTGGCGTTAATGGCATTGCTGCTGGCCAACGCCGCCCGATGGCATCGAAAGGCCGCCGCCGCTCTCGACGTTTCCCAACAGGCAACCCGCGCTGTCGAGTCGGCCATGACGCGCCTGGTCGCCGGCGAAGCCGCTGCGGACCTCGACGCCTCGATCGATGTCCGTCGCCTGGTCGATCCCGCGCCGCCGGGATACACCTGGGTCCGCGTGACGGTTCCCACCAGCCCGGGTTCGCCGCCTTTGGTGGGGCTGGCACCGGCGACGGCGCTGGGCGGTGTGCCCCTCGAAACCGGTCGCGGCGACCCACGCCGTCGTCCGGCCAAACAGGAGGCCCGCCCATGATCCCTCGCCCGCACCGATCCAACCGCGCCTTGATTCTACTCGACATGATCATGACCCTCGCTTTGATTATGATTTTTCTGGGCATCTGCGGCAGGCTTTTCACCGCCGCCGTGCGCCTCATGCGCCAGGCTGACAGCGAACAGGCGACCCTCGCCGCGGGCGACTCGGCGTTGGCGATGCTGCGGCGAGATGTCTGGTCGGCGACCGCCCTCACTCTCGAAACCGGCCAGACCCTCCGATTGGCAACTCCGTCCGGGATCGTCCGATGGCATAGCGCCCCCGGCGAACTTTCCCGCGCCGCGACGAGACCCGGCGAACAGGATTATCGCTGGCCCGATGAGCATCATCACTGGTCATTCGCTGTCTCGAAAGCAGGGATGACATTGCGACTGGCGAATCCAACCACCTCGCCCGCCGCGGACATTCTGCTGATCAGCCAACGCCGACTTCTGGAAGGAGACCGCCCATGACGGCAAGACGCGCTGACTCGATCCCCGCGCCCAAGTGGCCCGCCGCGCCCAAGCGGCCCGCGGCGCCCCTTCGACCGCGCGGCTTCGCCATGCTTACCGCCCTCGCGATCCTCCTGTTCATCGCCGTCGCCGCCGCCGCGATCGCGTCGCTGATCGCCACCGACGTCCGCCGAACCCTCACGGCCCAGGCCGATGCCCAGCTCCGCCAGCTTCTGCTCGCAGGTGCCCGCCACATCCAAGCCCCCCCGCCGCCCACGCCATCGGTCGAGTTTCCCTGCCTCTGCCGGCGATCCTCGCCGACGAAGGCGCGACCCTCACCGCCGATTTCTCCGCCGCCTCCAACCCGCGGGTCGTCTTCCTCGATGCCCGACTCACCGGCCGCCGAGCCAGTCAGACCCTCACCTTCACCCGTGACGGCGACCGCTGGCGACTGCTCGATGTCCGCCTCGACTGACCCACCTGGCGCTGCCCCGCGCGGACTCGACCCTGAACTTCCTTCCCGACGACGCCCGCCTGCGCGACGATGTCCGCCTGCGCGACGATGTTCGCCTCGACTGACCTGCCTGGCGCTGCCCCGCGTTTTACGGTACTCTCCGCACCGTGAACGGCGCGACAATCCTCTCGCTCGGGGCGGTGCTGCTCGCGGTCGCCGCACTGGCATGGATCGCGGCGGTCGCGGGAATAATGCGCCTGCTGCTCCGCCCACCGCGAATGAGCGACGGCCGCGCTCTGGCCCTGCTGGGCCGGCTCTCCCCGGCGGACCTGGACCTGGACTATCAACCCGTCGAATACCGCATCGAAAATCGTCGCGGCCCTTGCCCCGACCACGCCATCCCGCCCCCCGCCCGAGGCTATCTGCATATCGCGGGGTGGTGGATCCCCGCCTCAGCGCCCGAACATGCCGCCGCGCCCTCGAGCGATCCCACCGCGATCCTGCCGCACGCCACTGTGGCTGAGGCCCCCGCCTCACCTGGACCGCCCTCGAGCGATCGCACCGCGATCCTCCTGCACGGGTTCTCCGACGCCAAAGTCGGCGCCATCGCCTGGGCCCCGCTCATGCATCGCCTGGGATTCAACGTCCTGGCGATCGACCTGCGAGCCCACGGCCAAAGCGACGGCTCGATCTGCACCGCCGGCGACTGCGAGCGCTGGGACCTCATGCAGGTCATCGACCAGCTTCACGCCCAGCGCCCGCAATCCACCCGAACCCTGCTGCTGTTCGGCGTGAGCCTCGGCGCTGCCGTCGCCCTGGCGACCGCCGCCATCCGCCGCGACATCGCCGCCCTGATCCTCGAATGCCCCTACCCCGACTTCCCCAGCGCCGCGATCTCCCACGCCAACGCCATCGGAGCCCCGGGGATGCTCTTTCTTCGACCCGCCCTGGCCCTGGCCAAGTCCCTCTGGGCAGTTCGATTCAATCAGGTCCGCCCCGTAGACCTGCTGCGCACCGTCCCCTGCCCTCTGCTGATGATCCATGCCGAACTCGACACTTTCGTTCCCCCCCGCGACCGCCAGCGCCTGATCGACGCGGCCCAATCCCGCCCGCCCGACTGCGCCCAGGCCATCTCCTGGACCGTCCCGGACGCTCGCCACGTCATGGGCCTGGCCATCGACCCCCAGGGCTACGCCCGCCGCGTCGAAGACTTTATTCGATCCCTCATTCCCCCCGACCCCGATCCTCGCGTATGATTCACATCGTGGCCCAACGCCCCGAATATCATCGCTCCCGCGGCCTCGATCCTCACCCGCCCCGCGGATCGGGATGCCTCGATCCTCAGCCGCCTCGCCGATCGGGAGGAATCGCCCTTACGATCATCGCGGCGACGCTCGCGGCGTCGATCGCCGCCGGATGCGCCCCCAAAACGCCGCCCCGACCCGCTAAATCCACCCCCCCGACCGAGCTCTCCAATACCGACCCCTGCGCCATGCGACTGCACGATATCTGCGGCGGCCTGCTCCTCTACTACGCCATGCGACACGAACTGCCCGAGCATCTGTCGGACCTGCCCACCCTGCCCACAACCCAACCGGGCGAGACCGTTCTGCCCGAATTGACCTGTCCGGTGTCGGGATTGCCCTACATCTACGACCCCGTCGGCCTTCGCGTCACCGATCCCAGCGTCCGCTACATCGTCTACGATCCCACCCCCGCCCACGCCGGCATGCGATGGGCCATCGCCGCCTACGAACCCCAAACCCCCGGCGACCCCCTGATCATGAAAGTCCTCGCCCGCCCCGACGGCGCTTTCCCTCAAATCTCCCGATAGCCCGTCGCGACGACCCGAGCAACTTCCCAAGCCATGTCACGGGCCGAACTTGCGACGTGACGCTTGCAGCCCAGAAAACTTTTACTACACTCAAATGCTATAAAGTGAAATAAGAAGATCGTTATTTCGGTCAAGTGCAATTGGGCTGAGGTCCACGCGTGCAAATCACTGATTTCACCGACGACAAGTCCGGCGAGCTGGTCCGCAATCTCAGCGGCGATTGGTGCTTCGTCCCCTCTCCGCTGCCGGGCAAGCTTTCCTGGTCGGACGAACTGGTCTCGGCTCTGTCGACGGCGGATCGGGCGATCGGGCAGCTCGCCGGCGTCGGCCAACGCCTTCCCAATCCCGCGCTGCTGGTCCGGTCATTCCTGCGCCGCGAAGCGGAATTGTCCAGTCGCATCGAGGGAACCCACGCCGGTCTAAAAGACCTGGTGCTGTTCGATCAGACGCGGTCGGCCGAACAGCGTGCCCCCGATGTGCGAGAGGTGGACAACAACTTCCGCGCCTTGGAGTGGGGCCTGGCACAGGTCCAGCATCGGCCCATCAGTCTGGACCTGATCCGCGAAATGCACCAGCTTCTGATGCAGGATGCACGCGGGGAAGATAAAACACCCGGGCGCTTTCGCTCGGTTCAAGCCCACATCGGACGCACGAACAATATCGCCGACGCCACGTTTGTCCCCGCCCCGCCGCACGAAGTTGGCCCGGCGATGGAGCAGTTGGAACAATTCATTCGTTCACCCAGCCCTCTGCCGCCTCTGGCCCGCGTGGCAATGATCCACTATCAGTTTGAAACCATTCACCCGTTCGCCGATGGCAATGGGCGCATCGGGCGCGTACTCATCCTGCTGCTGCTGGGTACCCAGAAAGTGTTGCCCGTGCCCCTGCTGAATCCCAGCGCCTTTTTGGAACGACACCGTGCCGAATACTACCGCCATCTCCTAAACGTCAGCCAGCGCGGGACGTGGAATCAATGGGTGACCTTCTTCGCCCGCGGCGTGGCGCATGAAGCCACCGATGCGATGGACCGAGTGCAGAAGCTGGACCTGTTGCGAACCGAATATCAGCGCCGGGTGCGCACCGCCCGAGCCTCCGCCTTGCTTCCAACGCTGGTGGATCAGCTCTTCATCGATCCGGCCATCACGACCAGCCACGCCGCCCAGATCCTTAATGTGCAGTTCAGTTCGGCTCAGAAGGCCATCGACAAACTTCTCACCGCCGGCATTCTCAACGAATTGACCGGCCAAAAGCGCAATCGCATTTACCTGGCGCAGGAAATCCTCCAAACCATCCAACGCGAAGGGGAGTAAGTCGCCGCCCCCCGCCCCCCATCTTTCGGAGGACACGAATCTTATTATGATAAAGAGCCACAAAGTGAAATAAGCAACGGCGATTTACGGAGATGTGAAATACCGCAGGGCCTGCAGGTGCGCCGGCGATAAGCGAGTGAACCACTGCGATTTTTCCATATCTAGAGCCGCCCTCGGTTTCTTGCCCAAAAATATTCGAAATTTGGGTTGACTATCCCTGAGATTCAGGTATAAACGAAGGGTTCTGTAATTTTTGCCGGGGCAGGGAGACTTTCATGGACCGTTTTAGCCGATTGCATTCGCTGTTGGCCTGCGCCTTGGGCGCGACCCTCGTTATTGGCACTGCGCCATCCTCCCCGGCCGCGACCATCTACCAGGATGAGTCGCAAGGCAGCGCCGTTTCCGCCGGATGGACCGCGACTTCCATATGGAATCCCAACGGGGCCGCTTCGTCTGGCAATGACTACATCAACCCCGCAACCTACGTCATCCGAACCCCTGAGGCCGGCAACTCGACCTTCGCCGGGGATTCGCTCACCATCCGGGGCACGCTGGCGCTGAAGTCATCGAATGACAAGTCGTACACGAATACCGTGAACGATCTTCGGCTCGACGGAGCGATGATCTCCGCCTTTACCAGCGGGGCTGGAAGAACCCAGACCCTCAACGGCAAGATCACCGTCCTGAGCGACTCGACGCTGAGTCCCGGAAACGCCAGCGAGGACCGCCACTTCAATTTTGGCGCCCAGGTCACCGGGTCGGCCCAACTTATTATCAACTCCAGCAACAACACTTCCATCGCCACCATCGCTAATTCCGCCAACACCTTTTCCGGCACTTGGAAAATGGTCAAAGGGAAGTTGGTCTTCTCCAACGCCGGTGCCGTCGGCAACGGCGATGTCTGGATCACCGGCGGAACCCTGCAAATTCAGGGCAACTGGAACGCCCCGGCCTCCCTCAATGTCGCTGGCGGGACCATCGCCGTCGACACCTACAACTGGATCGTCGATGCCCTGAGCATCGGCGCCAACAACCTCTCCAACGGCACCTACACCGTCGCCCAGCTCAACACCTACGGCACCGGCACCTTCACCGGCACCACCGGCACCATTGAAGTGATCCCCGAACCGGCCTCGCTTGGCGTTCTGGGCCTCGCCGCCCTAGCCCTGGTCGCCTGCCGTCGCCATTAACCTCGCCCCTGTAAACATGGGACGTAACCCCAAACCCCCAACCATTCTGGCTGGGGATTTTTTTTGCCCGCTTGGGCAAAGGGGACATCCAGAATGCCATTCACTTAACGTGAAAAGGCTGGGGAAAGCCGCCTTATCGGCCGAGAATACAGTTGAGTTCGCCAACTTCGGCCCTTAAGTGAGTGGCGTTCGAGACATCCAGAATATTCCCTCGAACCGCACCCACGCCCCCCCCCCGAAACACTCCTCCGGTAGCCGCTCTATTTACCTCCAGAAGCGCTCGTCCGATCGATCTCAATTTCAGATTTCAAATCCGGTTCTTAAAGCGCCAAGACCGATCGGCGATCGAAATTTGGCCTGAATCGACAGGCTCACCGCCGCCACCGGGAATATTCTGCTTCTCCCCCTGTCGTCTTTTCGGCACCGACATCCCTACACTGTGACATTGTGAACGCAACGCCCACTATTACGCTTGATCGTCCGGCATCCATCTCCGCGCCCATCGAGCCGCCGCCGCTCGATGTCTCGGCCATCCGCGCCGATTTCCCCATCCTTGCCACCCGGATGAACGGCCATCCACTTGTCTACCTCGACAACGGCGCCACCACGCAAAAACCGCGCGCCGTCATCGACGCGATCTCCCGCTTCTACACCGACGAAAACGCCAATATCCATCGCGGCGTCTACGCCCTCAGCCAGATCGCCACCGATCGCTACGAACACGCCCGCGCCGCCGTCCGACGATTCATCAACGCCGCCGAAGACGCCGAGATCATCTTTACCCGCGGAACCACCGAGTCGATCAATCTCCTCGCCCAGACCTTCGGCCGCGCCAACCTCGGCGCCGGTGACGAAATCGTCATCTCGGCGATGGAACACCACTCCAACATCGTCCCCTGGCAGATGCTCTGCCAGCAAACCGGCGCGATTCTCCGAGTGATTCCGATCAACGACGCCGGCGAATTGCTGCTCGATGCCTATCGCCAGTTGCTCGCCAGCGGCCGAGTCAAACTCGTGGCGGTCAATCACGTCTCCAACTCCCTCGGAACCATCAACGACGCCGCGACGATCATTCGCCTGGCTCACAATGTCGGCGCCAAGACGCTGATCGACGGCGCCCAGTGGGTCGGCCATTATCGCACCGACGTGCGCGCCCTGGGATGCGATTTCTACGCCTTCAGCGGGCACAAACTGTTCGGCCCGACCGGCATCGGCGTCCTCTACGGCCGCCGCGAGCTGCTCGAGGCGATGCCCCCCTGGCAGGGCGGCGGGGACATGATCGCCACCGTCGCGTTCGACGCGACCACCTATGCCGAATTGCCCGCGAAGTTCGAGGCCGGCACCCCCAACATTGCCGGCGCTGTCGGCCTGGCCGCGGCGATCGAGTATGTCAGCGCCGTCGGCCTCGATCGCGCCGCACGCCATGAAGAGCAACTGCTCGAATACGCCACCCCGGCGCTGCGCCATATCCCCGGCCTTCGCCTGATCGGAACTGCGGCCCACAAAAGCGGGATCCTTTCGTTTGTTCTGGAAAACCCCCCGGTTGCATCGCTGGATGCGGGGATGGGGCTCAGCGCCGATGGCATCGCCGTCCGCACCGGCCATCACTGCTGCATGCCCGTCATGCGGCGGATGGGTGTGTCCGGAACGATCCGCGCGTCGCTGGCGATGTACAACACCGCCGCCGAAGTCGATGCCCTGATCGATTCGCTCAAGCGAATCGTGCGATCCGCCGCCAGGCCCCGGCCGGTACCCCCCGCCGCCGCCGCGCCGGCCGACAACGCCGCCACCGCCGCCGGCAACCCCAATCGTTCCTCCGTTCAACCGATCCCCTATCCCGCGCCCAGCGCTGACACCGTACGGCAGGCCGCCGACGAAATCGCCGATACCCTCGAATTCCTCGGCGACCGCGATGAGCGCAATCAGTTCCTCCTCGAACTCGGCGAAAAGCTCCCGGCGATGCCGGGCGTCCTGAAGGTCGAACACAACCTCGTCCACGGCTGCATGAGCATCGTCCACATGTACGGCCGGCATCGCCCGGGAACCGACGATGCCATCGAGTTCATCGCCGACTCCGATGCCCATATCGTCCGCGGGCTGATCGCGGTCCTGCAGCAACTGTTTAGCGGCCAAAGTGCTCGAGAGGTGCTGGCGTTCGATGTCGAGGCCTTCTTCCGGCGGATCGGGCTGGAAACCTTTATCAGCTCCCAGCGCCGCAACGGCCTGGCGGGCATGGTCAAGCGGATCCGCGCCTTGGCCGGCGAAGTGGCCCGGGGGGATGCGACCCCATGAGTGATTCAACCCCGCCGGCGTCGTCGCAACGAAAACTGTCCCTGCCCGTCGTCCCGCATCCCGAGCGGATGGAGAAAATCTTGGAACGAGCCGAAGCCCATCAACTCGCCAAAGCCGCCGAGGCCAGCGCGATGTCCTCCGCCGCGGCAAAGAATCCCTCCCCCCGCCTCCCCGCGCCCCCCGCTCCCGCCGCATCCCCGACTCCCGCCGCATCCCCGACTCCCGGCGTGCCCAGCGCGTCCGCCGCTCCTCTCGGGTCCGACGCGGCCACCGCGCCCGGCACCCCGCCCGCGATCGGCGTGCCCGCCGAACCGATCTCACCCGAGCGAAAGCTTCTCGAGGGCAAAGTGATCCAGGTCCTGCACAGCGTCTACGACCCGGAAATCCCAGTGAATATCTACGAACTGGGCCTGATCTACAGCGTCGAGGCCTGTCCCGACAACAGCGTGAAAGTGCGGATGACCCTCACCGCCCCCGCCTGCCCCGTCGCCGGCACCCTGCCCGGCGAAGTCGAGATGCGCATCCAGGCTATCCCCGAAGTGACCAGCGCCCATGTCGAACTCGTCTGGGACCCCCCCTGGGACCGCAGCATGATGTCCGAAGCCGCCCAACTCCAACTCGGGCTGCTGTAATCATTCCCCGATCCTCCTCCACCGATCCCCTTAATCCACACCCTTCACACCACTATTTAGGGACGTGGCTTGCAACTTTATCTCCCACAGATGTTTACATCACAATTATGTCACATTCCCCCAGTTGGCTACTGTAATCATCCCCGAGCGTCCTCCACCGATCCCCTTAACCCACACCCTTCGCACCACTATTTGGGTCGGCAATAGGGGACGTGATGTGTAACTCTATGTTTTATAGACTATTGTGTCACAATTTTGTCACATTTATCTGCATGGTGGGGTTCATAACGGCCAACTTTATTGTGTCGCGGACACGCAGAGGCGAGGTATGGAGCCTATCTTGGATGCTTCGCCAAGATGATCCCTTCGCTTGCGCTTCGGGCGAACGGGCGCTTCGGGCGAACCGGACGATCCCTTCGCGACCACGATTTGGGATTTGGGGACGTGGCTTGCAACTCCATCTATAGCAGACTCTTACATCGCAATTATGTCACATTCCCCCCGTAAAGCGGCGGTCCATCCTGTTTATCCTGTTTATCCTGACCATCCTGTTCATCCTGGTTCATGGTGGACGAACAGAACCGCCGATCGACGCGGATGAACGCCGATGAAGACCGAGGCGATGGCGGCGGAGAAGGCCCGAAAAGCAAATTCTCTCGCAACGCCGCAACGACGCCACGAAATACGGAAAAGACCTACCGTTTGTCTTAAGTTGCGTCGTTACGCCGTGGCGAGAGGCTTATTTGGGGACGGGTGCGAATGCCATTCGGTTAAGCTATAACCTCTTCCGAATAGTGCGGTTGTCGATATGCCACACGGGGCTTGGTCATCAGGTCGTACTCCTTCATTCGTTTCTTCTTCACGCGCGGGCAGTATCGCCCTGGTCGTGATGGGTTCACTACCAACCGTATCGGACCTCGCCGGGCAGGGGCCGTGAAAAGCGAACGCAGGCGGCGAAT
>JBBQNJ010000011.1:0-79130 GCA_038329845.1 Tepidisphaerales bacterium | reverse complement strand
TGGGGGACTGGGGGACTGGGGGGTCAAACCCCACTATAGTCTTCCCCCGCCGCGCCCGGCGATGGTCTGACACAAAGAAAGTTGCAGCAGTCGCTTACGACAAACCGGTGACGAGTGGGGAGGCTTAAGTGAATGGCATTCGTACAGTTCTACAAACACTTTGATCAACCCGTCCCGCGCGCCCAGGCGCTGCTTGATTCGACTGTGAGCGAAGTGCGCGATCAAAAAGCGGTCCATATCTGCTACGTGTACAACGCCTCGCAACTGGTCGCTAACCTTCGCGGCCAACCGGGTGTCAAGGTGAGCGACGTCCAGATTCAGCGGTTCGTAAGTAAGGAGATCGAGGATCTGGCGAAGTTCCGCCGCGAAGACGGTGGGTTCTCGACGCTCCTCGCCGGCGGTCCGGCGAACCGTTTCGAGCTCGCCACCGATCGGCCCGTGAGCAATGCCGATGCGGGAGGCCTAGCCTTGCTAACACGCAACACCCTTCACAAGCTGCTTGGTGGTGAGGTTCCAAAACTGCCGGCAGTCGCATCCCGTCATTTGTTCGACTCTTCCGCTGCCGCCGACGGGCCCAGCAGCGCCACGCAGTGATCGATCGAGCAAGGCGCTGTCAGGGAATGTTCTCGATGTCCTGCTCTCGGACGTGGATGTCCCCCTGTCGGCCGCTATAAATTGCCGATTCATGCCGCGAAAAGCAGCATTGGTGGTTATCCGATGGACCGTATGGCTTGGCCTGATCGCACAAATGCGCAAATGCGCCATCAGAATGAACCTTTTCACCTCGCCGACTCGTTGTTAACATTGAGATCGTCGGATG
The DNA here is from genome assembly GCA_038329845.1 of Tepidisphaerales bacterium. Taxonomy (GTDB): domain Bacteria; phylum Planctomycetota; class Phycisphaerae; order Tepidisphaerales; family Tepidisphaeraceae; genus JBBQNJ01. The sequence continues at coordinate 78,310 of JBBQNJ010000011.1, read as the reverse complement.
ACTAGATGAAGGGAAGCCCACCTTCGGGTGTCGAGCCATCGGCTTTTTTATGTTTTTGGTGCCGCCTCATGCGGCGCGTGATTGCAAATGCTCGCACAGCGGGCACATCGCGACAGTACAGGCGGCACACGAACGAAAGGAACCCCGTCATGAAAAAGATTGATTTCGTAATACGCGGCATGGGCTGCGGCGGCTGTGTGAGCAAAGTTGCCGCCGCTCTCAAGAGTTTGCCGGGGGTGACCGTCGAGAAGGTGGCCGTGGGATCGGCAACGGTTTTGATCGACCCGTTGCAGACCCCGTCTGATCGATTAGTCGAGGCCCTTGCCGCCGTCGGCTTCACTGCTGAAGAGATACCGGCATCGAGAATTGTGCCGCTGGCCCGGTAGGTGCCCACCTACGCAGCGTCCCATCTTCCGACTGCCGCCAAACCATAGGAGAACCGCCATGTTCGTCTGGATCATTTTTCTCGTCCTGTTATTTGTGATGATCGGCGCTGCGCCCGCCTGGCCCCACAGTAGAAGCTGGGGTTACCGCCCGACCGGGATCATCACACTGTTTCTAATCATCTTCCTCTTCCTGTGGATGTTCGGCGGGTTCTCCACCTGGGGACATCACGCCTGGTGGGGAGGAGCCCACACGCAGGACCAATCCATGATGCGCCGATGAAACATTACAGCCGGCAAGGCTACTGGGCGGATCAATCGGTGCGACAAAGCACTGAAAACAGGAAGAACAGCATTAAGGGAAAGACCAAGCTATGAGTCCATTACTGATCGTCATCATCGTGCTGGTTGCGCTGGCATTGGTTGCCGTGATGTCCTTTGTCGGCATCTACAACAAACTCGTTGGGCTGCGCAATCGTTTCAAGAATGCCTATGCACAAATCGATGTGCAGCTCAAGCGGCGCTACGACCTGATTCCAAACCTGGTCGAGACCGCGAAGGGTTACCTCCAACACGAACGCGGCACGCTCGAAGCGGTCATCGCTGCGCGAAACGCCGCGGCGTCCGCCAACACCGGCGCCGCCGCAAATCCCGGCGACCCCGCGGCGATGAAGACACTCGCCAACGCCGAAGGCACGCTCAGCGGCACCCTCGGCCGCCTGTTCGCGCTCTCCGAGGCTTATCCCGACCTCAAAGCGAACACGACCATGTTGAGCCTGATGGAAGAACTGACTTCGACGGAGAACAAAGTCTCCTTCGCCAGGCAAGCGTATAACGACTCGGTGATGGCCTACAACACGCAACGAGAGGTCTTCCCCAGCAGCGTCATCGCCAGCGCGTTCCACTTCACCGCCGCCGAGTTGTTTGTCATCGAGAAGACGGAACAGCGGGAAGCGCCCAAGGTTTCGTTCGCTTAACGCGGGCTGGCTCATGGATTTTTTCGAACATCAGGAAAAAGCCAGGAAGAACACGAAGTTGCTGGTGGTTTACTTCGTGATCGCCGTCGCGTGCATCGTCGCGTCGGTTTACCTCGCCAGTCTGCTGATTTTCTACGGTGCCCAAGCCAAACAGCGTCCCGACGCCCCACCGCCCGAACTTCTCCTTTGGGATCCCAAGCTTTTCCTCTATGTCGCGGTCGGCACCCTCGGCGTAGTCATCATTGGCAGCTTCTACAAGACCGCGGCCCTGGCCCAGGGTGGCAGTGCTGTTGCGGAATCGCTCGGCGGGCGGCTGGTCAATCCCAACACGACTCGACCCGATGAGCGCAAGCTGCGCAACGTGATCGAGGAGATGGCCATCGCCTCCGGCGTGCCCGTTCCCAAGATTTATGTACTCGACGACGAACCCGGCATCAACGCCTTTGCGGCCGGCCACGCGCCGGGTGATGCCGCCATCGGCGTCACGCGCGGCTGCGTGACCTTGCTCAATCGCGATGAGTTGCAGGGCGTGATCGGCCATGAGTTCAGTCACATCCTCAATGGCGACATGCGTCTGAATCTGCGGCTCATGGGAGTCATCTTCGGCATCCTGTGCCTCGCGGTGATTGGCCGGATCCTGATCTATTCGCGCGGCCGCAGCAGCAAGGACAGGAATCCGCTGATGCTCCTGGGGCTGGCCCTGATCGTCATCGGCGCGATCGGCGTGTTCTTTGGTCGGCTCATCCAGGCCGCACTCAGCCGACAGCGGGAATTCCTGGCCGATGCCTCCTCGGTTCAGTTCACCCGCAATCCCGCGGGGCTCTCCGGGGCGCTACAAAAGATCGGCGGCACCGGCTCGAAGCTCGAATCCGCTCACGCCGGGGAGGCCAGCCACATGTTCTTCGGCAACGGCCTGGGCAAACCGTTTCTCGGAATGATGGCCACCCACCCACCACTCGCCGAGCGCATCCACGCCATCGATCCCGGTTGGGACGGGAAGTTCAAGACCGCCAACGTCGCGGCGGTTGCAGCAGAATCGGCGCGCGAGGCGGCGAAACCAGCGTCATCACGATCTGCGTTTCCCCCGATCCCCGGGATGCCCGTCGCGAGGACAGGCGACGCCGGATTCGCCACCAACGCCGTCCTGCTGGGAGCCGTGCTCCCCAATCTGGGCAAACCGACGCCGCTGCATCTGCGCTACGCAGAGGAGTTGCGGAATTCATTCTCAGAAAAGGTCCAGTGGGCCGCTCGCGAACCGCTCGATGCCACCGCGCTCATTTACGCGATGCTCCTCAGCCCGGACGACACCTTGCGGGCAAAGCAACTCACCGAAGTGGTGAGGCGAGCCGCGCCGGGGGTTGGCGACAAAACCGCCGCCCTCTGGCCTGAAGTCCGGCCCATCGCCGCGCGCGCCCGGCTGCCGCTCGTGAATCTCGCCTTGCCGGCGCTACGTCACCTTCGGCCCGATGAGTTCGGGCAATTCAGCCAGGCGCTGCAATCCCTTATTGAGAGCGACGGGAAGATCGACATCTTTGAATTCGTCCTCCAGAAGATCGTCCGCCGCCACCTCGCGACCCAGTCGGGCGAAACCCGCCCGACAGCCGTTAAATATGACACGCTCAAACCGCTCGTGCGGGATTGTAGCGTCGTGCTCTCGGCGCTGGCGAACACGAGCAGCAGCAACGCTGGCGAAGTCGAAAAGGCATTCCGCACGGGCGCGCCCCATCTGGGGGCGAACGCCGACGGGCCGCGACTCCTGCCGCGCGAAGAATCCGGGCTGGAACAACTGGATACCGCACTCGATCGCCTCGCGTTCGCCGCACCGCAGATCAAGAAGAGTTTGCTCGAAGCCTGTGTGCATGTCGTCGGCGCCGACGGCTTGATCCAGGAACGTGAAGCCGAATTGCTCCGCGCCATCGCCGACACCCTGGATTGTCCGATCCCGCCGTTCCTACAGATATCCGAAGGCTAAAAACAGAGCATGGGAACGAATGAACGGGACGTAGCCTTTCACGCCGGAGAACGACTGAGGTGGACGTAGGAACGAATGAAGAGGACGTAGCCGTTCACGCCGGACATGTCCCCGGGGTATGCTTCCCGTCATGCCGCCACACGCCAGACAAGCACCCTGTGGATACGTTTATCACGTCTGGAACCGCGCGCCGGGTGCCACTGCGGACGGCGCTGAGCGACTGGCCGGTGTAGCGGCCGCGCGACCGGGCGTCCTGGGTAAACCAGCCGCAGACGGCGGCGGAACTGCTTTGTTGCGCGAGCACGTTCGCCGCGGCCGGCCATACAGCGACGAGGCGTGGCTCCGCTAGACGGCGTCGAAGCTGAATCCGCAGTGGAGCCTGCATCGCCGTGGCAGGTATCGCCACCCGACGGCGAAGCGAAGCGACGAAACGGTATGAAGTGCTACGTCCCGTTCAGTCTCCCCTCTGCGCCAAGGCCGGAGGCTTAAGTTGATGGCATTAAGTCTTAGGCCCTTTTCCGCGTCATAGGCCCTTTTCTGCGTCCTTAGGCCATGCGGGACGGGGTATTTTCATGCGATGGCGATCAGTTCTGTTGGCGACCGATCCGGCGGCGCGTCATCGCCAGGCCCGCGCCGACGAGCCCCAGCAACACCGCCGACGGTTCGGGCACCACTCGGTCGTAGCCGATCACGTCGAAGGCGCGAACGTCGTTCTCGCTGATGTTCAGAAGGATCCCGCCGCTGGCCGAGGGGTTCATAATTCCCAGGCCCAGGCCGTTCTTCCAATGTGAGGCTTCATACACCGCGCCGGTGGAGAACTCGGCGACCGGGGTCAGCCCGCCGTCGACGGAGAGGTACTTGGCGAAGTCGTCGTCGGCCCAGTCGATCACGCCCACGCCGCCACCTTCGCCGATGCTGCGGGCGGAGAAGCGGAATAGGTCCAGCGTGGTGACGTACTTGAGCTGGTTGTCGTTGAGGCCCGGCGCGGCGGAGTTGCCGCCGAGGATATCCACGCCGCTGGTGAAACCCAGCAGGTGCCCGATCTCATGAGCGGCGACGCCGACGAAGTCGATCTTGTTGGCCGCGATGCCGTCGGCGCGGTTGAAGTCGAAAAAGTTGGTGGTGGTGAACGTGATGATGCCATCAAGCCCGCCGGTGTTGCCGGGGATCAGGCTAAGCGCCTTGGCGTTGGCGGAACTCATGCGGACGGTGCTGTTGTTCTCCGGTCCTGCCTGACCCGCGCCGCCGAGGCCGGTGTCGAAGTAAGGCGTCGCGCTCACCACGCCGTCGGGGTTGTTGGCGGTGCGGTTGATGAGCATCGAGAACGCCGGCGCGGCCTGCAGCGCGTTGACGCTGGAAAGGTCGGCGGCGGTCTTGCGGTCGCTCACCAGCGCGGCGCGAACCGACGTGTACGAGTAGGGATCGTAGAACGTGTCCGTATGCCCGATCACGCCAGCCGGCAGGGCGCTCGCCATCAACCGGATGTTGATCGTGACCGGGTCGTTGAATCGCGCCGACCACAGCGCCGCCGCGTCGGCCATGCCGGTCACCATTTGCGGGCTGGCGCCACCACCGTTGGTAATGTTGAAAGTCATCTGGGCCGACGCGGCCTGAACGCCGGTCGTCAGGGCAACCAGCACAGCGACGCGTTGCAAGGTGTGATGCATCATGGTGTCCTCACTTTGACCAAATTCGGGGGCGCGGGCTACAGGAGACGGTCCCGTGGAGCGTCTCAAACAGGTTTCGAACTCAACGCGAGTTACTTCGCCGGGCCAGGGCCCAGCGCGGTGTAGGCACGGATCTCGGTCGCGGGCTGGCCCTCGTCCAACAGGACGGCGGTGCTCATGCCGGTCTTCAGGTCGGCGAGGGTGGCGAGCTTGTTATCCACCGTGACCACCGTCGCCGCGTTCAAACCAATCGGGACGGTCTGCTTGTTCCGCCGCAGGATGTCGAGCGAACCGTTGTCGACGCGGGTGATCATGCCGGTGATCGTCTGCATCGGTCGGGCCGGCGCTGGTGGCGGCGGCGGGACGACGGCAGCGGCGGCAGGCGGTGGATCGGTCGGCCGGGCCAGGATCGCGGTGATGACGACACCGCCGAGCAGGAGCAACGCGAACAACAGGGTGGCGACCGCTTTGCGCTTGACGCTGAAGAGCATCGCCATCGCCTGTTTCGCCAGCGCCGCCGCTTGGGGCGATACAACGGCGGTGGTCGTGACCGAAGAACCCGTGACCGCGATAGCCGCCTTGGTGGTGCGGGCGGCGAACTCGGCGGACATCTGCTTCATCGACGGCAGCCCCCACGCCCCCGCCGCCAAGCTCGCCGACGACGCCGACGCGCCCCGCTTGCTCAGCCGGCTGCGCAGCATTTCCCGGCCCCGATGCAACCGCACGGCGACGGCGGTCACGCTGCAGCCGGCCATTGCGGCCGTGTCTTCCTGCGAACGCCCTTCCAGGTGGTACAGGATCAACGGCACGCGATACCGCTCCGGCAGTTTCCCGAGGCTGGCGTGCAGCGCCTCGAGATCGACGGCCTCGCTGGGGGATGGATCGGTTTCGGTTCGCATACGCGCCGCCTCCCGTTCGTGCCGCCGTCGAGTCGCCCTGGCTTCGGCCGCCCGCGCCGCGACGTACCACGCCACGCGGTGCAGCCAGCCGACCACGTGCGCCTGCACCGTCGGACTATTCGCCTTCTGAGCCAGGGTTAGAAAAACCGCCTGCGCCGCCTCTTCCGCGTCGGCCGCGTCGCCGAGCACTGACCGGCACACCGACAACACCATCCCGCCATGCCGGCGGACCAATTCGGTGAACGCCGCCTCCTCACGCCGCTCCGCGAACGCGGCGAGCAGAGTAGCATCGCTTTCGGGTACGACGGCTGGGTCCATGAGGCTCATTCGTCAGTAAGTCCGCCCCCGGCTGCATATTCTTACAGAAAAATAGTTGGGAAGCAGAAAAGACAAAGAACTCCGCGGGGTCAGACCCCTCGGATGTCTTCCGCGGTTGATGCAGTGGAAAACCATGCCGCCGGGAGCGTGACGCAGGGGCTTGGGTATGCGCAGAAGATACAAGCCCTCGGTTCCAGACGTCAATAGCGAGTCGTAGACCCTTTTCCGTTCGATTGAATCGGCGTCCATCTGCGTCCATCGGCGGTTCGTCCTTCTCGGAATGGACGGAATGGACAGGATGGACAGGATTCACGCGCGCCGCGGACCCCGGTGCAAAACGCCCTTATCCTGTGCATCCTGATCGAACTTGATTCTTCGCCCGGAGGAGTCAACGCCAAGGCGCGAGGGCGCGAAGGATTTTTTCGTCTTTTCCTTCGTGTTTTTTCGAGTCTTCGTGGTGAAAAATCTTCGGCCCACCCGTCGGCGCATCCCCCTTCGGTCCCTCGCTGGCGCTTCGGGCTAACCGCGTCGATGCCTCTTCGGGCTAACCGCGGCGCCGCCTCGCTTCGTGGGGAAAAATTCTTCGAATGTCTTCGGGGTCAGACCCCTCGTATTTCTTCATTCCTCTCCGCCGGCGACGCGGGCGTCGAGCAGGAGGGCGTCGCCGGTATGTTGATGATCGCGCAGGGCTTGCAGCAGTCGAGCGGCGGCTTGGCGGATTTTTTGGTACTCGGCGGGGTCGGACCCTTCATATTTCGCCAGCGAATGCTCCAACTCGCCGAGGCGCGCGTCGAGATCCTGATGCTCGATGCACAGCCGGTGCGCCTCGCCCCGCAGACGGGGGCATCGATCGGACACGTGCCGCACCACGCCCTCGGGGCCTTCGACGTCGGCCACATGGCGGGCCAATCGGGCGCGCACTTCCCGAAGCTGGGCAAGCATGTCCCGCGCTCCCGAAGGGTCGCGCCCCCAGGATTCCATCGACAGCCGGTAAACCAGTGTCGTAATCGCCTCGCGAATCGGGTCGCAATCGGGAACCGGGCATGGCTCAATCTCAACATGGCGATCTTGCGTCGATGCGCCACCGCCAGCACCGTCGCAATCGGGAGTCGGGCATGGCTCAATCTGAACCTTGGACGCGGAGGAGTGAAGTTGGCTCATGGGATCATTGCTCCTTTCCATGAGTATAACGCCGGCGAGGGCGCCAAGGCTCGTGAAAAACCCGCCCGCCGCCAAAAAAGAATCCCCCATGGATGCTGAGCATCGCAGCGTGACCCTGCCTGTGCTACCTTTACCCGCCCATGGGAAAAAAATTGAAAAGCTCCTCGCGCAAGCTGCCTCGCCGCAAAACGGCGAGCCGGTCGAGCCGTGGGTCCGGAAAAAGAATTGAAAAGGCCGCGTCGGCGAAGGCGACCTCGAGAGCCGCGAGCAAAGCCGAAACTCCGGCCCGCGCCGACAAGCCCTCCCCGGGTCCCACCCTCTTGCATGTCCTATCTGATTCGACCGGCAATCTCGCCCAGCACATGCTCACGGCGTTTTTGACGCAGTTTCCCCCCAAGTCGTTTGAAATCCGCCGATACAACTTTCTCTCGACTCCCGCCAAGCTCGATCTCGCGCTGGACGAAGCGGTCGCGCAAGACGGAATCGTGCTTCACGCACTCGTCCGGCCCGACGCCAAGATGCAGGTGACGGCCCGCTGCCGCCAGCATCGGCTTGCGGTATCCGATTTGACGGGGCAGTTCGTCGATTTCCTTTCGCGCGAGTCGGGGCTTTCGCCGCTGGCCAACACCGTCCGCCTGCACGATACCAGTTCGGAATATCACCAGCGGATCAAGGCGCTGGAGTTCACGCTCGAGCATGATGACGGGCTGGGCCTGGACAGTTTGCACCAGGCGGACATCGTGCTGTGCGGCGTTTCCCGCACGAGCAAAACGCCGACCAGCATCTATCTGGCGCAGCAGGGCTACCGCGTTGGAAACGTCTCGCTGGCCTATGGGATCGAACCGCCGGCGCAGTTGATATCGCTGTCTACCCGCAACGTCGTCGGTCTGGTGATCAACTCGCATCAACTGGTTGAAATCCGCACCAACCGCCAGGCGAGTTGGCGCATGGGAGATACGCGATACAACGATCCCGACCATGTGCTGCGCGAGGTGCAATGGAGTCGGCGGCTGTTTTCATCGCGCGGCTGGCCGGTTCTGGATGTGACCGATCAAGCCGTCGAGGAGACCGCCGGGCGAATCGTGGAAGTGCTTCGGCTGCATAAGCCCGCACGATAGCGCCGGCCACGCGGAACCGATCAGTGCGGCGACAACCATGCCGAACTGCGCAAACCCGCACGATAGCGTTGGCCGCCCAGCCGCCTCATCGCCCCGCCGATTCAGGACCCAGCAGCGCCCGCACCTGCGCGGCCCGCTGCGCCTGATCGGCCTGGACCAGACGCTCGGCATACGCATCGCCCACCCGGTACCAGTTGCTCTGCCGCACCAGGTCGCCGGTCATCCCCTGCGGTTTTTTCAGCCGTGCCCACGTTTGCTCGTACAGCGTCGCGACGCGCGGATTGACCGTGTTTTTCGGCGGCGTCTGGCGGATCAGGGCCTCGGCCTTGGTCAACGCCGTCAGAACGAACGGACCGGCATTAGGAAATCGCTCGATCACATCGATGTAGCAGGCCCCGGCCTTTTGCGGATTCTCCTGCTTTTGCCACAGATCGGCCTGGGCCATGCGGATCCCCGCCGCCAAGTCGGCCCGCTGCTGGAACATCGCATAGGCGCGGTCCCACAACTTGCTCTGTTCCCGGGGATTCTCGATCGATGCGATCATCGGGACCAGGATCGCAAAGGCGAAGTCGGGATACTTCGACGCCCCGAGGATCTGCACGTTTTCGGCCCACTGCTTCTTCTGATTGAAGGTGAGCTTGCCGGCGCCGGCCATATCCTCGACGACGAACCACGCCGGCAGATGCCCGGGATTCTGGCGCAGCGCCGCTTCGATCAGCCCCAGGGCCGTTGCGATGTCGGGCTTTCGAGCCGGTCGAGGCACAGCGCCGGCGAGCGGCTCGGGCGGGGCCGCTTGCTTCCATGCCGCAATCGTCTGCCCCGCCTCGGTCAGACCCGCCGCCCCCTGCCGCTGCGCCGGCTTGGTTCCGATCAGCTCGGCCAGGAGCGAAACATAGCTGTCGGCGGTGGGCTTCCGCGTCTGGGGATCGAGAATATTGCCGCGCAGTCCGCGATAGGCTTCGTATCGACCGGTGTCGAAGTTCCACCACCCGCGCTTGCCGCTGGATTCGAGATAGCCCACCCAGGCATGGCCCACATCGCCCCCGCGTGCCACGGCGTAGGCGGTGGGAACCCCGATCGCCTTGCCGACGCTCATGGCGAAATACGCCTGGTCGGCGCATACCCCGCCGTACCGCTGAATATTCGGCAGATTAAAACCCCGGACGGTCAACTCTTTTGGCGTTCCCATCCGCACATGCGAAAAGTCGTACTTGATGTCGAAGAATCGCTTGCCGACATGGGCGTCGCCGGCGTATCGCCCCAGCGCCCAGTTCATCTCCTCGATGCTCGCGGTCGTATCGACCACCCACACCAGAATCTCCGCCGGAACCGGCTTAAGACCATAATACATTCGCTTTTCATTGCGAACGTAGTAATCGAAAATCTCCAGCGGGTCGGCGCTTTTCGCCTCGTTTTCGTTGATCCGGCGAGTCAGCGGGCGATCGTGGACGACGCAAATGGCGGCGGTCAAGCTGGCAAACCGCGCGGCCTGTTCGCCGCGCTCAAGCCGAAAACGATCCAGCAGCGCATATACATCGCGCACGCGTTCCTGACTCGAATCGACCAGGAATACCAGCGCCCGCGCGAGTTCCGGGTTGGCCTGTAGATACTTCGCCAGCTCGATGCGATGCTCAGCGGGCGCTGCGGCGAGCTGGGAACAGAACCGCCGGGCATACGCGGCATCGGCGAACGACTCGGCGTCCTTCTCGATCGCGTAGAAGGCAACTTGGTCAAACAGTAGGCGGGCGCGTCGATTCGCCTCGTCGATGTCGCCTCCGGCGACGATCCCATTGAGCAGTTCCTCGACTCGCTCGGTCACGACCGCGCCCATCGGGCGCAGCGGCTTGGCCGCCGCGGTGGGGCTTTTCACTGGTCCGGACGAGGCGGCGGGACGCGAGGTCAGGGTGTCGCCGGCGAACGCCGTCGAGCAGACAAGCACGATAAGCACACAGGGCGCAACAACTCGCATGGCACGGGACATCGTACCCGAACCGCGCGCCAAGGCTATCCGATCGCGCTACGGGTCAGACGGCGCACCGGCTGCAAGATTCTCAGCGGACGTTCCAGATCGTCAGCCGGCTGGCCGGGCGAAGCAGCAGGACTTCATCTATGTCGTCCTGCATCTGCTTCCATTCGTAATCCCAGTTGCGGCCAATCCTCTGAAAGCGTTCTTCAGCGGTGTAGGCGGGGGTGGCGCAGCCGGTGGAAATACCCATCAGCGGCGACACGAGCAGCAGGAGTGCCAGTTTCCTCATGGTGTCGGTTTCCTCTTGAAGATCCTGGTGAGCGACCTTTCCGGGACGGTCACGACAGATCCGGCGAGCCCGGACTGTAACCCGATCCCCCGCCCGTTGTCAAAATCCGCTCGAGTTAGCGTTACGACGGTCCACCCGATTTCTTCCCCGTGCCGCCGGAGGTCGCACCGGCGCCGCCGGTGAGGGCATTCTCGATCGCCATCACCTGGTTTGCGATGTCCGTATCTTCCGCACAGTCGCCGGTCACCGTCCTGACCGCGTGCAGCACCGTCGTGTGATCGCGCCCGCCGAAACTTCCGCCGATCTCTTCCAGGCTGTAGCGCGTATGCCGCCGCGCTAAATACATGCACACCTGGCGCGGAAACGCGATCGACTTATGTCGCTTTTTACTCTGAAGATCGCTCAAACGAACCCCGTAGTATTTCGTCACCGCGTCGCAGATCTGCTGAATGGTGATTTGCCGCTGATCCCGCGGCGTCGATCCGCCCAACGCCGCTTTGGCAAGGTCCAGATCAATGTGATTGTTCTGAAGCATCCCCAACCCCTGGATCTTGGTAATCGCCCCTTCCAGTTCGCGGGTGTTGGATTCGATTCTCGCGGCGATGTAACAGATCACGTCGTCGGGAAGCGTCAACCCGCGCATCCGCGCTTTTTTCTGCAAAATCGCCAGGCGGGTGTCGTAGCATGGCTTTTCGATCCGCGCGACCAGCCCCCAGTTGAACCGCGACACCAGGCGCTCCTCGAGTTCGGGAATCTCGCTCGGCGGGCAATCGGCCGAGAGGATGATCTGCTTGTGGCCCTGGTAAAGCGTGTTGAACGTGTGAAAAAACTCCTCCTGCGTCCGTTCCCGCTTGGCCAGAAAGTGGATGTCGTCAATCACCAGCGCATCAACCTGGCGATAGCGATAGCGGAACTGCGCCATCTCCCCGCTCTCGACGGCACTGATGAACTGGTTGATAAACGAATCGCACGAAAGATAGAGAATGCGCTGATCGGGTTGACGCTCGAGGACTTTTTGGCAAACGGCCTGAAGCAGGTGCGTCTTTCCCAGCCCGACCCCGCCGTGGATGAACAACGGGTTGTAGGCCTGCCCGGGGTTTTCCGCCACGGCGACGCTGGCGGCGTGAGGCAGACGATTGCACGGGCCGGTGACGAAGTTCTCGAACACGTAATCCGGACTCAGCGGCATCGGTTGATCGGCGTCGCTGAACACGCCGCCGCGATTTAGCGATTCGCAATGGAAACTCACGGCAACCAGCCGCCCGGTCACCTGCTGGGCGGAGGCGGTAAAAGGCTGCTGACACTGGCTCTGGCAAAAGCTGAGCTGGGCGGGGGTCTTGACCGTCGCCTGGATCACCCCGTTGGTGAGTTGTCGGGGCGACATCTGGTCGAACCAGACCCGATTCAGGCTGGGGTGGTTGATCCGCACGATCTGTAATATCCGGTTCCATTGGCCGGGATCGAATGGCCCGTTTCCCGAGGGAACCGAAGAGTGTTGAGCGCGGCGAGGGGCCGACAGCTCGCGCGGCAATGGCGAGTGGGTCGTGAGCATAGCCTTCTTTTCTTTTCTGACGCGGTCAATAAGACGAGTTCAAGCGGCTTGCGCCGATTCGGATGACAGACAACCAAGTTCGATCCCGAAAACGCACCTTAGCATGGACCAATCACGGCGTACAAACTTCTCTCTCGCAGTCGCAATCATTCTTTTTTCGCGCGATCGCATCGCGCGATTTCGGCCTGTTGCCTCCGCCGCCCATGCGGACACAATCGGTAGCGGTGCGACCCGATCACCCCATCCAGCGGCGCGGTCATCGGGACGGATTGGCATTCGATCCACGTCTTCGCACTTGGCGCATCCGGTCCGAAAAAAAATTATTCCGGCCGCCGCGCGGGCTCTGGCAAGCCCAGTTCCGCCATCACCATCCGCAGATCGCTCCAAACCGCCTGGCGGACTTCGTTCGTGTACTGTCGCAGCACATAGGCCGGATGGAACGTCGGCATTAAACGAATCCCGCGCCACGAGTGCCATTGGCCGCGCAAACGGCTCATCGGGGTCTTGCTGTTCAGCAGATATTGCGAGGCGGGCCGTCCCAGCGTCACAATGACCTTGGGGCGCACAAGGTTCAGTTGCTCGAGCAGATACACCGAACATGTATCGATCTCCCCGGGCGTCGGTTCGCGGTTGTCCGGGGGCCGGCACTTCACGAGATTGGCGATATAGACCGACGAGCGTTCCAAGCCCATGCTGGCGATCATTTTGTCCAGCAGTTGACCGGCCCGCCCGACAAACGGTCTGCCGGTGCGATCTTCATCCGCGCCGGGACCCTCCCCGATGAAAAACAGATCGGCGTCGACGTTCCCCTCGCCGAACACTGTACACGTGCGCCCGCCGCTCAGAGGGCATTTGACGCATCCCTTGACCTGCATCGCATCCAATTGCACCAGAGCCTCGATCTTGCGGGCCGAAGACAGCGGAGGATCGGGGAATGGCGGCTGGGACGGCCCGGAGGCGCGCGCGGGACTCGCCGATTGGCCGACATAGAACAGCGCCGCGCGTTTTGGCGGCGCGGCGGTGGACGGCGGCGCGGTGGACGGGCTTGCTTCGCCCGCTGCTGGTACCGGCGCGGCCGCGGCCGGCCTTTTTCCCGGCATGAGGGGTGCCGCCGTCGTCGCCGCCGGTCCAGGCCTTGGCACCGCCGCCGCCGTGCGAGGGGCGAAACGCGGGGGTGTTGGTGCGGCCGGTCGGCTCTCGACCGAAGCGACCTTGCCCTTCGCCGTCAGGTCCCATCCCGGCGGCACCGGTAGATACGCCAATCCCAAGGCGCGTTCGCCGCGTAGAAAAAGTCTCAATCGACTGGAAATCTCGCCCGCCATGTGCGAGCCGATCCTACGCCTTGCCCCCGTCTTCAAGCAAGCGACGAGGCACTGAAGTGTCCCCGGCCAGGGCTAATGCAGATGGGTTTTCACCCCGCTTTGAGCTTCTCGGGGCTTTTCAGGCTTGAGGCGGACCCAAGACCGCGCTCATCTTCCATGATGTGTACCGGACATGCTCCCTCCCCCTCGGCATCGCTGCTTCCCCCTCGGCGTCGCTACTTCCCCCTCTGCGTCGCTACTTTCCCCTCGGCGTCGCTGCCTCCCCCTCTGCGTCGCTGCCTCCCCCTCTGCGTCGCTGCCTCCCCATCTGCGTCGTTGCCTCCCCCTCTGCGTCGCTACTTCCCCTCTTCCGCGGGATGGTCCTGGGAATTGATGTTTTCCTTGATGGCGCGCATCAGACGATCCGGGTCGAACGGTTTGGTGAGGTACTCGATCGCGCCGCACTGGGCGCCGCGGGCGCGATGTTCGGCGCGGTCGAGCGCCGTGAGCATCACCACCGGGATATCCGCCGTCCTCTGCTCGCTTTTAAGTCGGCGACAGACCTCGAAACCATCGAAGTCCGGGAGCATGACATCCAAGACGATCAGCGAGGGCCGGCGCTCGCGGGCGCGGGAAATCGCGGCCGAGCCGTCGGCGGCCGAATCGTAGCGGAATCCGGCGAGCTGGACGTAGGCACCGACCAGCTCGTTGATCTCCGGGTCATCCTCGACGACCAGGACTTCACGATCCCCGTTGCCATCGCGCTTGGACATTTTCGATTCCTCGCTCACCGCTCCAGACAGTACGCCACTATCGGCAGTATAATGCATGAGTCGATCTTGCGCACCCCGGATAAAAATCGTTTTTTCTCCGGGGATGTGTTGATGGCATTTTCAGGTTCAGTCTTCGTGGCGACCCCGCCCCTATTCACCGTCCCCGCGCCGCCGCCCGCCGCGTTCCGGCGTGCGGCCGACATTTACATGCGCCTGGCGTATCCCGACGGCGGTATTCCGGCGGCGGTGGCCCGCCGGCTCGAGGTTCTGGGCACGACCGACAACCCTCGGTTCTATGCCTCAGACGCCCTGGAGCGCGACGATCCAACCGTTCCGGCCCGCTTCTGCCTTCGTCTGGGCAATGCCTTCTATCCTCACATGAAACTTTGTCTGGACCGGCGTCCCGACGGCAAGGGATTCGTATTCCGGGCCGACACGCATGATCGCCATTGTTGCCCATCGCGCGATTCGCGTGAATACTCGCCTTTTTGCGAGTTGATGAAACGGAACCAGCAGTTGGCCCAGCGCATCGAGACGGCCTGGACCGAGGCGGGCTTGCAGACGTTCAAGAGCTACCTTCGAGACGACCTTGCCCGCCGGCGCGGCTGAGAACGGCCGGGATGAAAACCCCTGATGCGCAAATCCTTCCGATTCGTGATCCCGTCGATGTCGCCGAGCAAGGACATCGCGTCGAATCCGCTGATGAGCGGGGCGATCTCTCGCTGGCTGTGGCGGATGTACATCCAGCGCCTGACCCGCGCTGGACGATGGTTCCTGCTGCCGACGCTGGCGTTCGCGGTGTACGGCGGAGCTTCGCTTCAGATGCCCGGGTACGTCGCGTACACCTATGCGATGGCGCTGTGGGTGGTGGCAGCGGCGGCGGCGGCGTGGATGCGGCCGCGGGTGATGATGCGCGTCCGACACGTCGATCGCATCGAGGTGGATCAGGCCCTGCCGGTGGATATCGACGTGACCAACAGCGGAACCCGAATGGCGATCGACCTGTTCGTGATCCCACATCGGCTGCCGCCGGCGATTGACGCGGTCGAAGACGAAGGGTCGCCGCTGCCGGACCTGGCGCCGGGACAATCAGCGCGGGCGCGGGTCGAGTTGCGCTGCCGTCGCCGCGGCGTCCATCCGCTGCGCGGATTCAGGGTCGAGTCGGACTATCCCTTCGGACTGCTGCGGGCCCCGAGGGTTTTCGCGCGCGATGAGCGATTGGTGGTCTATCCGCGGTTCACCCGGCTGAGTAGCCTGCAACTGCCCAGCGGACGCAAGCATCATCCCGGCGGCGTGGCGCTGGCGTCGCAGATCGGCGAGTCGTTCGAGTATCTGGGCAACCGCGAGTATCGCCAGGGCGACAACGTGCGAGACATCGACTGGCGGGCCACGGCGCGGCTTAATCGACCGATTGTGCGGGAATACCGCGAGGAATATTTCATGCGGGTGGCGGTGATTCTCGATACCCATGTCCCTGCCGGCGCTGTCCGCGATCGGCATGAATCATTCGAGCGGGCGGTGTCGCTCGCCGCCGCCGTCAGCGATTTCATGGCCCGGCAGGACTACCTGGTGGACCTGTTCGCCGCCGGTCCGAATCTCTATCACCTCACCGCCGGCCGCAGCTTGGCCTATCTCGATCAGATCCTCGACATCCTGGCCTGTGTCGAGCAAAGCCCGACCGAGCCGTTTGCGCTGATCGCGCCGCAGTTGGCCGAATATCTGTCGCGCATCACCACGATCATCTGCGTGATGCTCGACTGGGATCAAACCCGTCAGCAATTCGTGCAATCGCTGCTGGGGCAAGGCTCGGGAGTGAAACTGATCATCGCCAGCGAAGGCCCGCTCGCCCAGGATCCGCGCGCCGAAACCGATCGCCTCGGTACGGTCCCGATCATCGGCAAAGCCGAATTCGCCGCGGGAGTTGACCAGCTCTAGCTCTCGCGCTCGCCGTCGGGCAAAGGGCGGCGCAATCGCGGAACGGGCGGGTTTCGGCTACAAAGCCCGGTCGAACCGGCGCGGAAGATGGGTCCGGCGTGAATCGCCGACCGCGGCGGCGTGCCGGTGAAGGGACCGCAGCGATATGGCCGACAGTTCGACATTGCAGACCTTGCAGGTGGCCCTGGACGCCAACGCCGCGGCGTATCGCCGGGCGGTTCAGAGCAGCGCGCCGGGGGAGTGCTGGGATTTTCTCACCCTCACCGCGACCAACGAAAAACAGGCGTCGGGCTATCGACAGGAGTTGGCGCTTCGCCAGCGGGCGGTGGGGCCGACCGGGGCGTTTTTCCCGGCGATCCAGAAGGCGACCGTCGTGGCCGACCCGCCAGGCCCGCGCATCGGCTCGGGCGGCGCCACGCTCAATGCCATCCGCCATCTGATCGAGTCGCACGGGGTGATGCTCGATGATTTTGACCGGCTGCACCTGCTGCTGATCCACTCCGGAGGGATGAGCCAACGCCTGCCGATGTATTCCCCGGTGGGGAAGATATTCGCCCCCCTGCCGCTGCTTCGACCCGACGGACAGATCGCCACGCTATTCGATCATCTCTATCTCACGCTCGCGGGGCTGCCCGAACGCCTCGGGCCGGGGATGCTCATCCTCGCGGGGGATGTCTTCCTGCTCATGGACCATCGCCATGTGACCGCCCCGCCGCCGGGAGTCACGGCGATCTCGATGCGGGTGGACGCGGAACTGGGCCGCGGGCATGGGGTGTTCGTCACCGATGAACGCGGACGGATCACCCGGACCTTGCAAAAGGTTTCGGTCGATGCGATGCGCCTGGCCGGGGCGGTGGATGATCAGCACCGCGTGCTGATCGACACCGGGCTGCTGTTTTTCGATCCGGATCAACTGCGCAGGCTGGCGAAACTGGCGGGACTATCCGGTTCGGCGCGGCGCCGCGCCACGGTGCCGCTGCATCAACGGCATCGCCGACAGTTGGACTTGTACGAAGACATCACCGCCGCCCTGGCCGTCGGCGCCCGGCGAAAAGCGTTTGTCGGCGAAGGCCCGGCGGCGCCGATGCGGGCCGAGCTGTGGGCAGCGATGCACGGGATCGATTTCCAAGCCATGCGGCTCGACGGAGAGTTCCTCCACCTCGGCACCACGTTGCAGTTCCGCGACGCGATGGTGGGCCACAATCCATCCCCCGCCGCCGAGCTGTTCCAGCAGGATGTGCTGGCCCATTGTCAATGGCCGCTCGAGCCGCAGCGGCGGGTCTATCACAGCGCTCTGCTCGATCACGATGGCCAGAGCGGGCGACTCGGGCGCGACTCGGTGGTCGAGCATTCGATCCTGCGCGCCCCGGCGACGATCGGACAAGGCGGCGTCGTTAGCCAAGTGCTGGCGAGAGACACGAGCGTGGACCTGCCGGACGATCGGTTGTTCTTCCAGGTGCCGGTGCGAACGAGCGAAAAATCCCCGGCGTACGCCCAGGTGGTCTGCGGCGTGCGAGACGACTTTAAGGGGCGATTCTCCGAAGGAAAATGCCTTTTTCTCGAGGCTCCGATCGAGCAGTGGATGAAACGACATTCGATCACCGCGCGGGAGCTCTGGCCCGGTGATGCACCCGAAGATCAGCGCACGCTCTGGTCGGCGCGGGTCTTTCCCACCACCGCGCGGCGAGATGCGCCCAACCCCCTGCTGCCGCTCTGCGGTGCCGGTGCCGCGCCGGCGAAGTTGGTCAAGGCTTGGCGATCGAGCGAGCGGCTTTCCATGGCGATGATTCTCGAACTGGCTGACCCGGCGGCGATGATCGAGCATCGTGAGATGGTCGCAGCCTACCTCCAGGCCGGCGAGATGATCGACGTGATCCGCCGGCGCGAGGATATGCCGGTCGAGTCGGTCATCGGGCATTATTCGACCGCCGCCGCCTACGATGCGGCCGATGAACTGCTGCGCGACTTCGCCAATTCCGACAGCGCCGAATCCGCCGCGGCGCTCGACCAGGCGCGGGCGGCATGGTCGGCCGGACAGTTGCTCCAGCGCCCCGACCATCCCAATCTTCCCGATGCCCGACGGCGCATCGAGTCCACCATCGCCCAGGCTTTCTCGAAGGTGGCCCTGGCCAGCGAAGTCGGGCACCGCTCGGCGGACATTCGTATTCAAGACCCTCCCGCTCGCCCCGATCAGCTTTCACCCGGAGTCGAGGTAACCGCCGCCAGCCCGGTGAGGATCGACCTGGCCGGCGGCTGGAGCGATACCCCGCCGTTCTGCTTCGAACGCGGCGGACATGTAATCAACGTGGCGATCGACCTCGACGGCCAGCCCCCCGTGCGGGCCATCGTGCGAACCCTCGCCCAGCCGCGATTGATCGTCGAGAGCCACGATCTCGGCCGATGGTGCGACCTTTGCGCCGAACCGGCGGCGCTGGCTGCGGTGGATGTGCATGACCCGTTTTCCCTGCACAAGATCGCCTTGAACATGACCGGCATCCTCCCCGACGCCGCCCCCGATGCCTCGCGGCGGCTGCGCCAGCGGATGCGATCCCTGGGTGCCGGGCTGCATGTGACTACGTCGTGCCGAGTGCCCAAGGGATCGGGGCTGGGCACCAGCAGCATTCTCGCCGCCACGCTGCTGGGGGCGCTGCATCAGCTCATCGGACGACGTCCCACGCACGAGCAGCTCATCGAGCAGACGCTGGTGCTCGAGCAGCGCCTCAGCACCGGCGGGGGCTGGCAGGACCAGGTGGGCGGGATCGTCCCGGGGATCAAAAGCGCCATGTCGGTGCCGGGTGTCCCCCAGCGCCCGGTCGTCGAGGCGCTGCGACTGGGCGATGCGCGATACGCCGAACTCGAGCAGCGCCTGGTCATTTATTTCTCCGGCCAGCAGCGGCTGGCCCGGGATATCCTCCGGCGCGTCATGGGGCGATGGCTGGGCCGCGAGCCGGCCGTCATGCTGTTGATGCGCCAACTCACCGACGGTGCCGCAGCGCTGCGTCAGGCGCTGCTCAAGGGACGATGGACCGCCGTCGCCGAGGAAATCGACCGCTACTGGCGGATCAAGAAAGAACTCTATCCGGGATCGACCACGCCGGGCATCGACGTGCTGCTGCTGGAGCTGCGCGAACACTATCTCGCCGCCGGACTCGCCGGCGCCGGCGGCGGGGGTTTTGCCTACTTCTTCTGCCGCTGCGACGCCCAGGCGCGGCGACTGCGAGAACTTCTCGAACGCCGCTCCGCCCGCCCCGGCTCCCTCGGCAGCGTATACCAGACCCGCATCAACCGCACCGGTCTGACCATCTCGACCCAACGAGTCAAACCATGATCAGCAAACTCGCCCTATCCGCCCTTCTCATCGCCGGCCTGCTCACTCTCACCGCCTGCGACAAGAGCATCCATGAAGTCCACCTCCCGGCCTCGCTCGAGTCGGCGCGATAGCGCCGAATCGATGTTCGCTCATGGAAAACCAACTCACCGGTCACGCGCGCCCTGGCGCAACACACCCAACAATTGCTATTTGCCTCCATGCATTTGCCCTGACGGTCATGCACCCTGTTGAGCGACTGGCCTGTCCCACGGCCGACCGACGGGGTAGACTAATGTCAACGATCCACAGACCCAGAAAGAACCAGACGCCCTGCGCCGTTGCGTGAACCGGGACTGTCCATTCGGCGAAAACGAGTGGCAGCAGGCGACGGTGGCACGACTTGGATTGGAACCGACGCTGCGCCCCTCGAGGCAGACCGAGGAAAACAGCGACTGAACGGGGAACATGAACCATGTCCCGTTTTCGGTCCCTATCCGAAGAACCGGGACAGTTCCCCGTCGCCCCGGGGCCAGACGACGAAGTGCCAGTGATTCACGATGCACCAGGCGAGCAGGCGTGTCGGCGTCCGCTCGTACGTCTGGCGCAGGACGCGATAGAAGGCAAGAAAATCAGCGTCCGTGCGAAACAGCCGCAGACGACCGTTAGCGCGGTTGAGCACATGATGCACTTCGCCGCCGGGCGCGACACGCGGTTGATGGCGCATGGCGCGAGTCACACCGTCGGCTTCCCACGGCGTGAAGGGTCGTGTCCCTTTCAGTTACCTTCCCACGGCGTGAAGGGGCGTGTCCCTTTCAGTTACTCGGCCCTGACTTCTGCTGGCTGGTGAGCAGGCACGCCATCATCAGGTGCCAGAAGGCGTCCCGTGCGAATGAAGGCCGTGGGCCTTCAACGTTCTTCTGAATGCGGTGCCTGAGGAAGGCGTTGTGCTTGTGCTGGTCAAGGAACGCCTTCACCTTGGTGATGTCGTCGTCGGTGATGGTCCACGTCAGTTCCATACGCAGACTCCAATGTCGGCACCCTTGTCACCCCATAATCAACACCTTGCCCTCGGGTGGATCGATGGGCTTGTCCGAAGCGGCTTCTGGCGTCCGAGGCGGCTCCTTCAGCCATCCAACACCGAACAAGATCGAGATGACGAAGCGGCGGATGTCCTCTTCCTTTCCCCTCTCCATCCACTCCAACAGGTCTTCAGCCAAGCACTGCGGCGAGATGTATTCCCGCAGCACCGCTGCAAGGTGCCGCTTTCTCATTCGAATCGTGTGTTCGGGCGGGCACCACTCGCCCTGAAACACAGACGGCTTCTCAGGCGGAGCCTTCATGGAGTATTTCGCCAACGCCAGTCGAAAGTCGAAAAACCCCCGGTTTTCCGGGGGTTTCTCAGCAATATCGTATGGAGCCATGGGGATTTGAACCCCAAATTCAACCATGCCATGGTCGCGTGATCCCATTTCACTATGGCCCCGGGAACACAAGCGTCCGCATCACTTTATCCGCGACGGCCGAGGTGTCAAGCGGGCCGCGAGCACCAGTGGACGGGCCGCTAGGATCAGCGCCACGCCGGGGAGCAGCCAAAGAGTTTGACGCTGAATAAACCCCATCCAGAACATCGGAGCGGCGAAGGCGATCAGGGAAATAAGTAGACCCCACGGACGGATCGCTCGTCCGGCGAATAAGACGATGTAGGCGGGGAAAACCAGGCCGTAAGCACTCAGGAACAGCAGATAACCCCTCTCGATGCCGAGCGGGGTCCAGATGCCCGCGAGCCACGCTGCCAAGGCGGCCAGGATAAGGCCCGCGGCGAGACCCGCGGGCGTGAAGGGCAACGCCCGCGCTTGTCCATCCGAAGAGATCGTTAAACCGTTAGAGGCGGACACGGGGGACGTCACGAGATCGCCGATCGCCGCGCCGGGCATCGACCCGGGGCGTGCGGATCGTGCCTCGCCGGGGCGCCCGGGCAGATTTTCAATGACTGCCCGCACGTGCAGGGCCATCGTCAGCGCGATTTGAACGACCATATGCCCCCCGATGATCCAGCGCAGGAGTGGATCGATCCCGCCGGTGGCTTGCCATTGACTCAGCGGGCCGGTGTACGCCAGCGTGAACAGGATCATCGAGAAAAAGAGGACGCCGAACCCCGTGGCGAAGGCGATCTTTCCGCCGGTGCGGTCGTTGGCTTGCCGGGCGCGATGGAAGGTAAGGTCGAGATACGGGCATAAGGCGAACCCCAGCGCGCAGGTGAATCCGATCCACCCCACGCCGCGGCTTGAGAAAGCCGCTGGCGGGTCGGATGCGGCGATGCCCAGTCCGCCCAGCACGATCGACGCGGCCAGCGCTGCGGTGAGGCTCAGGCATAACACCGCCACGGAGATTCTAAGATCCCGCCGAGCTCCGAGGATAGACATCCCCAGCCCGACCGCCACGGCCACGCCGGCCGGGCCGATCAGGGGGCGCACAATCCACCCGAGGAAATAGGCGTGAAACAGCAGGGTCACGATGGAAAAGCCCAATCCCGCGATGCGATGTCGTTGGACGAACCGTTCGCTGGCGCCGGGCCGGGCCATCACCCACCCCATCGCGCCGGCGCCGATGACGTTGGGGATCGCAAAGACCCACCAGCCCCAGACGCCGTAATCGCGGACGAGGATCACCGGAAGAAACATCCCGATGCACCACGTCCACGAACAGGCGAGAAAGGCACCCCAGGCGAGCGAAGTGAGCCGCGAGGTCTCCACCATAGGCAAAATCCGTCCTTAAACCCCATGACGGTTTCCCGGCTCTCGCCGAGTAAGCCGCGGGGCGTCCACCATGGCCAAAGTCCAGGGCTACTTGCGCCGTCGGCCTTTTTTGGCCTTGTGATGCACCTTAGGGGTCACATGGAATACGGCACTGGCTCGCCCGACGCGCCGTTCGCGCTCGCCGGGACTCTTGACCTGCTGAAGAATATGCATGTCCAGGGTGATATTGAACTCGGCGGCGGTTTCGATCAACCCCCGCAGGTTCTCACGTGGGGTCATCTTGTAAACCGCCGGGCCGAAGCAGGGACGCAAAAAGTCGTATTCCAGGTGCTTGCAGACCACGGTGTAGTCGGCCCCGCAAACGCCGAAAACATACATCCCCCCGGCGATTTCGCTGTTGGCCAGCAGGGCACCGCCCGCCATGGCGCGATACCAGTTGCGGTTGAATCGCCGGAACGGCAATACCGCCATGTAGCTGTTGGCGTCGATGTTCTTGATTTTGATCCCGCTGAAAAACGCCAGCGGCAGCCAGATCAGGGAACAGACGCGATGCCAGAAGGTGTCGCGCACGCTCAGGCGGGAGATGAAGGCCTCGATCTTGTCGATCCAGTTGCTTCCCCGCCCGGGATTGCCCGGCGGGCGGAGTGGCCGGGTCGCCAACGTTTGCGGGGGCGGGACGGGCAAGTCCGCGGGATTGCCCGCGCCGCTGGCCACGATCGAATCGCTGGCGGGAGAATCGGAAATCCCTGACGCGCTGGTCATGCTCATTTTACGTCCGTGCATTCGGCTAGGGGAGTTGGGTACGTTCGGTTTCCAAATCGACCGCGACAACCGCGATTCGATTCCAGGAACTTTCTTAACCTTCCCAATGCGCTTTTCGCAAGCCTAAACTTAGGCGATCATACTCCCGCGCCGGCGAGAGGAAAGCGGCGCGACGAGTAAGAATTGGGAATTAAGGATGGGGGATTCTGATCGACCCAGGCGAGAAACCCCCTTCGTGTCCTTCGTCAACTTCGTGGTGAATCTCTTCTGGCGCGCCTCGTGGTGAACTCCGCACCCCCTCGCCAAGGCGTGCCGGACGGACTTGTGGGAATGCCTCTCGATTCGGCAACGCGAAAACGATTGGAGCGCGCTCTGCTGGTCGTGGACCAGCACGACACCCGTGGTCCGCGCCTGCTGGACGATGCCAAACGACTTTGGCGCCAGGTCGAACAGGGACTGGCCGAAGGGTTGATCCCGCCGACCGAACTTGGCCACGCCCTCGAGGCCGCCTGCTACGGGCTGCAACTCCCCGCGCGGAATCTTCGGGCCTTGCCCGCCGGGCGATTGGGGCGGACGAATCTCAAGGATCGCGCCGAGCAGGCCGCCGAACTGCTCGTCGGCCTGCTCGGCTCGGACGAAGAACTCGCCGATGCGGCGGGACGAATCTTGCGCGAGTTGCCGTCGCGCTCCGGGCGACTGGAAGAATCGCGGCTTCTGGCCGATGCGGTGAATCTCGAGGATTTCGGCGTCAGCGGGCTGTTCCAGCAGGCCATCGTCATGGCGCGTCAAGGCGGAGGGGTCATGCAGATACTCGAGGGATCGCAGAAGCGCGACCTGTACCGATATTGGGAAGCGCGGCTGAAAGAGGGATTCCACTTTGCCCCGATGCGTGCCGAAGCCGAGAAGCGACTCGCCGCCGCCCGCCAGGTGATCGCCCTGCTTCACGCCGAAATCACAAGAGAGTGAAGCGATGGTAGGAGCGGGTGAATCTCGTCACCCCCGCACCCTCCTCACCCTCCTCACCCCCCTCACCCTCCTCACCCCCTCACCCCCTCCCTCACCCCATCCCCGTTCGCACGGCGCGGCGCTCGGAGGCACCGGCGGGAGATTCGAGCAGGCGGCCGAAGATCATTCGGCCCGCCGAGGTTTGCACGACGTTGGTCACGGTGAGCTCGACGTCTTCGTTCAGATGGCCGCGGCCCTGTTCGACCACCACCATGGTCCCGTCCTCGAGATACCCGACCCCCTGGCCGCTTTCCTCACCCGGCTTCAGCAGCCGCACCCGCATCTTCTCCCCCGGCAGCATCACCGGCTTGAGCGCCGCCGCCAGGTCGTTGATGTTGATCACGTCCACTCCACGCAACTGCGCGACCTTGTTCAGGTTGAAATCATTGGTCAGCACGCGGGCGCTCAGTTCGTCGGCCAGGGCCATTAACTGTTGATCGACCTCGGCCTTCGGCTCGGCCGATTCACGGACCGATGAATCGTAGAGGATGACCTCGACTCGCGCGTTGGCCTGCAATTTCGTCAGCACGTCCAGCCCGCGGCGCCCGCGGTTGCGCTTTAAGCGATCGGGGGAGTCGGCCACGGCCTGCAACTCATGCAGCACGAAGCGGGGAACGATCAATTGCGATTCGAGGATTCCCGAACCGGCGATGTCGTTGATCCGCCCGTCGATCAGGACCGAAGTGTCCAGAAGAATTGGCCGGGCACCCTTGGTCTGCTTGGTGAACTCCACGTAGGGCACCAGGAACCGGAAATCATCCTTGGTCTGGAGTATGAAGCTGATCGACAGGTAGACCGCCGTCACGCCGACCAGCAGGTTGATATAGTCCTTGGTTGCGCTGATCTGGGCATTGTTCAGCGACGACGGGGCGAGCAGTTCGACCAGCAGATTGACCACGAAGCTCAAGGCATAGGCGATGGCGACCCCGACCAGCAGTCCCACGAAGGTGCCGGAAAACAGCGCCAGTTTTCGGCGCGAGGAGATGATGTCGATGCAGACCAGCAGGACCGCGACCGATAGCGAACAGGCCATCGCCAGCCAGGTGCGGCTGTCCCACATCTGGACCGAGTTCTGAATGAAGGCGTACCCGACGGCCCCCATCAAAAGCACGAACAGCGCCCGCAAGATGTGCAATACCATGATGGACCATCCGAAAAACTGGGGTCGACGTGCGACGAAGGCGAGTATAACCGTCCGCCCCGGGGGAGTCTACGCCGGCGAAAACAATCACCCGTGGTCATGAAATAATCGCCGCTTCTTGTGCCCGCGATCCGTTTCGATATCGTTTGCCCCCGACTCGTATTCTCGGGAGCACCATGCCGACCGTTGATGATTTCCACGCCAATCCGAGTTTCCACGCTCAACATTCACCGATGGGGGCGTTTTTCAGCTTCACCTGCGGACGTTTTGGATCGCGCGGGGGGATGGCGGCGCAGCGCGGACGGCCCGCGAATCAGGACCTGTTCATCGGCGTGAAGGACGGTTCGCGCACGGGCCCCGGGATGCTGAAATGCCTGCCGTTTTTCGATCAGGCCGACAAGGCGGCGCGGGTCGCCGACGCCGCGGCACAGGCGTACCTCGTCGAGCAGGCCCGCGCTGAGTCGGACCCGGCGAAAAAGCCGCCGAAGGTTGCGGCGTACGGGCGCGAGCAGATCCGCCGCCGCTATGGCTGGGCGACGGATGCCTGGACGACGGAGGACTTCCAGTTCATGGTCTACACCCCGTTCGGAGAGATCCTGGATCCGCACGGCGCCTCACCGGGCGAAATGCGCCGCGCGCTGCTCCCGGCGGTGTTGGCCCGCTTGACGATCGACAATTCCGCCGGAAAGTCCGTTCGCACGGGGTTTTTCGCCATCGGCTTCCATGATTCGGGGCTGCGGATTCTCGATGAGGGACTCGGTGAGGGGCGGACCGGCTTCGCCCAGGGCCGGACCTTGGGCGTGGCCGGGCGGGTGATTGATGGATCCGGCCGGCAAACCGCCGGGGAGGATGGGGCGGGCGGGGCGTTTGCGTTCATGCGCTGGAGCCCCGATGGGGGACTCGAGGATCGCGATAATCCCGTCCACCTTCTGGGCGGTTGCCCGGGAATTGGGTTCGAGGTGCCGCCCGGTCAGGTGCGCACGCTGGAACTGGCACTCGGTTGCCATCTCGAGGAGATCGTCACCACGCGCCTGGAGGGCCGATATCTCTACACCCGCTATTTCGGCGGTCTAACCGATGTGCTGGGGGCGGCGTTCGATGAATCGCCGCGGATCGTGCGCCACTGCGCAGCGCTGGACCGGCAACTCGCCGAATCGAAATTGAATCTCGACCAGCGTTTTCTTCTGGCCCATGCCACCCGGAGCTACTACGGCAGCACGCAACTGCTCGACATGGGCGGCGAACCGTACTGGATCGTCAACGAAGGCGAATATGTAATGATCAACACGCTGGACCTGAGCGTGGATCAACTATTTTGGGAATTGCGGCACAACCCGTGGGTGGTCCGCAACCTGTTGGACAATTTCGTTCGCTTCTACAGCTATCACGATCAGGTCAAGGTGCCTGGCGGCGACCCATGTTCGCCCGGCGGTGATGCGCCTTCACCCGGCGGCGACTCGCTTTCGCCGGGCGGGATCACGTTCTGCCATGACCAGGGCAAGGACAACCAGTTCGCCCCGCTCGGCCACAGCAGTTACGAACTGACCGACCTCGACGGCTGTTTCAGCCACATGTCGCAGGAGCAACTATGCAATTGGATTCTTCTAGCCGCCGGCTATGTCGCGGCGACCGGCGACTCGGCGTGGGCGCGGTCGCAGGCGACGGTGATTCGCGGCTGCCTGCTGAGCATGCAAAATCGCGATGATCCCGACCCGTCCCGCCGGATCGGCATCACCCGGCGAGACAGCTCACGCTGCGGCCGCGGCGCTGAGATCACCACCTACGATTCGCTGGACCATTCCCTGGCCCAGACCCGCAACAATCTTTACATCGCGGTGAAGGATTGGGCGTCGTATCTCGGGCTGGTGCTGCTGCTGGAAAAGATTGGCGACGCCGACGCCGCGAGCGATGCGATCGCATCGGCGAAACTGGCGCAAGAGACGATCGTCGGACAGATGACCTCCGAGGGGTGGATCCCCGCGGTCTTCGAGCCGGGCAATCCCGGCCATGATTCGCGCATCCTGCCTGCGATCGAGGGGTTGGTTTATCCACTTTTCTGGGCACGCCAGCCGCACGCAAGCCAGGCGTCGCGGTGGATCGACGCCGACGGACCGTTCGGCGCGTTGATCGCGGCCCTGCGCCGCCACGCGACGACGTTGTTGTCCAACCCCGCCCGCGGCGACAGCGCCAACCGCTTCGCCGATGGGGGCGTGCGCCTGAGCAGCACCAGCAAGAATTCATGGATGAGCAAGATCGGTCTGGCCTTGCATGTGTGCCGAACCCTGTTCCATCTGGACGAGAATGGCGCCGAGCAGCCGTCGCCCGGCCCCGGCGGATGGACCAGCGCCGATTCGGCCCACACCGCGTGGCAGACCGAAGGCGCCAGCGCCTATTGGGCCTGCTCGGACCAGATCGTCAGCGGCGTGGCGCAGGGCAGCAAGTACTACCCGCGGATCGTCACGACCGTGTTGTGGATGGATGAATAACCTTAAGGAAATCGTCTAATGTCGAGTAATTGGAAGACCGCGTTGGATTCGTTGGGCATCGTCGCTTCGCCGCAATGGTGCGCCTATGACGGCTCGCGCAGGATCGACTCAGCGCTGCGCCGACTCGAGGCGGACGCCCAGGCCCCGTTGAGCGTCTCGTTCGCCGGGGCCGACTGGAACGTCGCGGCACGGCTCGATCCTGCCCCGGCGAGCGATCATGGCGCCGCCGAGGGATTCGACCTGGCCCTGCGATTCACCTGTAAGTCCGGCAAGGCCTCGCAGATCAGCGTCGGGCTGCACCTGGAGTTTTCCAACTGGTCGATGGACAACTACATCCTCATGCCCGCGGCGATGTACGCGGGCAACCGCTTCAAGAAATGGCCCACCAACAAGGTGTCGCAGCTCATGAGCGGCTACGATCCGCAGGCACCGGTCTCGGTCAGCGGATGGGTGCCGGTGCTGTCGTGCGATCCGCAAGGCCCTTCGGGCGTGCAGTTCCTCACCGGGGATTTGTCCACCCCGGCCGTGGTGCTGCAAATGCCCGATCGCCGGCGAGGATTCATTGTCATGACGGACCAGGGCACGCGACTGGGCAATACCGGGATTTCGTTGATCGAGTCGGAGGATCGCACCACTGCCCAACTGCTGCTCAAGGCCCCGGGTGTGCGCGAAATCGTGCGATGCAATGGAAAGACCAGCACCGATCGCGGCGCCGACTTCGCCGCCGGTGACGAGCTGGAACTTCGCGCCCGCCTCTATTTCTTCGATGCCCCGACGATCCCCGCCGCCGTCGAGCGATTCTTCCAGGTGCGAGAGGACCTGGCCATCGAGCGCCATCGCCAGATGATCCCGTTCTCAGCGGTCTGGGCGATCCAGCAGGACAAGTACAACCGTCAGAACTGGGTCGAATCCGACGGCTACTACTCGGTGGGGATGCGCGAGGTCCCATCGCAGGACTGGCAGACCGCCTGGGTGGGCGGGTTCAATGCCTCCCACGCCTTGATCGCCGCCGGCGATGAGTTGACCCGTCGGCGCGCTTTGCGAACGTTCGACCACGTGTTCGACGACGGCATCCTCCCCAGCGGGTTTTACAACGCGCTCTATCACAAAGGGGAATGGCTGGGCAAGGCGACTCTGCTGCGCTACATGGGCGACTCGCTGCACTTTAATCTCAAGAGCCTGATGCTGCTCGAGCGACGCGGGCAGGGCGATTCGATCCCCGATCGCTGGAAAAAGGCCATTCGCGGCGTGGCCGATGCCTTCGTGCGAATCTGGAAGAAGTATGGCGAGTTCGGCCACTATGCCGACCAGGAAGGCAATCTGATCGTGGCAGGAACGGCCTCGGCGTCGCTGGCGCCGGGCGGCCTGGCCCTGGCCAGCGTCTATTTCAATCACCCGGAATATCTCGAAGTGGCCAAGGCCTCGGGACGGCACTACCGCGATCGGTTCCTGTCGATCGGCTACACCAACGCCGGCCCGGGCGACGCCCTTCAATGCCCCGATAGCGAATCCAACTTCGCCCTGCTCGATGCCTACCTGTCGCTGTACGATGTGACCGGCGAGGCCGAATGGATCGACGCGGCCCGTGATACGGCCAATCTCGGCTCGACCTGGTGCGTCACCTACGACTACCGCTTCCCGGCGTCCAGCACCTTCGGAAAGCTCGATATGCTCACGACCGGGACGGTCTATGCCAACGTGCAGAATAAGCACAGCGCCCCGGGCCTTTGCACGCTCTCGGGCGATTCGCTGTTGAAGCTGTTCCGCGCCACCGGCGATCGGCGCTACCTGGCGCTGATCCAGCGCATCGCCCATGCGATCCCGCAGTACTGCTCGCGGGCCGATCGCCCCATCACCGACCGCCGCCCGGGGCAGCGCTGGCCGATCATGGACCCGGGTTGGATCAACGAGCGGGTGAACATGAGCGATTGGGAAGTGCGCGGCGATCCGGACAATGAAATCGGCGTCGGGGAAATCTTCGGCGGCTCGACCTGGTCGGAAGCGGCGATGCTGCTGACGTTCGCCGAATTGCCCGGAGTATACATCCAGCCGGATGTGGACCTGGTCTGCTGCCTGGACCATGTGGACGCCGTCATTATCGAGCGACGCCAGCGCGAACTCGTGGTCGAGATCACCAACCCCACGACGTTCGACGCCCCGGCGGTCAAGATTTTCGCCGAAACGGCCGAGGCCGCATTGGTGCCGCTGGGGGCCAATGCTTTTGTCGATTTGTTCAGCGTCCCCGTCGCCGCCGGCGCCACTGTCCGCGCGACCGTGCCGTTGATCACCTGAGGAATGAAACCACGATGAAGCCCCGACGCGAGAACATCGGCGACAACCTTGAGCAGAGCCAGGAATCGTCCCAGCGCCCGCAGGTGATCCCGCGCGAGGAACTCGTTCACATTCAGCGGATGGCCGAGAAGCTGGTCGATGAACTCACCGAAGTGCCCAACGGCGACATGGTCGGGGAGATGGTACTCAATGCCCTGAAACTGCTGCGCGACAAGACCAATCGCGGGGACGTGAAATTGCTGAACAAGAGCTTCAAGGAACTTCGCTACGCCTTGAAGGTCTTCGCGCCCTACCGCGAACAGCGGAAGGTGAGCATTTTCGGCAGCGCCCGCACGCTCGAGGACCATCACGACTATCGCCAGGCCGCGCAGTTCGGGCGGGCCATGGCCAAGGCCGGGTGGATGGTGATCACGGGTGCCGGCGGGGGGATCATGGCCGCCGGGCATGGCGGGGCGGGCGCTGAACCGAGTTTCGGGCTGGCCATCCGCCTGCCGTTCGAGCAAGCGACCAATGCGTTCATCGCCGACGATCCCAAACTCATCAGCTTCAAATATTTCTTCACCCGCAAGCTGATGTTCGTGCGATCCAGCCACGCGATCGCGCTGTTTCCCGGCGGGTTCGGAACGATGGATGAGGGCTTCGAGGTGCTGACGCTGCTCCAGACCGGCAAGGCCGCGCCGATGCCGATCGTCTTCATCGATCGTCCCGGCGGCGATTACTGGTCGAGCTGGCAGGAGTACGTCGAGCGACAACTGCTTAACCGCGGCTTGATCAGTCCGCCCGATTTGCGGCTGTACAAAATCACCGACAGCGTGGACGAGGCCGCCCGTGAAGTCCGTCATTTCTACTCGAACTTCCACTCGGTTCGCTATCACCGCGACGACATCCTCATCCGCCTGCATCGCGCTCCCGGCGAGCAACGGCTGCGGCAACTCGCCGATCAGTTCGCCGACATCGTCGTTCGCGGCGGATTTCGCATCACCGCGGCGCTGCCCATCGAACACGATGAGCCGGACCTGAATCAACTGCCTCGCCTGGTGTTCGCGTTCAACAAGCGTGATCACGGACGGCTGCGGATGCTGATCGACGAATTGAACGCCGAGTGATCAACGCCGGTCGGTTCGGGACCGAGCGCGGGGCTGACGAAGACCAGCCACGGATTCTCACCCGATGAGGTCGCAAGGCCCAGCGATCGCCGCGCCGCGTCGTCCCGAATCCACCCCGCATTGACGATCTCCTCGACGCTCGCCGTCAGGTCGCGGCTCGAGTTGGATTGCGCGTAAATTCGATCCCAGATCAGGATCGTCCCCGCAGGCCGTCGGCGAGCGGCCTGCGCGCTCCAGGGCCGCAGGATCGTCTCATCGGTCGTGCTGACATCCAGGAAATAGGCGAATGCCGGATGCGCCGTCATCAGCCGGGGGTAGGTCCGCGAAAGTGCCGAGCCGCGGTAGATCGCCGCCGCCGACTCCGCTTGCCGCCAATCCGGTGAAAACGTCAGCGGCACGATGCGCCAATGCAGGTTCACCATGGCCGGAGCCATCGCCGCCACCGCCGCCCAGGCAATGCGATGTCTCCAGCGCAGCGTTGTGAATACCCAGTTCCACCCGTCGGCCGTCAGCAGCGCCCACATCGGGCTGACGACCAGCAGGTAGCGCAGCTCGCCGTTGGATGCCATTTTGCCCGCCGCGTATAGCGCGCTATGCCCGATCAGGACCATCAGCGGGACTAACCCGATGATCAGTCGGCAGCGCCGCCGGTGCGCCGGTGCGCCCAGGGCGATCAGCTCGCCGGCGGGCCCCGCCCGCCACACGCCGACCGTCGCCCGCCATAGCCCGATCAGCATCGCCGGAAACAACAGCGGCCCGATCAACACCGGCCACAACCCCAGGAAATGCAGCGACGAACCGGCTGGATAGAGGCTCTGCCCGGCGTACGGCCAGTGGTCGATCAGCCATCGCCACCACTGCCCATCCTCCCCATTGATGCGCCATCCCAGCCAACTCCATGCGATCAGCGGGATCGGCAGCAACAACATCGCCCGCCACCGCCGATGCAGTGCCAATCCGCCGGCTACGAGCAGGAGAAAACCGAATCCCTCCGGCCGCGCCGTCGGCATCATCCCGACGATCAGCGCCAGCACGACGAACCGTCGAGCCTGGTAGGCCCACAACGCCAGCGCCATCAGCAGGGCGAACGGCAGCTCGGTCAATTCGCTGAAACTGTGCAAAAAAACCAGCGGCTGGGCGAGAAACGCGATCATCGCCAGTGCCGGCGACCGCATCGCGCTGCCCCGAGCGATGCGATACGTGATCCACCCCGTTAACAGCGCGATGATCAGACTGGTGACGCGAACGCCCATCCGACCCGCCAGCGCCGCCGGCACCGCGTACAACGTCGTCACGAACGGCCGACCCCAGACATCCAGCAGATAATGCGGCTGAGAAAACGCGAATCGCGCGAACAAATAATGCGTGCAGGCGTCGGCCTCGAGAAACCCATCCGACGCGATCGCCCCCCACAACGACAACGCCGCGAAAACCCCCGCCGCCGCGATCAACCATGCCACCTCGGGCCGTGAATAGGATGAAGCGCGCGTTCGAGGCATCGCTCGCCCAGACTAGCGATGAGAACAAGTCTTGTCATTCACTCAGGCTGCCTTGCGTCACGCCTCCGTCGATCTTTCCGAAGACTCCCCTGGGACATCCAGCAATGCCCGGGGACATCCCGCAATGCTCGTTGATCTCCCGCAAAGCCCGTTGACTTCCAGCAAAGCCTGGGGACCTCCAGAAAATTCCCTCGAGACGTTCCCCGCTGCGGCACCGTCACCGGAATATTCTGGATGTCCCGCTTTCCCGTGGGCATCGGCGCCACCCACCCAGCGCCGCGCCGGAGACCCTGGATCATCTGCTCAGGTCACTTCCGCGATCGCCAGTCCGTGTTCGCCGGCGATCGAGTAGATGAGGTAGACATGGCCATCCTCGACGAAGATGCACGGATCCCGTACGCCGTTTTCACGCTGGGAAGACGCCCCGGCAACTGATGCCCGCGCCGGCAGATCAGCGCCCTCGTAGGCCATTTCGGGCTTAAGAATGAGCTGAGGCGCCGAGATTTTCCAGTTCAACGGATCGTCGGCAAGGGTGATTGTGCGGCGGACGATCGATTCGGGCTTGTCGCCAATGCTTGAATAATACACATCCAGCTCATCGCCGCGCAGGTGGACCGCCAGGTGACGCGGCGTGCCGGGGCGATTCCCATCGGGGTCGGCTGGATCGTCCGGCCCGCCCAGCGGGCCTGCAATCCTCTCGAACGGGCTGAGTCCGTCCGGCGAGCGGTGCATTTGTCCGCCCTTGCTTATCGCGTACCAGTGACCGCGCCAGGTGAACACACGAAAATAGAACGGCCCGAGAAACTGGTCGTCGGCCCGGAATCGCAGACCGTCAACCGACGTGGCCAGAAACGTCCGCTGTCTTTTGGCGGCCGTTTGTCCATGAAAATACATCCGCAGTCGCGGTTCATGCGGATCGACGACCACGTCCGGCGAAGCGATGTGTCCTTGCGCGCCTGGGGCTTGTTTCAATTGGAGCGTCCCCGGCTCGTATATCTTCCACGGGCCGGCGATCTCATCGGCGTGCGCCAGACGGATGTATTTCCCGCCGTGGTGAGCGAAATACAGGTAGTACCGCCCCAGTGGATTACGGATGAAATCAGGCGCGCGAATAAGCGACGGCCCATTGATGTTCGATCCATCCTTCCCGGGCAGCATATCCGGGGTAATGATGGGGTTGGTGTCGAACCGTCGGACTTTCGAAGTGGCCATGGGAGAAATCTTAGCAATTGCGACGGCATCAGAGAAGATCCCCGGCAGGAGGGCCTGGTGCTTTACTCGATAAGAAAGGCCTGTTGTCGGCGTGGTGCGTCAGAAAATCGGGGCGATA
The DNA here is from genome assembly GCA_038329845.1 of Tepidisphaerales bacterium. Lineage (GTDB taxonomy): Bacteria > Planctomycetota > Phycisphaerae > Tepidisphaerales > Tepidisphaeraceae > JBBQNJ01. The sequence continues at coordinate 44,312 of JBBQNJ010000011.1, read as the reverse complement.
ACTCCGAAAACCCGATAGATCGCCTGGCCCATCGCTGGAGCGCCGAATCGGGAAACAAACCGGGAAAAATCGTCCCGGTGTCGCCGCCGATGTCGGTGTCGAGAATTACAGGCAAGGGAGAATGGTTGGGAGCACTATGACCGATGCGTCATGTTGTGGGTTCTGCAGGCGCGCTCACTCGTCGGCCGGCTTGCCATAAATCCGCCGACCGATGTTGCGCGCGGCTTCGATGGTTTCAGGGTAGGGCGTGTCGCATACATCTAGAAACCCGATCTGGTAATTCTCGGTGTCGAGCCAGCGGCCGGTGTTCGGTTCGTCGCTGAACTTGAACCAGGTCACGCCCACGATGTTCGGATGATCAAGGGCCTCGTTGACGTAACGCGTGTAGGCCGCGGCCCTGTCGTTCTGGCTGGCGACTTGCTTGAGGCCTGTGTGGAACAGGCCTCGATCAAGGGCGCCGAAGTGAAACTCCCCGATGATCAAAGGCAAATCCAGCCCGCCTGGCACCTCGAAGCCTTCAACCGAATCCTGGTACCAGTTGACGCTGATCACATCGCAGTGGTCTTTGGCCGCGTCGGTGACGAGCCGGTTGACCTGATAGGGGAATCGGCAACCGAGATACAGGTGGCCGGGAGATGCCTTCTTCACCGCCGCTCGGGACTTGCGGAAATAGGCGTCGGCGACGCTGGCGTAGAACCCGCGCAGGTCGCCCGCCGCACCGGACAAGTCCTTGGGCGTCTGGCGGCTGTCGAGCAGCGCGCCCCACGACCCGTAGTCCAACCGCCAGGCGATGTTCAACTCGCCAATGGTGGCATACCTGGCGCGAAGCTGACGTACCAACTCGATCTTGCACGGCTGGTCGGACGGACTGCCCAATGCCGCTTCGGCCAGAAAGGTGTCGTGTTTCCAGCTATTCTCGTTGTCCACGAAAAAGCCGATACACCACGGATCGCGCGTCACGCCCTGGCGCGCGTGCTGGGCCAATTGCTCGTCGAGCACCCGCTCGAATGACGGGTCGAATGGATCGGGGAACTTTCGCCACCAGCCGCTGCTGCCCTCGATCTCCCGGGCGCGGTGCGTCTGCAACAACACGAAGTACGGCGTGCGGCGCTGGTGATCGCGCCAAATGTCGGGCGTGGAAAACGCTCCGATCGCGTTGAGGCCCCAGCTTCGCAGCCGCCGATGCGCCAGGTCCGCGTATGTTTTCCGCCAGTCCGCCCCGTACTTGCGATATAGATTGGCCATGTGGAAGCTGTAGGTCATCGGCTGCTTGCCCAGATAGTGTCCGCGGACCACAGGAACCGGCGCTTCCCGGACGAATTCCGCGAACGACTCCCGATTCCCGGGCAAATCCTCAAACCAGTGTTCCCGGCCCTGGGTCGGGGTGTAGTCGTGTTCCCCGACCGCATTGACCCCGTGGGCAAAGAAGAGGTGTCCTGAAGGCGTCACCAGCCACCACTTCTCGAGATGGCGCGCCGTTCGGAAATGTCCGCTCGCCTCCAGTTGCGGGCCTGTCTTCCATCCGCCGTACTGGTCCCATGGCGCCCAGCCCGGATGATCGAGCAGGTCGACGGCTTCGCGGCGTGCTTCCCGGCCCAGGTCCGCTTCGTCCCGGGTCTTGCCCGGCCAGTCCCGGTGCATGAACTGCCCGAAGCGGTCGATCATCGGGAAGAACGGCTTGGCCGGCGTTGCGGGCTGTGTCGCGGGCGCCGCGTAGACCCCTTCAGCACGAAGTTGACGCACCTCGAACCGGCATGGAGCATCGGGCGATTCGACCCAAACCACGACGCGGATCACCTCGGACACGTCAAGCCGGTTGCGCGTATCCCCATCGCTCTCGCGCGGCGTGCCCCACATTCCCGTCAACTCACTACGCGGGATCCATGGTTCCAGGCGGTTGAGCTTCAGCCGCAAGGTCCCGCTCTGGCCAGGCTCCAATGAGATCGCGCCGCTGGTGCTGTAATGGATCCCGTCATGAACAACCGCCGGGCTGTCGGCACGGGCATGAAGGGTCCAGGCGCGACTGTCACGGTTGATGATTTCGATGCACAGGTCCGAGAACTGAGCGAGGTTCCAAGCGGTCGGGGCGGCGTCGAAAATCACCTCCGAACGCCCCTGGTCCGACGGAAAGCAGGTGACAACCTGCAAAGGAACCCGCCCGCAGGCGTCGGCGGATCGAACTTTCACATCTTTCGTTTCCAGAACGGTTTGCGCCACAGAAAACCTCTGCCAAGCACCCGAAGAAGCAAAGTCGTCCAACGAACGCAATGCACGGGCACAGTATAGCGATCACCGTCGTTCGGGCAATCGCCTTGCGGTCCAAAATAGGGCCAATATCGTCGAAGTAAAAAAAAATGTTTTTTTTGGCTTGCATTATCGGCCGGTCGTGGTATTATCTTGGACCTAGACAGGAAGACGAGAGTGCCCATGGGTTCGGCAACGATGGAGCCAATTCGCAGATCGCCCCGAGGACGAGTCGTCTCTTGGGTAACCCGCGCTATCCGCGCCGGCGATCTGGTTGGCGGATCCCCGGTCCCGTCCGAACGCACGCTGGCCGAGTGCCTTCAGGTTTCGCGTATTACGGTCAAAGCCGCCCTCGACGACCTGCAGCGTGCGGGCCTCGTCGAGCAGCCCGCCGGTGGGCGCATCCGCCGCGTCGCGGCATCGACCGCCCCGACTGCGGCACCGGCCAACTCGCTCGTGCTGGCCAATACGGTCGCCATTCTCGGTGCCGGGCGACTCCCAGGGCGTCCGCCGGCCAATTGGGATTCATCCATCCAATACACCGTTTCGCAGATGCTTGAGGACGCCGGACACCATGTACTGGCCGTCAACTCCCGTGCCCCTGACGCGGGCGATCTTGGCTCGCTGGTGGCGATGAAGCCGCTGGGTGTATTGCTGACGTATAACGCCGCCGAGTCCGAGCGCGGACAGGCCATGATCGCTGAATGCCAGGTGAACGGGGTTCCGGTCGTCGCCTACGGCGATGAACCGGCGCTGGCCAACGTTGACCGCGTCAACTCCGATCACGATGCCGGCGCTTACGAACTGACCAGGCATCTGATCTCCCGGAGCCGCAAACGCCTCCTTCGCCTCTGGCGTTTCACCGGCGAACACCACTGGCTCGATGAGCGCAGTCGTGGCTTCGAGCGCGCCGTTGCCGAACACGGCCTGGAATTGTTGCCGGCATTGCGCACGCCGGACCTGAGCGCGGGCGATGTATTGGACGCCGAAGGCTTTGCCCATGTAGTGCGAATGCTGGCCGGATATCTCAGCGAATTCGTTCTGGGCGCCACGCCCATCGACGGTCTGATGGTGGCAACCGATGTTCATGCCATCCAGGCCGCCGCCGCTTTACGTCTGCTGGGCAAAACGCCGGGCCGCGAGGTGCTCATCGTCGGTTACGACAACTCGTACGCCGACTACACCGATTTCCAGCTCGAACCCACGCCGCCCGCCGCCACCATGGACAAAGGAAACACCCGAATCGCACGCGAACTGGTTTCGCTCCTGCTCGATCGCGTCGCCGACCGGGTGCCGGCCGAGCCGCAGCGCCGCATGGTGAAACCGAGCCTGATCGTTCCCGAGCAACAGAATACACAAAGCGAAACGGCGTCCGTTTCGCGATCTATCGAGTAACCCACTCAAACGGAGGTACCGCATCATGTTCAAGGCAACTCAGAAACGTTCAATCCAGGCGATCCTGGCACTGGCGGCCACGGCCGCGCTGACCCAGTCCGCCTCGGCGGCGGTGGCAACGTGGGACTACGGAGCAACACCGAATACGGCGTGGTCCAACAATACCAACTGGTCCAACAATTCACTTGGTGTGGTCACCGGTGACGACGTTGTATTCAATGCAACCGGGACCGGAACCACCACGTTGATGGATAAAACCTCGCCGTTTGTCATCAATTCGCTTACGATCAACTCGACGAATAGTGCGACGCCATTTTCACACACGATTGACCTTAACGCAGGAACGCTCAATACCACAGCGGTTGCTTTGGCGACGGGAGGAAGCGGAAATAACTCGATCTATTATGGAAACCTTAACGTCCAGAACGGAACCCTGGGGATTTCAGGGAGCCTGAGGATTGGCGAGAAGACAGGTACCACGACCGGCTCTCAGAGTCACGGTTTACTCGCCGGCGGCGCTGGCAGTACGGTGATTGCGACAGGGCTGAGCAGTTTCATTGTCGGCTACCAGGGTCATTCGTCTGGGTCAAGTAGCGGCAGCGTCAGCCTTGGCGCTGGGCAACTTGGCATTGGCGCGGGTGCTACGTTTCGAGTTGGGTATTCCACCGCGAATGCCGGAACGACCGGAACAGTCACCCTTGGATCGACATTTACGTCCACGACGATCGGCACCGGGACAGGTGCATTAGATCGAACAGCAGTTCAAATCGGTTACAAGACCACAGACAACGGCAGCCCAACCGGCTCATTTACCCAGAACGGCGGCAGCTTTACCGCGTATGCGAGTACGCTGGACGTAGGCTACAGTTCCAATGCCTCGACGGGGAATTATGCCACCGGAACGCTCGATCTCCATAGCGTGAGTTCGGTGGCGATCGATGTAGACACCCTTCGAATCGGTGTCGGGAGCCCGCGCAGCAGCGGAACAATGAAACTCGCGCCAGGCAATGTGACCGTGAATTCCGCAGCCACGGTTGGCTCTGGTCTGTCCGGACTGCTGGAACTCAACAAAACAAACTTTTCCGTCGGCAACGCCGCGACCCTCAATCTCGGGAACATCGGCGAGATCAATTCCACCATCGGCGCAGTTTCTGCGGGCATCGACATCGCCAACTCTGCGCCCGCAGCGCTAGTGATCAGCAACAGCGCACAGGTTTCCAACTCGCGCGGACTCGAGATTACCTTCGAAGCTAATCCAACCGGCGTCAATTGGGCGACATTCTCTTCCGGGCCGACTCCCACAGACATTTTCTACGGTTTCAAATGGGCTGGCAATCAGGTCACGAACCTGACCGGCATCCTCGATGGTGGTGACAGCACCGTCGGCACCAGCGACGACACGATCGTTTACACCCAGGCTGCCCTCACCGGCCAGTTTGCCGGCAAGGCCAACATCTTCTATGACGGCACCGGCGCTGGCACACTCGGCACCAATGCCACTTACATTGGCTTCTATACCAGTGTCGTCCCCGAGCCCTCCATGACTGGCTTAGCCGGTCTGGCCGGTTTGGCGATGATGGTTCGTCGCCGGCATCGGTAGGCATACGCGAAACGGCGTCCGGATCCTGTGTGCCGGACGCCGCCATTTTCAGTCGAGGGAAACCATGACCCAATCCTCCCGTCGAGCCTTTACTTTGGTCGAGTTGCTGGTAGTGATCGGCATTATCGCCGTTCTTATTTCTATCCTTCTGCCGGCGGTCAATCGCGCGCGAATGCACGCGCAACTGGCGACGGAACTGAGCAACGCCCGGCAGTTCGCCATCGCCAACATTATGTACGCCGGCGAGAACAGAGGGTCGTTTCCTGCCGCCCGCCGCAATGGCTGGAGCCACGACGATTACGTGCAGTATCCGATCTGGGCTTGGGATTCACTCAGCAAGTTCAACATGGGTCTGCCGTTCCCCGGCCCCGAGTCCAACCGCGCACAGTGGGCGAAGGACAACGCCGAGACGCTGATCAAACGCGGCTCGGGGTGCGTCGCCTGGCAGGAACGCGCGCTGGAGACCGGATCTCCGATTCCCGGCCAGCGTATGAACCAGACCAACGTCAATGATTGGCAGTACTGGAACACCGAGCTGCACTGGAATGTGCTTATCGGTCGCGGCAACGCCAACGGCACGCAGAATGACTACACGCTGGTGATTAACCCGGTGCCGCCGCAGACCCGCTGGTTCCAGTCAATCAAACGACTTGGCACCATCCCCCAGGATGGCACCTGGACCATGTTCACCTGTCGGCACTACGCGACCAACCAGTCGTGGGGCGGTAATTCGCCCCACCCGTCCACGAACCGGTTCGTCACGGTGGCGACCGGCCAGCAGATGACGCCGAAGTACGGGCCGGTTGGACTGACCGTTGGCTACCTCGACGGTTCGGCGCGGTTCGTGGCGTGGGGCGAGCTTAGCCGGCTTGACCTTCGCAACACCCACACGACGTGGATCTACTACGACGCCAGCCGGTGAATCGGCGGTATCGAGGGTGCGAATTCGAACTGAATCCTATGAGAAAACGACTGGCAATGTTGCTCGGCGCGGCGTGGACCGCGATGGTGGTCCTCACCTTGCCGCCCGACGCCAGCGCCGATCCACCGACGGCCCTGCCGGGGGTGTGGCGCGAACTCGAATCCGGCCAGGGGCACGACCGCGTTCAGACGATGCGGCAGGCGTCTGGCGGTAAGCTGCTGTGCAACTTTAACCCGGGCAGCCGCTCCACCGTCACGTTCCAACTGTCCGAGCCAATGGCGGCAGCGCGGTTGTACCTGCGCTACAACAACGCCATGAAAGACCTCGGCCGTGTCGCGGCCACGCTGACCGCCGAAGGCGCCCAGCCGCGGGCGTTGGGAGAGCTGGCGCAAACAGCCTCGGCTCGGTGGGATGAGCTTCGCTGGACAAGCCTTCCGGTCGGGCCGCTTGCGGCGGGAACTTACTCCATTACTTTTCAATGCCCCAAGGATAAAGCCAGCGGCGGCCTGGATGTGGCGGTTCTGATCGACGACCGATGGGATGGCCTGTACCAGCCGCCGGTGCTATTTGCCCAGGGCAAGCCGGTCGGCACCGGCGAAGTCCTGCCGCCTATCGACGTGCAGCCGCGGGCGTTGGCCAGCAACGGTGAGTATCTGCCTTCCACGCCCATCGACTTCGAGTATGTCCTGAAGAATCGCACGGCCAGCCCCCGCCAGGAGCGGATGCTCTATCAGGTGGAAGATCACGACGCCAAGGTCCTCGCCACCGGCCAACTTAGCGTCGATCTCAACGGGGAAGAGGAAGTCACCCGCCGCGTCACGCTCTCGCCATCGCTGCCGGCCGGCTGGTACATTGCCAAGCTGCTCTACGCCAATGGCGCAACATCGGTCGGCTATTTCACCGTCCTTCCCGAAAGTACCATTCCCGCCGGGACGCCGCCCCCACGTCCGGCCGCCTGGCTGGGGATGAACCTCGGCTATGCCAATGCCGACGAACTGAATCGGGTGGTTCTGCCCGACTTTAAGAACGTCGGCCTGCAGGCGATTCGCACCGGCGGCAACAAGGCCAACCCCGCCGATCACGAAGCCGACGTCGATGCCATGCGCGGGGCCGGTCTGGAGATTCACTGGATCATCAACTACCGCGGCGCGGGCATCAACCCCAAAGGCACTGCGGTCTCGGAGCTGTCAGCGCTCGACCTCAATGGCCCGGTGATGAAAACCTGGTTCGACAACTACAAGGCCCGCTGCAAGGCCTTGATGCAATACTACAGCGCGCCCGGCAAGGAACGCATCCGCTACTACGTCTGTGGCAACGAGCCCGACAAGAAAGACCTGAACACCGGCTTGCCCGGCCGGCCGGATGTCGCCGTCCGTCTCAATCGCGCCATGGCGGAGGCCGCCATGGAAATCAACCCCGACGGCATCATCGTCGAGTCATCCGCCGTGGCCGCGCCTGATGCGGAGTATCTGCACCAGATGCTAAAAATGGGTCTGGCGCACCACTGCCACGTTGTCGGCACCCATGTCTATGGCTCGCAGACCGTGGACTATCGCCTCAACAAGCCCTGGGAGTGGCTCAAAGAGGTTCACCAGTCGCGCCCCGTCGCTTGCAGCGAGAGCGGCGTCACCACGGGATGGACGCCCAAGGGCGTCAACGGGCGGGACTGGCAATCGGACTATATGGCCCAGTGGTTCGTTAAGTCTCATTGCCTGGGCTACGAATATGGCATTCTCTTCACCCATGATCATGACCACACGCCCGACTGGGCTCAGATGCGAACCAAGGAGGGAATTCTTCAGCCCAACTGGGACCTGATCAAGGATCTGACCCAGCCTCGTGGCCTGGTCAACGGCGATTTCGAAGCCCCCAATGACCCGCGCCGCCTCTGGACTCCCGACCGCAATATCGACCATCCCACTTGGCTCGACGAACAGTTCGTCTGGCAGTCCGACGAGAAACCCCACGGCGGCAAATTCTCTGTCCGCTTCAACCAGGGCCAGTGGCGGAACTTGCCGGTGAAACAGTTTGCCGACACCCATCCAACGGCCTATCAGGTGGTTTCGCGCGGCATCATCCCCGGCCGGCCGGTGACCGTCCACGGTTTCATTCGCACCACGGGCAAGAAAGCCTGGCTGACCCTCAACGGCTACGACCGAATGCACGGCGAAGCCATCGCCGGAAGTGGGACAATCACCGCCGCCGAATGGACTGCCGTCGAAGTTACCGCCACACCCACCAACCCCTGGATCGTCATCGGCCTGCACGCCGAGGTCGGCGATCAAGATACCGACTTCACGTGGTTCGACGACATCACGGTGGACTGAAACCGATCGGCACAAGACGCAGGGAAGCGGGCCATGGGTCGCCCTCGCCGCGGCACATCACGCAAGTGCCCGCGTCGCCATCGCGTTGTGTCTCGAACCGTCCCCAGGAGGGTCAAGGACCGCATCATCATCACGAAAGTGCCCGCGTCGCCATCGTGTTGAGTGGTGGCGATCCTCCATGGCATCCTCCATGACCGCGAGCATCACGCAAGTGCCCGCGTCGCCATTGCGGTGTGTCCCCCAGCACGCGCCAACCCGCCGTGAAACTCATTCGATTTCTCAACCGCGGGCCGACCAAGGCCCCACCCTTGCCCCACAGCAATCGCCGTACGAAGTGCGGCTCCGCCTCATCGAACCGCCCGGGACGAGGCTGCGCTTGCAGGGGACGGTGGGATTGAAGAAGTGCGGATCACCTCTCGTTACTGGCATTGGCAGCGCGATACAGGGCGATTGATCCGCTCGGGCCCCACTTGCGCTGAAGGGCGCTGCGTGGAAGCTCTTTGGTCTGCCCGTTTCGGGTTTCCTGCACGATCGTGTTGTACTGCCCGCCGCCTTTGCACATGTCCGTGAGACTGACCGACATGTCACTGTCGACCACGACAAGCGACGGTACGGGATCGTTGTCCTTCCCGAAACCCTGGGCTGGATACCACAATCCGCCGAGGATTTCACTATTTCCCCGGTCGGTGGTGCGGCAGACCGTATTGCCCTGCTCGGTCTTATAGCCGAGCACCCAGAACGTTCCGCCGCGGTTGTCGACCATGGCCGGCGGCGTTTTGGTCTCGATGTTCAGTTGCCAGGCCCGCCACGATTGACCCGGACCGATCGCGATCTTTCCACCGACCGTGTTTTCGCTCCACACCGCCGCCTGCGGATGGCTGAGGGTCGGCGTCGGCATGCTCATCAGGTGTCGCAGGGTCACCGGCTGGATCGTTCGTACATCCAACTGCATTTGCTTCGTGTTAAACCGTTCGAATGACACAGGTTTGCCGTTCTCGAACACGATCAGGCCTTCACCCTTTTCGTTGCGCTTTTCATCCGGCCCCAGCAGCCAACTCTGGTAGCCGATCAGCCTTTGCACATTGCCGCGTACGACGACCGGCTCGAAGATGCGGTAGCTTCCCTTCGGGAAGTAGACCACCGCCGCGCCCGAATCGATCGCCTTCTGAATCGCCTCGCTTTGGTCGCCGTTGGCGTCGGCATCTTTGATGAACGATGCGACGCTTACCCATTGGTCGGATGGCGGCTGGGGGGATCGTGGCGCGTCGACCACCGGCAGACCAAGCGTGTGGGCCGGGGCATCAAACAGTGTGACCGGCTTGGGCCAGACGTACTCGTCGATGCGTGTTCCCTCCAGAGCCGGGCTGTCGCCTTGGGCCACCGCCACGCCGTAGCCAGCAATGTCCACATTGCGGGCGACGATGGCGGCACTGCTACGGATGGCGGGTTGGTCTGGTTTGCCGCCTGACAACTGTGAATCGATCAGCACGAGAAGCCCGGTTTCGGCAAATCGGCCGGATTCACCTTCATGAATGATCGCCGGAACATCGTTCTTGCTGACCAATCCCTGCAAAGCAAGCATATGGCCGCTGTTGTGCACGCCCGCCTTCTTCTGGCCGGCGAGCCGGATGTTGGTCAACGTCGAACCGTACAGGTCACCGGCCAGGCGAATGCCCGTGTCAAAGCCGTGTACTTCAACGTTCTTGATCAGCAGCGGCCCGACCTGGCGCGTAAGGCGCAGGCCATCCACGCCATCGCCGAGTGCGACGATGCGCACATTCTCCATCGCCCCGGTGTTCGAGGCGTTAAAGTCCACGCCGATGGCGCCGGGATTATCGCGCCCGACGATGAACGTCATATCGAAGATGTAGTTGTTGTGGGCGCGATTGCCGCCACCGTCCGCCTGGCTGCCGCGCCCGGGAATTGAGCCGCTGCGAATCAGCGCCGTCGGCCGATCGGCGCTGCCGAATCCCACCGATCCATCACGCAGGTAGATGAACGTGCGGCCCATGCCCGCGCCCTGCCACGTGAGGAAGGCGTTCCACTCCCCCTTGGCATTGCGCCAATCGATCGGCTCGCTGGTGATGTAGGTGCCCGCCGGGAAATAGAGCGTGCGATGCTTGCCGATGTTCTCCGCTACGGCCCGCCTGATGGCGGCGGTGTCATCGGTCATCCCGTCGGCTTTGGCACCGTAGTCGGTCTTTACATCAATGATGCCGGCATCCTCGGGGACATATACCTCGCCCGGGGCAACCATGGGCTCGGGCAAGTTGATCTTGATCGGGGCGCTTAGCGGCGTGGGCGCTTCGCCGCGCAGACCCAGTTCCACGGGTATCGCGGGGCCCGTCGGCGCACCCGGCGTGTCGGAGGCCTGGAGAAACTGTTCGGGCGTCAACGCGGCTGCCGTCAGTCGCACCTCGTCCATGTATCCGTTCCATCCCGCCGAACCCGGTGCCCCGCCGATGTTGAGCCGCTGCGAATTGGTGTACGCCGGCGGCGGCGGCGATGCGACTTCGCTGGCGAGTTGCCCATCCCAATACAGGCGCGCGACGGGCTTCTCGCCGGTCTGGTCGAACACATACGCGAAATGATGCCAGCCGGCCTCGGTCACGCTGGGATTCTTCTCAAAGCTCGCCCAGTAGCCCTTGGGCGCCTTATGCCCGCCGTAACGCAACTTGACGCTTCCCTTGAGGTTTTCCGTGCTGAGCGACCAGGCGTGCGGATGCGGCATTGCCGGATCGCGCAGGCCAACGAGGCTGTGCCACTTGCCGATCGACCCGTCGATCTTCATGAAGCCTTCAAGGGTGAAGCTGGCCGGCCGCAGTTTGCCGATGCCGCCGTCGATCTCCAGATAATCGCTGCTGCCGTTGCCGTCCTGCTGGCCCGAACTTGAAAAGCGTAGCGACGTGTGGTTCTCATACGCCTTGCGCGTCAGCGGATCGTAGATGTATCGTCCCGGCGTCTCATGGAACGCGATGAGGCTGCCGCCGGGGCGGGCGTGCGCGACGGCGTCACGCGGGGCGCCGTCGCCCAAGGCGCCGGCGATGGTCTTGCCGTCCATGCTGCCGCCGATAGGCCCGTCCATCCGCCACCAGCCGACGACGGGCTGGGCGACGGCGAGGGATAATCCGAACAGCGTCAGCGGACAAACGAGAAATACGAGTTGACGAAGCAGGTTGTGAGTCATGATGTCATGCCGAGTCGGGGCGATGGCGGTTACCACGTGGGTTGCAGGCCGAGCGCGACCTGGGGATCGCGGACCTTCGCCGCGTGTCGGGGCGATGGCGGCTACCACGTGGGTTGCAGACCCAGTTCCTCTCGCGACCAGATCAGTTTCTTAAACTCCTCGTCGAACCCGGCATCGTAAACGTAGGCGCCGGGCCAAGTGCGGACGAACTGCGTCTTGTAAAGATACTGCTGCACATGCCCGTCGCCGTGCAGGACGTTGATCCCCAGATTCGGATGATAGATGTCGAGCGAGTGATTGGCGTTCCATCCGCCGGGCGTGTGCCCGACAGGCGGATAGGCGGCCGGAGCGTAGTTGGCCCAGAACTGTCGCGCATCGGTCAGCAGGACCACGCGCTGCGATTCGCGCAGCGCGGAAATCTGCGTGGCGCGCTGCTCGTGGCGACGGGTCGGATGCAGGTTCGCGGTGCCGAAGATGTAGTACTGCACGTTGTAGTGGCCGGAAATGGCACCCCCGCCAACCTTGCTGGCATCGAAGCTGCCTGAGTCATACGGTGGGCTGTTGGACGCCGAGGAATAGCGCATGTGCAGCCCGTTGGCCAGCGGACACTCCAGCACCTCGACCCAGGTGGCGCTCCAGTACGAGTTCTTGTCTCCGCGAGTGGGAAGGTATCCGCCTTCGACCAGCCGGTGGACCCAGGTCTTGGTCCAGCTTCCCCCGGTGAACCATGATTCGTAGTCGGCCGCCGGCGGCAGATAGCCGCGCTCATTTGCGGCATAGTTGAACATCGCCAGCCCAATTTGGCGCTGGTTGGACGAGCAGACGATGAGCATCGCCGCTTTTCGCACCGATGAAATGGCGGGCAGCAGCAGCGATATAAGTATTGCTATTATAGCAATGACAACGAGCATTTCCACCAGCGTAAACGCCCCGGACGCAAGCCGGCGATGCCCGATTGCCATGGTCCGCGTGTTGGCGCAAGTCACAGCGCCGGCACGCATGGGAAATAGTACGCCGCTCATGTTCGTATCCTTCCGGATGTTCACGCCGCGCAGCCGAATCGCCGCGATCACAGGCCCTAGGCGCGCCGGTTGCGCCGGCGGGTCAACAGCATCGCTAGACCGCCAAGTCCCAAAACCGCCGTCGTCGCCGGCTCGGGAATGACGTTGTAGACCTCGAACTCGTTGATGATCGCATGGTGCCCGCCCGTGCGAACCGTGAACCACTGGATGCGGATGGTACTCGCGGTGATGCTGTTCTTCAGGTCGAACGTGCCGTTGCCCGAGGCAATGGTCGCGTCGTTGGCGAAGGCCAGCGGCGTGCTGTTGTTGCCATCAACGTAGAGGCTGAAGTTGCCGATGGTGCCCGCCGAGCCGTGTTCACCGCTGGCCAAATCGGTGTCTGAGGTCAGAGCGATGCGGTTGAATGTCTGCGCGCCGCCGCTCCAAGTCATCTCCCACCAAGCCTTAGTACCCGGCGGGTTGCCTGTGTTCCAGCCGTGCCAGAACGTGCCGGTGTCGCCGTCAATGGCACCTTTGTAGCCTGAACTACCCCACCCCGACTGGTTGGTGCCGGCAGTGGCGCTGGCCGTGGGCGCCACGTTGTATAGCGCCAGGTTGTCGCCCTGAGCGCCAGTGTAGTGGATGATGCTCGCCTGCGCGACGCCGGCGGAAATGGCCAAGGCCGCGGCCACGATCAGAATTGAGTTTCTCATGGGTCGGTCCTCCAGTAGGGGTGAATTCGATTGTTCGTGCGTTTCCCGTTTCGCATCATCAGCGCCGCAATGCCAGTCGCTTCGCCAAGCCGAGCAGCGCTGTCGCCACCGGCTCGGGAATGGTCTTGGCGATGCGGTCGTCATGTGGGTCATCGGTGCTGCGTTCATAGCGTTCTCCGGAAAAAGGTGAACAGTTCTCCGGGCCTATGGGACCATTCAGTAGGTGGATCGATCCACCACCTTCGGCACGATCGTACACCAGAGTGACGCACTCGACATCGACATCGTTGAATACCAGTAGGCCAGGGGCTGGCGCTCGACGTGCCCGTCGGCATAGAGCACATTCGACGCTTTATTGTGCCTGCCCAACTTGCCCTCCGTCACCCCTTCGCCCGAAGGTCCCACATAGAACACCCCGCGCAGATACCAGTCCCCGATCTTGTCCAACTGTTCCATCAGCGCCACCGTCTCGGCCGGCATCGGAACCTTGGCGATCTTGACAAACAGGTAATCCTTGCCCAGCCCCGTCGCCCAGGGATGATGACTCGATCCCATGGGCACCTTGCCGCTGTTCGGCATGTTGATGCTGGGCATCGCGTAGGTCCAGTATCCACTCGGGGCGGATGGGCAGAACAGCTTCGCGTCCGCCACGTCGTTGCGCGACACCTGGTCGATGTCAGAGATCTGGCCCCCGTAGTAGAGACAACTCATCCAGTCCAACTGCTTGTTCAACGGACCGGGATTGAAGTTCCAGCCGATGGTGCGATGCCATCCGTACGGCACATACCCGCCGCTCTCGCCTTCGTACATCGCCGTCAATAAACCGATCTGCCGCATGTTGCTGGCGCACGCCACCGATTGCGCTGCCGCCCGGGCCTTGTTCAGGGCGGGCAGGAGCATGGCGATCAAAAGGGCAATAATCCCTATGACCACCAGCAGTTCTACGAGGGTGAACGCGCGGCGATTTCGTAGTCGGGTCATGACGGCTCCTGAAGCATGTTTTCCCGAACGGGCGCAACGGTTGCGCCGCAATAGGCGTCGGTTCTGCGCGCGGTGTTACGAAGATCGACGTCAATCAGGGCGTGATTGAGCGTTCTGACGCCCGCGCTGCCGTCACCGTGAAAGTTAAAGAAATAAACGCCGTCCGCGCCCATGCCGCGGATCTGCTCGACGCGTTGGCATACCCGCTCCGGCGGATGCCGCCGATCATGGCGGCGAATCCAGGGCGCATCGGTGGGCCAGATTTGCGGCCAGACCTGCACCGGTCGAGGCGAACGCGACCGCGCTTCAAGAAAGCGATCGAATCGCCAGTCCAGCGTGTCGGGCAGGTGGTTGTGTGTCGCCGGCACGACGATGTCCACCAGCCCGTCAACCATCCATCGCTCGGGCTGCTGCCCCTGCGGCTCGCCATGTGTCGGGTCGTGCGCCACGCGAACCAGCAGCGGCTTGTCCGTCAACGCCCGGACGCGTGCCAAAAACCGATGACACGCCTCGAACCGCTCCGCTTGCGGGGCATCGTCGGCGAAGAACGGTGCCTTGCGCTCGAAGTCGAGCGACAGCCCCGCCACATCCCGTTCGAGCACATCCTCAATCAGTTCCAGAACAAAGCGCTGATACGCCTCATCGCGGAAATCGCGACGCATGCCCTGGGCGATCGCGCGCCCCGGCACGCCTTCCATCCAGACCGGCGCGCACGAGTGGTTCAGACGAACCCCTCCGAAGGCTCGCAACCCCCGGCGGCGAGCGGCTTGAAGCAGGACGTCGATCAGATCGTTCGACCGGGCAAGGAAGTGCTCCACCACGTCGCCACAAATGGGGAGACGTCCGGCGTCCATTCCCGGATCGATGATCTGAGGCCAGGTGGCGATGCTGCGATTCATCAAGTCGCGCGTGAATGAGCGGCCGTGCCGGGTGCGGAATTTGCAGACGGCCGCAGACCCGACGCACAGGTCAACGACCTGCACGCCCCCCACGAGCGGATCGATGAACACCTGCTCCACCGCCTCTTCGGTCATCCCCGCGTTGGCGACCTCCAGAAGCAGGCCGGTGCAGTCGTGGTTGAAGGCGACCGTCCATGTATCTCGCGTCCCAGGTTGCGGCATTTCGCTTTACTCCCTCAAACGCTCCGTCGTCCGCCGGTCGTACAAAACATTTCAGTACCCCGCCCGCATCACCACCACCGGCTCGATCATGCACCACGCCGCCAGGCTGTTGAGCGGCATCTCGTTGATCATGACGGCTCGTTCAGCAGGTTTTCCCGAACGAGCGCAACGGTTGGGCCGCAATAGGCGTCAGTTCTGCGCTCCAGTGGCTTAGCGGCGCCGGCGCAGCAGCATCAGCCCGCCGAAGCTCAGCAGGGCCAGCGAGGCCGGCTCGGGGACGGTCTGGATCTCATACGTTGCTGCTATCTGTCCTCCGGACGAACTGTAACGACCGTTGACGCGCAATTTGAGGCTCGTGACCGAGATTGGATCTATTGTGAGCTTCTGGGTCTTCTGGGAGGTGGAGTTGAAAGTACCGCTGCCGATGAGACTGTCGCCCGGGCCGAGCAGATCCCAGGCTGCCACGCGGCCCATGGTGAACCACACCGTGTCGATAGTCTTGGCCTCGCTCCAAGTCAGCGTCACGGTGTAGGGAAAACTATTGTAGTGACCGATATAGGTGTCGAAGTTCGTGTCGTTGACGTTCGAGGCGACCCCCGAATAGATATTCGTGCCGGTCGCCGTGGCGAGCGGGGCGAAATTCCCGGCCAGCGTCTCGGTGCCGGTCACGGTTGTATTCGTAATGATCGCAGCGTGTGTGGTCATCGGAAGCCAGCCGATGCCGGCAATCAGGGTAATGGCGCTGATAAACTTCTTCATGGTCCAAGCCTCCTACAAAGGGGGTAAATTTCTCGCGGCGACCGTGTCGCCGCTGTGAAGGGTGTACTCGACACGTCGGGCCGGGGAACGACGGCCCGGATTCTCGATCAATTCCAGCAATGCTTCGGCAGCCGCGTGGCCCATGGCTTCGCGCGGCTCGACCAGCAGCGTCGGATCGCTGACGCTGCCGGACTGTCGTTCGCCGCCGAATGTGATGAGCGACAGGTCGGCCGGGATGGTCCACCCCAGCCGGGCGGCCGCGACCTCGAATACGCTCGCATCGCGCGGGCTTTGACAGACGATTCCCGTCGGACGGTCCGTCGCGTGCAAGGACTGAGCGGCCGCTGCCACCGCGGCGGGCCCAGGAAGCAGCCGCAGCGTTTCGATGCGACTTGGATGCAGCGATGCGGCCTGCATTGCCGCAGTATAGCCAGCCAGCCGGTCCAGTACGCTGTAATGCGGCGAGAAATCGTTCTCCGGTCCATGAAGGAAATCGGCGAAGGCGATGCGCTGGTGGCCACGTTGCTGCAGGTACTGCACCGCCTGCCGGGCGGCATCGAAGTCGTCCGGATAGACGCAGGCATCGTCGCGTTTGACGTTGACCCAGATTCTCGGCAGCCGGGCGCGCTCGATCGCCGCCTCCATGTGCTCGGGGATCTGGTGCGTGTAGTTCAGCAGGATCCCGTCCACCATCCGCTCGCAGAGGAACTTGGGAAGGTAGCTCTCATCCTCCAACTGGTCATCGTTCAGGAAAGCGACCGTCAGATGCACCCCCCGCGCGCCCAGGGCATCATGAATCCCGCGCATCAACTCGCGCGTGAAGTTGCTGCGCTCGAGGTGGGTCCCCATCACCAAGGCGATGTTGTTGAAGCGTCCGGTGGAGATCGCCCGGGCGGCGGTATTGGGTCGATACCCCAACTGCACGGCCAGTTGCCTGATATGCTCGGCACGCTTGGCGAATGTGGGCCGGGCGTAGCTGACATCGCTGCCGAGGATGCGCGCCGCCGTCGCCCGGGACACGCCCGTCTTCCGCGCGATCAAGCCAATCGATGCTCCAGCCACCAGGCCTCCAGAAAATAAGATCACTCGCAAATGAGACTGATCCAGTATACTCCGCCTTCGGTGCGTGTCAACCTTTTTCCCGGATTTTTTTTTCGTGGAGGCCAATCATGTCCAAGGTGCCGCGTCGCGCGAATATCCTTATGGAAGCCCTGGGTCGAAGCCTCCAGCCCGACAAGGCGTACGAATCCAGATGCAATAGCCTGGATTCTTTTTTGTTTGCCGGGGGGCAACCGTGTGGGGTCCGGCGTGGTATAATGGGGATAGGAGCCGACTTATGACATCATGGTTTCGATGGGCGTTGCTGGCGGCGATCACGATCTCGTCGGTGGCCGTGGCCGAGGATTTCAAGAATCCGAAGGCTAACATTCCCCCCAAGGGCGCTCCGCAGCGGCGTAACGCCGGCGAGGGATTCCCGCCGCTGCCGCTGCCCGCAACGCCGCTGCGTCGATCTGAGCGAAAGCGCGAACCTTCGCCCCCCGCGCTGGTCGGAAACATCACCTTCTCCGGCGCCGCGGCCAAGAAAGCCGGCCTCGATTGGCAGACCACCGTCATCGACATTGAGAAATGGGTGCAGTTCACCAACGACCAGCTAGGACAGCGTTACCGCTTCGTTGGAACCGATTTCAGCAAGTTCAGCTACGATCCGACCGAACTGCCGGTGATCTACTTCACCGGCTGGAAGGCTTTGCCCGCGTTCGATGAAGGCACCATCCAACGTCTGCGCACCTACCTGCTCGACGGCGGCACCTGGGTCGTCCACAGCAACTGCGGACGCCCGGAATTCAACGACTCGTTCCGGCGCGAAATCGCCCGCATCTTCCCCGACCGCGAACTGGCCCCCATCCCCACCGATCATCCGATCTATTCCGCCTTCCACCGCATCACCGAGATGCGCGTCCGCCGCGGCACCGAGCCGTGGAAGAACGTCCCTCCCTATCTCGAGACGATCAACATCGGCACGCGGGCGGCGGTCATCTTCTCGCCCATCGACCTCTCCTGCGGCTGGGACGCGGATAAAAATCCCATCCCCGGCGGCGTCCTCTACGATCAGCAGGACGCCCTGAAGCTCGGTGCCAACATCGTCACCTACTGCCTGGCCGAGTATCAGTACGCCCGTTTCTTCGACCATCAGAAGATCTATCACCAAGCCGACGACGCGACCCGCGATCAACTGGTGATGGGGCAGATCGTCCACAACGGCGACTGGGATCCCACGCCGCACGGGCTGCCTAACCTGCTTAAGACCATCGATCAGGGCACGACCCTGCGCGTGCAGTTCAAGCGCGTCGCGGTCGATCCGGAAAAACAGGAGATCGTCAGTTTCCCCGTGTTGTACATGGTCGGGCAGCGCAATTTCCAGTTCAGCCCCGAGGCTCGCAAACGCCTGCGCGAGTACCTCGATAACGGCGGAATGCTCGTGGTAGATTGCGCCGTCGGATCGAGCGAGTTCGACAATGCCTTTCGCCGGGAGATCAAGCAAATTTTCCCCGATCACCCGTTAAAAATGCTCCCCGCGGACCATCCGATCTACACCTACGTGCAGGATGCCCGCAACGTCGAACTGTCCCCGCTGGCCCAGCAGCTCGTGCCCGGCCTGCGCCATCCGCGACTCGAGGCGATCGAGATCGACGGGCGGCTGCCCGTCATCTATTCGCCGCTGAGCCTGAGCGCCGGCTGGGAGCAGCTTCCCCGCGCCTACAACAAGGGATATGCCGACGCCGACGCCCTCAAGCTCGGCGTGAACGTGTTGATGTATGTGAACTCGCACTGATTAGCACCTCAAGCTCCGCGTGAGTGTGCTGATGTGCGTCAACTCGCACTGATCGGCACCTCAAGCTCGGCGTGAGTGTGCTGATGGACGTCAACTCGCACTGATCGGTGCCTCAAGCTCGGCGTGAATGTGCTGATGGACGTGAACTCGCATTGATCGGTGCCTCAAGCTCGGCGTGAGTATGCTGATGGACGTGAACTCGCATTGATTCCCGCGGTGCCGCGCCGGAATACGACTCGTCGCCCGCCGCGAAAACCAGGTCGAGTGATTCCGGGATCCGGCGCGCAATCCCCCCTGGCGATTCAGGAGTTCAATTTGAAATCTGAGATCAATCGGCCAACCGCAAAGCCGGGTCACGAGACTTTTTCCAGCACATGTTCGGCCACAAAGATCGGGACGCTGGTCGCGGCGCCCAGGGCGATCGCATCGCTGGGACGGCTGTCCACTTCGATTTCCCGCCCATCGATCTGGATCAGCAATCGCGCGAAGAATGTGTGATCCTGGAGGTTGTTGATCTCGATGCGATGCAGGCGTCCGCCCATCTGATCGATGACGCTGGCGAGCAGATCGTGGGTCATCGGCCGCGGCGTGGGGATTCCCTTCAGCCGCCGATCAATCGCCAAGGCTTCGGTCGAGCCGATGACGATCGGGAATCTCCGCTCGCCATCGACCTCCTTGAGTTCGATGATCTGTTCATCCTGCATTTCGGAAATAATGATTCGGTGCAGTTCCATCTGGACGGCCATCGCTCAAGCTCCCGGGTATAAGCCGTTAGGTTACGAACGCCTTGGCGCAGGTGTCAACACGAAATGCCGCCGATCGACCCGTGATTTGAAAGCCGCTGGCCCCCGCCGCGATTCCCTCTGAAGCAAAATCGGTGAAATCCCGACTTGACGATCGCCGTAGTCGCATTACAATTCCGCGCCTGCGCGACGGCTCACTCGGTGTTCCGCGCACAACCCGGGGCCATGGTCTAACGGGATGACGGCTGAATCGCATTCAGCAAATCGGGGTTCGATTCCCCGTGGCTCCAGTCGAAACCCCCGGGCTTCCGGGGGTTTTTGCATGTTGCACGATCGTACCCGCGACGCAAGCGCCCTCCCGCCGGCATCACAGGAAATACCCCGCATCCAGTTTGAATCGCCGCGAGAGCTTGCGAACCTGGGACTTGCTCGGCTCGCGGCGTCCGCTCAGCAGCATCGACGCGGCCGATTCGCTGCCGAGCAAGTCGGTAAGCCCGCGTTGACCCAGCCCGGATTGTTCGACCAGAAATCGCAGCCGCTCCAGCGGCGTGCCCGCCGTCCGCGACAGATTCCTCCGCTCGTATTCATCAACGAAGTGCGCCAGCGCCCCGAGATAGTCCGCCTCGCTGCGCGACAGGGCGTCGTCCCCGCGACGCATCAGCTCGGCGATCAATTCCGACGCCGCGGCGTGTTCCGCGGCGGATCGAATCCGCCTGACCGGAAAACGGTTCACCAGGCGAAGGTAGTCGTCCTCGACCTCGACCTTACGGTTCGCGGTCCGGCGCATTTTCGCCCTTTCCATTTGTCTTTGCGGTACTCGGCATGATCCGGCTCGGGGGGTTCGTCCATCGGCCGTGTTCGACCCTTCCCGTTCACTCCACTCGCACGGTGCTTTTGCCCTCGACGAGCATTTCGAAGACTTGCGCGACATCCTGGTTGTTCATGCGGATGCAGCCCATCGACGATTGTTTACCGATCGACGCCGGTTCGATCGTGCCGTGGATGCCGTAGGATTGTTTGCCGACCGCCTCGCCGTCGATGCCGTTCAGGCCGATCCAGAAGTCGCCCAGCGGGTTCTTGGGATCATCGGCACCGATCACACCTTCGCCGCGCGGGCTGTAATAGGTGGGGTTTTTGATCTTACGATGCGGCTCGACCATCCATATTCCGGTGGGGGTCGAGTCATCGGTGCCCAGGCCCACGGGGAAGGTTCCGACATACATCGAGCCGCTGCCCCCGGGGGCACCAAGGTACAGGTCCACGGTGAACTTGCCCTTGGTCACGACGGCATGGAACGGGCCGTTGATCACTTTGAGATATTGATCGGCCCGCAGTCGCCGAGGATCGGTCATGCCGTTGATGCGGCAGAGCAGTTCCCACGTCACATCGTGTGCCGCGGCGATTCGGCTCATCTGGTCGCCGGGTTTCACCTTGTATGTGGCCTGAAAAGGATCGTCCTTGAATCGGCGCGCCGAGAAGACGATGACCTTGTTGATGTCGGTGAGAAAGCTCTTCGCCTCCGACGCCTCGGTGGCGCTCAACCGCCCGGATCGCAGGGCGTCATTGACCACGTCGCGGGCGCCGATCAAATCCTGACTTTGCAGGCGCGCCTTGCCGACTTCGAGCGGGTTGGCCACCGGAACGGCGGGCGCCGGGGCGGCGCGGGGCGCGATGTACGGCGTCGGTTCTTGCACTGGATGCGTCGCGGGCACCGAGGCCGGACGGGGCGAAGCCGCCCGGGGTGCAGCGCCCGGTGCCGCCGCGATCGCCACCAACTCACTCCCCGTCGCCGCCGCCGGGGTGATCGACGCGGCGAGCGGCGATCCAGCGGCCGTGGCGGCCGAGACCACCGCCGATACCGCTTCAGGCGCATCGGCCCGGCTTTGGCCTGTTTTTTTGAAGAAAAACGCCGTTCCGATCGCCAGGACGATCAGAAGCAACGCGATCAAACCTCGACTGATGCGACGACGGGCACGACTCATTGAGAACCTCCATGTTCTCGATCCAGGCCGCGCGCCCGCGACAGCGAGCGGCGACGAAATCAGGCGGGTTGCTCCCAACCCGGAAAAGAATGGTTCGGCGACCGGACGATCCGCTCAACTCTGCTCAATGCAGTTCGATGCGAACCGGCGGATGCCGCGATCGGTAACCAGCATACTAAGCGGCATATCGTGGTCAAGGGTCGGAATCGCCTCGATGACCTGGGACTCAAAGCCCAGTCCACAGGACAATCCCACGAACTGCGACTGGGCCAGAAAACGATCGTAAAAACCCATCCCGCGCCCGATTCGCTGGCCTTGTGGCGTGAATCCCAGTCCCGGAACGATCACCATATCGATGAATTGCACGGGGATGGGGTTGCCGGCGATCGGCTCGCGAACACCCGGTCCGGTCGTGGTCAGCCCCGATTGCAGCGACGTGATTTCCACCGGGAGCATTCGACGTTGATCCCAACTCACCTTCGGCACGACAACCGTCTTGCCTTGCTGCCAGAGCCGCAACGCCAGCGGTGCCGTGTCCAGTTCCTCGGGCATACTCAGGTAAAGCATCACGGCCCGGGCGGCGGCAAATTCGGGGCTGGAACTGATCAGCCCGCAGGCCATAATGCTCCTCGAATGGCGGTCGTCCTCGCTCATGGCCGCCAGACGCTCGCGGAGCATTTTGCGAATCTGAGCTTTGGTCTGTCCGTCCGACATGGGGTTTCCAGTCCGCTGCGGGGCCTTATCAATCTCTATAGTATATGCCGCCGGGCCCGGGGAATCGAGTGAAAAACGGCCAATCGAGCGCCGCTGGGGCATGATCGTCTTCGACAGCGGAAACGGACTGGCCCAGGATTGGCCCTATCGATCGATTTCGAATTTCAGATTTCAAATCCGGGTTCAGAATCGCCAAGCCGACGGGCCGTTGCACCGCGGCCTGATTCCACAATCCTGAAGGCTCTGGCGTTCTCGATCGGATCACTCTTCGTCTTGGCCGGGCGAATCGGTCTCGACCTCGGTGATATCATCGAGCGCCTCATCCACTTCTTCGGCGTCGAAAACCTCCAGTTCCTCCAACGCCAGCAGCGCCGCCTTCTGTTCGGCCATCTTTTTGTTCGGCCCCCAGGCGCTGGTGAAACGCCGGCCGTCGATCGACACGCAGACCTCGAAGCATTTGCTGTGATCCGGGCCTTTCTCATCCAGCAACTCGTAAATGGGCGTAGCGCCGAGCAGCCGCTGGGCATGTTGCTGAAGAACGGCCTTGTAGTTCTGCTGATGCGTGTTGGACGCGATCTCGTCGATCTTCGGAGTCATCGTCCGCAGGATGTATTCCTTCACCACCTCGAAGCCGCCGTCGAGATAGAGCGCCGCGATGATCGATTCATACACCGCCGCCGCCAGCGATCCGGGCATCGCCTGGCGGCTGCTGATCCCCTTGCCGATCAGCAGCAGGTCCACCAGCCCGGTTTCGCGCGAGACCTCGGCGCACACGCGGCGGGAAACGACCGCCGATTTGATCTTGGTCAGTTCCCCTTCCAGATATTGGGGGAAGCGATTGTACAACGCTTCGCAGATGATCAGATCGAGTACCGCGTCGCCGAGAAACTCCATCCGCTCGTTGCTATTCAGGCGGTTGTTGGCGATCGAGGCATGGGTCAGCGATTCGGTGAGCAACCGCGGATCGTTGAACGTATGCCCGAGCAGTTTTTCAGCACGCAGGTGAAGATCTGGGTTCACAATCGACTCGCAATAGGACGGCGCTTCGGTCCCGCGGACGAGACACACACGCGGCTCAGTCCGGCGAACGCTGGAAACGGCATCCCGAATGGTCTTCGGACCGCGGGAAGAACAATGGAGATGATCGACGGGATCAGACAAGCGCGGGCTTCGGCGACCGCCCGCCTCCGGGGCGATCAGCGAAACTCGAGCTTCCGCAATCCCGACCGATCCCCGCCGCCCGGCCGCTTTACGCCCCCGAAGACGAGCCGTGAAATTACCATCCTACCCCGGTCCGGTCAATCTCCGCGGATCATCTGCAACCTGGCCGGAACGGGGACATCTAGGATGTCCCTTCGGGGATTGATTGCCAGAGAGCGCCGCCGCGGGAATATTCTGGATGTCCCTGGTCCCGTTCCCGCTCCCGCTCCCGTTCCCGTTCCCGTTCCTGGTCTCCCTTCCCGGTCGCGTGTCGATGCTTCGGATCACTTGACTGACGGCGTCCAGTCTTCACAATCCGGGATGTATCGCTCGGTTGGACTGACGAACCCTCTATGATCTCCCATGGCAACTTCCATTGACCATCCGGCCTTGGTGCCGTTGAAGGCGAAATTTCCTGATGCCGGGCTTCGGGCCGGCGAGTTTCGCGGACAGGTGACCCTCGCGGTTGCTCGCGAGACATTGCTCGCCGTGACGACGTTCCTACGCGATGAGCCGAGTCTTAAGTTCGACATGCTCGCTGATCTGCATGGCGTGGATTATCTGAACTATCCCGGCGCCCCCCATCGGTTCGCGGTCAACTACAACCTCACCAGCGTCGATCGCAATCTCCGGCTGTGGCTCAAGGTCTTTCTCGATCCAGCGCGGGAGACCGGCCCGGGACAAAACAGTCCGCGCGATGAGGACATCCTCGAACAAGGCGATCCGGGGCTGAAGGTGGACAGCGTCTACCCGGTCTGGCCGTCGGCCGACTGGATGGAGCGAGAAGCGTACGATCTGTTCGGGATCATCTTCGTCGGACATCCGGATTTGCGCCGAATTCTCACTTGGAACGGCTACGGAGCCTATCCGCTGAGAAAGGACTACCCTCTTCGCGGCATCGGCGAGAGAGAGAACTATAAGATTGTCAGCCGGGAAGGGGCATGAGCCTTTAGCCCGCGCGTGAATCCCGCCGATTTACCCTTTCGACCCAGCGGCGCCGAAACTCGACCTATGTTTGAATCGCTCAATCAGCGTCGTTATCTGCTACCGTTCAAGGCCGCGCGGCTTCCGCATCAATTCACGGATGTCCTGGTGATCGGCGGAGGAGTGGCCGGGCTTCGGGCCGCGATCGCCGCGGCCGACGCCGGTGCCGAAGTGTTGGTCTTGACCAAGGACACTGTCGAGGAATCCAACACCTGGTACGCCCAGGGCGGCATCGCCGCGGTTTTGCAGCCGGACGATTCAGTCGAATCTCATGTCCGCGACACCGTGTCGGTCGGTGCCGGGTTATGCGATGTCAAGGCCGTCGAGATCGTCATCAACGAAGGCCCGCAACGAGTGCTGGAACTGCTCTCCTGGGGGGCCCATTTCGATCAGCAAGCGGGCAATTCCCACGGCCTGGCCTTCACCCGCGAAGGCGGCCACAGCTTTGCCCGGATCATTCATGCCAATGGGGATGCAACCGGCAAGGAACTGGCCCAGACGCTCATCCGCGCCGCCCGCGTCCACGAATCGATCCGGATTTCAGAAAAAAGCTTCGTGATCGACTTGGTGACCGACGATGCCGAAATGCCGGCGCGATGCGTCGGAGCGATCGCGTTGATCGAGCAGCAGGTGACGATCATCTGGGCCCGCCGGACCATCCTGGCCAGCGGCGGGGCGGGACAGTTGTTCCGCGAATCGACCAATCCGCGAATCGCCACCGGCGATGGTCACGCCATGGCCTGGCGGGCGGGAGCCAATCTCCAGGACATGGAGATGATGCAGTTCCATCCCACCACGCTCTATATCGCCGGGGCCAGCCGGGCCTTGGTCACCGAGGCCGTGCGCGGCGAAGGTGCCCACCTGGTGGACCGAACCGGGTATCGGTTCATGAAGGACTACCACGAGATGGGCGAGCTCGCCCCGCGCGACGTGGTGGCCCGCGCCATCGTCGAACAGATCCGCAAGACCCACTTCACCCACGTCTACCTCGACGTGCGCCACCTGCCCACCGCCGACTTCCGCGGGCGATTCCCCCACCTGGCCAAACTGGTCGATCAATTCGACATCGACGTGTCAAAAAGCCCGATCCCTATCCACCCGGCGGCCCATTACATGATCGGCGGAGTCGACGCCGACGACTCGGGGCGCACCTCGTTGCCCGGTCTGTACGCCGTCGGAGAAGCGGCCTGTTCCGGTCTGCACGGTGCCAATCGGTTGGGAAGCAATTCTCTGCTCGAGGGATTGACGTTCGGCGCCCGGGCGGGAACTGACGCGGCCAAGGGCGTAAAAGACAGTGATCCGCGTTTTCCATTAAATCTCGAACATAAAATCCCGCCCAGTTCCCGCACCGAACTGGACATCGCCGACGTGCGAAACAGCTTGCGCAGCATCATGTGGCGAAATGTCGGCATCGAACGCGATGGGGAGCGACTCAACGAAACCCGCGAGATCATCGCGTTCTGGGGACGATATGTCATGGACAAGGTCTTCGACCCGCGCAGCCTCGGCGCCGCGGGCGCCATCGCCGGGTGGGAATTGCAGAACATGCTCAGCGCCTGCGCCCTGATGGCGACGGCGGCCTATACCCGCACCGAATCCCGCGGGGCCCACTATCGGATGGACTATCCCCAGCGCGATGACGCCCACTGGCGATTGCATCTGCTGTGGCGCCGCCCGATCGAAACTCCGATCCCCGAGCCGATGGAATGAATTTTGCGAACGAGGGGCTTGTCGGAAAAGTGCGGTCTGACCGGGACGATTTGACCGGATTGCCATCGCAGTCAAGCGATATTGGCGTCAAGATTTCAGCCGCAGCGGACTCTTGCGCGCATTGACAGATTCCGTGAGCCTATTTTATGATCGATTTTTCGCCCTATGCGACGCGATGACAGTAGAATTATTCTTGAGGAGATGACGAAATGGCCAGTGAAAATGTTAAGGAATTCACCGATGCGAACTTCGAGCAGGAGGTCTTGAAGGCGAGCGAGCCGGTGCTGGTGGACTTTTGGGCCGAATGGTGCGGCCCCTGCCGGATGTTGGCCCCGACGATCGAAAAGGTCGCCAAAGACTACGCGGGCAAGGCCAAGGTGGGCAAAGTGGACACCGACGCCAACCGCGACTTGGCGATGAAGTACCAGATCAGCGCCATTCCCACCGTGATCCTGTTCAAGGACGGCCAAGTGGCACAAAAGTTCGTTGGCCTGCGCGGGGAAAAGGAATTCAAAGAAGCCCTCGACGCGGCGAGCTGAACGGTCGCGTTCTCAATCGAGTTCGATTTCGGGCGCGGTCGCAGTGCCCGTTCCGGCCGCACCTGTTTTGCGCCCGGCGTGAGGGGGACATTCTGAATATTCCCCGCCCCACCGGCACTGACGGGCGAATCGCCCTGCATGCCAGCCCGCTCTCCCGGGGTGTCAACCGCCTAACCGGGGTGGAACCGCCGAACGGGAATATTCTGGATGTCCCCGTTCTTCCCTCCCGCTGGATGTCCGCGTTCTCGATGCCCCTGGGTTTCAATCGCGCTCGATCTGGCGTTCGCTGCGGTCGTCGGCATCGTAGGCCTGGTCGGCGTTCTCCCCTTTGACCTCGATCCGCTCGATGCTCGAGGCTCGACCCGTGTCCGGATCGATTTCGGCCAACGCCCCGCACAGCCGCACATCGCCGGTCGCCACCTCGAACGTATGCGGCATGTTCGTGGTCATGTATTTGATCACGCGGTCCTTGCGCCGGCCCAGCACCGAGTCGTACGGCCCGCACATGCCCAGATCGCTGATGAACGCCGTGCCCGCGGGAAGAATTTTCGCATCCGCCGTCGGCACGTGCGTGTGACTGCCGAACACCATCGACGCCCGCCCGTCCAGCCAGTGGCCCATGGCGATCTTTTCGCTCGAGGCTTCGGCGTGAATTTCCCCCACCACGCAGCGCACATGGCGCGGAAGCTGCGACAGAACCCGATCCGCCGCCGCGAACGGGTCGTCCGCCGGAAGATTCATGAAAATTCGTCCCAGCAGGCAGAAGACCGCGACGCTGATCCCGCTGTTGGTGGTGACGACGGTGAACGCCCGCCCGGCCGCGGCGCTGGCAAGGTTGGCCGGGCGCACGATCCGCTCAGACATTTGCAGCGTCGGGACGATCTCGAGCTTGCGGTAGACGTGATCGCCCAGGGTGACCACATCCACGCCGTAGGAACGCAATTTGTGGAATAAATTCGCGGTGATCCCGCTTCCCCCGGCGATATTCTCGCCGTTGGCGATCACGAGGTCCACCTGGTGATCGCGGACCAGCCCCGGCAGCTTCTGATGCACCACCTGCCGTCCCGGCCGGCCCACGATGTCTCCCAGTGTCAAGATGCGAAGGGCCATTCCCCCAGCGTAGCGGCAGACCCGAAATTGGCCAAGCCGGACCGCGCCTGCGGCGTTAAACGGCGATGAAGGGGCATCAGGTATTCCCTACCGCACTGATGGGGACATCCAGAATATCCCCTGTGCGGTCCCCCGCGACGGCGGAATCTTCACGGGAATCTTCTGGATGTCCCCGTGCCGCCCCGCATGTCTCTGTCGTTGCTCCGTCCCGCTACTTCCCCACCTCATAACACAGCAACACGTCCTGATCGCGCAGATAGAGTTTTCCCCCGGCCACCACCGGATAGGGCCAGCTATTGGCATCGCTGCGATCGGGCTGATTGAAGCGGCCCTTTTCCCGATAGGCCTCGGGCGTGGCTTCGACCAATGCCACCGGCCCTTTTTCGCTGCGGCAATAGAGCATTCCATCGGCGTAGACGACCGCTCCCTTGCCCACGCCCTTATTCTGCCAGATCACCTTACCTGTCTTGAAATCCTGGCAGGTCCAGCCGCCCGCGTCGGAATATCCGTAGATGCAATCGCCCACCTTCAAGACCCCGCCGTGGTGGTTGGCGATGATCTTATCGGCGTAAATCTGCTTGGCCTCGAATCCGTCGCCCGCCTTTTTCACACTGAATGCGTTGCACCCCACTCCATAGCCGGAAGTGGTGTAGACCTCGTTGTCGGCGTACACCGGCGAGGGGACCACCGCCGTCTTTCCGCGGCGCGAGGCCTTCCATAGCACCTTGCCCGATTCCGGCTCAATCCCCAGCACCGTCGAGGCGCTCATCTGGATGTACTGGCGAACCGAATCCACCTCGGCAACGATCATCGACACATAATGGGCCGGATCGGTCACCGATTGGGTCTGCCAGATGACCTTGCCGGTCTTGCGATCCAGGGCCGCCACCAGCCCATTGGATCCGCCCGGGGTGCAGACCACGCGATCGCCATCCACCAGCACCGATTCGGAATAATTCCAACCCGGGCGTTGTCCGCCGAGCTGGTCGGTCATGCTCACGCTCCAGCGCAGTTTGCCATCGGCACGGTTCAGCATCACGACATCCCCGGCCTGGCTCAACGATGCCACATCGTCGCCATCGACGGTCGGGGTCGATCGCGGACCGGGATATTGCTTGTGCAGCCCCGCCTCGCCCACACGGGTTTTCCAGAGGATCTTTCCGCCATCTCGCTCGAGCGCCAACACATGGGTTCCGCCCTTGTCGTCGCCCATGGTGTAGATGCGATCACCGACCAGCGAGACGCTGGAGAAGCCGCCGCCGATCCCCGTCGCCTTCCAGAGCAGTTTCGGCCCGCCCGCCGGCCATTCTTTGAGCAAGCCGGTCTCGGTAGAGACCGCGTCACGCCCCGGCCCGCGAAACTGCGGCCAGTCCGCGACCTCTGCCCGCGCCACTCCCTCAGCGGCGAATGCCAACAACAGCGTTACGCTCAATACCCGATTGATCAGACCCATGGCCAACTCCTCGTCAGTAAAAAAAAGTCCGCCCCGCCCCGGCGATGGATCATACCCGATCTGGATCGCTTGTCTCTTGGTTCGATCGATCTTCGCATCCGCCATGGGCGGAAAGGCACAGGGCCGTCGAGCGGGGGTCGCCATCGCGACTTGCGGCGGCTCCTTAACGGATCTCGATTATCTGGTGGGGGTGCGATCTCGGCAATAGGCAAGCGACGCCCCCGGGATCACCAGCGACGCCCGCGCCGACTCGATGCGGTGGCGGCACGTCTGTTGAACGAGGGCGCGACGGGTCGCTGATCGAGGTGTTCGACTCGGGATCCGCCGCTTCCAATCGGATTGTCAAGTCGTTTCCCACCGTGGGGACGGGGGGCGGGGAGCGAGGAGCGGGCGAGGCATCGCCCCGCGATTCCGAATCGCATCCGACATGACCGATTTAAAAATTTTCCTGTCGACGAAACCGTTGTTGGCGGTATACTCTCTCGAAACAGGATATTAGGGTCTACACGTCCGATTCAACGGCGACCGGGAGGTGGCCAGGATCATTTTTCAGGGACTCCAAGAGCATGTTCTCTCAAACCGCTGAATACGCTTTGCGAATCATCGTTCATCTGGCCGAGCAGAACGGGTCGCCGGTGACCACGCGCCAGATCGCCGCCGCCACTGGCGTGCCGGAAGGATATCTCGCCAAGGTGCTGCAGGGGATGGCCCGCGCCGGGCTGGTCGATTCCCATCGGGGCCTGCACGGCGGGTTCATCCTCAGCCGCGATGCCCGGGCGTTGACCCTCTTCGATGTCATCCAATCCGTTACCCCGATCCAGCGCATCGATCAGTGTCCGCTGGGGATCGAATCGCATGACAAGGGGAACTACTGCGCCCTGCATCAGCGCCTCGACGAGATCATGGCCGGCGCCCAGGCGGCGCTGCGCCGCTCGACGATCCACGAGGTTCTCCGCCGCGGCTGCCTGAGCTGTCCCGACCCCAACCCCGCCCCCGCCGCCAGCGCCCAAGGAGATGCGGTCGCGGCCTCGTAAATGGGGGAGGGACGGAGGGACGGAGGGACGGAGGGACATCCAGAACATTTCCCGGAGCGATCTTACTTGTGTGGGCGCTGTCCCGGGAACATTCTGGATGCCCCCCTCAGCATCGCGCCGATTATACCGCTCGCGGGCTCTATTGAGACAATCCGCTTGTGGAAAACCGGGATATTCCGCAGGTTCCGAACCGATGCGGAGACCTCCGACCAATTGCGCATCGTCCATCTGGCAAACCGCCTGATGTCTTCTGCCACATCGGTGCTGGTCGCGGGGGTGATCCAGTCAGCTAATTTTTCCAGCCAACGCTTCTTGATGGCATGCCCGAGTTCACAAATAAGTTGTACCGACGAAGCAATCGGCTTACAGGATTCCAACAGCAACGATTCAAGTTGAACTTCCTCAGGGTGGCATTCAACTTCCGGCCGATTTAGTAGCCAAGGCCAGTCGATTGGAACTGGGACGACTCAGTGGCGCAGCGCGAATGATTTTGCTTCGCACGCCGCTGCCGGCCTCCGCCTGCCATCATAGCCAATTTACTGATCTTTCATCGCACAATACCCCAATCGGTCTGAATCCGCCCACCGTAAGCACGCCGGCCGCCTTCCCAACTGGGGGAAAAGCCGTAGGCGCCGGATTCCGCGTCGCCGGCCTCGACCGTCCAAAAATTCCGCCACCGTCCGCCAGGGTCGTTGATGCTGAAAGCAAAACGTGTGATCGCGGCCTCGCCTTCTCTGAGCGCCTTGGCCTGTTCGCCTAGTTCGCGAATGTTCTTCCACGGTATTGCGATCTCGTAGCGAAAAACTTTCTTCGCATCATCATAGATAATCGCGACAGAGCCGTCCTCGCCACCGGCGGCGGTGGCGCCCATCGCGCCCAAGGGCGGCTGGGTGGGAGCATTCGTCGGGTAGAAAGTCTGGGAATCCGTCCCTGGCGCGCGCAGGCGATGAAGCTGCGGCACGCGCGGCGCCTTGCCTAAATCGCCTTTCCATGCGGGCTTGGTGGCAAAGCCGGGGCCGTCGTTGGTCTGCCGGGCCAGGGTGGCGGCGAATTCGTAATCCACATCCGACGCCAGAGCCTTGTCGTAAAGCGGGCTTCCCGCCAGGAGATCGTCGGGGTTCCGCGCCACACAGTCGAACGCCAGTTGCAGGCAATCCGCCAGAAATGGGAAGGCGTAGGGGTCATCGGCGAAGGTGGAGTTGGTCGTCAGCTTCGCATCGGGCACTTCGGCGGCGACATAGAGATGCTCCGCATCCCACAGGGTCCACAGCCGGTATACGGCGACATCGCCGCTGAGTTTTCCCGCGATCAAGTCCGCAGTGAGATTGGGATCCATCAAGATGCGTGCGGTGTCTTTTCCCCCGCGAGAAAGCAATGTCACCGGGACGATGCCGCTCCATTCCGCCAGATCGCCGTCGATCTTCGGCGTCCGTTCGGACGGGGCATAGGTGGCGCAGGCCACCTGCACCACCTGCGTCCCATTCTGCGTGACGCCGTTTGCCTGCGCTCGATAGTCGATCGGGTAACGATTGACCGTATTGGGCGACGCCGAGGTCAACGCAAACTCGACGATGCGAGCTTCGCCAGGTGCCAGCGCCTTGATCTGCGCCTGCGTGGTTGCGAGCGTAAAACCGGCGGGGGGCACAACGTCCAGCGTCGCATCCAAAGTCACCGGCAACACGTTCCGCACCTTCACGCGCAGCGCCGGACGGCGATCCAGAGGAGCCGTGAAACTTCGCGGGTTGACCTGCAGTGCGGTCATCCCCGGAAATGTCGCCTGCGCGAATGCCCGTTTGACCTCGGTCTCGTGCCGCGAGCTGACCAGAAATCGCGTCTCCCATGGCACCAGCGGCAGCGTGAGTTTGCCGTCGCGCGTTTCGCCGATGGCCCGTCCCATGTAGTCGTAAGCGGTGAAGCCTTCGGCCGGGAGCACGATCTGTCCGCGATGGTCTTGTTCAGACCACAGCGCCACCACGCTTGAGCCGTCGGGCTTGGCGAAGTGTACCCCCCAGAGCGACGAGGACTGCGGGTAAAGGTCGCCGGTCACCCGGCCGTCCTCCAGAAAATGGGCCGCAGCGCTGTAGGCTGCGACCACCGGCTTGGGCTGGTCCCACTGCCAGACGTTGAGGAAATCGCCGGAGAACCCCTGCTTGTAGCCCCAGGCGAACCAGAACAGGCGGATGGGCGTCGTGCCAGCGCCGAGGCGGTTGAGCGCGAACAGCGGCGTCAGCGACCGGGCGACCAATAGGCGGCCCTCGCTCGGAGGCACGTCCTTGTAATGCACGAATTCGGAGGTGCCCAGCTCGGTGGACCAGATGCTGGCCTTGCCGCCGTCCTTCGCGTAGCGCTGCAGCATTGCGGCATCGAGCGCGGCATAGGCGACGGAAGTGCCCTCGGGTATGCCGTACATGTGCGCGGTCACACCATCGGCGTAGCCGGCATCCTTGCTCCCCTGGGCGAAAAGGACGTCGCGCTGGAAAGAGGTCGAGCCGCCGGCGATGAGTTGCGCCTGAGGGAACTCCGGCTTGACCCGCTCCCAGATGAGTCGGGTCATGTCGCGGTAGTCCTGAGCCGTGCCCGAGCGCCAGGTCCATTCATGAATCCACGGCTCGTTCCACAACTCCCAGTGGGGCACCAGGTCCACCATGGGCTTGATGGTCTGGTACACCATCTCGGCCTGCGCGGCGAGATCCTTGGGCCGGTTCTCATGGGTCTGCATCTTTCGCCCCAGCGGATCGGGCTGGACGTTCCAACTCATGTTGTAGTCGATTGTGCCCATGCAAAGGATGTCGTGCTGTTTCCAATTCTCGACAGTCTGGCGAGCTTTCTGGATACCGGCATCGTCCCAGAACTTGCCCGAAGCGGGGTTGACGACGTCGGGCTTGACGCCCGGAACACCGCGCCGCCACTTCACCCCGAGCATTTGCGCCAGTTCGAGGTCATCCGGACCGCTGTCGAAAATGTTGATGCCGAACATGCTGTCGGGCCGCACCCCCTGTGCAGGAGCACGCAGGACGGCGAACATGGCATCAAGGGGCTTGGCCTCGGCGGAGCCTTGAGGCGTGACACGAAGGTTGTACCAGCCGTAGTCGGGCACGCGGATGTCCAGCGGCAGTTCCCGTGTCTCGCCAGGCCCTAGCGTGAGGGCTTGGTTGACAGGTGTACCGACGACGCCGACATCGCTCGATAGTTCGGTCACAAGCTGGCAGGTCACTGGTTCGGTGGCCAGTCGGTTAACGAACGTGGCGGTGAATCGTGCGGGCTTAGCGTTCGGGCCGAGGACCATTGCCCCGGGCAGGAGATTGCCGGGGCGTTCGCCACGGAGTGCGCCGAGGGTTTCGATGCCGCCGCTGCGCAGGGAGCCTTCGCCGGCGAGCCGGCCATCGACAACGGTGTTAGGTGGGAGCCAAAGCCCGCGTTCGATCGGGGGCAGGATGCCCAGGATATCGAGATTGCCGCCTCCAAACGCGCGGGGCGAGACCAGAAAGACGCGATGCTTCCCTGCCGGCAACGCTCCCAGCGCCACGCTCTGCCAGGCCATCGCGTCTTTAGTCAGTTCCATTTGCGTCGGCGCGATGCGTTTTACACCCGGGTCATCAAATTTGGTTGCAGTCGCCGGCCCAAGGTGGATATCGGTCGGCGCAGCACCGGCCCAATCCCGGTAAGCCGGGCGGCTGTAGCGAAAATACAGCATGGTCTGCGGCATGTCCTTGGTGAGTTCAAAAGCGAACGAAACGGTTGCCCCGGCCTTGGGTTCCCAGCCGTAGAACAGGTACGAGCCGCCCGCAGCCCTTCCGCTGTTCAACGCACCGCCGGTGCCCACGCCCTGGCAGCGCTCGCCCTCGACCCAGATCGGCGTTACCGGCAGCACGCGCAGTGTGGTGCGATAGGGGATGCTCACTTTGGTTCCGGCGTCTCCTTCGATGCGCAGGTCCAGCGTGAACTGCCCCTCGCCGGGGAGTTGCACGTCATACATTACCTTGTCGGTGGTACCCGGTGCGATTTCCTTAGTCACCATTGCAAGCTCGGTCGCTTTGCCGGCCGCATCGGTCAGCGTGCCCCGGAGATCGAGCTTCGCCGGTTCCTTTAGATTCTGATTGCGCAATGTGAGCGCGAAGCTTACGGGCTTGGCTGCGGGGCCGGTGACTTCATCCACCCCCAGCAGGTTCGCCTGCGCCGGCGGCTTTACGCTCAGCAGCGCGACTGCAACACTGCCGACGCCGACGAGTTTGCCGTTGATCACCTGATCGGGCGGGGTCCACAATCCGTTGTGTTCATCGGCCGCGATGCCGGTGACATCGAGATCAGCTCCGCCGGGCACCGACAGAGCGTAGATCAGCCGGTGCTTACCCGCCGGCAGATCGCCGATGGGAAGCTGCGCCCAGGCATAGCGATCGGCGTTGCCGGTGGCTTTGAGAATCATCTGCCCCAGCGGTCTGGCCTCGACGACCTTGCCCTCGGGCGTGATCGGCGCAAGGCTGAGGTCGATCGGCTTATTGCTCCCGCCGCTATAGCGCAGATAGACGATGGCGCTGGGCATGGGCTTTTCAAGGGTGAACTCGACGTAGACCGCCCGACCCTTCTGATCGAACCAGCTCACGCGCTTGCCGCCTGAAGCACCGGAGGAACTCTTGGCATTGGTGTGCCATCCACCGGCTTCAAGTTCGCACCACACCCCCGGAAGCTCCGGCGCTGTGACGGCGGTTTCATCGGCAAGAGCGGACGCCGGCCGGGACGCGACTACGCCGACCAAAGTCAGCGCAATTGCGACAAACATCGCGGCGGGATGTAACTGAAATGGTTGATTCTTCATGAAGCAGTCTCGGGTCGGGGAGTGGGGTTGCTGGCATAGCGGATTGCGCACGTGGCGATTAACAATTGCCCCTCAGTCGGGTCCGTCTCGCATGCACACTATGCTGCGGCGCACTCTTTAAAACGCGCAGCATCTTATCGATGTTGAGGGCGCAATATGGCGTCGCACAGAATCCACACGGATATAGAGTTTATACCGTTCACAATCTGATGCGCACTGAGAATCCAACCGCAGACTGCTAAACCCGCAGATGGAAGGAGGACGTTCAATTCAGGCTCGGTTAAAACGCTCAATTTGCCATTTCTTGTAGAATCTTGCAGTAGGTCGGAAGATTCCACGGCATTTGGCCCCACTGATCCCATAGATCAATGGGTAAACGGCGCGTTGTTCGGGAAAGGAAAAACTCTACCGAGCCATCTCGACGACAAAAGGTTACTCCACCCGGATGCCGAACGGCTTGTGCCTTTTCAGTGTTAGGGTTGTAGTACCATCCGCCTTCGACGAGGAGCGGCGTATAAATCGCCCCATTCACCGGATACTGAATCGTCTTGAAGTCATTTCCTAGCGCTCGTTTCTGGAACGCGCCCTGGCAGGGTGCCGGTTTAGCGGAAGGGTTGCGCAAAGACCAATGCTGCACCGCATAGCTGACTGTCGAACCAACATTCGATGTCGGCCAACCGGGTGGAAGCGGCGGCGGCACCAAGTCCATCGGGGTGTCGATGTTCTGGTTCGCCGGCCATAGTCTCACCAAGTCGGTGGTATAGGAAATGATCCAAGGATTTTCTTTGGGACAGAACCAGACTGCGGTTGTGCGCAGGTATTTTTGCAGCCGGGCACCGTTGCTGCCATTCTGCCATGTACCGTTCCAGTTGTTGTCAAAGAACTGGCTGTTGTCCACGCCCACGATCCACTGGTTGTTGTCGTTGTAGTATAGAGCGTAAGCCGAATAGATCTGACGCAGGTTGCTCATGCAAACCACCCGATTGACCGATTCACGGGCCTTGGTCAACGCCGGTAGTAGTAATGCGATCAAAACCCCGGTAATGCCGATCACCACCAGTAGTTCGACAAGGGTAAACGCTTGGCATTTACCTTTATTTTCTTCCGTAAGGTTACCGAAGGGCAATCCGACCCGCCTAACCCCGTTTGGGATGCTGAAGTTCTGATCACGGATTGTATGTATCATTGTATGTATCATGGTCTACTCCTGTGATGCTTTGCGTTCGACGTTACAAACTGGCTGGACCGCTCGATCATGCGGCCGTTCGCAGTCCCAACACTTCACGGCGGAATCACCTTGGCAGCAGCAGGTGGTATCCAACGGTAGAGAACGATTTTGACGTAACGATCGTCCTCCAGGAACACGATGTATTCGCCAGTGGATCGCTTGATCGCGTTGATCGCGTAGAGCACGTCCGCGTCGCCGGCAGTGTTGTTGATTTCGGGTCCGGGCACGAACCGTCCGACGACTTTGCCGCCTGAACGCTCAAGCACCACCACCTGTTCGACCTCGCCAGAATACGCCACAAAAATGTAATCGCCTGCGAACGCCATCGACTTGGCGAGGTAGTAAGGTTTCTTCGAATAGGGAATCGGGGTGCGCCACGCCGGCTCGCGGTTCCCTTTGCTCCAGTTCGGGTACGCGCCAATGACACGCCCTAGTGGTGCGAAATGGTTGTCATCGCGAGGGTATTCGTCGGTGTAACCGCCGCAGTACAGAGTGTCGGAATCAACGTCGTATTCGACACGATCGAGGTTCTTCCATCCCTGCGGGCGATCGGCGACCTCAACGGCTTCTTCGGAATAGATCGGAATGCCTTTGGCATCGAGGCCTTTGCATCGCATCCGACTGATTTTCCCCTGCCATGTCGATTCCCACAGATCGCCTGAGGAATCGACCATTCCAGCCACCCGGTCGCGCCCGCCAGTTTGGATCACATACTCTTCGGATTGAAACGCTCCGTCGGCGTTCAGATCGCGCCAAAGCCATCTTGCCTGCGGCGGTGAATTGGGCGGCAAACGTCCCTGAGGTTCACGCTGTAACATCACACATGGAACCATGATTTCGCCATCGAAGCGATAGACGATGGTGGCCGTGCCGGGCATGTCGGTCGTGTAAAGAAATCGCTTCCCCTCGATTCGCACGACGCGAACCGAATTGGGCTTACGTCCGGTCAGACGTGGGTCTTGCGGGTAGCGGAACGGGTCCAGCGTGTAGGCGGCGTGCTTCCAACCTTTGCCGGATTCGGCGGCGGTGTAGTCGATCTCGTATCGCTCCTGCATGGAGAACACCGCGGTGTCGTCGATGGGGTCGGCGTCGGCGGTGTCAACAAAGTGGAGGCCCTGGAGCTGCCATTTCAGCTTGCCTTGCGGATCGAACACGCGCAGATCACTCCCGGACCAATTGAAACCGTTGCAACTCACATAGAGGTTGCCCTCGGAATCAAAGCCGACGCCGGTGATGCCATAGAACCGATCAGGCCCCATCCGTCCAGGCACCTCCCCGGCGAACACGCCACCGGTTTGACCGATAGTGCCGACGCGTTTGGGCTCGCCAGCGACATCATAGATCACAATCTGTTGGGCCGGCCCGTTGTCCGCCACAAGCAACCGTCCTTGAACGTCGATCGCCAGCGCGCTGGGGCGTTTGACGTCGCCAATCACCTGCGGCTGCTTGATCCCGTCGAGCGAGTACTTGAGCACTGCCTCGCCAGCTCGCGGCGACGGGCTTCGGATCACCCACAGCGCGTCTTTGCTTGCCACGATCGCGCCGGCGGCAGGACAATCAAACTTTCGCAGAAGCTTCATCGTTTCTGCTTCGTACACTTTAATCTCGCCGCCAGCGTTGTCGGCGACGAATAGCTGACCATCTTGCACCGTCAGCCCCGCAGGACCCGTTTTATCCTCGGTCACCCGCAGCCAACTTTTATCCTTCTCACCACCAGAAAACGGCGCGGTCTTTCCCGAGTGCAGGTACCGACGCACGAAGCCGCTCTTCATTCCTGTGAAGACGTACTTCTCATCCGTCGCAATGGCATACCCGCCTTGGACGCCATGCGTATCTGCCATCTTCCCGATGACCTCGCCGTCCTTGTAAACGCCAACCTCGCGTCCGCCTTCGTCCCACGGGCTGTTGGCGAACACCTCGCCATCGGGCGTAACCGCGATCGCGAACATCTGGTTCTGCACCCATTTGCCGGTCTGTCGACTGCCTTGGCCAAACGTGTTGCCGATCCATGTCGTCTTCGCCTGAAGCACAGTAGGAAGCGACGGCTTCGTGTCTTGCGCAAACGTCGTGGAGGCGAAAAGACACGCAACCCCTGCAATCTGAAGGAATTGATTCATGGGTTGATCCTTAGGAGCTCAAGGACGCAATCGGACTTCGACAACTCAGTTTACTTCCTTCTTCTGTGCCGCGTTCCAAGCGTCCTCCGGCTGCAAGGTCGTGGCGTGGCCGTCGAAGAACAGAACATTTGTTCGGAACCTATGTCTTAAGGAGAGGAATTGCTCCGGGTTGCCGAACATCACGCAACAGCCGCGGACGCGCAGGTCATTGTAAGGGCTTTGGAGGCGTTTCATCAGCAGCGTAACATTAGTGATTCCCGGCATCCCGCCACGATCGACACAATCCATCACGACAGGCTTACTGGACGACCGCATGGTGATGGTGGCAACTCGAAATGGCTTTGACGAGTAGCTCAGCATCCCGAGACTGCCGATCGACAGCGAGCCGGGATACGAGTTGTTCGGCATCAAGTGTGCCTTGACCACCCAACCCGGCCGGGGATGGGTCGGATCCGGGTAGCCCCGCTGAGCAACGCCGGGAGATTCCGGGCACCAAACGTACTGATTACTGGGCAATCCCCCCGCGGCGATGAGTTTGCTCCACCAGATATGGTCCGTTTCTCCCCAGTTGCTGGGCGGATAGGGCTTCTCGAAACGATACGACTCGGGGCAATAGCCCCCCGATTCGGCCATGTAAATCGACATCGCCAACCCGATCTGTCGCAGGTTGCTGAGGCATACCACGGTTGACACGGCCCGCCGTGCCTGGTTCAATGCTGGCAACAGTATCGCAATCAATATTGCAATGATGCCAATGACGACCAGCAGCTCAATCAGTGTGAAACCGCGAGATTTGCCTTGTCTGCCATATCGCATGGTCCGGCCTTTGCTCCGCTATCCCCTGTACGTAACACTTCAGCCGTCTGCCGCGATTCCCGTTTTTGCGGCCTCAGTCAAGTTGGGTCTGTCTGCTGACCCGCGATATCAGCCTCAGAATCAACGTGCCGGCATTCGGCTGAAATGTTACCCCTGTACGATCTGAAGTAGGCGTGGGGCGGCCACGCCTACTTGGTACTACACCTTGGTACTACACCGCGCGACGACGACGCAGTAGTGCGCCGGCACCGATCGCCAACAACGAGAACGTTGTGGGTTCGGGAACGACGACGTTGTAGAGCGCTACATCGTTACCGCCCGTCAGCGAACTGCCGGCCTGCGTGCCGGTCCAGTCGGCCAGGTAGGTGATCTTGCCGGAGTACAGCCCGCCGTTGAGCGACACGGTCGCGCCTTCGGCGAGGGTGTCGAAGGTGTTAGCTCCAAGGGTGCCCGCGGCGGAACGGGTTAGGATGTAGAACACGTCCGTGCTGGCGATGGTGTTAATGCCGTTGGGCAGAACGCTCGCCGCCAAGGTGACGGTGCCGGTTAGGTTAACGGTCCCGGTGACATTGAGCTGATCGTAATCGGTGGCCCCATCGCCAGGCAGTTTGCCGTTGAGTTCAACCGTGAAGGCCGAACCGGTGTTGAAGGCGGTATTGCCGACGATGTCGAGCGTTCCGGGTGAGTTGCCGGGGGCAAGGTTGCCGGTGACGTTGACCGGGCGGTTGATGGTTCCCGAGCCCCCGAGCGTCGCCCCGGCGGAGACGTTCACCGCAGTAGTGCGGCTGTCAAGCGAGCCGTTGACCAGCAGCGTGCCTCCGCTGACGGAGGTGGTGCCGTTATAGGAATTGGCGTTGGTCAGGACCAGCGTGCCCACGCCGGTCTTAGTCAGGCTCTGAGTTCCGCCGGAACTGGAAATTAAACCGCTAATGGTAGCGACGTTGGCGTCGGTCTGGATGGTGCGGGTGTTGTTGCCACTAGCACCCAGGTTGATGGCGTTCTTAAAGTCCAGCGTGTTGTTGGCGGTAGCGGCGTTGAGAATCAGCGTGCTGCCCGGGTTGAACGGCGTGGTGCCCCAGGTCAGTGCGGTGGGGCTGGCAGTGCCGCCGATGGCGACCACCACCGGGCCGCCGAAGGCGCTGAAGCCGCTGTTGCTGGCGGTGAGTTGAACCTGCCCGGCCGCGCTTCCGCCGGGCCGGACCATGTCCACTCCGGTCTCGAAGACGCCGCCGGCGATATTGAGGTTCCCAGTCGAGGGGAGACTCGTGCCATCATTGGCGCGAAGCGTGCCGGCGCTGATGGTGGTGGTGCCGTTGTAGCTGTTGGCGACGTTGCCCAGGACCAGCGTTCCCAAGCCGGTCTTGGTGAGGTTAAGGGTGGCGGCGGAGTTGCTCAGAACGCCGCTCAGGGTGGCGACATTGGCATCGACCTGTACGGTTCGGGTAGCGTTGGCACTACCGAGGCTGATCGCGTTCCTGAAGTCCAAGGTGTTATCTGCTGTGGCCGCATTAAGAACGAAGACGGATGGTGCAAAATCGCTTGCTCCCCACGTCAGTGCGGTAGGCGTAGCGAGTGTGCCGAACGCAACCTGAATCGGTCCGCCTCGGGCGCTGAAACCGCTCGTTCCGCCGGTGATACGCATCTGGTCCGTACTGGCGGTGCTGCCGATCGGACGATCGAGGCTTTGGTTTGTCTCGATCACTCCACTGGTTATGGCAATGCGGCTATTGGTAGGCAGACCCACTCCCTCGGTCGCACGCAGCACGCCCCCGCTGACGGTCGTTGTGCCTTGGTAGGTGTTGATGCCAGTCAAAGCCAATACGCCGGCGCCGGTCTTAGTCAAACCATACGAGGTGCTGAGGGAATTGGAGATCACACCGCTCATCGTTGCTACATTCGCACTGACTTGAACAGTCCGCTGACCGGCGCTACCATTGAGATTTACGGCGTTTCTGAAGTCCAAGGTGTTGTCGGCCGAGGCAGCGTTGAGGATGAAGTCGTTGGGGGCGAAGCCGCCCGAACCCCAGGTTAGCGCGGTGGGGCTGGCGGTCCCGCCGAGAGCGACCACTACCGGGCCGCCACGAGCGCTGAAGCCGGAGTTAAAGGTGGTTAACAGTTGGACTTCGCCCACCCCGCTGCCGAGGGAGCGTGTGAAGTTGGCCGAGGACTCGAGCGTGCCCCCGCTGAGGGTCAGGAGGGAGCTGGCCTTTAGCCCGACGCCATCGTTGGCCCGCAGCACGCCGCCGGAGACCGTGGTGTTGCCGGTGTAAAGATTGGTCCCGGTAAAGACCAAGGTACTCGAGCCGGTCTTGGTGACGGTGGTAACATTGGCGCCGATGACGCCGCTGATGGTGGCAATCTTGGTGCCGTTGCTGGACTTGTTGCCCTGGGCGGTGAATGTCCCAGTGGTGTTGAGAGAACTGATGTTGATATTGGAACCGGCGTTGCTGCCGGTGCCGTCAAAATCGGTGGTGACATTGCCGGTGCCCGTCAGCGTGCCGTTGAGGTTGATCGTCTGGATCTGACCGTCGTTGCCGGTGGCGCTAATGGTGAGGGGCGAGGCGGTGACGATAGCCGGGTTGATGGTCAGCGTGGCGCCGACGTTGCTGGTCACGTTGATCAGCGCCGAGCCGGTGGTCCTCTGCATGGTCAGGGCATTGCCCGCGCTGGCGTTGATGGTCCAGGTGCGGCCTGCGCCGATGGGCGTGATGTTCTGGAGCGTGCCGACGGTCCTGGCACCGTCCAGCGTGGTGGTGCCATCGCCGGTGCTGGTGTTGGGGAGTTGCGCGATGTCGTCGATGGCACCGGGCACGGTGGGATTGGTGGACCACTTGGTGGCATCCGACCAATTCCCGGTCCCGGACCAGGACGCGTTGATCGCGGCATGTGTGGTCGAGCCTAGCAGGGCGCTCACGACCGCGACGGACGCGACGAGTATCGATTTGTGTGACTGTTTGAATTGCATCTTATTCCTCCATAGAACTTAAAAAACCAGTGTCATCCGCGCAACCGCAATTGACGACAACCCTCACTGAAACTCCCGACGGAAGCACGACATCGTGCTATTCCGCGGGTACCACTCCGAAAAAACTACCGATATCAGTCCGTGCGTGCCGCCTTTGTCTCAGGAACGTGACGGGCATGCGTGCGGCGGCGTCGCGCCAGCATCGTCAGTCCGCCGACGGCGAGCAGTCCGACCGTTGCCGGCTCAGGGACGAGAACGACCGAGCCGTTCAGCGTCACGTTGTCCACCCGCGAGAAGCTATTCGCAACGCGTGCTGCGTTCTCCCACGTGTAGATGCGAAACGTCTGCGTACCTGTTAGACCTTGGAACGATGCACCCGACAGATTCGTAGTCACCAGCGAACCGAAGGTGTCGGCGCTGGCCGCCGTGAAGGTGACGGTTGGGGAAAGGACATCTGCCGCGTATGCATCAATACTCGACAACACGCCGAAGCCATAGCTCGAACTGATGAATCGCGCGCCGGGATTGAAGGTCAAATCGGTAAGGTTGATTTTGTAGCCAGAAGCCACGTCGACTTTCACCTCAAAATAGCTGGCCGTCTTCCCAGCGGACTGATTCGCGCCCACGCTCGAATCGCTGATTTGAGCCGACAAGGTGCTTCCGCTACGCGAAAGACTTCCTGCACCTGTTATCGCATAGCCCGTGATGTTCGCTGCCGTCGAATCGGGACTCAGATTCGCCCCGAACGCGTAGTTCACAATCACCGCCGCATGGCTTGTTCCGGAAAACATCAGTGCCGCTCCGAAACCCGCGGCCACAAAAAATTGACTCATCCGCATACCAGCCTCCTCAGAGTAAAAATGACAGTGCATCTGGCCCACGCGGGTCAGAGGTGTTTTTGGGCATTACAATCGACGATTTTCGGTTCGATGAATCGCACCTGCGGTTCATCGGGTAGTTCACCGGCCACGCGCCGGCGAAGCAACGCGACCAGTTCGCGCCCGATCAGCATGTTCTGTTTGTCCACGGTGGCTGCCGGCGCGATAGGCGGCTCAGGCAACGCGGCGAGTTCCGGTGAATCCTGCCAATAGTTGTCGTATCCGGTGATCAGCACGTCGTGGCCTGGCTCTTTACCGAGCATTCGGCAGGCGGCGGCGGTCGCGAAGAAGTGGCCATCGGTACTGAGCATCAGGGCATCGGCAGGCGCGCGCGTGTTCAGCACTTCCAGCAGATAACCGGCGACGTGTCGCTGGATATCCGTGAAGGCTTGCGGGCTGGAGTAGCCTTGTTCGGGGAAGGGGGGCATATCGCAGGGAGGCAGAGGCTCAAGCCCTGCCTCGCGCATCGCCCGTTCGTAACCCGTCCGACGGCGGGCCAGCCAGTAGCCCTCGCTCTTGTCCGACCAGAGCGTGACGATTCGCCGCCTGCCTTGCGCCAGCAGCCAGC
Organism: Tepidisphaerales bacterium; assembly: GCA_038329845.1. GTDB lineage: Bacteria > Planctomycetota > Phycisphaerae > Tepidisphaerales > Tepidisphaeraceae > JBBQNJ01. The sequence goes on along the minus strand of JBBQNJ010000011.1, from coordinate 375 downwards.
GGGTGAGTTCGTAGCTGCCGGCCTCATGGTCTGACACCACGCGGTCATAGGCCTGCGACTCCGACCAGTCGCCGTAGACCACCATGCGGATCGAAGGTCCGAAAGATTCGAGACACTTCTGCACGTCGTGGAACGTTTTGGAGATTTCAGGAACGATGATGCCGTACGGCTGACCAGCGAGGATGTTGCTGATTTCTTCGGGGTTGGCCTGGAACGGATGAAGGCTCATGGCGTGCAGCCCCGCGTCGGCGATCGCCTGGAGCGCGCCGCGGGCGATGTACTCTGCCCAGCCGGTGCGTCGATGACCGCTAAGGACACCCTCGCCGCCGTTGAGGACGATGACAGCATTTCGCAGCACTGCGGACACGGGCGCCG
>JBBQNJ010000010.1:0-79427 GCA_038329845.1 Tepidisphaerales bacterium | reverse complement strand
GGCCACGGAGGGGAAGAGGGAGGGAAGTCTTTCATACCGCTCGCGGCCTTCGGCGGGACCTCCACAATGGCTCGGAAACTTCGGCGTGGTCCCGTGTTTTTCCAATCGGATTGTCTCAAAACGACCCGCGAGCGGTATAATAACATCAGACAATAGTATGTTCTGCGAACTGGCTGTTCGTGATCGCATCCAAGTTCAATTGGGAAAAACGACCGGCGACGAAAGAGAGATGGGCCAGTCCCGCGATCATCGCGGCGTTGTCGGTGCAGTAGACCGGGGAGGGAAGATGCACCGGGACCTCGAAGTCGGCTAGCGCCAGTCGCAGGCCCCGGTTGGACGAGACGCCGCCGCCGACGATCACCGATCGGGCCGCGAACTGGCGCACCGCCCGCCGAAGTTTTTTCACCAGCACGTCGATGCAGGCGGCCTGAAATCCCGCCGCCACGTCACGGATCTGCCCCGAATCGAGCGACTCGGGACCGCGCTGGCGGCCCTGGTGTCCGCGCACGCGATACAGCACGCTGGTCTTCAACCCGCTGAACGAGAAATCCAACGACTGACGCGACAGGAGCGTCCGCGGGAATCGGATCGCCGCCGGATCGCCATCCGCCGCCAGCCGATCGATCACCGGCCCACCGGGATATCCCAGACCCAGGATCGCCGAGACCTTGTCATACGCTTCGCCGACGGCGTCATCGAGCGTGGATCCGACAAGCCGCGCCTGCTCGAAGCTGTCCATGGCGTACAGCGCCGTATGCCCCCCGGACACCACCAGTCCGATCGCCGGAAACCGCACCGGATCATCCGGAACCGCCGACGACGACGACGAGGAAGCGGGTGGGACCAGGCGGACGCTGTAGAGGTGGGCATGGACGTGATCGACGCCGATCAGCGGCTTGTTCAATGCCCAGGCAAGTGTTTTGGCCGCGGTCACCCCGATCAGCAGCGAGCCGATCAACCCGGGCCGATGCGCCACAGCGATGGCATCGACCGCCTCAAGCCCCGTCGGTCCGCACGCCTCGATCAACACCGGCAGAAGATTTTCCAGGTGGGCCCGGCTGGCGATCTCGGGAACCACGCCGCGATAGCGGGCGTGCAGCTCAACCTGCGTGGCCACGACATTGTTGATCACGCGGCGGCCGTCCGCGACCAGCGCCGCGGCCGTCTCATCGCAGGTCGATTCAATCCCCAGGATCGTCGTCATTCTTCCGCCGGCGTATATCAGAACTGGAGTTTTGCAAAATGAAGATCTCGCGGCTTTGGAATACTTGATTTCCTGAGCATTCCAAGGTGTCCTCGGCGTCTGAATCGGCGTTTTGCAAAAGTCCAGTTAGAAATCAAAGTTGTCCGGACTGGGGCCGATCCGCTTGCTCTGATCCAAGGCATCGATCCGCGCCATCTCATCCGGCGACAACTCGAAGTCGAAGATCGCCGCATTCTCGACGATGCGACGGCGGTGGGTACTCTTGGGAATCGTCACCACCTGATGCTGGATGTCCCATCGCAGCACCACCTGGGCCGGCGAGCGCTGGTGGGCCTTGGCGATCTCGACCAGCGCCGGCAGGTCCAACCCCTTGGCCTGCATCAACGGCGACCAGGCCTCGAGAATGATCCGCTCGCGCCGGCACAACTCCATCAGCGGGCGCTGCATCAGCCAGGGGTGAAACTCGACCTGATTGACCATCGGCTTGACGGTCGCGTGCGGCAAGAGAGCCTGAAGATGGCTCACGAGGAAATTGCTCACGCCAATGGCGCGGGCCCGGCCGCTCGCGTGAATCTGCTCGAGCACTTTCCATGCCGCGATGAACTTGTCCGGCACCGGCCAGTGGATCAGGTACAGATCCACATAGTCCATCTTCAGACGGTCGAGGGATGCATCGAACGCGGCACGAACCGCCGCTTCGCCCTTGCGAAGATCGTCGTTCCAGACCTTCGTGGTCACAAAGACCGATTCCCGCCGCACGCCCGATTGGGCCAAGGCCCGACCGACCCCGGCCTCGTTGCCGTACAACGCCGCGGTGTCGATGTGCCGATACCCCAGTTCCAGCGCCGCCGACACCGACGATTCGGCTTCCGCGCCCTCGGCCATTCGCCAAGTGCCCAGCCCGAGCATCGGCATCTCCTGCCCATTGGGAAGCCGCACCGATGGTATTTTCAGTTCGATCATAGCCGACGAAGTGTAGGGCAAAGTCCCCCATGCGCGAACGCCCCCCAGCCCGCGACGTTTTTTAGCGGCGGCGGGCATCAATGAGACACGCGTCTGGGAAGACCTCCGATTAAACCTGACGACGGAAAAGAGCTACGCCCCAACTACGTCCCCTTGAATCCTTCGCCGCCACAAAAGGCATAAGGGGGCGAGGATTCTCTGGCCTGGCGCGGGCCGGACCGGTCGCGGTTCATGCGGTGGCTGGCCGACAACCCCCCGCGGCACCGGTTCGGGTCGAGGGTGCTTCAGCGCCAGGAGCATCTGGACGTGGTCGAACTGCCACTTCCCCTGCGGTGGCGGCGCTGGCCGAGGGTGCTTCAGCGCCAGGCTTCGAGTATCCGCTTGACACGCTTGCCGGTCGGGGTGTCGGGATATTTCTGCGCGATCGAGCTGGCGTAATTCGCCACCTCTCGTTCCTGGCCCATGCGGGCTTTGATCACCGCTATCGAAAGCTGATCGAGCATTTTCCGAGCGCCCAGTTCGTCCTTCACCGCCTTGTTGTTCTTCAAGGTCTTGAGCTTTTCGTCGGCTTGTTTCGCGAGGGGGTCGCCATCCACGATCATGCCGATGCGGGTGAGCAGATCGTAAGCCTTCACCGGGTCGGATTCCAGACTTGACTCCGCCTGTGTCATGTCCGACTGGCACTCGGCCTTGAGAACGCCGAACAGCTTTTCGGCGCTTTCGGCGATCGACCTTTTCGATGTTCTGCGCGCCTGCTTTAGCAGTTTGGCACCGCCGGCTGGATCGCCCCACTCGAATTTGTCGAGTACCGGCACGAGGGCCGGATCGTAGCCCTCGCGATTGTACCGCCAAGTCGCCGTCTCAAGCGCCCTGTCAAAGTGCGGACCGTCCACCGAGTACGCCACCAATTCACCAACAGAGTCGATGATGCGCGTCTGGTATATGTTCTTCAGCGAAATCGTAAACCCCCAAGTCTTTTCCAGGACACTCAGTGGATCGGGTGTGACCGGCAGCCTGAGCTGTGCCGTTCGCACATACTCCTGAACCTCGACCGCGGTATCCCCGGCACCGATGGCAACGAACTTGACCGGCTTGTCTTTGAACTTCTCGAGCCAGGCATTGCGCTCGGGCACTTTCTTCCTGCAACTCGGGCACTGCTGCTCGTAGAAGTAAAGCACGACGATCTTGCCGCGCGCTTGTTCCAAATCGAGTCGGGTGCCGTCGTTGAGCATCAACGGCAACATCGCCGGTGCCTCCTGCCTCACCTTAACCTCGCCTCCCGCCATCGCCGAAGAGGCCCACACCATCGCCAACACACAAAGCCACATCATCAGACGTTTCATAAGTCGCCCCTTGCAAGAAAACACCTCGCCATCATCCATCGCCGCGTTTCAAGATGCAATTCAGGTCGACCACTTCGTGGATCGAGCTCAGGGCAATCGCGCTTGCGGGGCGGGTCATAGAATAGCAAGAGATTGGGCAATGAAACCGGGACGCAGCAGAATTGGGGGACGTGCAGAATTGGGGTACGTGTAGAATTGGGGGACGTGTAGAATTGGGGGACGTGGCTTGTAAATACATTCAGCATAAAGCTTTGTCTCACAATTATGTCCACTCTTGCCAGGTCAGAACTGGGGGACGTTCAGAACTGGGGGACGTGGCTTGTAAATGTATTCAACATAAAGCTTTGTGTCACAATAATGTCCACTTTTGCCAGGTGCCGGGGGCGGGAAACGTCTGGAGCAAAATTTTCACTTGCTTTTGCACCTTCGTAGGATTAGACTTGATCCTACGAAGGTGCAGTATGCCCATCACCCAGGCCGACATCGCGGAGAAGCTCGGGCTGAACCAGAAGACGGTCTCGATCGCCTTCGGCGCCAACGGCCGAATCAACGACTCGACTCGTCAACGCATCATTCGCGTCGCCAATGAACTGGGGTATCGGCCCAACCGGCTCGCCGCCGGGCTGCGCGGGGCTTGCACGCGGTCGATTGGGGTGGTTTGGGCGTTCGTCGATCCCTGGGCCGGGGACGCCGTTATCGGATTGGATATTCTCGAACGTCTTCAGCGCCGCGGATTCGCCACCTACCAGGCGCAGTACACCGAAAAAACGTCGGCCATGTGCCGCCAGCTCGATGATCTGCTGGCCCGCCGGGTCGATGCGATCGTGGTGCAGGCGATCCCCTCGCAACTCACCGATCCGCGCATCGTCGCCCGGCTCGAGTCAGCGCCCGCGGTGGTGGGCGTTGCCCGCGAGCCGGTGGATGGTTTCCCCGGCGACTTGGTAGTCCATGACCGCGATCAGGCGATCCGCGAAGTGGTCGATCATTTCGCCGACACCGGACGAAGGCAGCCGGCGATGGCGCTGTCGATGAGTCAGGAATCCAATCCGCCGAAATTCGCGGTTTTCGCCGAACAATGCCGCCGGCGCGGGATCGGACACGATCGGATGCTGATCGACCTGGATCACCCCACCCAAGCCGAGTCGCACGGGCAGTTGCACCTGCAGGGCTTCCGCCGGGCGTTCCCGATCGGGCGTGAGTTGGGGATCGACGCGGTGTTCTGTTTTAACGATATCGGGGCGCTCTACGTGATGCGCGACGTGCAGGATCGCGGCCTGCGCGTGCCGGATGACGTGGCGGTAGTAGGTTTTAACGATGCCGAGTTCGGACGCCTGTGGCGTCCGGCGTTGGCGACGGGGGATCGCAAGTTCCGCGACGTGGCTTTGGCGGTGGATCGGATGCTGGAAACCCGGCTGGACGATCCCGAGCAGGAGCCGCGACAAGAATCGGTACACATGCAATTTGTGTGGCGGGAATCGGCCGGCGGTGTGCCGGACCACCGCCGAGATTTTTCCGGAGGCATCTCACAGTCGGAGGTTTTGCCATGCGTCATTTGAGTACAAAGGCGATTTTGTCGGCCGCTATCGGCGGCCTGTTCCTCTCCAGCGCCGCCTCGGCGGCAGTGGTATGGACCGGCGGGGCAAGCGGTGCCTGGAACGACAGCACCCAATGGACCCCCGCCGACGTGCCCGACACGAATGTCGAGGACGCGGTCATCAACGGCACCGATGGAATCGGAACGGCACCGACCAGCATCAACTATGGGAACACGTCGCTGAGCAACCTGACCCTGACCATCCGGGGCTTGAGCGTTGCTTCGCCCGACACGATCACCTACCAGTCGGGCGGTTCCCAGAACACAACCACCCGACTGTACGTCACCGAGACGATGGCCAATGCCGGAACCATCACCATCCGCCCCAGCGGAAAGAGTAACGACGGCGCGGGCGCGTTGATCCTCCAAGGCACGGGCAACACGTTCAATACAGGAACCATCACCGCGCAGAGCGGGGGCGGTGGCCACGGCCGGACCAGCACCTTGTCGGTCGTCCCGGGAAACACCAACGCCGGGAACATCGTATTGGCGACTTCCACCGGGGGCGATAGTGGCGGCAACAGCGCCGTCCTATCCATTCCCGGTAGCGGAACCTTCACTAACAACGGCACGATCCAACTGGATAGCACGGCCGCCACCTTTGTGGGCAACAGCGCCAGCCTGATCCTTTCCATCGGTGCCGGTTCGGAATCCGTCACCCTCGGCGGCAACGGTTCGGTCGAGTTGATGGGGCGTCCGAGCCTTAATTTCAAGTCCATCATTGGCCTCTCGCGGGACACCGGCAGCACCGGTACTGGGACTTTCACCAACGGCGCCGGCCATACGATTTTCGGGGCCGGCGAGATTGGGCGTAACGCGCTGCTGCTTTTTAACGATGGTCTGATCAAGGCGACCGGAGCGAACGAGCAACTGATTCTCGATCCGCTCGGCACGACCGCATCGCCCAGCGCCGTCAAGTTCACCAACAATGCCTCCGGACGCCTGGTCTCCTCGAGCGCGGCGGGCTTGGTGTTGAACGAGGGGGTGTTCCAGAACGATGGACGGATGGAAGCCCGCGCCGGGGCACAGATCATCATCAACAGCAACGCCATTCTCACCAATAATGGCGAAATCCGCGGCGGCGGGACTTATGTGGCCACGACGCTGGGCCTCACCGGTGCCGCAGCGCTGCTGCCGGGCGATTCGGTCAATGCCGATGGGACCGGCGCCTCGACCGTGGGCGCGTTGGGCGTGACCGGGGCCATGGCCTTGACCAACGCCACGGCGATCGACCTGCAAATGGGCACGCCCGGCCTGGCCGGGGCGGGCACCGCCTACGATACCGTGAACCTCTCGGGCGCATTGACCCTCGACGGCGTATTGAACGTCACCGACTTGCCCGGGTTCGGACCCGGCACCTATCGCCTGTTCACCTTCGCCGGCGGCGGCTTGACCGACAACGGCCTGGCCCTGGGTTCGATGCCCGGCGGATACACCTACAACATCATCGCCGACAACGCCGGCGGATTTGTAAACCTGCAAGTCGTCCCCGAACCGACGTCTCTCGGGTTGCTCGGATTGGTCGGCTTCGCGGGCTTGGCACGGCGGCGGCGCTAAGCGCCGCCCGGGGGGGGCCGCTGGGAAAACTTTGCAAATGGCCTCAAATCAGGAGTCGGCCATGAAAAGGCGAATTGGTTTCACCTTGATCGAACTGCTCGTGGTGATTGCGATCATCGCGCTGTTAATTTCGATTCTGCTTCCGTCGCTCAACAAGGCTAGGGAAGCGGCCAGCCGGTTGGGCTGCCTGAGCAACTTGCGCCAGATCGGGATGGGGTACGCCCAGTATGCCGCCGAGCAGCGAAACTGGGTCTTGCCCTATTCCCTCGATGGGGTGGAGTGGCAGTCGCAGCCGATATTCCGCAAGGCGCTGGGCCAGACGGACAAAGCCTCGGATGGTTGGGCCATCGGGATGCTGTGTCCCACTTCGGTCAAGTACATGGATATCCCGCTCGGTGCGCGCGTGTCCCTTTCCAGCACCTATGGAATGAATCACGAGCAGACCCGGCGTACCCAGTATGCGCCAAACAACATTGGCGCGTTCAAATTTAACCAGGTGCGTCAGCCGTACCAAAAGCTCGCCGTCGCCGACGGGATGAGCTGGGAACTGACCATGAACGACATCTATGCCTACCAGAACGAGTTCAACCCCACGGGAAGCGGCAAGTTCGGGGCGATCGCCTATCGACACGGAACGCCCGACGATCAGAAGGTGAACATTCTGTTCTACGATGGCCACTGCGAGACCTGGGCCCGACGGCAGATAACGTCTCCTCCATTGAGTGAGAAAGAGCAGGTCTGGCTCTTCTGGAAAAACTGACCCGAGCGCAGAGTGGGGTTGCTCACTACCGGTTTCACAGCCAGGGTGGTGACGAACCCTACCCGACATAGTTCGAGCCATAGGGCGTTGCTCTCCCCAACGATTTCGTAGACAAGGTGGGGACGAACTCCGCCCTATGAAGGTAGAGGGTAAGCGAACATGAACCTGAAAATGCGGTTGGCGGCGATTTTATCCGTCGGGTTGTTCGTCGGCACAGCGCAGGCCAGGAATCTGGTCAGCAATGGAGATTTTTCCGATTGGAGCGGCGCTTCGCCGGCGGGGTGGACTCATGCCACCAAGCAGCCGCTGAAGCAGGAGAAGCTCGAAGGCGGTCCGGCGGCGACGGCGGCGCGGGTGGATATCACCGAGGCGGCCGGCGGGAGCCTGGGAGAGATCCGCCAGACCGTCAAGGTCAAGCCCAACACCAAGTACACCGCCAGCGTCGAGGTCCGCAGCAGCAAGCCAGATTTAGCGATGCTGATGGTCAAGCCGCGGACCAAGAACAAGGAACTCGGGCGGCCGCACAAGGACGGCTCGGGAAATGACTGGAGGACCCTGACTCTCGAGTTCGACAGCGGCGAGGCCGACAATGTGCAGATTTTGTGCCGCTATGTGCAGAAGGAGTCGGCAGTGGGTGCCAGCGTCTGGTTCACCAACGTAAAGCTCGAAGGTCCCGAAGGCGATGCAGCGCCTGCGGCCAAGACCGCCAAGCCGGCGAAGGCGCCCAAGGCGGCGATCGACCCGGCGGCGGTGGTGGCGCCGGCGTCGTCCGACCAATACGTCTCGCCCGAGGGCTCGGGAGATAGGTCGGGAAAGGACATGGACAACGCCCGACCCGGTGGGCAGCTCCAGGACGCCATCGACGCCGCCGGCGCCGGCAACACCGTCTGGATCGCCAGCGGAACCTATGAAGGCGTGCAGCTTCATCTCAGCACCGGCGGGAGCGGTCTCGATGCCATGAAGACCCTCGCCGGCAAGGACACCGGGGCCGGGCTGCCGCTTTTCAAAAGCAACTTCACCAAGGACAACCCGGCCAAGACCGGCACGAAATTGCTGTCGATCGCGCCGGGGGTCAGCTATGTGGCCATCCGCGACCTGCGGGCCGACGGCCACAGCATGGTTATCGACTTCGACGGACAGAATCATGGCGTGCGAATCGCCAACATTGAGGTCGCCGCCACACGAACGGCCTTCTGGATCGACGGTGCCGCCACCTCACCGGAAAACCGATCCAGCGACATCGAGCTGCGCGATTGCACGGTCAAGGAATACACCAAGAACGCCGTGCGCATCCTCGGCGGATGCACCAAGGTCCGCCTCGTCAACATCCACGCCGACGCCGGGGGCAAGGAGTGGTACACTGAGAATTTCCCGATGGGCTTCCATGTCCAGGGCGGGGATAACGGGATTCTCGACGAGGAGATCACTTTCACCGGTTGTGTTTCGGCCCGCAACTACATGGACGGCGGGGAAAAGTACTGGAACGCCGACGGTTACGCCGGCGAACGGGCCGTGAAAAACTTGGTATTCGAGAATTGTGCCGCGTTCGACAATACCGATGGCGGCTGGGACATCAAGAGCCAGAACGTAACGCTGCGGAATTGCATTTCGGTGGACAACAAGCGGAATTTCCGTTTTTGGGCCAGCGCCTCGCCGGTGGTGATGGAGAACTGCCTCTCGGCCTATTCGCTCGATCGCGGCAACCATAACCACGACTGCGGGCTATGGACCGGCGCGGGCAGCGAATTGAAACTCATCCACTGCACGTTCTTCGGCGACCGTCGATCGATCCAGGTCGAAACCGACAAGAAGGACAATACCCGCTTCTCGACGATCACCATGGATCATTGCCTGATCGCCCCGGCCGAGGGCGGAACCGCCAAGGCCGTCCCCGCGACCACGGTGCTAAATATGCAGGCGACCGTCATCACCGGCCAGGAGGGCGCTGCCGAGATCAAACTCAACGCCCCCGCCGCCGAGTGGCGCGGGGGGAATGACGCCTTCGATGCCGTCACGCCCGCCGGCGAAGGGTATCGTCAAACCCCGCCGAAATAGTTGACGGTTGCGATCTCGGTGAAGTATCATCGGTGCGCGATCTTCCCCAGGCCCCTCTCGCTAATTTCCGCGGGAGAATGAAATGGGGGTCTTGGTCGTTGGCCCGCGAGCCGCGCGCCCTTGCCGGTGCCTTGACGAGGAGTTCGTTCCACGATGGACCGCCGAAGCCAAAGCAGCAAATCCCAGCCGCCGGCGCTCGCCGGTGCGCCGCCTGCCGATCAATCTCAAGTCTCACATCTCCCATCAGCTTCCGCGCAGCGACAAAGCCGTAGCGAGTTCGGATTTAAGAATCAATCCGCGGGTCCGGGATGGGAAGCGGGCGAAAAAGCGAGCGGTCCCCGCGATCTTCCCGTGCCGGGACGATGGTGCGTCCATGCCTATTACACCCTGTGTCCATGGGCCCCGGATGGATCGGGGCGATTGCTGCTAGCGGGCGGCGATCTGGAGGCGGGCGTGGCAGAGGTGATGGTGCTGTCACCGAGGGGAGAAGTCCTCGATCGCTTCGGGCGGGTTCCCTTGGGACAGAACTTCTTCCATACCGGGCTATGGCAGACCTGGAGTCCGGATGCGAACTTCGTCTATTACCAGGGCGGAACCTTCAGTAATCCGCGAATTGTCCGCCACGAACTGTCCGGCGGCGCCGAGGTCAGCCTTGACGGCGACATGGAAGGCGCCCCGCCCGGCGATCAGCCGATCGTCTCGGGGCTGATGGGGATGCTCTACGCCGCCGGCTATGTCGGGGATCGGAAATATCGACCAGATCTGGCGCCGATGCCGTTCCAGGCCCGCGGCGAACACGGGCTGTTCGAGTACACGTTCGATCCGCCGCGGCGGACGCTGCGATTAAGCGTTGCCGAAATGCTCAACCGGCATCCCCAGCGCGACCGGCTTGCCGCCGCCGACGCCGAAATCCGCGCCCGACTCGGCGGCAATGAGGCGCTGACCCTCATGCTCTACTGCGTCCGCTGGAATCCCGAGGGCTCGCGGATGCTCTTTTATTTCGGCAATCATTGCGTCGTCAAGGAACGAGCAGAGCCGCGGGTGGGCTATGTGATGACCGCCGACCGTGACCTGCACGATATTCACCTCGCCGTCGATCTCGGCTTCGGAAATCGCGGCGTGCATTGGTCCTGGCATCCCGACGGTCGGCGGCTGCTCGGGTATGGTCCCGATCCCGATACCCCCGGGCGAGTCTGCCTGGCCGAAGTGAACTTCGACGGCGGTGGATACCGCCGGATCAGCCGCCACGACAGCGGCGGACATCCGAGCATCTGCCCGACCGATCCGAATCTGCTCGTCACCGACAGCCACCACGATGATGGGCCGGTGTCGTTCATCGACCTGCGGCACGATCGCGTCGTCGCCGAACACCGACTGCCCCGCCGCGGTCCCGGCGGCATCAAGGGTACCTCCGGGTCGATCGATCTTCACCCGGTGTTTTCCCGCGATGGACGAACCATCCTGGTGAACACGCGCCCTTCGACCTTCGCGGTGGCGAGGGAAATCCCCGCACCGACCGTCGCGAGGGCCAAGCGATGAGCCTGTGGAGCCTTCTCGACGGCGGCGTCTCGATGCCCGAAGGCCGCACGGGCTTGCAGCGCCTGGCGCTGTGGTGCGGCTATCGCCTGGCAACTCGCGGGGGCCATGTGCATATCGACCCGACTTGCCGGATCAGCCCCGAAGCGCGCATCTGCGCCCGCTCGGGATCCATTCGCATCGGCCCAAACAGCACGGTGGCGCTCGGGACGATCATCCAAGGCAACGTGCGACTCGGTGCCCATTGTTCGGTGCAGGCCTACAGCATCCTCGTCGGCTACGGATCGCGCGACAATCCGACCGGAGCGATCGACATCGGCGACTACGTCCGCATCGCCCCACATGTGATGATGATCGCCGCCAACCACGTCTTCGCCGATCCCGACCGCTCGATCCACTCCCAGGGACTCGCCCCGGCACCGATCATCATCGAAGACGACTGCTGGATCGGCGGCCGAGTGACTCTGACGGCGGGCGTGCGCATCGGCCGCTGCAGCGTGATCGGCGCCGGCGCCGTGGTCACGCGCGACATCCCGGCGTATAGCCTCGCCGTCGGCGTCCCCGCCAAGGTCGTCCGCTCCCGCAGACCGGGGGAGCCGAATGTTTCTCTGCCAACGTGAAAAATCCAGTCTCGCAACGGGGGAAGAATTCCGACTCACCGCCGTTCGCCTCTCGCAAGGAACGGAAGGATTCAATCTCTCGCAACGACACATCGACGCAACGGATCGCTCGTCACCCCGGCGGTTCCTTGCGCCGCAGACTGAACGGGAACATCCAATAGACGGAACGGGGGATCGGCCATTTTGGCCCCTGTGTCATTCCTCGTTCGGCGGCGTACCATCGGGTGATGGGCGATGCGCTGTATGCACCTTGGCGGATGGACTACATCCGGTCGATCGATCGGCCGGCGGTGGATGGCTGCTTTCTCTGCGCCGCGGCGAGCGCCGAGGATGCGTCGGCGATGCGCGACACGCTCGTGCTGTGGCGGAGCGGACACAGCGTGGTGCTGATCAATCGCTATCCCTACACGAACGGACATTTGCTTATTTGTCCCCGCGCTCACAAGTCCGAGTTCGATGAACTTTCCGACGATGAATTGATGGACCTCCAGACGCAAAGCCGCCGCGCCCTGAAGGTGCTGAAAATGGCGGTCTCGGCGCAGGGGTTCAACCTGGGGATGAATCTCGGCCGCTGCGCTGGTGCCGGGGTGCCGGGCCATGTGCATCAGCATGTGGTGCCGCGCTGGGCGGGCGATACCAATTTCATGGGGATCGTCGGGGAAGTGCGGATCGTTCCCCAGGCGATTAGCCGCCTGTACGACGAGCTGCGCGCCGCGGCGGAAACAATCGGGGCGTGATTCTCAGGCCACCGGCTGATTTTTTAGAAACCAGCGCGACCCCGATCATGGTGTTACTGAAATTCTGGTGATCCTCAGGCCACCGGCTGGTTCTTGAGAAACGCCAGCCCCTCATCCATCCAAGCAACCAGGGCGTATTTTTCCGCGCGGTCGAAGATGACCAGGTGGGTCGCCTCTTCGTCCGTGCGCCCCAGATTCACCCGCAGATACGGCCCGATCTGCGCCAGGTAGGCGCTCCACTCCTCCCACTGTCCGGTGGCGTCTTCCGAATCGATCCCATCGTCCCAGGAGACATCATCCAGTTCGCTGTCCCACCAGAACCCGACGAAGCGAGCCGTGCCGCGATACCCGAGCATTCGGTCCATGCCCAGTGGAAAATTCGCGCGAATGGCCTGAAATCCCGATGGAAGTTGCGATTCGGACATGGTCGAGGATTTTACCCGCAACCGCCCGCCGGTACACTCGCGCGATGCCGAGGCGATGGACAATTGATCCGCATGATGCCCACCAGCGCCTCGACGCCTGGCTGGCCCGCCGCCTGGCGATCTCCCGCAGTGCGGTCCGACGGCTTCTGGCCGACGCCGCCGTCCGCGTGGATGGGCGCGTGATCGACCCGCGCGGCGGCGGTGCCGCGCTGTCCGCGGGCGCGGTCGTTGAACTTGATCCCGACGCCGACGCCGATCGAGTCGAACCGCAGCCCGAGATGCCGCTGACCGTTCTCGGCGCCGGCGCCGGCTGGCTGGCGGTGGACAAGCCCGCGGGCGTCCCGGTCCACCCGCTCAAACCCGCCGAGCGCGACACGCTGCTCAACGCCGTGGCCGCTCGATTTCCCGGCATCGTCGGCATCGGCGAGAAAGGCCTTCGCGGCGGCGTGGTGCATCGGCTGGACGTGCAGACCAGCGGCGTGACGATCTTCGCCACCGAACAGGCGGCCTGGGATCGGTTGCGCGACGCCTTCGCGTCACACCGCGTCGAGAAGACCTATCGCGCCATCGTCGCCGGACCGCTGTCAACGCCCGGGCGGGTGGCCTTGACTCTTCGCGTCGCCGAGCATCGCCCGGCGATCGTGCGGGTCTGCCAGGCCGATTATCCCGATGGGCGTCTGTGCGCCTTGAGCTGGCGGTTTCTCGAATCATTCGGCCCGGCGGCACTCATCGAGGTGTCGCTCGAGACTGGGTTTCTCCACCAGATCCGCGCGATGATGCTTCATCTCGGGCATCCGGTCCTCGGCGATCCGGACTATGCAACATCGTCGGTGCCTCCGATCCCGGCTCCGCGGCAACTGCTTCATGCCGCTTCCATCGTCATCGACGCGAAGCGAATCGATAGCCCCGATCCGGCGGATTTTTCCGAAGCCCTCGATCGACTTCGATCCCGCCACGACCAAGCTCCATTGACCCCGCCGCGACAGGACCAATAATCGCCGGCATGACCGATTCGCCTGTCGTCACACGCTTTGCCCCATCGCCCACCGGATATCTGCATGTCGGCGGGGCGCGCACCGCCCTGTTCTCATGGTTACTTGCGCGCCATCACGGCGGGCGATTTCTGCTGCGGATCGAAGACACCGATCTGGCTCGCAGCACCGAACAGGCAACCACACAGTTGCTCGAGGATCTCCGCTGGCTGGGTCTGGACCATGACAACGCCAAGGTCATTCACCAGTCCCGCCGGCTGGATGTTTACAACCGGATCATCGACGAACTGATGTCGCGTGGCATGGCGTACAGGGCCTACGAAACTCCCGAGCAGCTCGATGCGCTGCGGGCCGAGGCCGAGCGGAAAAAGCAATCCTTCACATACCGCAAAGGCGCTTTGCCCGAAGCCGAGCAGCGGCGGCTGGACAGCGAGGGTTGCCCCCATGTGGTGCGATTTGCCATGCCCGTGCGGGAATATCGCTTTGACGATGCGGTGCTGGGCAAGTCGATCGTCATGCCCGCCGACGAGGCGCAGGACTTCGTGATCCGCAAGACCGACGGAATGCCCACGTATCACTTCGCGGTGGTGGTGGACGATGCGGAGATGGAGATCAGCCACATCCTTCGCGGTCAGGAACACACCAAGAACACCTTCTATCACGTGGCTCTCCAGGAAGCGCTTGGGTATGCCCGGCCGGTCTACGGGCATCTGCCGATTATTCTGAACGTCGATGGCAGCAAGATGGGCAAGCGCGACCGCGATAAGAAGGTCCGCCACGGGGCGCATCTGTGGCTCAAGCAGGGCAAGCACACGCCGTCGGACCTGGCGGCGGCATCGGGTCTGGAATCGGATCGCGTCGCCGCCTGGCTGGACGATGTGCAACGCCAGCTTGACCTTCCCGAGCAGGCCGCGGTCATGGGAGTGATCGGTATGAGCGAAGGCGACCTGCCCGAGGTGCTGGTCCATGATTTCCAAAAGAATGGATACCTGCCCGAGGTCTTGTTGAATTTTCTCGCCTTGCTCGGTTGGAGTCCCGGCGAGGACCGCGAGCGGATGAGCGTCGAGGAGATGGTCCGGCTGTTCTCCATCGACGGGATCGGCAAGAGCAACGCCCGCTTCGGACGCGACAAACTGCTGGCATTCAACACCGAGGCCGTCGCCGCCGCCGATGCCCAGCGCCTGCTGCGCGGGTTCCGCGATTATCTTGCGGTGAACCCCGATTCGCCGCTGAACCAGGCGAGCGATTCACAATTGTCCCAACTGCTCGAGATGAAAAAGGGATTTCGGCTTTTCCGCGAGGTGGATGAGTCGGCCCGGTTCCTCTTCATCCCCGACGATCGCATTGCCTGGTCCGCCGAGGCCATCGACAAGGTGCTGCGCAAATCCGGCGGACAGGGGCTGGCAGCGCTTCGACAGATGCGCCACACGCTGGCGGCGCTGGGCGAGTGGACGGTGCCGAATATCGAATCGGCGATCCAGTCGTATTGCGAATCGAGCGGTCTGGGGCTGGGAAAAGTGGCCCAGCCGCTTCGCGTCGCCATCAGCGGCGGAACGATCAGCCCGCCAATTTTCCAGAGCCTGGCGTTCCTCACCCAAGCCAGCGCCCTCACCCGCATCGACCGATGCCTTCGCGTTGCCGCGCCGGTCTCGCTTTAATGGCCGGCGAGTGTCATCGCAGGTGTTCAAGCTGATCGTTTGTCATGTCGCAATCGTAAAGGATTTGCCCGAGCAGCCCTGGGCCGATGGTTTCGCCAGCATGAACAGGAACGGTTGTAATCCGGCCGTCGAGGTGTCGCAGGCGGTGATGGCTGCCCTGGATGCGAACGACGGTGAATCCGCCCTTCTTCAAAGCGCGGATTAACTCTTTGCCGGTGAATCTTCAGCGACGGGGCATTACGCCACCTGCACCTGCTGCACGGCAATGAAAGTCCGCCGCGACGAGCGCGGTTCATCGGCCCGGCAAAGCGTGATCGCTTCGATGATCCGTTTCATCAACACGTCCAGCGACTTGGCCTGCGTATGACAGCCGCGCAATTCCGGAACGTTGGCGATGAAATATCCTTCTTCATCCTGCTCCACGATGACCGTAAAAGGATCGGAACGCTTCGCCATGACTTGAACTATACGCCGTAAAATCGCAAAAGGAACTTGGATGAAAACCGCTTTCGCAAGATGGCCCATTCCCGGCGTGGCGGATCGGCGGCGGTGGCGTAGAATGGTGCAAAATCACGGTCTCCCGGGTCGGCGTCGATCACACCGCCGCGGGTTACACAGCACGAGGCGACTTTGGCAGAGTTGAAGCGAACAGAATTGTCGGTACGGCAGGAACGAGCGGTGTTAGTCGGGGTGATTCTCCCGAACTCCACCGCCGATCCGCGAGAACCTCTCGGAGAGCTCGCGTCGCTGGTGAAGACTGCCGGCGGCCGCGTGGTCGGGCAGATTCTCCAGCGCCGCCGAGGCATCGATTCCGGAACCTACATTGGCTCGGGCAAGGCCCTGGAGATCGCCCAGTTGGCGATGCGAGAGAAGGCCGACGTGGTCGTGTTCGACAACGATCTGACGCCCGGCCAGATCGGCGCACTGGAAAAAATCATCAACGAAGAGGCCGCAAGCAAGCGCGGCGAGGGGATCAAGGTCGTGGATCGCAGCGAGTTGATCCTCGACATCTTCGCAACCCGCGCCCAGACCCACGAAGCCCGCCTGCAAGTGAGTCTGGCCCAACTGCAATACACCTATCCGCGCCTGGCGCGGATGTGGGGACATCTCGAGCGGATCGCGGGCGGCGGACAAGCCATGGGGATCGGGACGCGCGGACCCGGCGAAACGCAGTTGGAGACCGACCGCCGGATCGTCCGCAAGCGGATCCGCGATCTCAAGGCGGAAATCGCGCGCATCCAGGAGCGCAAGAGCCGGCAGGTGCAGGCTCGCAATCTCGAAAATTTCACCGTCTGCATCGTCGGCTACACCAACGCCGGAAAAAGTACGCTGTTCAATACCCTCACCGCCGCCGGGGCCTATGCCGACGACAAACTGTTCGCCACGCTGGACACCCGCACCCGCGCCTGGCGGCTGGAAAAAGGGACGAGCGTGCTGCTCAGCGACACCGTCGGTTTTGTCCGCGACCTGCCGCATAATCTCGTCGCCAGTTTCAAAGCGACCCTTGAAGAAGCGATCAATGCCGATCTATTGCTGCATGTCCTGGACGTAGGCCACCCCCACGCCGAGCAGCAGTTCAAGAGCGTTCATGGCGTACTCGAGGAGATCGGCGCCAAGGGCAAGCCGGAGATTCTGCTGTTGAACAAGATCGACACCGATGAGGGCCGGGGCAGCGCCGAGGTCTGGCACACCTTGTACCCCGAAGCTCTGCCGGTTAGCGCAAAGACCGGCGAGGGGCTGACCGCGCTGCATGAAGTCGTCTATCGCACCGCGCGCGGTCAGCAAGTGAACGTGACGCTCGAGGCCGATGTGACCAACGGACGGTTGCTGGCGTTCATCGAGTCGCACAGCCGCGTGCATGAAAAAACGTTCGACGATGCCCGCGTGAGGATCGTTGCGATGATGGGCAAACGCACCCTCGCCGACCTGTCGCGCAATGAGCAGGTCGTGATCGTTTCGGCCACCGAGGTGGACGGCGCGGAGCCTTGATCGCCTATGCCCATCACCCGCCGAAGCGCCGAGTCGTGCGGTGAGAATCGGTGAGTGACAAATCACGCAAATGGAAGCCTTGGGGACCCCGGGGCGCAAATTCTGCGTTTTTTTTATTCCGGGGTCTTGCATTTTCAATTTGCCGTGGGCAAAATGCCTATCAAATTCCCTCGTTGGGGAGTTAGGACCTACTGGATCTGGTCGCCGGTTGAACCGGCGCGTACAAGCACGGAGGCTTCCATGTCACGGTTGCACCATTGGTTTGGTTTGGCCGCTATCGGTGTTCTGCTCACGGGATGCGTGGCGCAGGACAAGTACTCAGCGCTACAGCTTGATCGAGATCGCCTCGCTGAGCAGCTTGGAATTGCCCAGCAGGCGGCGAATTCCGAGCGGGCCAAGAGCGATGCCTATCAGCGCCAACTCGAGATGCTGGGCAACACCGGCAACTCGAAGGATGCCTTGCTCGCCAATCAGGCGCAGCAGGTCGGCGAGCTGCAAAAGCAACTGGAAGAGCTGAACAGCAAGTACCGCGACGCCCTGAATCGTCCGGTGATGGTCGGTGGCCCGCTGCCGGCACCTCTGGCCAATGAACTGTCGGAGTTCGCCCGGCAGAACCCCGATCTGGTGGACTTCGACGCCGCCCGAGGTGCCGTCAAGTTCAAGAGCGACGTCTCGTTCTCCACCGGCTCGGCCGACTTGACCGACAAGGCGAAAAACGCGATCGCCCGTTTTGCGGCGATCCTCAATTCGGCCGCCGCCGCCGGTTACGAGCTGAACGTTGTCGGGCATACCGACAACATGAAGGTCGTCAATCCGCAGACGATCGCCAAGGGGCATCTGGATAACTGGTATCTTTCGTCGCATCGCGCCATCTCCGTCGGCAAGGAACTTCAGGCCCACCAGGTGGGCAGCCAGCGGATCGCGGTGGTCGGATATGCCGATCAGAGGCCGGTCTCATCCAACGCCAGCGAATCGGGCCGTGCCCAAAACCGCCGGGTCGAGGTGGTGATCCTTCCCAATACGATCCGCTCAGCGGCGGTGACGTCCGAGCGGGCACCGTCGCGGGCCAGCGCCCCCCGCCGTGCCCCGGCCCTCCCGTTCAACAAGGATACGTCCGTCGGCGTCGATCGCGGCGGTGCACTGAACAAGTAGACGCCGACGACTGAAGCGTTGGCCAAACCTCTCGCCCCGCGATGAATTTCGCGGGGCGATTTTGTTTGCGCACGTCAATGAATTGCAAGGCCTGCGGCCTTGCAATTGTGACATAAATGTGATACAAATATCTATTTGTACTGTAGTTACAAGCCACGTTCCCTAATTGCAGGAGGAGATTATTAGATTAAATTGAAAGCGGTGGGCGACGGGTATCGGCCCGGGGGCGGGAGGGATACAATCCGCCGATGGCCAAGAATGGGCAGTACTCGACGAGGCAACGGATCGTCATGCAGGCGGTCATGTGGGCGGTCCTCGGGGCGACTGTCGGCATGGCGGCGATGCTCAGTCGGGCGCGGAACCGAGCCTTCGAGGTCACCCTCGCCCCGCCGGTCGCGGCGGCGGGAATGCAGGTGCGATTGCCCCAGGGGTGGGCCGTCAGTCCGCGCCCGGGGTTCACCGGAATCGTCTTGTTGGCCAAGGACGCCGGCTCCGGACGCATCGTCATCATCCGCCGCGAACGATTCGCCGAAATTGTCCCCCCCGCCCAATACCTGGTGATGCGCGGGCTGGTTCCGCTGTCGTTTTTAATGCCGGCGGCGATGGAGCAGTTGGGCGCCGGCGAGGCGCAGCTCGCGGGATATCCCGGGTTGCTGGCGATTCACCTCAGCCAGACCAACGCCGGTCCCACCCGCCGGGCGCTGGTGTGCGCCATTCTTCCGACACGCGAGGCGATCACCGTCGAGGTTCGCGCCGCCGGGGCCATGGTGAACACGGGCGAGGATATCATCGCCCGCCAGGTGGCGGCGGCGATTCGCTTGGACAACATTCCCATGCCTCCAGGCGAGGGTCGAGCCTCGCAGATCAACCTGCCCGGTGTGGGCGGCGAGATCGCAGTTTCGCTGCCCCAAGAGTTGATCGTCATGCCCGCGGTCGATCCCCTTCGAGTCGATCGAGCTGCGGTGCTGCCGCGAGCGGATCAGTGGGTCGTGGCCCACCTGATCCCCTGTCTGTTCGATCCTAAGTCGGACCCGAAGGCCATTCTAAATCTCCTGTGGCAAGGCTCCTCGCCCCAGGATTGGGCGTTCGCTAAAGTAACCGCTTCAGGGCCACGGCAATGGCGAGTCGATCCGCCGACGACCGATGCGCCGTTTCCGTCCGTCGCCCATCTCATCGCCGCCGACAACGGCGAGGCGCTGCTCGTCCTGCTGGAAGGTTCGCTTGAATCGGCCGGCGCGTTCGATGATGTGTCTGTATCCATTCTAAAAAGCGTGCAGTTCCCCGCCGCGGCGGATCATCGCCCATTGTGGAAAGCCGGGACCGACCAGGCGGCTCGATGGGCCGAGTCAGGCATCGCCAAGCTGCTGCCCCCGGCCGAAACTCGCTTGTTCGCGTGGATGGAAGCAGGCGTCGAGCGTCCGGTGGGTTGGACATCCGAATCCCCCAGCGCCGGCAATGCCTGGCAGCGGACGATGGAGTACCGTCCGTCGAGCGGCGTCCGCGGACGAGTGGTTCATCGTTTCTCGGGCGATGAAAACTTGCGAGACTATCGATCGCTCATGGTCACCGCCAATGCCGCGCCCGGTGCGCCGCTTCAGCAGTCGGTGAGCCACGAGATCACCGTCGCCGACGGCCAGATCAATGAAAAGCTGCTCGTCGAGGGCGTTGCGATCAAATCGTCCACGCCCGCCCCGACCGCTTACGTCCCCGGCGGTTGGATTCCGCTGCTGATGCCACACCTCGCCGACTCACCCCCCATGCTCCTGCGGACCGATTCCTTCCTGCAATATGAGGACCTTTCCGGAAGCGATTTATTGACGCTGATCATCCGGTGCGAGGATTCGCCGCAAGCCGACAGTGATCGCGCGGTGACGGTTCGAGTCAATGGATCAGGCCGAATCAGCCGCTGGCATGTGACATCGGACGGGCGAGCGGGCACAATCGACATGGCCGACCAGACGCAATGGGTCCGGCGATCCGAGTCCGACCCCGAGGCGCCGACTCAGGATGCCGAATAGCGCCCAGCGCCGGCGTGAGCCAGACCCCGCGGGCCGGCAACAGGAGTCTTATGCGACGAATTCAGGCGATTATTTTGTTCCTTTGCATTGGCATGACGGCCTTGAGCTTTGCCCAGGCGATCGGGCCGAACCTCGCGCCCGCCCCGCCGACCGATGCCGCGGCCCTCGTCGGCGACTTGTTCATCAGCCATTCCGGCGGCATCGCCTTCAAGGGCCTCACTGACAGCCGCGAAATCCGCAAGGGCACCGGCGACGACCTGGTCGAGTACATCAACGATGGCCGCAACTGGCAGCTTCGCTGCAATGTCCAGCGATCCAGCCAGCCGATCTCGCTTCGCGACGACAAGACGCAATTCGGGCAGCCTCGCCCGGGGCTGCTTACCCTCACCGCCGATCAATTCCGATCCAAACTCCCGGGATCGGAAATTCTGCGCCAGGATGTGATCCCCCTCACCGCCACCGAGGCAGGGATGATCGCCGTCCGCTACACCGAGGACGCGAAAAAGCGGCTGACTCAGCAGGCGATCATCCAGGCCTCCGATCAGCTCTACTACTTCCTGACCCTCACCACTCCCGGCGCTGCCGCTCCCCCCGACGATCCGCGAACCGCCGATGTGGATGAATCGAAGATCCAAGCCGAAGACCCGGGCGAACGGCTGGCGGTGGAAGCATTCCGCATCATTCTCGATTCGGTGCGGCTGCTGGATCGCGGGGCGGTCAAGGAGGACCAGGACCAGCGCCTGTTCCGCACTCGGGCCTTGCTCGTCAACTGGAGCGAGGAATATCTCCGCCGCGCCGTGGTCCCCGAGCAATGGCTCCGCCTGATGCGCGACGGCAAGGACATCGGGTACACCTACGCCGTCGAGGAGATCAGCGCGGCCAAGGGGACGGCGGAGTTGGTCGTCAGCGTCTACACCTTCACCACGCCCGAGCCGGGGGTGCGCATGGAAGCCACCAGCCAGATGGCGATGACGATGGATCGTCGCCACGAATCGTGGGCCCACGTGGTGCGCGGAAAAAACGAAAATGAGAAGCACCCCGACAAGCAGGACATCTACGCCAGCGAGTACGGCACGACCGATGTGAATACACGCACGATCATGGATCGGCGGCTGGAAATCGGCGAAGGCACCGGCAAGAACCGCGACGAAAAACAGCCCCAGGCCCGGCTGGTCGATGTCTGGAATCTCCAGGTCACATACATCAGCAAGGGCGGCCGCGGCGAGCCGAAAGTGCGCGAGGATCTGCCCCCGTGGTACCTGCCGCAGGCACTGGGTTACATGCTGCCGCGATTGTTGCCGCTTCGAGAGCCTAAGGGACTCATGTTCGCCGGGTGGGTCAGCGAGCGCGGCGAAGTGATGTCGCGCTACATCGACGTGGCCCGCGAGCGCGAGATCCACTGGAACGGGCGGGTTCAGCGGGTGGTGGCGATCAGCGATCGAATCGGATTGGAAGGCAGCGTCACCATGCATTACCTCAGCCCCTCGGGCCGGTACCTCGGCAGCCAGAACCAGGATTCGGGGATGATGATTCTCCCGTCCGATCCCCAGTCGCTGACGAAAATGTGGCACAATCCCAAGCTGACCAAGCCCCAGGCACCCCAACCGGACGCCCCGCCCGCGTCCACACCCGCGCCCGCTGCGGCCACAGGCTCAAATGGCCGATAATATGGAATAGGCCCGCCGAGCGGCGCCACAACCGCCATGGTCTGGAGCATTTTCAAATTCGCGGGACTCTGCCTCCTGGTTGTCGCCGGGGCGGTGGGCATCTACGTCTACCACTCACAGACCAGCGCCGATCGCCAGATTCAAAAGCTCGAACAGGAAAAACTCGAGCTGCGAGAGATCGTCCGCCGGCTTGGGGCCGAGCGACGGGTCGCCGACGTTATGGTGACCCACCGCGCCGAAGTCGAAGGCGTGCCCGTGCTGACCCTGCTGTTCGTCGAATATGGCCGCGACGGCGAGCCGCTACCGGCCAAGAGCTTCATCGTCCGCGGCCAATCGGTCCATATCGACGCCCTGGTCATCAAGTTCGACCACGACCTGGTAACAGGCAACGACCCGTTGCGCGGACACTCGCTGGCCTTGTTCCAACGCATCTACGGCAGCGCGCAAACGCCCGAATCCGCCGACCCGGTGGACACCCCGGGGCAAATCCCCGATGTCTATCGCGGCGCCGATCCGCGGGTGTCGGACTTCGAGTTGGACCTGTGGGACAACTTCTGGCGACTCGCCGAGGACCCAGCCTATCGCGTCTCCAAAGGCGTCCGCATCGCCAACGGCCAGGGCGTATGGCAGCCGCTGAAAACCGACCAGCTCTACACCCTGACCCTCGAGACCGACGGCGGGATCAACATCCAAACCGAGCCGATCAAGGGCATCTACCGCGAAGCACTGCGGCGCAATCCCTCTTGAGAATCCGAATCCGTCCCGAGAATCTCAATTCCTCCCGAGAATCCCAATCCATCCCGAGAATCCCAATCCATCGCCGTTGCGAGGGAATTCTCCGCCAGAACGGTGGGAGACTGTCTACTTCCGTGTCGCTGGACCCACCGGATCCGGCTCATCCTTGAGTTTCTCCGACACCAGGTGGGCGGCCTGCCCGGCGAAGTCTTTGATGTCTTTGCCCGTCTCGCGGACCGCCGGACCGACTTGCTCTTTCACGGTCTGGGCACCCCGCTCGAACGCCTCGCTGGTCCGCTCGACCCCTTTTTCCGCGGCTCGATTGATCCGATCGATCGTTCGAGGCTGCGTGGTCGAGACGTCCCCGGTCGATTCCTTCGAATCGCATCCGGCGAAAACGCCGCCCAACAACGGGATCGCAGCAACCACGACCCACTTCAAGACTCGCTTGCTCATTGAATCGCTCCTTCGTCGGGTCGGTGCCACGACGATCTTCGACAAAAATACCTCACAGCACTGTACAACCGTCCGCTGCGCTTGGATACTCGAAAATCCATGACCTACGGACGAATTGACGTGCATTCGCATCTATTGCCCGGCGTCGACGATGGATGCCGCGACTTCAACGATGCGTTCGACTGCGCCCGGCGCTTGGTGGCGGCGGGATACACTCATGGTTTCTGCACGCCGCACATCTGGCCGCATCTGGAAAACAACGTGCGGAACATCCCCGAGCGAGTCGGCGCGCTGCAAACGGCGCTCGATGCGGAGGGAATCAACTATCGGCTTCTGGCCGGCGGGGAATTGAACCTCAACACCGACATCCGCTCGACGCCGCCGAGTGAGATCATCAGCCTCGGGCTCGCCGGTCGATATGTGCTGCTCGACTTCTGGTGCAACGAGCTTGGCGAGCACTTCGATCCGTCGATCCGCTGGCTGCAATCGCTGGGATTGACCGTGATCATCGCCCACCCCGAACGGGTGCGGGCGGTGCAGGACGATCCGGGTCTACTCGACCACTTCGACGAGCTGGGCGCCCTGCTGCAAGGCAATCTCCAGTGCCTGGCCGATCCGCCGCATACCCACAACTACCGGCTGGCGAGGCGGTTTCTTGAACAGGGCCGCTACTTCGTGCTCGGCAGCGACACCCATCGACCCGAGACACTGGACCATCGACTTCGCGGCCTGGCGCATGCGATCGACCTGGTCGGAGACGCCGAAATCGACCGCCTGACGCGCCAGAACCCCCGCACGTTTCTCACCGGCCTAGAAGACCCAGAATAACAGCGCGATAGCGAGAATCCCCGCGAAGAGCATCACCATGATTGACAGCGACAGGTTGGCGCTGCTTTCCCGGTTGGTGTTGGGCTTCTCGTAAATATCCACATCCGGCGCTGACCCCCGGCTGGCACTGGCCCGCATCTCGGGTTCCAGGCGATCGGAATGACTGGTGGATTGATTGGCATAAGGACTGGCCATGGCGGACCTCCAAAAAAAAGCGGCGACGGAATGCGACCGTCGCAAACCGGGTGCCCCCCTTTCCAGATAATGGCCTTCTAGAAAGAACGAAGTCGATTTATGTCCGGATGTCCCCGCGTCATGGATGCCCCCCCGTTTCTTGCGGAATGCTCTGCAATCCAACATAAAATCGTCGAAATCGGTCTCGGCGGGTGCTTTAACGAATAGACCAAAAAGAACCATTTGGTATTTTCCAGATTTTCTATTGACTTAAAAAGTACCTTCAGGTATATTCTCGGACTGTGGCTCAAGGCGTGATGGAAACGTTCGTTCAAGATGCACCCCCGCGAACGCGGGCGGTTCGATGGCTTCGAGAGCGGATTGACGAAGGACAACTGGAAACCGGCGATCGGCTGCCTTCGGAACATCGCCTGGCCACTCAGATGCAGGTGTCCCGAACGACTGTCCGGGCGGCGCTTCGACAGCTTGCCGGAGAAGGGCTGCTCAAGTCGGCCGGAACCCGCGGGCTGATCGTGGCCGAGACACTGCGCTCGGAAACCCAGGCGCTGCTTGCCGGCACGGTAATTGTGTTGTCTGAGCCGGGGGACATCCCCAAGCCCGTCCAGGGTCACGCCGCGGGGCTTGAGAGCGTCATCCAGATGGGGGTGATCGATCGCCTCAACGGCTCGGCCACGCACGCCTTGTGCTTGAACTGTCAGGAAATCTCCACGGCACAGATTCAGCGCCTGATCGAGGAACGGCCCAAGGGCATGATCGCGCTTCGACACGCGATTCAGACCCGCGCCGGGCAGGCGATCCTCAACCAGTTCCGGCGAGACGGGATCCGCGTGGTGGCCTACGGCGATGTCCCCGAGGTCCGCGACGACGACACGCTGGTCTCGGACCATGAGGCCGGATCGTATGAACTGACGCGCTGGCTGATCGAGACGGGAAAGACGCGGATTCTTCGCTATTGGCAGATGCCGCAAACCGACGCTCGTACGCCCGAATGGTTGGCCCGGCGCGATGCCGGCCATGAGCGGGCGATGCGCCAGGCCGGCCTCGAGCCGATCCCGGCGCTGCTGGCGCCCTCACTGCCGAAGCAGCCGCGCGACGCCGGAGAATTTGCCATGTGGTCGCAGCTTGCGGCGGGCCAACTGCTTGGTCATCTTGGCCCCGGCGCCTCGCGCCCGGAGGCGATTATGTGCATCTCGGACAGCGTCGTCCCCCCCGCCGCCGCCGCCTGTCGAATGCTGGGCGTCGAGCCGAATCGAGATGTGGCATTGGTCGGCTACGACCATAGCTGGGCAGACCTGCGGTTCGGCGAATGGGAGCCGACGGCGCCTCTGGCGACAGTGGATAAAGATAATTACGCGATCGGTCGAATGCTGGCCGAGTTGTTGCTGGATCGAGTGACGGGAAAACTCCCCCCCGAGCCGCAACATCGACTGGCCGCGCCGCGGCTGGTGGTCGGTGTGTCATAATTGGAGCGATTTCGTGCGTTTGAGTTTCTCTTCATCACCCTTCGGTTCCCTTAGGAACCATACCCTTTTCGGAGGTCGAGTTATGCAACGAATGCAACGAATGAACAAGCAACGCGGAATTCTGGCGATCGGCGCGGCTGCGACGGCGGCGCTGCTGGCGATTTGCCCAGCTTCGGTCAACGCGGGAACCGCCTATTATTGGGATGTCAACGGCGCCATCGCGGGCTTCGGAAGCGGCAATGGCACGTGGGCCACTTCCGGCGGCACAAACTGGACCACCGACGTCACCGGCTCGTCGGCCACCGCCAACTGGGTGAACAACGGCGCCAACAGCGACGCATATTTCCAGAACGGCGCCGGCGCCGGCACCATCACGCTCGGCGGCAACATGACCGCCGGCAACGTCGATTTCTCGCCGACCAGCGGAAATTATATCCTTCAGATCAGCGGAACCCGAACGCTCACCCTGAGCAGCTTCAGCGGCGCCGACCTGGCCAACACGATCATCCGCAACGACACCAGCGCCCGCACGCTGACGATCGCCACCAACGTCGCCGGAGACACCCCCACGTTCTCCGGGTCTTTGCAGAACAACGGCGCCACCGCCTTGGCGCTGATCTACAGCGGCTTGGGCACGCTGACGCTTTCCGGGGCCAACTCCTATAGTGGGTTGACGACGGTCAGCACTACCAGCGGAACGATCGTTTTCGCCGGAACCAACAGTTCGGCCGGCAATACGACCATCTCCAGCACGGGCACGATGAAGCTCGCCAACGCCTCCAACGGTGGATTGGCCAGCGGGTTGCTCACCATCAGCGGCGCCACCGCCAAGATCGAAGCCGATGGCGCATCGCGATCGTTGAGCAACGACATCACCTACACCTCCGCCGGTGCCACGTTCCAAGGAGCCAACGGCATCACGCTCAATGGCGCCCTCACCCAGAGCGCCGGCAACCGGACCCTGTACAGCAGCATCTCGGGCAGCGCCCTGACGCTGGCGGGCAACGTATACCTTTCCGACGTCGTGGGCACCGGACGCACCCTCACCCTCCGAGGCACGGGCGACACCAATGTCACCGGGGTCATCGCCAACTACAACGGTGCCGGAGTCGCCGGGAACTTGACGATCAACACCGCCAGCGGCGTGACGACCCTTTCCAACGCCAACACCTACACCGGCACGACCAACCTCACCGCCGGAACGTTGCGCATCACCGGTTCGCTGGGCAACAGCGCCGTGACGGTGGGCGCCGGGACGCTGGAACTCAACGCCGCCAGCGCCGTCGGCCAGAACACGGTGACGGTCAACAACGCCGCGTCCGTCCTCACCCAGAACACCGCCAACGCCCTGGGGGGCACGGCGGCCCTGACGCAGAGCAACGGATCGGTCGTCTTGTCGCAGTCCAACAATTACTCCGGCGACACCACCTTCAGCGGAGGCGCCCTTTCCATCGGCGCAAGCGGGTCGTTGGGAAGCGGAACCCTGAAGTTGAACGGTGGCACGTTCTCGGCGACGGCAGCGGTGGCCCCGGCCAACGCCGTCTCGATCGGCGGCACGGCGACCATCGCCGGGTCAAGCGCGATCGACTTCGGCGGCAATCTGATCATCGCCGGCAACGCCAGCCGGACCCTGACGATCAACAACACCGCCTTGACGACGTTCTCCGGCGGAACCTACACCCTGAACGACGCCATCGGCGCCGGCGGGACCAAGACGCACACCCTGGCCGGAACCGGCGACATCACCATCGGCGGCAACATCGTCAACGGCAGCGACTCGGCGTAAAACCTGACGATCAACTCGACCGGCATCACGACCCTGTCGGGCCTGAACACCTATTCGGGCACGACCACCCTCAACCCCGTCGCCGGGGAGGTCAAGCTCACCGCCGGTGGGTTGACCGGGGGCGGCACCCTCAACTTGAACAGCGGCAAGTTCACCCAGTCGCCCGGAACCAGCGTGGTGGCCGCCACCGTGAAGGTCGAGATGGCCAGCGGTGTGGCCACTTACGACCAACTCGGCGGGACCGTCACGAGCACCAACTTCAACATCGGCGACACCGCGGCCCGGACCGGCATCTACAACCTGTCGGGCGGATCGGTCAGCGTCAGCGGCGTCAGCAGCAGCGGGCGCATCGGCTTCACCGGAATCGGCACGGTCAACCAATCGGCCGGAACCACCTTCTCCAACAGCGGAGGATCGGGCTTCCAAGGCGCCATGCCCGATGCCGGGGATCCGGCGATGATCGTCGCCAAGCGCGGGACCGGAACTTGGAATCTCAACGGCGGGTTGTTCGAGTTGACCAACACCTCCTACGGCACGCTGTTCATGGGCAGCATCAGCTTGAGTGATCCCAACGCCAATGGGACGTTCAACCAGGCCGGCGGCACGGTAAACCTGGCCATCACCCGCACGATCGAAGGCGCCGGCGGGGCGCCGGGGGCCTTGGCGATCGGACCGGGATCCCAAGCCGGTGTGCAGCTCTACGCCATCACCGGCGGGACGCTCGACGCCTCCAGCGCCTCGGTGAACTACGCCGGCAGCGCCGGCGGACCAGGCGTGGGAACGGCCGGCACCTTGCGAATCACCGGTGCCGCCGCGGACATCAACCTGTCGTCGGCTAACGTCGGGAATGAGTTGATGTTCTACGTGGGGTCCGGCGGGACGTTGGACGCGGAGTTCAACAGCGCCTCGTTCAGCACCATCGACGTGTTCGCCGCAACCGGCGGAAGCGGGGCCAAGACCGCGGCGTTCGCATCGGGCAGCAAGTTCAAGGTGGGCTTCGACAGCTACACCCCGATCGGGAGCATGACCTGGAACGTGTTGACGGCCTCGTCCATCACCGACCTGGGACTGATGTTCGACAACAGTGGGGACACCAACTGGACCTACTCGATCGTGTCCGGCGGTCGCGGACAGATTTTGCAGGCGACCTACGTCCCTGAGCCGACCGTGTTCGGGATTCTGGGGATCGGCGCTGCCGGACTGCTGACCGGACGCCGACGCCGCGCCTAGCGGAGCGGTGAGTCGAGCTTGATTCATGGGCGCCGCATCCCGCGAGCGGGCGTGCGGCGCCCGTGGAGTTCAAGCCGGACGAAACGAAAGTCAATCCGCCTGCAATCTGACGGCGGGCGAACCGAAAGGAGCATTCCCGATGACCGCAACACGACGCAAAGCGTTTACGCTGGTGGAGTTGCTGGTGGTGATCGCCGTGATCGGGGTGTTGATCGCCATTTTGTTGCCCGCGCTGGTGGCAGCGCGGCGCACCGCCCAGACCCTGGCGTGCCTGTCGAATCTGAGACAACTAGGCATCGCCATGGCGATGTACGCCGCCGATTCCGGAAACCGGGGGTGCGTTTTCCCCGCCGGATATAAGCCGTCGCGTGTGGATGGGTCGGGAGGGAGCCAGGGCTGGCCTTTCCTGCTGGTGGATCGCAAATATCTCGACGTGCCGGTGCTGACCAGCAGCACCGCGCCGCTAAACCTGCGCTCGGTCTTGTATTGTCCCAGCGGCGCTGAATTTTCGGCCAGTCCCAACTCCGGCTTGCCACGCAACCAAGGTGCCGGGGCGGGATATTACCGCTGGAGCTACAACTACTCCGGGCAGCCGGTGCGATACATCCACACCTGGTACGGCCTCAATGCCGACACCGGCCCGTTGCGGTTCTTCCCCCCGTCGATCAACATGGCGCAAAATCCGGTCGTGTCATACAATATCCCCCTGGACGTCTGGCCAGGCGATCCTAAGGTGGACAATTACAAGGTCAGTCGCCTGTCATCGTTCAAGTATGCGGCCAACACCGTCTTCGCCTACGACGGGACCTACATGAACGTGTGGAACAACGGCAAGCGCATCCACGGTCGCCACGGCGACACCAGCAACATGGACCGGGTGCAGACCAACTTGCTGTTCCTCGATGGCCACGCCTTGACGGTCTATACCAAGACCATCCCCAACAATCCTTATGACGCGGCGGGGATCATCGCCAGCAAGACCAACGGAGGATACGTCTGGAACACGGATTATCCGTGGTGAAAGGGGACGATTGATGGCAACGCGAGACAAGTCACGCCGGGGCGGGTTAGGGTTCACGCTGGTGGAAGTTCTGGTAGTGATTGCTGTGATCGCCGTTCTAATTGCTATTTTGTTGCCGGCGCTGAGCAAGGCCCGCGAGGCGGCCAAAAAGATCCAGTGCGCCAGCAACCTGCGTCAGGTCGGGGTGGGGATCCAGATGTACATCAATGAGTACAGGGGTTGGCTTCCTCCGCACACGCAGCCCGAGCCGGGGAGCATCTTCAAGGCCAGCATGACTTACAAGAATCACGCCCCGCTCAACAACGGCTACAGCGGGTTGGGAATGCTGTACGTTTCCGGCTGCACCGGGCTGATGGGGGCCAAGCCCAATGGGCGCATCGATCCGCCTGATGATAAAATCTTCTACTGCCCCGGTTGGGACGATGAGCGCAATAACCGAATGTCGTTCATCGGTCCGGGCAACCTGGACGTGGACGCACCGACCAATCGCAGCGGCTCGTACATCTACGTGACCAGCTCTACCGGCAATCCGAACGTTCCCAGTACGCCGTCGGGGTATTCCAATTACATGACCTCGAAGGTCGGGCGAAACCCTCCGACGATGGTCCTGGCGTTCGATAACAACAGTCCGTACGGCGGTGCCCAGGTGGGCGGATCGCACGGACGGTTCAATTACATCAACGTACTTCGGGTGGATGGATCGGTCTTCGGATGGGGCGATAATTCGACCGTTCCATTCATCCCGGACAAGAATTTCCTCCTCATGCTGGCCCGGCAGTGAACGAACTCGGAGGAGCCGAAGCCCGAAAGACGGTCCCGCGGCGATTGAGGTCGGCCCCGGGCGGATGCGGGGTTTTTCATACGAATCGAGGCGAGTCTTGAGAAATGGAACTGGGTCAAGGATGTGGTTCACGCCGATTGCGATCATGCTGGCGCTCAGCGGCGCAACGTTGGCGGCCAAGCCCGGGGAAGGTTCGGACTTGGAGTTCGGCGGCCCGGGAAGCAAACCGGGGCAATTATCCGAACTGCGCGATATCGTCTTCGCCAAGGGTCGAATGTATACCTTGGAAGGATCACGTTTCGACAAGAAGCTCGGGGCGCGGGTCGGGAACCTGCGGGTGCAAATCTTCGATGAGAATGGCAAGTTCATCTCCCAGTTCCCGGTCGGCGATCCGGACATCAAGGACAAGGACGAGCCGGCACGGGTGGCGGTGGACGAGGCCGGCAGAGTCTATGTGACCGTTCCCCTGTTGGGGTTGGTGCGGCGGTTCGACGCCAGCGGGAAACCGCTGGGGACCGTGGCCATCCCGAACGCCACGGGGATCGTCTGGCAAAAACTGCCCGCGGGATCGCGGATTGTGGTGGCGACGAATCCTCCGCGACCGCGGGGGATGGCTAAGGGGGAGTTCCCGACGATTTCGGAACTCGCGACGATCGACCCGGCGACCGGGGCGCTGGGTGAGCCGATCAAACTCGACAAGCCGGCCGGGGCCGCGCTGCAACTGGTGGCCGACAACGCCGGCAATCTGTACCTCAAGTCACTGAGCAACCAGGCGTTCAAGTACGATCCGGCCGGGCATTCGATGATGACCCTTGGCTCGGGGATGGTTCGGCGATTGGGCGACGGCAGCGAGCTTTGGCACACCATCGCGGTGGACTCCAAACAACGGGTCATTGCCATGTCCCCCGGCAATCCCGGCTCGGCGATGCGGTTCGATGCCAAAGGCGAACAGGTGGCGATGCGCCGCGGGCAGCACGGCAAGTACGATTCATGGGGATACAACGGGGCTTTGTCGTTCGCGGTGGATGGCTCGGATCGAGTCTGGGTGGGCTGGAACGGGGATCGCAAGGATGCCGCCGGAAGGCCTGACCTGCCGCTGATTATGCGCCTCGACGCCGACTTCTGGGACAACCCCAAAGCCGGCGTAAAGACCGTCAGCACCCTGGGGTTGGGGATCGTGGTGACGACCACAACGACGCTGCCGTACAACATCGGATATGAACTGGCGGAAGTCCCGGTCGAGTTGTCGATCAGGCCGGGATCACTGCGGATTTCAGAGGCTACGGCTGGCTATGCCGTGTATGACACGTGGAAAAACGTCATCGCGGAAAAGACGTTCGAGGTGAAGCTGGTCGAGGGCGAGGAGTTCAAGACGACGATGTCGTTCACCCCCCCGCGCTGGGGATGGTATGGGGTGGTGGTGACGCTTCATCATGGAGATGAGTTTCTCGCCGCCGGGGGAACACACATCGGCATCACCCCGAAATACGACGGGCTGCCGGCGCTGAACGAGGGGGATTCCCGCGGCGGATGGGTCGATCCGGCACGCCAGTCCTTTGTCGGCCTCTACCCGATGCGCCTTCATCCTGGCACCAAGCTGGATACATTCGAAGAATCGGTGGCGCAGGCGGAGAAATTCAAGACCCCGTTTTTTGCCCAGTTCACCGATCTCAAGGACTGCACGCCCGAAGTCGTCACCGAGGCGGTGACGCGCTTCAAGGGGCGAGTGACGCACTGGGAAGTGATGAACGAGCCGAACTTCTCGATGAGCGTCGAGAAGTACGTCGAGCTGATCAAGACCATCGGCCCGCTAATCAAGAACATCGATCCGGCGGCGGTGGTGATGGGACCGGCGCATTGCGGAGTCAGCCTCGACTGGTATCGAAAATTCTACGAATTGGGCGGGGGACCATTCGTTGATGTGTTGACCATTCATGACTACGAGGGACATGAGACCATCGACCTGTTCCACTGGCGATGGAAGCTGGGTGAGCTGCGAAAAATCATGGCCGCGCACGGCGATGCCGACAAAGCAATCTGGCAGACGGAGCGATGCGTCTCGAGCCTGCGGGCGGGAATGTTCCTGGGCCCCGAGCAAGCGGTGCGGGTGACCATGCACCGCGATCTGCTCGAGTCGCTGGGAATCCCGCCGGGGCACAATATGTACTACTACCTCAACGAAGGGGGGTACAAGTCGGTGCCGGCATATGTATGGTCGCACCTGGGGCCTTATCCGGCGGCGATGGCGCTACGGACCCGCGAAGCGATGACCCTGCACCGAGCGTACAAGGGAATGGTGAACTGGGGCACCACCGGGGACCGAATGTTGCTCGGGCTAAAGTACGTGGGAGCCGGCGGAACTACCCTTGTATTCCGCAACCTGGGAACGGCTGATTTGCCGGTGACATTCAGTGTGTTGGCGGACGAGCCGGTGGAACTGTTCGACGCCTTCGGCAACCGCACCGAAGTCGCGGTCAAGCAGGGACGGGTGACGGTTAACAGCACGGCGCTGCCCCAGTACTTGCGCCTGGCGCCGGGGCGGGACGCAACGGCCGAGCCGATCGATTACGGGCGCAACGTGGCGCGCCAGGCCGAGTACACCTACAGTTCTGATTTCCAGGGAGACCTCGCCAGCATTGCCAACGGGATTTTTGAAAGCCCGCACGGCGGCGATCCACGTCGCGGACGATATTTCCAGGGGAATCTGACACCGTCGCCGCAGACGCTGGAGATTCGCCTTCCGCGGGCAATGCCGCTGGATCACCTGGTGATCTGGAGCCTGCATGCCGACAACGCCCAATGCGCGCTGCTGGATTTCGACTTGGAGTATCACGACGGTGCGAAGTGGGCGCTGCTCAAGCAGGTGCGCACGCCGATTCCGTCGAGCGTTTGGGCACCGGTGAGCGATTACCGGATGTATGCCTGGGGACTGGATCAGAGCTTTCATGCCGTCGAATTCCCCAAGGTGACAACCGACCGTGTGCGAATCGTGGCGCTGCGGGCGACCCACGGGCTGGTTCCCGACGCCGCGACAGCCGAGGCGTTGAAAAAGAATCTGCCGCCCCGGCTGATGATCCGCGAGCTGGAACTCTACGGGCCTCGTCAACCCATCGAGACGGTCGCCGAGGTGACCGCGCCAGCCGGAAGCGAGCGTTCGTTTGAGTCGGCCGCAGTGTCGATCGTTGTCAGCAATCGAACCGCTTCGCCCGTCGAAGCGATAGCGAAGCTCTCGGCGCCGCAAGGATGGCGAGTGAATCCTCCGACGGTATCCGTCGGGCCGATTCCCGGCGGCGAGAAGGCCCAACTGCACGCCGAGCTGATCCCCCCGGCGATGATGATCGCCGGATCGGTCCCACTCGACGTGGAACTGGTCGATTCAGCCGGCAAACCGCTGGACTCTGAGCGGGTGAACTTTCCTATTTCGCCCCCTGCGGGCATTGTTCCGCAAGCGATCAAGACGATGGATGGATCGCTTGTCCAGCGGGTCGATATCCGAAATCTAACCTCCGAAGAATGGAGCGGCGTCCTTCGAGTCGAGTGGATTTGGGCCGGCGCGGAAGTGATCAAACCGAAAGTCGTCGAGATTCCTTTGGTGCCTACCAAGTCCGGAAAAACCGCCGGAATCGACGTGCCGTTGCCGCGTGATGTCGCTCCAGCGAACGGACTGGCATGGCGGGCGGAGTACTTCGTCGTCGTCGATCACGTGTCGGTAAGAGTGGGTCCCACGACCCTGCCCGCCATTCCGTGACACGGAAGAATGGTGCGTCCACTTCGCGGGACTTCGCAGCCGCAGTCCGCGCTACGGGCGCTGGGCTTGATGATCGGCATTGCCGCATGGACACTGCCCGGCATGAAGATCGCTTTCTCCACCAACGCCTACACGCGGTTCACCCTGGTCGAGGCGCTGCGCGGCATCGCCCGAGCGGGGTTCGACGGCGTGGAAATCCTCGCCGATGCGCCTCATGCTTATCCCGGCTGGATTCACGCGGGGATAGTGGCCGAGGTGGCGAAGGAGCTGGAACGCGGCGGGCTTGCGGTAAGCAACGTCAACGCGAATTGCACGTTCGGCTATTGGCGCGATGCCCCGCCCGAGGCCTATTTTGAACCCAGCTTGATCAGCCCCGATCCGCGACATCGCGCCGACCGGGTGCGGATGATCCTCAAGACCCTCCAGTTCGCCCGAGACATCGGGGCGAAGAACATCAGCATCACCAGCGGCCGTCTGCTGGGCGGGATGCCGCCGGCGCCCGCCGCCCGGCAGTTCGCCGAGTCCATGGCACCGATCCTCGACCGGGCCGAATCTCTGAAGGTGGACGTGGGGATCGAATGCGAGCCGGGGCTGTACCTTGAATATGTCGCCGAGCTGCGGGAATGGATCGACCGGCTGCAATCTCCGCGTCTGGGCGCGAATCTGGACATCGGCCACAGCCAGGTGATCGGCGAGTCAATCCCCGATGTGATTCGGCTGCTCGCCGGACGCATTTGGAACCTGCACGTCGAGGACATCCCCGGGCGCAAGCATTATCACCTGATCCCCGGCGAGGGAACACTCGACTGGAACGGTCTTCGAGATGCGTTGGCGAGCGTGCAATACGACCGTTTCGCCACGGTCGAGTTGTACACCCACACCGCCGACCCGCAGACCGCCGCCGAACGCAGCGCAGCGTTTCTTCGCCGCCTTTTCGCGTGACGAGGCGGTCTTGT
The DNA here is from genome assembly GCA_038329845.1 of Tepidisphaerales bacterium. Lineage (GTDB taxonomy): Bacteria > Planctomycetota > Phycisphaerae > Tepidisphaerales > Tepidisphaeraceae > JBBQNJ01. The sequence goes on along the minus strand of JBBQNJ010000010.1, from coordinate 43,958 downwards.
CGGCGTGAAGCGCAACGCCGATTTCGACTTTTTGCCGCAGCGTGTTTTTGCGGCGAGGCGTGTTTTTGCGGGTCGGCGCGTTTTTTTGGGTCGGCGTGTTTTTGCGGTACGGCGTGTTTTTGCAGCGCGGCGTGTTTTTGCGGTGCGACGTGTTTTTGCGGGTCCGCGTGTTCTTGCGGGTCGGCGTGTTCGGCGTTCCGCGGGATCGGCCGACGAGCGCGCAAAAAAGTGCCGCGGATGGGGGGATCCGCGGCGTGTGTGCCCCACCCGAAGGGGGGCACGCCCGGGTGGGGGAACCCGGGCTTGAGGTTTAAGTGATCCGCCGAAAGCAAGTCTCAGTGACTATTACGGGAATTACTGTAGCCGATTTTTCCCTTACGTCAAGTCCGCCAAATTGGGAATCCATTGCCTCGTGTTCTTCGGGTCTTCGAGGCGTCGGGATAAACTTTTCCCGTGGTGAAATCGGCAATTGTCATCGCGCGCCTGGGATTATCGGGATGGACTAATTCAGATCCCAGCGCTGGCCGATTCGCTCGATCACCACGCGCTTTCGATCGCGCCCGGCGGCACAGAGGATTCGCTGGATCGGCTCGTCCATCGGCTCGTGGCTCAAGCGAAACGTGCTGTGGTGCATTGGGAGGATATGCTCGGCCCGCACGTGGTCGGCCATGGCATAGGCTTGCTCCGGCGTGGCGTGGGCCGCGATATACGGGTCATACGCGCCGATTCCCATGATCGCCAAATCCACTTTGCCGATCGACTTGAACCCTTCGTGGTAGGCGGTGTCGCCGCCATACAACACTCGGCGGCGAGGGTCGGTGAGGGTCTCGATCAGATAGGCGTTGAATCCGCGGTGATGGTCATAAAAAGTGCGAGCGCCCCAATGCCGGACCTGCTGTGCCTCGATGCGTAGGGTGCCGGCGCGGATTGATTCTCCCCAGCGCAGCTCCTTGACGTGACGAAATCCCAGATCCTCGACCAAGTCGCGCGTGTGGCTGGCCGTGATCACGGGGATCCGCTTGGGAAGGCGGCTGAGGGTGGGCCGGCAAAGATGATCAAAGTGCCCGTGCGAGAGGATCAACAGATCGATCGGCGGCAACTGCTCGATCCGCAGGGCCGGCGCTGTGTAACGCCGCGGGCCGCCGGTGAATAGCCCCAACCCCAGACCCACTCGATTGCCCATCACCGGATCGGTCAGGAGCGTCATTCCGCCGATCCGCAGCAGCACGGTGGCATGGCCGATCCAGATCGCAGCGACTTCGGCGTCCTCCCATCCATCAAGAGTCGGTCGATGCACCGGCGGCGGCGCAGCGCCCAGGCTGTCGAGCCAGCGCATCCGCCCACGTCCCCGACCCAGAAAATCCGCCAGACCCAGCGACAGCCGGCGGCTCTTGGCCCAATCTGCGCAGAATCTCCAACTCATTTGCCCGTGACTCCCGAGAAGCCCTGCCCGAAGGTTTGTACGTCGGCCCTGCCCGAACCTCGGCCGTGCCCGAACGTTTGCAAGTCGGCCCCGCCCGAATATTTGAACGTCCGCCCGGCACCAACGTTTGTACGTCCGTCCTGCCGTCCGCGTTCGATCCATCCGGGGTTTTTCAGTCGATCGACAATCGGCGTGAAAAATAGTCCTGTTTCATCGCCCGCTTGGCCAAACAGAGCGTTTCTTCGGCCACCGCATTGGCCTTTTTCGTTCCTCGGCGAAGTATCTCCAATACATCCTCGGGGCGCTGCTCAAACCGCTTCCGCCGCTCTCGGATCGGCGAGATCATCGCCTCGAGAACCTCGATGAGTTTTTTCTTCACCGCCACATCCCCCACCTTTCCGTCGCGATACATTTGCCGATGCTCATCCACCCACGCAACGTCCGGGTTGAAGGTCTCATGAAACGCCCAAAGCGGATTTTTACGCGGGTCGGTCTCGCCCGGGTCGGTCGCGCGAAGGCGCTTGGGATCGGTGTACATCCCCATCACCTTTTTTCGGATGGTTTCGGCATCGTCGCTGAGGAAAATTGCGTTGTCCAGCGACTTGCTCATCTTGAGCAGTTGCCCGGTTTGCGGATTGGGCGCGCCCGTGCCGACCAGTCGCTGCACCCGCCCCAGCTTGGCCTCGATCACCGGAAAGACCCCGCCCGCATTCACATAGTCGCGGTCCTCGGTGTGGGGATCCACGCCGCAGTACAACTGGTCGAATCGACGGGCCACTTCGCGCGTCATCTCCAGATGCGGCAGTTGATCCTCCCCGACCGGGACCAGCTCCGGGCGAAACGCCAGGATGTCGGCGGTCTGGCCCACCGCGTAGAGCGGAAACCCGAAGGGATAATTGTCGCCCAGCCCCTTGTCGCGCAGCTCATCCTTGATCGTGGGGTTCTTCATCACCCGACTGAACGGCAGCAGCATGGCAAAAAAGAAAGTCAACTCATCAATCGCCGGCACTTCGCTCTGGATGAACATGGTGGAGCGTTCGGGGTCGATGCCGGCGGCGAGGTAATCGGTGGCGATGTCGATCACGCTTTGGCGAATGTCCGCCGGGCGCTCGGCGCGGGTGGTGAAAGCGTGTTTATTGGCGATGATGAAGTAGCAATCATATTCATCCTGAAGCGCCAATCGGCTCTCGACGCTCCCCACATAATGCCCCAGGTGCAGCCGCCCGGTGGGCGTGTCCCCGGTGAGAATCCTTCGCTTCGCCGCGGTATTGGCAGAACTCATTCCTCCGTTATAGCGGCTCGAATCCCGTCGCCCAAACGGCTCGATCTTCCGACTCACCTGCTTTACCGCGACTGCGACGTGAGATACTCTCTCCGGCAACCGCAGGGCTGCGGAAAATCGCGGCGAATCCGGAGGCCGACATCAGCGAACCAACTTATTCGAAGCCGTCGAAAGGCGAAGGTTTTGCCCGCGCCGAGGTTCGGCGCCATCGGGGCGTGCCGGCGATGTTCGTCAATGATCAAGCCCTGCACGGCATGACGGCCACAAGCTGCGCCTTTAACCAGGCCCAGGTTGTCGAGGATTTCGTCAGCGGCGGCGTCGAGATCATGATGATCTGGATCGAGGCGGGGATTCATTGCTGGCTGGGGCCGGGGAAGTATGACTGGAGTTACGCCGAGCAAAAGCTTCGTTTTTTCGCCGAACACAGCGGCTCGACGCATTGGCTGATTCGCGTGCGACTGGGACTGCTCAACCCGTGGTTCGGCAAGACGCATCCCACGGAGGTACATAATCCCCAGACCCCTACCGAAGGCGAACGGAAGATGTCGGTGGCCAATATCGCCTCGCCGGTGTGGCGAGATCAGGTCAGCCAGATGCTCGAGGATTTCACTGTATGGTTGAAAACCACCGAGTGGGCGCCCCGCATCATCGGGTTCATGCTGAACGCCGGAAGCACCGAGGAATGGCTGATTTTCGACACCGACAAGACCTGCCGCGGGGACTATCATCCGGTCTACACCCGCGAACTGCGACAATGGCTCGGGCGCCGTTACAACAATGATGTTGATGCCCTGCGGGAGGCGTGGAAGAGCCCTGGCGTCACGTTCGAGACCGCCGATTGCCCCAAGGGCCAGGTGCGCAACGGCAGCCATATCTGGGGTCCGTTCACGCTGCGAGACCCGGCGGTGGATCGCCCGGCCATCGACTACTACCACTTTTTGAACGAAACGCTGGCCGACCACCTGCTGCATTTTTGCCGCGCCGTCAAGCAGGCCGCGGGCACGCCGATCCTCTGCGGCGGATTCCATAGCTATCTCTGGTGGGAAACGGGGGTGTATTCCTACATCCAGGAATACGGCCACGGACTGATCCAACGCCTCTGTAAGAGCCCCGACATCGACTTTGTGTCAGATATCACCAGCTATGACATGCGCTATCCGGGCGGTCCATCTGGCTATCTGGGACTGGCCCATACCCTCAATCTGAACAACAAGCTGCACTACACCGAGGTCGATCTATCGACGACGCAGATTCTTGAGCAGAGTTGGCAACGGGCGTGGGCTGAAATGGATCCCGCCTCGGCGCGCCTGGCCTCGGCCGAGCCGGCGATCCCCGATCCGATCTGGAAATGGGCCAAGGGGTATTGCGGCAGGGATTGGGAAGAGCAGATCGCCATCCTTCAGCGCGAACACGCGCACAACCTGATCACCGGCACTCCGTACTGGTGGTTCGACATCCGCAAGAACAATTACCAGCACCCCAAGCTGGTCCAGGCGATGGCACGCCTTTCGGAAATCGGCAAGCAGGCCGTCGATTGGGATCGCTCATCCATCAGCGAAGTGGCATTCGTCTGCTCGGAGCAGACGCCGATGTATCAATCGGCGATGAACGGCACGCTGCTGCGATTCGAGATGGAATCGTCGCACGGGCTGCTGCTCGATGGCTGCAATCGGGGTTGGGGAATGGCGGGGATCCCGTTTGACACGTATGAATTGCACGACCTGGCCCACGATGACTTCCCCGGCGAGCAGTACAAGCTGATCATCTTCGTCAACTGCGGCTTCATTTCGGACCGGGCCGCCGAGGGCATCCGCCGCTGGCAACGCGACGGGCGAGTGATGACCTGGACGTTCGTCGCCGGCGTGCTGAATGAAACGCGAATTGATCCGGCGATGAGCGCCGACCTGATCGGGATGACATTGAACTGGAGCAAGCATCGCCGGAACATCCGAGTGTTGATCGAGGATGACTCACACCCGTTATGCGTCGGGGGATCGGCGCTCGACTTCGGCATCGAAGGATCGGTCGGGCCGGTGATGTTCGTCGACGACCTCGCCGCCCTGCCGCTGGGGCGGCTGCGCGATGGCGGTGAAGTCGGGTTCGCATTGCGCGATCACGGAGACTGGAAGAGCGTCTACCTGTCGATGATGAATTTCGGCCCGGCCCTGCTGCGAAACCTGACCCGATTTGCTCGCGGGCACGTTTGGTGCGAATCGGGCGATGTGATCTATGCCAACCGATCGATGATCTGCCTGCATACCGCCAGCCAGGGCCGCAAAACGATCACGCTGCCCGGGCGGATGCGTGTGACGGACCTGCTCGATGAATCATCGGCGGCGCAGACCACGAATCGAATTACCCACCTGATGCCCCCCTATCGCACCGCCATCTGGCGGATCGAGCCGGAGAAGCCATGATGAATCGCACGCTTCGATGGACGTTGACAATCGTCCTGCTTGGGTTTTGTTCAACCGCGATCCTTGCGGCGCCGACCCGCGTGTTATTCGTCGGCGGGGATTGGAAAAGCCAGATATCCGGCGACCCGGTGGATCCCAAGAACCCGCCCTTGCGCGGGCACTTTGTCCGCCGGCAAACCCAGGGCGCCGCGGCCGGGGAGCTCACCTTCACACTGTGGACCAATTACGAGTTTTTGCAGTATGCCGATGAAACCTCATTGCGACGTTTCGATGTGATTGTGGTGGGGGATCTGCCCGGCCCGTCAATGACCGCGCGCGTGGCCAAGGCCGTGGAGACTTTTGTCGACGGCGGCGGCGGATTTCTGTACTGCGACAATCACAAGGGGTTCAGTTTTATCAGTCGAGAGATGAGCTTCGATTCGGTGCTGCCGGTGCATGTGGATGCCTTCAGGCCGATGGGATCGCTGGGCCCGGATGATGCGCCATCGCAACTGATTCTCCAGGGCAAGCCAATTCAACTGCGGGTCAAGCAAGCGGACCATCCGATTCTCAAGGGGCTGAACTTGGACGAAGCCGCGCCCCTCAAGGCCGCCCATTCTGGAAGACTTAAGCAGGGCGCTACGGTCCTGGCCGAGTCTTCCGATGGGCACCCTCTGTGGATCTGCTGGGACAAAGGACGGGGGCGAGTTCTCTATACCGGCGGTTTTTTCGCCAATGACGAACTATCGGCCGAGTTCTGCAAATGGCCGAGGATCGGTCAACTCTACGTGCAGATGCTGCGCTGGTTGGCGGCGGGTAGCCAATATCCGCGGGCTGACCTCTCCCCGGCTGTGGCAACCGGCGAGATTAAGATCGACCTTTCCGTATCCGGCCCGACGCTGAGCGCCAAGCATTTCAGCATCCACGGGCAGGAGGATGTCGCTCGGGGCTCGGACGCGGAAAAGCAGCTCTACGCGGCTTTGAATCTCGACGGCGGCTACGCCCGCTTCGACCAGATCGCCATCGCTAAATTCACCAACAAGAACGGCTACCAGTATCCCGCGGCCGAGCCGGACTTGAGCCTCGACAACATTCATTGGACCGATTACGACACGGCGAAGCTGACTAAACGCCTTGCCGACATCGCCGCGATCAAAGCCGAGCCGATCGGCATGTTCTGGATGCCCTGGAACCGCGGCGGCTATATGCCCGATCCCAAGGTATGGACGAAGTATTATTTCGGCGCGCTTCTTACTGCCAACGGTCGCCCGGGCACCGATACCTATCAACTCAACGTCAAATATTTTGAGCCGGGTAACGAACCGAATCTCGATAAGACGATCCGGCAGTACATTGACTTCATCAACTACGCCGGCGATGCGATCCATCGAACATTTCCAGGCGTTCAGGTCGGTTGCCTGGGAAACTATGATCTGCCATACACCTTCCCCGTCATCGATGCGGTAGGCAAGAACGTGGATTGGATCAGCCGCCACCCGTACGGGCAGACCGGCGAGGCAGTGTTTCTCATCAACGATCAGATTCTCCGCCACGCCCGCGATCGCGGGATGAATCACCTTCGTACGATCATCACCGAATGGGATTTCTGGATTTACGGCGAGCCGGCATTTGACTATATCATGCAACGATGGAAGCCGCTGGCCGATCATGCCGATGACTGTCTGGGAAGCCTGCACTACCGCTGGAACGAGTATCATGAGGGAGGCTATGTTTTCGGCGTTCGAGGGGTCTTCGCCCCGGATGCTAACTATGGCAAACTTCCCCCCGAAGGGCCTCATCCCGGGCGCGACAAGCCAATCACTTATCGGTACAACGCATTCTGGCTGATACGAAATTGCCGCGGCGCTCAATACCCCGCTTCAATCGACGCGCCTGCCTTCGCGTCAGACCGAAGCCCGCGCCTTTATGCGATCGCGTCTCATGAAGGACCCCGCTTCAACATCGTCACTTATTATGGCTATCCCTATGGTGATCCCGCCGCTGGCAAACGATATGACAGGGTCAAGCTGCACCTGCGTACGGCGATTCCGGCGTCGGTGGTGGGTCGGACTTTGACGATCACCAGGGCCGATGCTCGGACGATCAGCACCTCACCGGCGACGGTGATCGATGGCAGCGAGATCGACCTGGAATTGGAAATCCCCGCGCTCAGCGGTGTGTCGATCACAGTCGAATAAGAAACCGAACCAAAGGAACCCCGATGAATCGGATTGAAAAGGTCGCTCCTGTCACGCGTACGGAAGCCAGCATATCGGCGAAGCTCGCGGGAGTTGGCGTCGCTGCGGTGAGCATCGCGGACCAGTTCTTTTCGCCACGAATGGCGGTGAACCGCGACGTTTCGCTTCACTCGCAATATGACGAATGTGAGCGGACCGGCCGGCTGGACAACTTCCGCATCGCCATCGGCGAAAAACAGGGGACGATTCGCCACCTCGCGCCTGATTCAGACGTTTATAAGTGGATGGAAGCCGCCGCCTGGAGCCTGGGAACGCATCCCGACCCGGCGCTGGAGGCGAAACTCGACACTGTGATCGACCTCGTGCGACGGACCCAGGATGCATCCGGTTACCTCTGCACAGCCTATCCCGCCGACAAGGCCGCCGAACGCTATACCAATCTGGTTCGCAGTCATGAACTCTACTGCGGCGGGCACCTGATCCAGGCGGCGATCGCGCACCATCGCACCACCGGCAAGCGGACGTTTCTCGATGTCGCGGTCCGCTGGGCCGATCATGTCTGCGACACCTTCAATGAGGCGCATCCCGACACCGATGGACATCCCGAAGTGGAAATGGCGCTGGTCGAACTCTTCCGCGAGACGGGCGAGCGGCGCTACCTCGAGCAATGCGAGTTCTTCATCAACGTGCGCGGGACTCAGGTCACCGGGGGGCAGCACCAGCAGAAGCACGCCCCGGTCCGCGATCAGAAGACCGCCGTGGGACACGCCGTGCGACAGTTCTATCTATGCAGCGGTGTCGCCGATCTCTATGCCGAAACCGGCGAATCCGCTTTGCTCGAGGCGCTGCAATCCCAATGGAGCGACCTGATCGATCGGAAAATCCACGTCACGGGCGGTGCCGGCATATTCCGAAAAGGAGAGGGCCTCGGTGAACCATATGAACTGCCCAATCGCACCGCCTATGACGAGACCTGCGCCGCGATCGCCTTGGCGGGCTGGGCGTGGCGGATGTTGCAGATCACTGGCGAGAGTCGCTTCGCCGACCAGATGGAGCAGTCGCTTTACAACGGTGCCCTTTCGGGCGTCGGGCTTGCTGGCGACACCTATTTCTACACCAACATGCTCGAACACGACGGCGGGCGAGCGATCGACGGCGACGACCGTGGAGCGTGCGTCCGCACCCGCTCGCACTGGGATCACGTCGCCTGCTGCCCGCCCAACATCGCCCGCACGCTCGCGTCGCTGGGCGGCTACGTCTATGGAACCGCGGGGAACAATGCGTTGTTCGTCCATCTTTACGTCGCCGGCATGCTCGAAATCGACCTCGTCGGGCAGACGCTGCGAATCGAACAGCGGCACGGCTATCCGTGGGACGGTCAAATCGAACTGTTGATCAATCCCGCCAAGCCCGGCGTGTCGTTCGATTTGAATCTGCGCATCCCCGCCTGGGCCAAGGGAACGAGCGTATCGGTGAACGGACAGACCCCTCAAGCCATCCGCGCAGGAACCTACCTCACGCTCTCCCGCTCATGGTCGCCGCGGGATCGCATCACGCTCGACCTGCCCATGCCGATCCGCCGGCTTTTGGCCCATCGGCGTGTCAGCGATAATGCAGGCTGCGTTGCCGCTGCCCGGGGACCGCTGATCTACTGCCTCGAGCAGGCCGATCACGACCAACGCGACATCTACGAACTGATCCTGCCCGACGAGGCGGTCCTGCTGCCTCGCCGCATGGATGGCCCTCTTGGACACGCCGTCTTCCTCACCGCCACGGCACAGCGCCGAGCGGTGGGCGATGCGCTCTATTCCGAGATGACCGCCACGATGTCGAAGAATGCCGAACCGGCGGAACTGACGCTGATCCCCTACTGCCTGTGGGCCAACCGTTCCCCGGGCGCGATGCGGGTGTGGATCCCTCGCCTGTAGGTTTTTTCGATGCGGTCCGGTAGCCGGCGGCAGCGATTGAACAAACGAACTCGAATCGCAGTATGAAATCGGTGAAACTACGCGGCGCAAGCCCTGAGTTTTTGTCCGGCCTGGATGGATCAAGAAAATGCAAGCTATGAAATCACATAAGAAGCCAATGATCGCGGTCAACCTGCCCTCGAAACTCGAGGTCGCCCACGAGGCCGATGTGGTGGTGATCGGTGGCGGGCCGGGCGGGATCGGTGCGGCGGTCGCGGCGGCTCGGGGCGGGGCCGAGGTCCTGCTGGTCGAGCACTATGGATTTCTCGGCGGCATGGCGACCGCCGGCGAAGTCAATCCTTTCATGCCCAACCATCTCGAGGGAGAGTCGCTCGACTCGGGCATTTTTCAGCAGTGGCAGGATCGCATGGCCCACTATGGCGGTGCCCGCGCTGGATCGCGCGTGTTTGATCCGAACGCCGCCCGGCTTGCGGCCGAGGATCTATGCATTGACGCCGGCGTCCAGCTCCTCTTTCATCACCGCGCCATCCACGTTCAGACCGCCGATCTACGAATCGACGCGATCGTGCTTCACTCCAAGACCGGCCTGTGCGCCGCCCGGGCGAAAACCTATATCGACAGTACCGGCGACGGTGATGTGGCCGCCCTCGCGGGGTGCCGATTCGAAGCTGGAAGTGAAACCACCGGCCACGCTCAGCCGATGACACTTTGCTTTAAGCTCCGCCTCGATCCACGCGATCTGCCCGAGGGCTTTGACACCAAGGACGTGCTTCAGATGTCCGGGCCGATCTATCGCCGAATTCAGGAGGTTTATCGCGCCGCCCAGGCCGACGGGCGCATCGAGTGCCCACGGGAAGACGTGCTGATGTTTCCCTCGATCACGCCGAACGTGATTCACTTCAATACCACGCGGGTCATTCATCGACGGGCAATCGACGGCGCTGAACTTTCCGACGCCGAAATTCAGGCTCGACGGCAGTTGCGCCAGATATGGCAGGTGCTGCGCGAACACGTCGATGTCTTCCGACATTCCACCCTTTACTCGATCGCTCCGCAGATCGGGGTGCGCGAAAGCCGCCGGATCGTGGGCCGGGTGAAGGTGACGGTGGACGACTACAAGTCGGCCCGCACGTTTCCCGACGCCGTGGCGCGGGTGACCTATCCGATCGACATCCATAATCCCGACGGCAAGGGAACCGTAATCGAGCGCCTGCCCGCAGGACAGTGGTACGAGGTTCCCTTTGGCTGCTTGCTGCCGGCGGATTTGGACAATCTGGCGATCGCCTCGCGCTGTATCTGGGCCGACCACGCCACCCACTCGAGTCTGCGCGTCATGCCGCCAGTCTGTTCGATCGGACAGGCGGCGGGAACCGCAGCGGCGATGGCGATGGAGAAGGGAATTGATGTGGTCGCGGTGGATGGCGTCGAATTGAATACGCGGCTGATCGCGCAGGGACGCAACCTCGCGGCCCGACCGATGCGGCAGGTAAGCCCGCGACCGCCCCACACCACCCGTCCGGCGGTCTCTGCCTAAGACCCCACAATCCTGAAGCCCGATGCGCTGCCCGTGTGAACCAGGCCGCTCGTCCGGCGGTCTCTGTCCCAGACCAGCCCCGGTCCAAGCCCGCGCCGCCGGAATCCGCAGCCCGCGAACGGCGCACGGCGATACGTTTCAGCGGTTTTCATCTGGCGGACCGGTCAGCGCCGGCCAGACAAACCCATTGCCGTCCGGTGCCAATGCGTCGAGATCGAACACGTAGACGCTATGGCCGATCTGCGCGATCGGCGGGCAATGCCGCAGGGCCGCGTACTCATCGCGGGGCTGGGCGAAACCGACCAGCGGCGTCGGACTGATCACCAGCAAGCCGTGGATCGGACGGGGATCGGTCGGCTCCAGCGGGATCACCGAATCCCCCAGATAAACGGGAAACCGCATGCCCGGCGGACCAAAGTACCGCAGGTAGACCGGCCTGCCGGCGATGAGCGACTTGTGATCTTCCAGCCAGCGGCGAACTTGCAATAGCGACTGTCCCCAGTCGAGATTGGCTTCGTTCACCGCCAGGTAGGCGTCGCGGCGAGGGAAATTCAGATAACTTAGATAGTCCGGATGGAAGCTCAGCGCGTGGGCGGCGGTGAGAACCACGCCGATGACGGCCGCGCCGAACCAGCGCCACCCGGGTATCGCGCAACATCGCGTTGACAGCAGGATCAGGAAAAACCAGGCGGGCAGAAAATGCCGCCATCCGGCATTGATCTTCGCCTGCATGGCGAAGACGGCCCAGGCCGCCGCCGCCAGGAGCAGCGACCATTCGGAAAATCGCGGGCGCACGCGAACGCGCGACGCCGCTGCCAGCAGCAGAATCAGCACGGCACCCAACGGCGCTTTGTACGCCCCAACCACCAGGTGGTAATACCACCACCCGTTCATTCCGTGTTCGCCCAGAAGGTAGGCGCGGTGCCCGGCGCGCCCGTGGCCCAAGCCGTCGTAGAACGACTGGAGATAGGTCCCTCCCGGCACGGGGCGTTGCAACAGGGCGCTGATCGCCGGGAATTTAGCCTGCGTGCCCGGCCCCAGGTGCATCGGACGCCGCTCGAATCCGAGCAACGCCCACATGATCAGCGGCACAAGGACGATCGTCGCCGCGAGATGCCCGGTCCGCGGCATCCAGTTCCCGCGCCATTCCGATCGCAGGTGCCCGTTTCGCCAAGGCGCCACCACCCAGCCGATCAGCGCCATCATGGCGATTACGCCGGGAAGAATGACGGCGGTGTGCTTGAGCAGCAGCGCCACCGCAACCGCGGCGCTCATCGCCACCGCCCGACCCATTGATGGCCGGCGGACATATCTCCATCCCAGGAAAACGCCAAAGGCGATCCCCTCGACCGCCAGTGCGTCCAGGGTCGCGAGGTGAAGATGGGCGGTGAAATTCGGCTCGAACGTCAACAGCAGCGCCGCGATCCAACCGGCCCGCGCGCCGTAAATTCCACGACACCAGCAAAACGCCAGCCCCACCAAAGGGAGAAAGAGAATCGCCTTCCACCCCGCCACCAGCAGCCGGATTTGACCCGGCGACAGCCCCGGCTGGTCGTAGTAGACGTTCCACATCGACGGCGTGGCCCGCCCGCCGGCGAGCCACACCGGCAGTGCCGTAATCGCGCTGCCCAGAGGCGGATCGTTCAACTCCATGGCGCGAAGGTCGCCGGCCAAAAAATTCAGCCCGTTGGAGAGGTGGTATGGCTCATCAAAGGTTTCGCTATGGGCGCTGGCCACCCACAAAGCACGCGGAACAATGATCAGGCCACAGATGAGAATCGCAAGCCAGAATACGCGGTCCAGCCGGCACGTGATGGTCTCACCGGCGCGCCCTTCGCGCGCCGGCTCAACAGTCGAACTCGACGCAACAGCCATGAACCCGTCCTCTTCGAAATCCCCGCGGTGCCCATGCCTCAGCGCATTGCCTGATGTCCGATATCGGTGCGAAAGTGCATCCCCTCGAATCGAATTTTCGACATCGCCTGATACGCCCGCTTGCGGGCGTCGGCGAAACTGCTCCCCAGCGCCGTCACACTCAGCACACGTCCCCCATCCGTCACCAGCGTATCGCCCGCCATCTTCGTGCCGCTGTGGAACACCTTCACATCATTCATCGCGTCCGCTTGGTCGATTCCCGTGATCGCCAGCCCCTTGGGATAATCCCCGGGATATCCCGGGCTGGCGGCCACCACGCATAACGCCGGTCGGGGATCCCATTTCAGCTCGATATGCTCCAGTCGCTCATCGGCGACCGCCAGCATCACCTCCAGCAGATCGCTCTTCAGCCGCATCATCAGCGGCTGGGTTTCCGGATCGCCGAAGCGGCAATTGAACTCCAGCACCTTCGGCCCGGCCGGCGTGAGCATCAACCCGGCGTACAGCACGCCCTTGTACGGGATCCGGTCCCGATGCAGGCCATCCACCACCGGCACCAGGATGTCCCGCTCAATCTGGCGCAGCATCGCTTCGGTTACCACTGGCGTGGGGGAATAAGCGCCCATCCCGCCGGTCATTGCACCGGTGTCGCCGTCATTGACCGGCTTGTGATCCTGGCTGGGGTCCATCATGTAGATCGACTCGCCGGAAACGAACGCCAGGATCGAGCATTCCGGGCCGTGCAGCATCTCCTCGATGACGATCCGCCCGCCCGCGTCGCCGAAGGTCTTTTCCCGCATGATCCGGTCGATGACGGCCACGGCCTCGTCGGCGGTGCGGCACAGGCTTACCCCTTTTCCCTTGGCCAGCCCGGCGGCTTTGATCACCACCGGCTCATCACGCACCCGCACGTATTCCTCGGCGGCGAGCGGATCGGTAAAACTGCGGGCCTCGGCGGTGGGGATCGCCTGCTGCCGCATCAATTCCTTGGCGAACCACTTGTCGGCCTCGAGCCGGGCCCCGTCGCGCGTCGGTCCGAACACCTTGACTCCCATCGCGCCGATCCGGTCAGCCAGCCCCCCCGCCAGCGGATCTTCCGGCCCGATCACCACCAGTTCAATCCCGGTCCGGGCGACGAATTTTTCGATGCGGGCGAAGTCCATCACGTCCCGATCGACGTTTTCGGCCACCTGGGCGGTCCCCGGATTGCCCGGAGCGCAGAACAACTCTGTCAACAGCGGCGAATCCGCCAGTTTCCACGCCAGCGCATGCTCCCGACCGCCCGATCCGATCACCAGCACTTTCATAAGGCCGAAAAGAGTACCCGAGAAGTCGGGGAATTGCGATCGGCATATCCGATTCTGTCGGCAAGGACGTCAATGGAAGTGACTGCGGGAGCCTTATTTGCCAGATCAGGCATTTGCAAGGGTATCCACGTAAGGTAGACTATGTATCGAGGTCGTAAGGGGTATTTTCACTTATTGGGGAAGCGAGCCAGGTAGCCGTGAGCAGCCCAGCGTTTCAGGACACGAAGATCATCCGTCGGTTCCACTTTTTTATCGGACTGGTGGTGGTGAGCAGCCTCTACGCCGTCGGGGTGTGGATGGTGCGGTTCCTGTTGCTGTAGTTGCCCTTTTTCGCTCCCGAGGGGAGTTTCAACTCAATCCCAGCACGTCGCGCAGCGTATATCGACCGGGCTTTCCCCCGTCGATCCACGCGGCGGCCTTCAATGCGCCATGAACGAAGGTGTCGCGGTTGGTGGCCACATGGGTCAGCTCCAGCCGCTCTCCCAACGCCGCGAAGTGAACGGTGTGGCGACCGACTTCGTCTCCCACGCGAAGCGAATGCATGCCGATTTGTCCGCGCCGGCGGACGACATCGTCGCCGTGGCGACTGAATACCAGGTCGTCGGCGGTTTTCCCGGTCGTCTTGAGGATCGACTCGGCCAGCCCCATCGCCGTGCCGCTGGGGGCATCTTTCTTGAAGCGGTGATGGGCCTCAATGATTTCGATGTCGTAATCGTCGCCCAGCGTCTTGGCGACCTGGCCCACCAGTTGGAACAACAGGTTGACCCCAAGGCTCATGTTCGGCGACTGAACAATGGCGATATCGGCGGCCGCCGCGTCGATCGCGGCGTGATCGGACGGTTGCAAGCCGGTGGTGCCGATGACCATGGCGATCCGGCGCCGGCGACACTCATCCAGCCAGCGGCGAAGCGCGGCCGGGACGGTGAAGTCGATCAACACCCGCGGCGAGGCACTGAGATCCGACGCCAGCGGCACTCCGAACTCGCCAATCCCCGCCACGGCGCCGGCATCTTTACCCAGCATCGGATGGTCCGCCCGCTCCAGTGCCGCGACCACTTCGAGGTTCGGCGTCTGCCGCGCCAAGGCCACCAGCCGCACACCCATGCGCCCGGCGGCGCCCGTAATCGCAATCGAAGTCATGGCGGAAACTTACCGCACCCTCCCGCCGCCTTCCAGCCGATCGCCTATGCGAAGCGATCGACGAACGGATCATCGGATTGCGCCTGCCAGTCCCGAAGCGCCCGTCCCAGGCGCTCGACCGTCGCGGCGTTGCCGGGATCGTCGATCAGATCGCGCGTCTCGTGACGATCGCGCGAGAGGTCGAACAACTGGCGACGACACTGCCCGTCAATATTGAACACATTCAGCTTATGAACCGCATCGCGGATGGTTCGCTGCGTGTCGGCGTAACCATTGCCCAGAAAATCCCGCCGCGATTCGCCATCCAGCGATTGAAAGTCGGTCTGCGACGGCTCGAACTCAATCCCCGCGGCGGCGAGCAACGTGGGATGAAGATCCTGCATATACGCCAGGCGATCGTCGCGCCGCGACTGCTCGATGCCGGGACCGGCAATCAATAGCGGCACATGGATCGAGTGATCATACACCGATTGCTTGCCCATCAGCCCGTGACGTCCGATGGCGATCCCGTGATCAGCGGTGTGAACCACCACGGTGTTGTCCGACAACCCGAGTTCCTCCAGCGCCATATGAATTCGACCGATCCCCTCGTCCATGTGCGACGTAATCGCGTAATAGTCGGCGATGTGCTGGCGAATCTCCTCGGGCGTGCGGGGATATTCGGCCAGCAGCTCATCGCGGATGTCCCGCACCCCTAGATCGAACGGATGCTCGGGAACAAAACTCGGCGGAACCGGCATGTCCTGGGCACGATACCGATTTCGCCAATGCCACACCGTCTCGCGCGGATCATGCGGGGCGGTGAACGCGACATACAGAAAGAACGGTCGATCCTCGCCGGGATCGAGCGAGCGCAGAAAATCGACCGCGGCGCCGGAAAAAATATCGGTCGAATGCCCGGCAATGCCGCCGCGTTGTGGCGGATGAGCGGTGTCGGGTCCATAGTCAACACTCCCCACGCAGAAATGGCTGCACATCCCGCCGTAAAACACCCGGCGGCCGAACTGGAAGCTGCGGATAAACGATTCCGGTTCGTTGTGCCACTTGCCCGTGCCGAAAGTGACGTAACCCGCGTCGCGCAGGCGCTGGCCGAGCGTCGGCAGCGGCGGCGCCCCCGGCGCGGGCTTGCGGGCCAGTGTGGGCGACTCGATCGCACGCAGCGAATCGCTGGTATGGAACAGCGATCGCCCGGTGTGCAGCATCGCCCGGCTCGGGGCGCAGACCGCGCCGTGCGTCGAGCCGGGCAGCCAGGCGTTGCCGTAGCAAGTCCCACGTTCGGCCAACCGATCCAGATGCGGCGTGCAAACCGGTTCCAGCCCGAGAAACCCCAGAGCGTCGTAACGATGGTCGTCGGCGATGGTGAGAACGATGTTGGGACGTCGAGCCATGCCGGGATTCTCGTCTCGGGCATCTGCTCGTCAACAACGCCATCGTATCACGCCGGCGCCCCAGGGTCATGGCCGAGGTGGAATGGCTGCGGATAGACGTCATACTCCAGGATCGTGTTGGGATCCTCCGCGTGCAATCGCAAGTGCCACTCGCCGACCGTGCCGTACCAGGACCCTGGGACAAAAACCTTCACGTCGCGGCCAATCCGCGTTCTTCATCCCTTTGCGTTGAAAGCTCCTTTTCAAAGCCAGAAGATTCAGACTTTGGCCGCGCTCAAAGAACACGAAAGCCTGGGGTATTAACGGGGCGGCTTCACCGCGAACACCTTCACGCTGGCAGCATAGTCATTGACGTTGTACCGCTTGAGCAGATCGGCCAGCCGTTTGTGCAGTTGCGGCTTCGCCTTGGACGCCGTTGTGCAACAACTCGATTCCACCACCTTCTGCGGCTCATCGCAGCACGAAGACTTAGGCGCAGGGGCTTGCATCGACGGTGAGCAGCAGCCCGACTGGTTCTCCACCTTGGCGTAGGCATTCAGATCGGCGCCGCTGCCGATGACTTCGACATGCTCGAATCCCGCCGCCTTCAGTTGCCGCTTGTAGTCCTCGATCATAATCGCCCCGGCGATGCAGCCAACGTAAGCCATCACGTCGGCGGCGAGTTCGGCGGGGAGATGCTTCTTAAGGGCAATGTCGCTCACCGCCAGTCGCCCGCCGGGCTTGAGCACACGGGCGATCTCACGGAACACGGCGGGCTTGTCCGGGGCGAGGTTGATCACGCAGTTCGAGATAACCACGTCAGCCACTCCGTCGGGCAGCGGTATCTTGTCGATGGTCCCGAGGCGAAACTCGACGTTGGCGAAGCCGTCCCGAGCGGCCCCCGCATTGGCGCGGTCGATCATCTCCTGGGTCATGTCGATGCCGATCGCGCGGCCGGTCGGGCCGACCTTCTGCGCGGCAAGGAACACGTCGAGTCCGCCGCCGCTGCCCAGATCGACGACGACTTCACCGCACTTGAGATGCGCGGTGGCCGTGGGGTTGCCGCACGAGAGGCCCATGTTGGCCTCGTCAGGGATCGAGGCGAGTTCTTCGGGGGTGTACCCGAAGGCTTGGGCCACGGCCCGCACGCCTTGATGCTGGTTGGTCAGATCGCTCTCGGCAACGGCGGCATATTTCGACCGCACGGCCTCGGTGATGTTGGTGGTCATTGCAATACTCCTTCTTGAGGTTTTAGACCAGTGCCGCAATCGCCCGATCGGCGACCGCCGCAATTCGTTCTTCATTCACGGGCGACTTGCCTTTTTCCATGCCCATATCCGTCACCCGCTGGTGAGCGAAGGACTCGATGCCAGCGCCCAGCAGGCAGTGCTTGCCGCAGTCCTTCTCGCAGCCGTCGATGACGACGATCTCGTCGGCGACCTTCGTACGTTCCACGATGACCGGCACATGACCTCCGACACCGGCCAGGCAGTGCAACTTCCCGGTCCCTTGGCGGTTGAGTTGCCGCGCGGCCCGGTCGGCGATCTCGGCCACGGCGGCGGCACCGGAACAAGAGGACGCGAGTTTCAGGGGAGTCGTTGACGTCTGCATGGGCGTCCTTTCTGCTGCCAGTGGCGGCGAGTCTCGGGCTACTTGCCCGCATTTACGACGCTGGGGCAGCCTGCATCGACGGCCATAGGCGTCGTGTCAGGTTCCTTGAAGTACCGCCGCTGGAAGAATAGCGACACGTTGACCAACCCGATCAACGCCGGCACCTCCACCAGTGGCCCGATCACGGCAGCAAAGGCCGCACCGTGATTGATGCCGAACACCGCCACGGCCACGGCAATGGCCAACTCGAAGTTGTTGCTGGCGGCAGTGAACGCGATGGTTGCGGTTTTGGAGTAGTCGGCCCCGGCCTTCTTGCCCATCCAGAAGCTCACCAGGAACATCAGCACGAAGTAGATCAGCAGCGGGATGGCGATCAGCACCACGTTCCACGGCTGGCGCACGATCTTGTCGCCTTGGATGACGAACATGGCCACGATGGTGAACAGCAGCGCCACCAGCGTGATCGGGCTGATTTTCGGGATGAACCGCTTCTCGTACCACTCCCGCCCCTTGGACTTCACGAGGATAAACCGCGTGATCATCCCGGCCAAGAACGGGATGCCCAAGTAGATGAACACGCTCTGCGCGATGCTGGCCATCGTGATCTTCGACAGGTCCACATCCCCCAGCGAAAGCCCGATGGCTGGAGGGATGACTTTGACGAACAGCCAGGCGTAGACGCTGTAGAAGAGCACCTGGAAGATGCTGTTGAACGCGACCAGGCCGGCGGCGTATTCGGTGTCCCCCTTGGCCAAGGCGTTCCACACGATGACCATCGCAATGCACCGGGCCAGCCCGATCATGATCAGCCCGATCATGAACTCGGGGTGACCATGCAGAAACAGCGCCGCCAGAGCGAACATGAGGATCGGCCCGATGACCCAGTTCTGCACCAGCGACAGTCCGAGCACCTTGACGTTGCGGAACACGTCGCCCAGTTCTTCGTAGCGCACCTTGGCCAGCGGTGGGTACATCATGAGGATCAGGCCGATGGCGATGGGGACATTGGTCGTGCCGAATTCGAAGCGATGGACCAAGCACCGCGTGCCTGGCGCCAGATAGCCCAATGCGACGCCCAAGGCCATCGCCAGGAAAATCCACAGCGTCAGGTAGCGGTCGAGGAACGACAGTTTCTTGGTGATGCCGGCCATGCGTCATACCGTCCGATCTTGCGCGGCCAGTGATCCTGGCAGCGTCCGCACGAACGCGGCGATCTCGTCGCGGACGCGCCGGTAGTGATTCAGGGCTTCCTCTTCCGTCCGCGCCGTCTTGGCCAATGCCGGTGGGTCGTCGAAGCCTGCGTGGACGACCCTGGCTTTGCTCCCCAGCCAGGCCGGGCAGGTCTCGTTGGCGTGGCCGCAGACAGTCACGACGAAATCGAACGGCACATCGCGCACGGCGTCGGTCGTCTTGGAAATGTGTCGGCTGATATCCACGCCCGCCTCGCCCATGACCTTGACGGCGTTGGGGTTCAGGCCGTGGGTTTCGAGCCCGGCCGAGTAGGCTTCGAGTACCTCGCCCTTCAGCGCCCGCGCCCACCCCTCGGCCATTTGGCTGCGGCATGAGTTGCCCGTACAGAGAAACAGGATTCTGAGCTTCGCCATGTGCGTTCGTCGCCTTTCTTTCGAGTTCACAGCGCTGCCATCGCCCCCCGCAGGAGGTCGTAGCAGGTGCGGTATTCGGAGCAGGCGATGCACTGCGCCCATCCCTGCACGTCGGTCTTGAGTTCGCTGGATTGCACCCCGATGCCTTGGCTGCGCATCTCGGCCACGAACGCCTTGGCTCGCCACGGCACGTTGTAGTCGAGCCACGTGAGGTCGGGGAACATCGTCCCGTAGTAGGTTGGCCAGTTGGCTGGCATCAGTTACTCCTCATTCATACGGCTAGGCGTATGTTTAGGAAAAAAAAAAGAGACTGCCTCTACGAGCAGCACGACTCCTTTCGCTGCTTGATCCTCTTGAGCAGTTCGGCGTCGGCGGCCAGCTCAGGCACGTCGAGGAAGCAGTTCTCCAGGCACTCCAACAGCTTCTTGTGAAACCGGGTCTGGGCAGGCGCGAGTGTGTAGTGGCTCCACAGCCCGTCCTTACGGACCACGACCAGCCCGGTGCGACGCAGATATGCCAAGTGGCGGGAAATCTTCGGCTGGGGAGCATCGATGACGGTCACGAGGTCGCAGACGCACAACTCGCCGCCGCGCAGCATGTGGAGAATCCGCAGGCGGGTCCGATCCGAGAACGCCCGGAACATCAGGTCAACCGAAGATGTCTTGGTCTTCACCTGCATACGCTTGAACGAATATAGCAGCCAGACAGGTTCGGGTCAAGCAAGAGACATCGATCCCCAGTTGTATCGAGTCGCAAAGCGCCAATCTCGCGTTCGGCTTGGGCAAGCCGTCATTGGGTTTCGTAGCTGAACACGATCCCCGCACGGCTCCAGGGTGGGGTGGTGTAGCACATGGCGTCGCTCAGGCGTCGGTGTAGTGGAAGAACCACGGGGGGTCCATTCGCCGTAAGTTTGGTGGCCCATCAGGCGGTTAAGGGAGTCGCAAGGGCCAAATTGGTGGGGAATTCCCTTGACCGGCATACCTCGACGGGGTAGATTCGATGGCATGGTGGAGAACATGCGGCAATGGGTTCTTCTTTGCCTCGCCGGAATCGCCACGGCAAGCTCGTTCGCATCGGCCAGCGTGCTGGTGAATGAGCAGTTCAACGATAACGAGCGGCTAACGCAGAATGCGCCCGATAGCCTACAGTGGACCTACGGTGCCCACCGCGAGACGAACGCATTCGCTTCATTAGATGCATCGTCCGGAAAGCTGGTACTCGATCACACCAACCCATCCGAAAACAGTTTCGCGGGGATCTGGACGTACTTTACTCCCTCGGGTTCTCCGCAGACGGTGGCAGTCGGACAGACTCTGGAACTGACCTTTGACGTGTCGGTCAGGGGAGGAGTTTTCTCTTCATCCGTCGGGGGGTTTCGCTTCGCCTTGTTCGATTCCAGTTCCAGCCGCGTGACGACGGATTTTGCCAGCAGGAATGAGTCGGGGTTGTCCAGCGGTAACACGTTCAAGGTCTACAAGGGCTACGAAGGTCAGTTGCCCGTTAATAGCGGCAGTTCGAGCAATAATTTCTACACACGAGAACGTACGGGCAGCGGCACGGGGCTTTACACTTCAACTAACAATTGGTCCACCCTCTCCGGAAGCAACACCACGGCCCCGGCGTTTGCCGCCAGCACGACCTACGCCGGTCGGCTCACGCTCACCCGCACCGCTGTGGGAATGGAAATCCAGGCTCAAATGGGTGCCAACACGACACACCTTGTGACCGACACAACCCCGTTTACCACCTTTGATACCGTCAGCTTCTTCGTACTTGATGCCATGACTCACGATCTCACGCTGGACAACATTCGCGTGACGCTGATCCCCGAGCCGGCCAGCGCCGGTTTGGCCGGGATGATTCTAGTGCCCCTGCTGCGGTCGCGGCGACGGCGGAGCTGAGCGCTCGTTGCCGCTCTCACACTGCCCTGCGGCGTTCGGCTTTTCCTGGCCTGGCGGCAAGGATGGGCGTGGACTCCGGATCCGTACCTCACTGCCCCACGGTTTTCGGATTTTCCTGGCAAGATCGCCCGTATTTTCCATCTAAATCGGTTGTAACGGCTGTATCGGGACGAATTGCGCCCCCGCTGCGCCGGGGTCGTTTGACGCTTACCCGGACGTATCCGATATCAACTGGGATGGGGACGTTTTCTCCCATTTTCAGCGGGCTGAAAGCTGCGGGACCACGGCGCGGTTTTACCCTGATCGAAGCCTCCCTGGCGATCATCATCGTCGGCTCGGGGGTGTTGGGGATCATGCGCCTGCTGGCCACCTGCACCCAGCAGAACCACGCTGCGGCCGACATGACCACCGCGATGCTGCTGGCGAGCAATGTCCAGGAAACGATGGCGGGCTTGAGCTTTTCCGATCCGGCCTATGCCCGGCGGTACTGGGGACCGGAGCCGGGCCAGGGCCTGGCCACCTACGACGATGTGGATGACTTCGATGGCCGCTCGTTCAACCCGCCGATCGACGCTTCCCGTGCCGTGATCGCGCCGATGGGCCAGTACACGCAGCTTGTAAGCGTCTGGCCGGTGTATGCCGCCAAGCTCAGCTCCAACAGCGACGAAACCAGTCCGGACCTTCCCAAGACCACTTACACCGGCGCTGCCCGCGTGAGGGTGAGAATCCTGTACCAGCGAACGGCGGATATTCCGGCGATTGAGGTGTACCGCTGTTCTTGGATCTGCGTGGATCGTTAGACAATGACGCCGACTCGCATCGGCACCGGAGGCATAGCCATGGCGAGACATCAACCGCGAAGTCCGTCCGATCAGCCGCTCGGCGTCCCTGTGCGGGCTCGGTGCGGCGCGGTGGCGGTGCTGGCGATGCTGTTCCTGGTCTTGCTGGGAACGCTTTCCCTGGCCATGTACACGCTGGCAACGGTCAATGTGCAGTCGGCGATGAATCTGTCGGATGTATCCAAGGCCCGCTCGGCGGCCGAGTCGGGGCTGCGCTGGATGAGCTGGCGGTTCACCCGCATGGCCCGCCCGCGCACGGCGATCGGAAGCATCACCGCGGCGGTGGCCGAGAGTCTTTGGCCGTCGATCCGCTCGTCGATCCAGAGCGACTTAGCATCGATGTTGACCGCCGCCGAGCGCCCCGTCACCTTCGACGCAACCACGCTCACCACCGCGTCGATTGCCGTCGAATCCGACGGCGGGCGATTCATCGCGTCGCTCCGCCCGCACCCGTTGTACGCCGGCGATCCGCTGAATGCCCGCTACCTGCGCCTCTCCAGTACCGGCAGCTTCCGCGGCGCGATGCGCTCGGTCGCCATGGACATCCGCATCGACAAGAAAGTGAAGTTCGCCATCGTCGGCAAGGTGCCGATCCAGATCGGTCGCAACACGCTGGTGGAAGGCCCGATCGGCATGGCGACGCCTAACAAGTATCCGCCGCTACTGATGCTCAGCGATTTTCGCCATCTCACGGCGGCGCTGACGTCGCGGATCGATCAGTTCAATACGTTTCTCGAAGACCATCACCGCGGCTACGACAACCGGTTGAACGTGCATGATGCGGTGGAATTCACCGATGCGCTCAATGCCGGATTCAGCGATGTCAATGGCGATGGATTCATCGACGAGTATGACCTGTTCGTGAAGCAGTTCGACCATGATGGAGACGGGAGGATCACCTCCGCCGAGTTCATCAATCCCGCTACGGGCCAGTCCTATGACGCCGATCTGTTCAAGGCGATCGACTCGCTGGGAGCGCCGGAATCGGACGCCGACCCGGCACGCCTCGGCTTTCAGGACGGCGTGATCGACAACCGCGATGGATACACCAAGGTGCGCGGTCAGATCTCTCTTGCTGCCACCGCCGATGCCTGGGCACGCCAGCTCGAGCAGCAAGGCGATACGACCATCGGCGACCTGATGCGTGGACCGATCCAGCCGCAGCAGAGCTCGGACCTGCCGGTGAAGTTCGGCGCCACCAGCCTGGAACTGTTCGATCTGTCGCCGACCAACTTCGATACCTCGGGGTTCCGCGCCAAGACCGGCCCGGAAAACGGCGCGAGCGACTCGTCTGGCGGCGTGACGACCGTCACGGTCGAGAACAAGGTGCTGTCGGTGAGCGATACTCAGAAAGTCACCATCACGAGCAAGGGTCAAACCAACCTCGTCGTGGGGCGCACATATCTGAAATCCGATTTCGACGCGGCCAACGCCGCGCAGCCGGCCAACAAGCGAGCGGCCGGGACCGATGCCTCTCAAGCCAACGCGCAGGAGCGCACGCCCTACGGATCAACCAGCTATCAGGCGACGTACGATCGGCCCGTCTTCAAGAACATGGTCTTCAAGAACGTCCGCATCCCCAAGGGTCTGAACGCGCTGTTCGACAACTGCACCTTTGAAGGTGTGACCTACGTCGAGATGGAGACCAACATCACCAAGAGCAACGGCCAGACGACCACCAGCGCCAGCGACGCGATGGCTTGGTCGAAAAAGATGAAGGTGGGGAATTTCAGCTCCTCTACTGCGTTGACGTCGGCGACTTCTTACGGGTTTGAGCAAGGCAACAACCTGCGATTCAATAACTGCCTGATCCGCGGTCCGCTGGCGTCGGACGTCCCCACCGCCTACAGCCACTTCACCAATTCATGGGAGTTCACCGGTGCCACGCTGTTCGACAACCAGGAGGACGCCACGGCGACGATCGTCGCGCCGCAGACGAACATCGAGATGGGATCGTTCACCGATCCATCCAAAGCGCCCAGCACGCTGATCGGGGTGGTCGTGGCCGGCAACCTCGACATCCGCGGGACCAGTAGCGTCGATGGCTCGATCATCATCACCGGCGACGGGGCCGGCAACACCACCCAGGGCTGGTTCGGGCCGTCCGACTCCAGCACCGACTCCTCCAGTCCCATGCCCGAAGGCGGCTGGGGACGGCTCAACATCCGCTACAACCCGACCCGCGCCCTGCCCGATGGGATCAACGTCGCTATCGACCTTCTGCCCGACCCCAGCTCCTATTGCGAAGGGATTGCCCCATGAATAATCGCCGGGCACGATGCGGGATCGCACTGATCGAGATGCTGGTGGCGCTGGCGATCTCCGCGACGCTGTTGACGGCCGTCGCCGTCGCCACCGACGCGGCGTTCACCGCCTATCGCATCAACCAGGAACATGCCTCGACCCTCCAGCGGGCACGACTGGCTTTGCACCGTATGCTCGGCGAAATCCGCGCCACCGACGCCCACGCGCCGCTGAATCTCACCAGCGCGTTCGCCGCCGGCCAGACCGTCACCGATAGCGGCATCCGCATGATCGACACCGCCGGAGCGGAAGTGACCTACCGCCATGACCCCGCGACCCACCGGCTCTACGCCGACATCGCCGGCGGTTCCCATGTGCTGCTCGAGGGCGTCGAGCGCTTCGAGATCAAGCTCGAGCCGATGCGCAGCCCGCGCTCGATCAAGACCGGCGGAGGCTGGGACCTGTTGCGTCGGGCGACGGTGCTGATCACCGTCGGTGCCGGCGCCGATACGGTGAGGTCCAGCGAAACCACCGGCTCGCAGACGCTCACCCTCAGCGCCGCCGTCGTGCCGCGAAAAAACGCCTGGTGATCCCTGGCGCCGCCGGCGCTGGATTCGTCGAACGGTTTGCCCGACAATCCCGGCTGGCAACATCGTCCCGCGAACGTGCAAGCGCGGACGGATCAACCCCCTACGGAGCAAGCGTTTCCATGGCTATTCGCATCGCAATGATCGGTGCCGGTTCGATCGGATTCACACGGCGGCTCGTGCGCGACATTCTCGGCGTCAGCGAACTCACCGACACCACGTTCGCGTTCACCGACTTGTCCGGGCGCAACCTCGACATGGTCACCCAGCTTTGCCGGCGCGACATCGAGTTCAACAACCTTCCGGCGAAGATCGTCTCGACCACCGACCGCCGCAAGGCCATCGACGGCGCTGACTATGTGATCTGCACCATCCGCCAGGGCGGGCTCGACGCGTTCCAGACCGACATCGACATCCCGCTGCAATATGGGATCGATCAATGCGTCGGCGATACCCTGTGCGCCGGGGGGATCATGTACGCCCAGCGCACCATCGCGGCGATGCTCGAGTTCTGCAAGGACATCCGCCAGCTCGCCAAACCCGATGCGCTGCTGCTGAACTATTCCAACCCGATGGCGATGAACACCTGGGCGTGCAACAAGTATGGACAGGTCAATACGGTCGGACTGTGCCACGGCGTGCAGGGCGCGCATTGGCAGATCGCCCGCGCCGTCGAGCAATGGGCGAAAAAGCAGAAGCTGATTCCCGCCGATTATGTCACGCCCGGGCGCGACCGCTTTCATCGCAGCGAAGTGGACGTGGTATTTTCAGGCATCAACCATCAGACCTGGTGCGTCAAGGCGACCTGGCGCGGGATCGACGTGATCCCCAAGCTGTACGAGATGATGATCGCCCAGGAACAGATGCGCAAGAACGAGAAAGTCCGGCTGGATGTGCTTCAGCGGTTTGGCTACTACTCGACCGAATCCAACGGGCATCTGAGCGAATACCTACCGTGGTATCGAAAGCGCCTCGACGAGATCAACGACTGGATTGACCTCGGATCGTGGATCAACGGCGAGACCGGCGGATATCTGCGCGTCTGCACCGAGGGCCGCAACTGGTTCGAGACCGACTTCCCCAACTGGATGAAGCAGGACCCGCCGAAGATCACCCCCGCCGACCGCAGCGAGGAACACGGCTCATACATCATCGAGGCACTTGAAACCGGGCGAGTCTATCGCGGGCATTTCAACGTGATCAACCGAGGGCACATCCCGAACCTGCCCGATGGCTGCTGCATCGAAATTCCCGGCTACGTCGATCGCACCGGAATCAACATGCCGGTGGTCGGCCCCCTGCCGCTGGGATGCGCCGCCACCTGCGCCGCCAGCGTACGGGTCCAGGAAATGGGCGTCGAGGCCGCCGTCCACGGCGATGTGGACCTGCTCAAACTGGCCATGCTGCACGACCCGCTCACCGGCGCCGTCTGCAATCCCGAAGAGGTCTGGCAGCTCACCGACGACATGCTCATCGCCCAGGCCCGCTGGCTGCCGCAATACAAATCGGAGATCCCCGCGGCGAAAAAACGCCTCGCGGCGGCGACGAACGCCGGCACCCGGGTCAAGCTGTCCAAGACCCGCGGCGCTGCGCGATTGAAGACCAAATCGGTGAAGGAGATGGCCAAGGACAAAGCCGCCGCCCGCGCCAACGCCGACGCCGCCGACAAGGGAAAAATGACCAAGGCCGCCACGATCGCCCGCGGCACAAGATCCCCGGCATCCCGCTGACCGCCCGCGGCGCAAGATCCCCGGTACCCCGCTGACCGCCCGCCGTCCCCCCACCGCCGGCGGCTTCTCGCCGTTGCCGACGGATCCGCCCCTCGATAGGCTCGGGATCGTGCGCGTTCGCCAGTCTCGGGGTGCAACGACGCTTTCCGCGGCGGACCACCCCATAATCAGGTGTCCCCATCAACGCGCATCCGCCGCGCCGCACCTGCTTCGGACCCGAATCAATTTCTATAAGTCTCTAACAAATAGAGACTTGCGACGTGTGTTCGCAAGCCTCATTCCGAGCGAATTGCAGAATGCGCCATGTAGGACTTGAACCTACAACCCGCTGATTAAGAGTCAGCTGCTCTGCCAATTGAGCTAATGGCGCTTGACTATTCGAGGCTCCGAAACTTTACGCGGGCGTACCGGGGTGTCAAGGGCAAAACCGCGCGATTGGGTTGTCGGGCATGCTGGCGGACCTGCGGTTGCCTGCGAGCGAATCGACGCGGCACATCCAGCGCGATGCGAAAGAGGTTCAAGACGGTCAATCCACCTTTTGTGAGACGAGTTCGCCGAACCGTTTGTGAATTGCCAGGGCCGGGTCGAGGGGGACCTCGACGCAGCGGACGTTCGGGGGGATGCTGATCGTGGGGGTCGGGCGGATCGAGTGGCCGGCGAACTCGGGAAGCCAGTGGCGCTGGGCCTCGAGCATCTCGTGTGCCATGTCGCGGATCTGCTTGAGCGTGCAGACCGCGGCGGTGAGCGGATCAAGTGCCAGGGCATGGACGATGTGTTCCGGATCGCCGCTGATCGCGGCCTCGGCGCACAACTGCTGCACGATGATATTGCTCATACACGCTGCGGCGCATTGAGGGGGCAATGCTCCGATCCCGGTGGGTCGCAGGCCGGTGTCGTCGGCGAAAGCCGGCACCTCGACGCAGGCGTCGGCGGGAAGGTTGTCGATCAGCCCGCGGTTGTAGACGTTGCCCATGAAACGGAACGGTTTGCCCGTCGCCACCGCTTCCATGATCCACGAGCAGTATTCGACACTGCGGCGATCGACCCGGGTGGACTCGAATTGCAGCGGATCAACCTTGGCGTATTTCTCGGCCATGGTCTTGCCCCATTTGTAGTACGCACCGGATTCGCCGCCGAACGCCGGCTCATCGCAATAGAGGTCCAGCGCCTCGCGATTCTTGCGGAACCACGGAACATACTCGCTGAGATGCCCGGTGCTTTCGGTCATGAAATAGCCGAACTGGCGAAAAACTTCGCCGCGGACCTTTTCATTCTTGTAATATTCGGGCCGCTCGAATTTCTCCCGCAGCTCGGGATAAAGATCGCGCCCGCGATGCTCCAGCCGCAGGAACCAGTCCATGTGATTGATTCCGCCGCAGGTGTAGATGATTTCGCTCTTGTTGGCGATGCCGCAATAGCCGGCGATCAGGTCGAGGGTCGTCTGCACGCCATGGCATAGTCCCACGAACGGCACGCGAGTCGTCCGGCCCAGCGCCAGGCAGTTGGCGGCCATCGGGTTGGCATACTGGAGCATGATCGCCCCGGGCTTGGCCAGTTCCTGCATATCCTTGGCGATCTCGAGGAGCACCGGGATGTGCCGCAGCCCGCGGAAGACCCCGCCGGGGCCGAGGGTGTCGCCGATGCACTGATCCACGCCATACTTCAGCGGCGTTTGGTAGTCGATGCCATAGGCGTCGAATCCGCCGACCTGGATCATCACGACCACAAAGTCGGCGTCGCGGATGGCGTCCCGCCGATCGGTGGTGGCCCAGACGCGGGCGCAGAAGCCATTGTCGCGGATCATCCGCCCGATGAACGACTCCATCCGGCGCAGCTTGGTCTGGGTCGGACTCATCAGCGCCAGCTCGCTGTCGGCGAGCGCCGACGTGGCGAGGATGTCGGCGATTAGGGTTTTGCAGAACACCACGCTTCCGGCGCCGATCATCGCGATTTTCCGAGGCATCACGTCTCCGGTTAAACTCTTGGCCAAGTTCACGACAACATACCACGTCGCTCGGGTCAGGGAAAAATGACGGCTCCCGAGATAGAGATTGTCGACATCCCGCGGGGTGAGTGACGGCCAGGGAGGGCTGAAGTTCACGTCCCCGGTATCAAGCGAGCGGGAACGTGCTGGCGGGGATCACCGAGGGCGTGCGGGAACTCAAGCCCGCGAACGCGGTCATGCATACTCACGCCACGGCGAAGCGCGTGCGCCATTGACAGCGGCCCAGGGCGGCGACCCGTCCGGCCGATCGGTCGCGCACGCAGCGGTCGATCTGGTCATAGCGGCCGGTCGTCGGCTCGATGGCGAAGTGGCGCTGGCCGTTCCAGCCGCCGGTGTTGATCCAGATGCCCCAATAGGCGTCGAGGCCGTCGTCCGAGCTGAACTCGATCTGGGCCGTGCGCCCCCGCTGCGGATATCGCACCACCATTCCCGATTCGATCGCATCGACGCAAAACAACTTCCATCCCCGCCGCGGGGGAAGATCGCCCGGACGCGAGGCGTCATGGCCCTCGGGCAGGATCGGCCACTCGAACGACTGCTGGGCATCGGCACCGTCGGCATCGTGGCTCAAGCGAAACAGCGCCGGGTTGGCCAGTTGCAACTCGACCGGCGTGGCCATCGACAACAGCGCGTGCATTGCCCAGACAAACCGGAACTCGAACGGTGCCAGGTTCACCAGGCTATATTCGGCGACCACCGAAGCGCCATCGAGGAACAGCTTGCGGGTCAGGCGATATCCGAATCGCAGGCCGTGCCAGACCGTGGTGATCCCATCCCGAGTCGGGACAGCGGTTGTGGGTAGACCCCACAGCTCGCCGTGGTCGGGAACGGCGATGCCGTCGTACGGATGACCGGGGTATTTGCTCGGCGCGATCGCGGGGAAGCACTCGTCCCAGCCCGCGAACCAGGTGTTAGCGTAAGGCAGATCGTATTGACACGACTGGGGGATCTCCGCCGGGTAGCTGAACAACAGATCGAACTTGTCGGCCTTGTCGATCAGGCTGGAAACCTTACCGCCCAACTGCGGCCAGACCTCGATGCGAAGCTGATCATTTTCGACAACGACGGCATGCGGGGTCATACAGCGCTCCGGCGTGGGAGGGATTATCGATCGAGCCAAAAAATCGCCAAAAAATCGGGCGCGGCAATTCCCGAATCAGGTCGAAAAATCTGAACCTCGAAACCAATCGGCGAACACGCAACGGCACGATGCAACGCGCTGCCCTCGGCCGTCGGGGGGCGAGAAAACGCCCGCGGTGATTGAGCCCGCGGGCGTAAGCCATCTGCCTTTGTCGGTCCCGATCGACATAACGCCTACGGATAGATGGGCATCAGGTTGTCCACCGTCCCATCCGGGCACTTGATCTCGAGAATCTGCTGGACCCGCTGCTGGCTCGGATCGTTCTGGCGAATCCATCGACCTTCGCCGGGCTTTTTGATCTCCAACCCATTCATCGCCGCCTCTTCCATAACCATCGGGTCGTACTGCTTGTCGTCGGCCTTGGCGCGGGCGTCGAGGATCTTCTTTTGCGACTCCTTGCTGTAGCGCTCGAGGTAGGCCACCCATTTATTCTTGCCGCCGTCGCAGCTGAACACGTACGCCCGAACGGCTTCTTTGCCGTCTTTCATAAACGGCGCCACCTGGTTGATGTCGTCGGCGAAGTAGTTCTTGCCGTCGTCGATCGAGTAATACGCCTCGGTCTGCGGTTTAGGAGTGTTGTCGTGCAACGCCTGGTACAAGATGAATATCAGCGCAATGACGATGATCGCCGCGGTGACGCCGGTCGTGATCGCCGGATTCTCGTTCAGTTTTTCGCGGATGCCCACGGTTCGGACTCCTTTGCGGTAAGAGGACTGATGATGTTCAATGGCGCTCGCGCCGTCAACCATAACTTGCAGCGCGACGAAATGCCGATGGGCGTATCCTACCGCGTCGCTAACTGGCTAGCAAGTCTGATCTTGAGTCGCGCCATCGCGCCGGCGATTTTTTCCTCGGGGGGTCTTGATCGTCGGGGAATTGCCGGTAAACTGATTGATTCGGCGCTTTTGCCGCTCCCGGGCCTAGGCGTCGATGGAGAAAACGTGTTGTCCCCGGCTGACGATCCGCTTGGCGCGGTTTGGCACGTTCCGGTTGACGCAGTGGAGTCCCGACTGTGAAAGCGAAAATTCATCCCAAATACGTGACCTGCACGGCGCACTGCGCCTGTGGAAACACCTTCACCACGCGAAGCACCGCGGCCAAGATCACGGTTGACATCTGCAATGTCTGCCACCCGTTCTTCACGGGCAAACAGAAGTTCGTAGACACCGCCGGTCGGGTCGAGCGATTCAGCAAGAAGTTCGGCGGCACCTATAGCTTCCAGAAGACCGCCCCGGCCGCCCCGGCGAAAAAGTAGCCGTAAGGCCCACAGCCCATCAACGCCGCTGCCCGCCGAGCCCCCGTCCAATATGGCGTGCAGCGGTGTTGTGTATGGAAGGGACAGGCGGTGAAGAAAGGCGCTGGCTCGTGGGCATGGCATCGCCGATCACGGCGGTGGCGAGGAAGGGGACATCGAGAATATTCCCCGGCAAACCGCCCATGAAGGTGAAGATATCCCCGGAGAATATTCTGAATGTCCCCCTGCTCTGCGTGCCTTCGTTTTTCCCCTGCGCCTTCGTTTTTCCCCTGCGTGCCTCTGTGCCTCTGTGGCGCCGAGCCTTTCTTTTTTGTCTTCTCGCCTCTGTGTTCTTGATTGGCTGCGCTTCGCAACCGAAGAAGCATACCGAATCGCCGACGCTGCAAACGCGGGGCGATCTCGAGGCGCGGGTCGATCCGCCGCAGGGGTGGATCGCCGAGCCGATCAAGTCGTCGGCGCGGCATGTACACCAGGTCTGGCTTAGCCCAAGCCGCGACACGGCCTACGGCGTGATCCGTTTCTCGCTGCCGCTGCCGGTGGGCTCGGGTCTGGCGCTGTGGGGATTTCTCAATGAAATGAAGAAAACCGAGGGCGCGTCCGATCTACTGGAGCGCCATGATGATCCGGATTCCAATGCCATCCACTTCATCGCGCGGGGCGGGCGCTACACGGTACGCGGACGAATCCAAACCGACGGCTGGAAGGCCTGGGTGGCCTACGCCGGAACCGTCACGAATCAGCCCGTGCGCCGGCAGGAACTGCGGCAGGCCGAAGAAGCCCGCGACCGCACCCAACTTAGCATCGGCACCGGCAGATGATCCGCCTCGCGGGGCCGTGATGAAGAGGGGCTAACGTCCGACGCTTTCCAACGCCTGCTTGACCACCGTCTGGCTGAGATCATCGCGGATGATCACATTTCCCAACCGATCCGGCAGCACGAAACGCAGCCTTCCACCGGACACTTTTTTATCGAAGAACATCGCGTCGGCGACGGCGTTGAGGTCCAGGTCCATCCCGCGTGCCGGCAAACCGGCCTTTTCGACAACCGCGACGATTCGCTGGTGGATCGATTGGGCGATCAGCCCCAGGCTCATCGCCGCATGGGCCGCGGCGCACATCCCCAGCGCCACGGCCTCGCCGTGGGCGTAGCGGTAATCCGAGACCCGCTCGATGGCGTGTCCGAAGGTGTGCCCGAAGTTCAGATGCGCCCGCTCGCCTTTTTCCAGCGGATCGGCGGCAACGACCCGGGCCTTGATCGCCACGTTGTGCCCCACCAGTTCGGCCAGGTATTCGATATC
This sequence comes from Tepidisphaerales bacterium, assembly GCA_038329845.1. GTDB lineage: Bacteria > Planctomycetota > Phycisphaerae > Tepidisphaerales > Tepidisphaeraceae > JBBQNJ01. Next base: position 11,293 of record JBBQNJ010000010.1, on the reverse strand, counting down.
GAGCGCCAAGGCGCGCTCGATGCGACGTTCCAGATCGGCGAAACCCTCGGCATCGCGGATGATGTCGTGCTTGATGCACTCGGCCAGGCCCGACCGCAGTTCGCGCGCCGGGAGGGTGGCCAGGACGCGCGGGTCGATCAACACCGCCGCCGGCTGGTGGAACGCGCCGATGAGATTCTTGCCCATGGCGTGATTCACCCCGGTCTTGCCCCCCACCGAGGCGTCCACCATCGACAGCAGGGTGGTGGGGATCTGGATCAGCGGCAGCCCTCGCAACGTGGTGGCGGCAAGGAACCCGCCCATGTCGCCGGTCACCCCGCCGCCGAGGGCCAGGATCGGTGTCGAGCGCTCGATTCTCGCTTGCAGCAAAACGTCATACGCGCCGAGCAGGTCCGAGAGAGTCTTGTGGTCTTCCCCCGCGGGCTGGACCGCCGCGACGACCTCGAACCCGGCCTGCTCGAGCGATCGTCGCACCGTTTGGCCGTGCAGGGGATAGACGTTGGAATCGGAGACGATCGCCGCTTTTTTCGCCGAGCTGATCCGGCGGAGTTCCTCACCCACGTTCGGCAAGATCCCCGGCGCTACGGTGACGATGTACCGCGCCCCGGGAATCTCGACCGGCACCGCTCGATGAAAATCGCCCATCGCCGCGATTGTAATGGGATGATGCAGCGATGCCACGCCCGACACCCACACCTGCGGCACCGCCGCGGTTCCGTTGCCGAAAGCTGCGGACAGAACCCTCGCCGGCCATCTCATCGCAAACAAAATAATCACACAGCCAATAGGGGACGTAGCCAATAGGGTAGCCAATAGGGGACGTGGCTTGTAACTTACTAGCCAATAGGGGACGTGGCTTGTAACTTACTATTTGAAATCAGGTTATATCACAATTATGTCACATTTGATCCGGCCGGCGTTGGCTTGATCAATAGAATCAGGGCTTTTCTAACATCGACATCGCAAGAGGGGACATAATTGTGATATAAACCTATGCTGAAAATGAGTTTGCAAGGAGCGTCCCCACTTTTTACTATATTTACAATACAAATACATAGTGCTTATGGGGATTCCAAGGAGCGTTCCACCATTCTTGATCGTTGGGTTTGGCGGTGAGGGGAGACGCGGTCAGGAATTGGGATGGGACTTCGGTTCCTGGTCGGGGGGCATGCAGTGGTCGAAATCGACGCCGGAGCCGAAGCGGAACCAGCGGCGGCTCTGTTCAGAGGCGGCGGAGATCACCAGCATCGAGCCGCGGGCGGCGTCGGCGAGGCCGAGTGTCAAATCCTCCGGCGTCAGCAGCACCATCGTTGTCCCCGGTTCCATCAGCTCGCGGCCGGCGTCGATCAGGGCATTGGCGCGTTTTTCCGTGTTCAGCGGCAACCTCGCCAGCAAACCCAGCACATCGCGACGATGGCGCTTGCCTCGCCCCGCCGCCAGACCCACCCAGCGGTCGCTCCAGGCGTACAGCCCGACGGTAAGCCCCTTCTCCAAGGCATGGCTGGCCAGCGAAGCGGCCATGGCGATGGTCCGTTCCACCTGGCTGAGTCGCTGCGTCGAACGCTGCTCGAGATACGTGTCCACCAGCAACAGCAGCCGCGGCGGGGCCACCTGCGTCATCTCCTTGGAGACCAGCGTGCCCGTGCGGGCACTTCGGCGCCAATAGATCATCCGGGTGTTTTCCCCGCGACGATATTCCTTCAATCCGTAAAACTCATCGGCCCCCCCTTTCCGTGGACGCATCGTGGCCCCCGTTTTCTCCGCCGACCGGGCTAACGTCAGCAACTTCGGGTCCACCTCGGCGATCGCCGGATGGATCAACAGCGACTCTCGCTCCCGTCGAATCACGGCCCGCTTGATAAACCCAAAGGGAAAGCTGGTGCTGACCTGGTGGGCATCGAGAATATGCAGCCCGCGCCGCTTGGGGATCACCTCGGTGGGGACCGATGCGCTCATCTTCGCCGCCGCGTGCAGCAGGTAGGTGAACGGCTGGCGGCTGAACCCCTCGCATCCGTCCAGTTCCCCCAGCGCCACCGACAGGCTCGGCCAGAACCGCTTGTCATTGCGAAAGTGATAGATGATCGTCGTCGGCTGGCCGACCGATGCTGACTCGGGCATTTCCCGGTGGACCTGAAGTCGCTTCAGCACCGTCTTGCTCATCCACCCGCTGACCAGCAGCACGCCGATCATCAGCCCAAAGACGCCGAACAGCAGATTGGCCTGACTGTTGATCGCCGCGAGGCCCATGAACATCATCATACAACTGTAGACCAGCCCGGTGACGGAAAAATCCAGCGACGGCTTCTTTCGCACCGGCGTGGCGGCGGGATCCGGAACCTTGCGTGCGAAAATCCTGGGCATGACATTATTGAATCTATCCGATCCAGTGCGGGGCTTACAGGGGCCAACGATGTTTGGAATCACGTGGATGTCTCGAAACGCGAAGCGCTGGTCGGCATTGACGGGACTTCTTTTGATGGCGGTCGTGGACCTTCGCGAACGGAGACATACGGAGTGAAAATGCGTTGTTTGTAACGGCGATCAGCATCGACGACATCGAGCCATTGCGCGCCGATGAGATTTTGTCAGTCCGAGCCTGGGCAAGTGCCGGTTAATCCGGCCGCGGTCGCTTCGGCATAGCCTCGCGCTCTCTGCGGAGGAAGATGCACGGTCAAGTTGCCAGCCAGGATCGGCCAATCGGCGAAGTGCTAACTCGGGGACGTCACCTGTTCGAGCAGTTTTTGCAGGATGCGGCCGGTGGCGTGGGTGTCGCCGTCGTGGAGGTAGGTCTTGCTGATAACCCGGTGGGCGCAGACCGGCAGAACCAGTTGCTTGACGTCGTCGGGGGTCACGTAGTCGCGCCCGCGCAGGATCGCCGAGGCCTGGCTCGCCTGCGTCAGGGCCAGTGCTCCGCGGGGACTGACTCCCAGATGCAATTGCTCATCGTGGCGCGTCGCCTCGACGATATCGAGGATGTAGTCCACGATCGAGGCATCGAGGCGAACCTGGGGAACCCGGTCCTGCATCTCGACCACGTCCGCCGCGTCGATCACCGCCGCCAGTTTCTCCAGGCCCTGGCGGCCGGGCTGAGTGGTGAGGATGCGATGCTCGGCCGTGCGCTCGGGATAGCCGAGAGTGATCCGCAGCAGGAACCGGTCGAGCTGGTTTTCCGGGAGGAAATACGTCCCCTCGAACTCGAACGGATTTTGCGTCGCCACCACCATGAACGGGCGCTTGAGGGTGAGCGTCTGATTTTCCACGCTGACCTGCTCCTCGCTCATCGCCTCGAGCAGGGCGCTTTGGGTTCGCGGCGTGGTCCGGTTGATCTCGTCGGCCAGGACGATATTGGCGAAGATCGGACCGGGCTTGAAGTCGAACGTCTGGGTCTGGTTGTTGTAGATGCTCACCCCCAGCACATCGCTGGGCAGCAGGTCCGGCGTCAACTGGATGCGGCTGAATTTGCAGTCGATGCTGCGGGCCAGCGACCGCGCCAGCACCGTCTTGCCGACCCCCGGAACATCCTCGATCAACACATGCCCGCGCCCCAGCAGCCCGATCAACAGCAGATCCACCGCCCGCGCCGGACCCATGAAGACCGAACGGATATTCTCCCGCAGTTGGTTAAGCTTGGTGTTGGCCACGAATCCGTTTGCCCTGTATCGATCCCCCGCCGTTCATCCGCTGAACGTCTGAGCCACGGGGTTTATTGTATCCCAAGCCCCAACGATGTACACGCGGCGAGGATGAGGTCGCACTTGGACTTCGGCCATGGGCGTGATATTTCCATTTCTTGCAGCGTGGCGCCGAGAACCGAACCGGCGCACGTCGTTCGCCAGCGCTCACACCGCCCGGCGCTTGGCCCTATGATGCGCCCATGTCATCACTATTGAATCGCCCGTTCGAGTCGATCTATCTGAAGGTCTGGGACGTCGTGGTATTCGGCGCGGGATACGCTGGGTGGGGCGCGGCGCGGGCGCTGCACGAGCGGGGTCGGGCGGTGTTGCTGGTCGATCGCGGCCCGGGACTGCTGTGGGAAAGCGGCTGGGCGTTCGCCCGGCGGGCGGGCGATTCATCTCACCCGATTTGGAAATCCTGGATGCAATTGCTGCATTCGCGCAGCGCCGCCGCGGGCAATCACATCGACGGGGCAATCGCCGAGGTGCTGGCGACCGAACAGTGGATCGGCGGAGGCGCGGCGGTGCTGTATTACGCGGCGCCGGTTGGCGCCCGGCGCGATGCCGCGGGATGCATCGAATCGGTGGCCGTGGGCGTCAAAGGGGCCGTGCGGCAACTGCGGGCGCGGCAATGGATCGACGCGACCGAAGAAGCGACGCTGGGGCGGATCGTGGGGCTGGATTCCGGGGGCGACACCGCGCCTCGAGCGCCCATCGCCTTGCGGGCGGCGTTGTATTTCCGGGCCGCGGAGTTCTCAACGCCCGGAAAACAACGGGCGATCGACTCGGCGGCGGGAATGAAACTGACGCTGGAGCCGACCATTTGGCCCAACGAGCGCCGGCTCGAGATCGAATTGCCCGGCGACTGCCGGCGCCCGCGTGCGGCGTGGCCCGCGGCCATTGGTGCCGCCCGTGAGGCGTGCGCCGATGAACTGGACGGGACGGTCATCACCCATGCCAGCCTGGTTCCGCTGCCGATTTATTCGCCGGGCGCGGGGGGCGTTTGCGCGGTGGAAAACCTGGCCTTGGCATGCCCGGGCCTGGTCGCTGAGGGGACCGTGACCCTGGCCCAGCGGTTCGAGCTGGGCATTCGCGCCGCCGAGGCCCTGGAGGGGATGAAGTCGGCCAACCCGCCGGCGAGAATCAGCGATGCGATCGACCCGGCGGCGCTGAAGTCGGACCCGCGCAGCGCCGACGTGGTGGTTGCGGGGCTGGGTACCGGCGGTGCGATCGCGGCGCTGGCCGCGGCGCGGCAAGGTGCCGAGGTGTTGGGGATCGAGCCGCTGGCATATCCCGGCGGGATCGGCGCCGGCGGCGGAATCCACTGGTACTACTACGGCGTGAAGGGGGGATTGCAACAGGAGGTGGACGATCGCATCCGCGCCATCAGCCCGTTGTTCGGCGCTTCGTCGCAGGTCAGGGGGTTCCACCCCGATGCCCGCAAGCTGGTGATCGAGCAAATGCTCGATGAGGCGGGGGTGAAGATCGTCTACGGTGCCACGTTGTTCAGTGCCGAGACTCACCGAGGCCGGGTGACCAGCGCCCGCGCGACGAGCCTCGAGGGACCGCTGGCGATCTCCAGCGGCGCCTGGATCGACGCCACCGGCGACGGCGACCTTGCGGCCATGGCGGGTGCCGACTTTTTGCTGGGTCGCACCTGGGATGGACAACTTCACGCCTATTCGCAGTCGTCCGGACGCGCCGATGTGCACGAGGGGACGGTGCGCATGAACGTGGTCAACTACGATGCGGGGTTCGTCGATCCGACCGATGAGCAAGACCTGACCCGCGCCCGGCTGCTGGGGGTGAGCCATTACGCCCAGAAAATATACGACTCGATTGAGCGACCCACCTACATCGCCCCAGCCCTGGGCCTGCGGCAGGGCCGACAGGTGCGGACCGACTACCTTCTGAGCCTGCCCGACCTGATCGAACGCCGCCGGTTCGACGATGCGGTGGGATATACGGGTTGCCATTACGACAATCACGCCGTTGACTATGAACTGGAAAGCGATGAAGCGATGTTCTGGGTCTGGTGCTGCCGGCAATGGCGGGGGCGGACGGCCAGCGAGATTCCGTATCGGATGTTGTTGCCCAGCGGTCTGGAGAACGTCTGGATCGCCTGCCGGGCCGCCGGGGTGACCGAAGAGGCGCATCATTCATTCCGGATGCAGCGCGACCTTCAGCGGATCGGGGAAGTGGCGGGGATCGCCGCGGCGCTGGCGTGGCACGGGGGCGAACCGGCGAGCCGGACGATCCCGTTGCCCGATCTGCAAAAAGCATTGCGGGCCAGCGGCGCGCTGGCGGTGCCGGATTCGACCCCCGCCGACGACTTCGGCCCGCGCACCGGAGACGATTCGTTCAGCGACCCTCAGAAGAGTATCGACGAAGCAATCGCCGAGATGCGGGAATCCGCCGGGGCGGGAATGTGGCGGCTTTACCGCGCCCGCGCCGAGGCGCAGACCCCCGTCGGGGAGATGTTGCGCGACGCCGATGCGGATGTGAGCTGGCGAGCCGCCTGCGTGATGGCGATGTGGTGCCAGGCGAGCGCCGAAGACCGGTTGATCCACGCCATCGAGCGACACGAAAGCGGATTCGACAAGGTCATCGAAAAATTGCGCCCGGAGAACAACAACCGCTCGGCGCCGAACTGGCTGATCGCCGCGGCGTTGCTGCGCCGCTGCGGCAGCGCGAAATGCCTCAAGGCGCTGTACGACCTCTCGGGCGACAGCACCTTGCCGCTCAATTCCCGCACCGCCATCGCCGTGACCTGCCAGGTCCTCTCGCAACGGCTGAAGCTGAGCGATGCCGAGAAGCAGACGATCGCTCGGACGCTTCACCGGCTGCTCAGCAGCCCGCCCTCCAACGCCGTCCGCGGCATCCAGCAGGCGATCCTGCGGACCGGCTCGCCCCAACAGGGCGATTCTCCCACATCGCGCCCCACGCCGGTAGAGGATGCGACTTGGCAGCTTCAGCTCACCGTCGCGCGGGCGCTGGAGGCGGCGGGGGAAAAGCCGCAGGATGGGATCGAAGGATTTCTGGTCGATCCCCGCGCGACGGTTCGACGAGCGTTCGCCGCGATCCTGCAGAAATACTGACCGGCACGTCGGAGCCGCGGCGAGAATCCGTCATTGCGGGCGCTCGACCCAGACCGGGCTGGGGGTGATCGCGTCGGCCGGGCGCTTGCCCGCATCGGTGCGGCCGCTCGCGGCCAGGCGGCTGATCGCGCGAACCTCCATGTCATGGTCGCAGACGATCTGGCAACTGAGCCGAAGCCCGCTCTGGCCGTCCAGACCGCGCGCCGCCAGCACCGACCGCTCGGCCTCGGTCATTTTTCCCGGCTCGCCGCTGATGAACTCGACGCGGCACGTCGTGCAGCGGGCGTTGCCGCCGCAGGCGTGAAGCTGATCCACGCCCGCCTCGTCCGTCAAAGCCAGCACCAGCCGCTTGTCGGCCGCCACGTCAAACGTTCCCACTTCCGCCACAGTCAGTTTCGGCATCGGTCCAGAATTCCTTCCGGGTTGAGACTCATCGTTCCAATTTGCAAGTGTAGCGCCCCCAAAGCCGTTCGTGCAACGCTATGATGCGGGGATGAAGGATCTGACGACTGATGTGGCGCTGGTGGGCGCTGGACCGATCGGGCTGGAACTGGCCGTAGCCCTGAAGCGGGCGAAGATCGACTACGTTCATTTCGACGCCGGGCAGATCGGCTCGACCATCGCCGGATTTCCGCGCGATACTCGGTTTTTCAGCTCGAACGAGCGGATCGCCATCGCCGCGGTTCCCTTGCAATCCGCCGACCAGACCAAGAGTACGCGTGAGCAATACCTGGCGTATTTGCGGGCCGTGGCGATGCAATTCGACCTGGCGGTGAACACCTACGAGCGGGTCACGGCGATCGAACCGCGCGGCGACGGATTTCGCCTGATCACCCGGTCGCTGCTGGCGGAAAAACCACGGGCCTGCGACTGCCGGCGGCTGATCCTTGCCACCGGCGGCACCGCCCGCCCGCGCCGGCTCGGCATTCCCGGCGAGGACTTGCCCACCGTGCGGCATGAGCTTCCCGATCCGCACGAGTATTTCCGCCGCCGGATGCTGATCATCGGGGGTCGCAATTCGGCGATCGAGGCGGCGCTGCGGTGCCATCACGCCGGGGCGAACGTCGCCATCAGCTATCGCCGCGACGCCTTCGATGCCCCGAGCATCAAGTATTGGCTGCTGCCGGAAATCACCGGGTTGATCGAGTCGGGACGGATCGACGCTCGCTTTTTGACCGTTCCCACGGCCATCGCGCCCGGCCGCGTGACGCTCCAAAACCGCGGCGGCGAAACCACCGACATCGACGCCGATTTTACACTGGTGCAGATCGGCTACGAGGCGGACATGTCCCTGTGCCGGATGGCCGGCATCGAGCTGCGCGGACCGCAGCAGATTCCGGCGTACGACGACCAGACGATGCAGAGCAACGTTGCGAATCTCTATCTGGCCGGGACGGTGATAGGAGGCACGCAGTCGAAATATCGCGTTTTTATCGAGAACTGCCATGTCCACATCGATCGCATCATCGCGGCGCTGGGCGGGCGACACACCTTGGCCGCCGAACCCCACTATGTACGCCCCGAAAGTTGAACGGCTTTCCCCGTCGCGATCGAATCTCGATGCCTTTTCCCTGTGTCGATCCTACAATGGCGGACATGATCCAGGTCACGGTCAATGGGGAGTCGCGGCAGGTCGAACCGTCAACGACGATCGCGGGGCTGATCTCGCTGTATCGGTTGACGCCCGAGAAGGTCGCGGTCGAACTCAATCGCCGGCTGGTGCGAAGCGACAAATATCAAACCGCCCTCAATTCCGGCGACCAAGTCGAACTCGTCACCTTCGTCGGCGGCGGCTGACGAGGAACCCGTGGCACTCTCGGCGGAAATGGGTGCCGTTGAAAGTCATGTTGCAACGGGGATGGACGCTATGATGCGATTGGCCGTCATCGAAATGGACGCCGTTAAAAGTCATGTTTCAACCGCAACCCATCGCCCGCCGATAAATGACGCCGTCACGCCGTGCGGCGGGTCAGCAGCCACAGGCCGACGGCGATGATCACGGCCGAGGCGACGACGCCGACGAGGGTGCCGATCAGGGCGTCGTTAGCCGCGTCGATGAGGTTTTCTCCGGCGGCGAAGCGTCCGGTCCAGCCCCAGCGCGGGTCGCTGATCCAGAAGAAGGCCGCGCCGGCGCTGCCGAGCAGGGCGAGTTTGAATCCCGATCGCTGGGTGCTGGTGTGCATGACATTCTCCAAGGCGTAATCGATGCCGGCAATCATAACCGGGCTTTGCCCCGCCCGGTCCTTCGCCGCTCATCCTTCTTCCTGTTTTGAATCGCCGCGGGCGAAGATGCTGGCGACGTAGTTTAGCACGACCGTGGCGCTGGTCTCGTTGTACCCAAAATACTTGATCAGCCGCTGCTTGACCACGTCGATCTTCTGCCGCGTCTCGTCATCAACCGCCGACGAGACCAGGTTCTTAAGCTTAATCGTATCGCGCTGATCCTCGAACAGCTTGAGTTCCAATGCCTCGAGCAGCCGGGCGTTGGTGTTGTACTCGAACTTCTTGCCGTCCAACGCCAGCACGTCCAACACGTGATGCAGACCATTCTCGATCGCCCACTGGCCGCGAATGATCTGCCCGGCCCGCTCGGACGAACACGCCCCGTCGCTGAGGATGTAGTACGCCCGTTCCCCGCTCGACTCACCCAGGGTCGCATGGAAATTAGCAACCGTAGCCCCAAAAGCGCAAGGCATCTGCAATGTGCGATTTGGCTACATGCATTGGCCCTGGCCCGAATCGCGGGGAAAAATATTCTTCTTGACAGGTCCAGAAGCCGTGATATCATACGTGGTATTCGTATACTGGGAATCGTATACTGAGGTGTTCTTTGCAGGTGACTTGCACGCAAAAACGGTTGGCGGAGCTTGCGGGGATTTCGCAGAAGACGGTCAACCTGTCGCTGCGGAATGCGGCGGAGGTAAACAGTCAGACACGCCAGCGCGTGCAGTCTTTGGCGGCGAGGCACGGGTATCGCCTTAATGCCGCCGCCAGCGCCATGCGCAAGGGGTGTTTTGGGGCGGTGGGACTGGTTCTCAGCACGGACCGTGCCCGGTCGGCGATGTCGCGGCTAACCCAATGGGCTATCGAGACGGAACTGCGCGATCGCGACACCCTCCTGACGCTCGGCGAAATCTCGGATGATCTCCTGATTGACCCCACCTATGTTCCGCAGATTCTGCGCCGGTGGGCGGTGGACGGCCTGCTCATCAGCTACAGCAGCGAGGCACCGGCAACCCTGACAAGACTTCTAGACCACTACCATCTGCCCCGCACCTGGATCAACTGCAAGCACGCGGAAAACTGCGTCTATCCGGACGATTGGGACGCGGGCCATCGGGCGACAGGGCATCTGCTGGCGATGGGGCATCGTCGCATCGCCTACGTCTTTTACGGCGGGCACAATCCGCACTACAGCACCACCGATCGCCAGGCGGGCTATCTCGCCGCGATGAACCGCGCCGGTCTGACTCCGCAGGTCATCCGCTCTCCGGAGAGGATGGTCGCGCCGACGATCCTGGACTTCAGCCGCCAGTGGTTGCGCCCCACCGACCGCCCCACCGCCGTGGTCGCCTACAGCAGGCGCGAGGCGCTGCCCATCGCGCAGGCGGCGGCCATCGAGGGGCTGTGCATTCCGCGGGACCTGTCCCTTGTCACGGTGCATGATGAGCCTGTTCATGACAGTGGACTGGACATGACAACCATGCTCATTCCCGTGGCGGAACTGGGGCAACAGGCGGTGGCGATGTTGATGGACCAGATCGCCGCGCCGAGCAAACCGCTGCCGCCGTGCATTCTCAAGACAACACTTTCGCCGGGCGCAACGTGCGCTCCGGCATATTTCACTCACCGTTCGTAGCAGGAGACACTATTATGGATCGCCAATTCTTGGCCATGTGCACGTTGGGAATGGGGTTTGAGAACTGTTCGATAAAATCTACGGAAATCTCTGATAACCTACGGCAAATCTGACCATTTCTCCCCTCGTTTCTTCTTTCCAAATCTAATATCGAGCCAACGCTACTCAACTACACTTGAGTGGTCATCTGGGTCGATAACATGAGTAGGAAAGAACCGAAAACAACGAAAAACGAGGTATCTATGAAAATCTCAAGAAAGAAGAAGGAATCTACGGGTCGCTGCATAAATAAGGAGAAGAAGCGAATGGAGCGACCAATGGTTATCAGAGTCACAAAAGACGAGTTTGAACTGTCAGACGGGAGAATCTTCCCAATGATGTTCGACTACGCCGAAGACGAAGTTCCCTCGGTGGAGGACTTCCAGAAGGTCTACGACCAATGGCGTTCCCTGTTCAGCGAATTGAAGCTGACGGGGGAACCGAGTGAGCAAACGGCTACTGAGCATAAGTAAAGCAGCAGACCAACTCGGTGTCTGCATTGATACGCTTCGAGAATGGGACAAGGCGGGGACGCTGAAACCAGTCAAGACGGCGGGGAACCACCGACGCTATCGTATCGAAGACCTTGAACGTATGAACGGGACGTTCGTTGAAGATCAAGC
>JBBQNJ010000009.1:0-79898 GCA_038329845.1 Tepidisphaerales bacterium | reverse complement strand
GAAACCGGGGGGGCGGGAACCGGGGGGGCGGAAACCGGGGGGGCGGAAACCGAGGCGGTGGCGGCGGTGGCGGCGGTGGAGGCGGCGGCGGTGGTGGAAGGGGATCGGCTGGTCATACGGATGCATCCTTGGTTAGGGGGTTCGCGGGCGTTTCGGTTAGGACTGAAGCGGGGATCTCGATGACGGCCCGACTGCCGCGCCCGTCGGGGCGCGGCCCGAAGGCGAATCGCCCGCCGAGCTCGCGATGGACCAGTCCGGACACCAGCGTCAGTCCCAGTCCCGTTCGGGAATGAACTTCGGATCCGCCGACGACAGCCTCGCCATCACCTTCGTCGATCACCTCGAGGCACAAGACCTCATCCGCCTGTCTGGCCACCACGTCGATCGCGCCCGAGCGCCCGACGCCGTGAACCAGGGCATTATAGCACAGTTCATGCAAGGCCATCGCCAGGCCGACCGCATGGTCGGCTGAGAGCGTGATGTCCGGGGCCTCGAGTGTGGTGCGAAACTCCACCTCCGCGGGCTTTGCCACGGCCAGCGACGCCAGCACATGTCCGATGAGTCGATCCAGGCTCACCCGACCCAGTTCGCCGGTGAACAGCTCGTGGGTGCGGGCCATGGTGCGAATCCGGGCGATGGCGCGATCCAGCCACTGCCGAGCCTTGGGCCCCAGTTCCGGCTCGTCGATGGTCAACAGTGCGACGATGGCGCTGAGATTGTTTTTAACCCGATGATTCAACTCGCGCAAGAATGTGGCCTGGGTCTGGGCGCTTCGGCGCAACTGCTCGTAGAGCCTGGTATTTTCCAGCGCTGCCGCTGCCCGCACGGAAAGCAGTATCGCCAGGTTCAGCAGGTCGCTATCGAAGGTCCCGGGGGTTCGACGGACCAGCACCAACAGCCCCAGGCGTTTACGGTCCGAGGCGAACAGCGGGAGCAGCGCCAGGGCGCCCGGTTGACGCACAGCGCGAAAGACCATGTGCTGCAAGGGATCGTTCGCCGCGTCGGGAATCACCAGCAGTTGTCCATCGCGGAAGACCCGCTCGACATGGGTGCCGGCCACTTCGTAGCGGAAGCCGAGGATTTGCGCAGCGCCTCGCCCGCTGGCGGCGGCGACTTTCAAAAACGCCGGATCGTCCTCAACCAGATGAATCGTGCATCCATCGACCTCGAGCCTCGCCGGGGCCAGGGTGACGATCTTGTCCAGTACCTCCTGAACCGATGAGGCATCATAAATGGCGTTGAGCAACCCGTTGAGCCGCTCGCGTTGGTCGAGCAGTCGCTGCTGGGTGCGCAGGGCATCGTGCATTTGCTCGTAAAGGCGGTGATTGGCCAGCAGCACCGATGCCTGGCTGCCGAGCAGCTCGGCCAGACGAAGATCCCGCGTGGTGAACCGCCGCGGCGAGGGATCGGCCATGGACAACACGCCGATCGGGCGGTTCTCGATCCGCAGCGGGATCGCCAGAAAAGCCCGCGCCCCGGCGAGCCGAAGCTGCCGGGCGTTGACTGCGTCGGGCGTCTTGTCGATGTCGTCGATCACCAGGACGCGGTGCGTGCTTAGGGCCGTGGCCGATGCCGGTGCCTCCTCCACGGCGATCTCGCGGCAATGGCGCTCGGCCGCGATCCCGCTGATCGCAACGTATTGCAGCGTTTTTCCGTCGGGGCCGAGAACCGCGACGTTCGACATCGCCATCCCCAGCAGCTCACGGGCGCGGTTAGCCAGGGCATCGAGAACTTCTTTTCCGCCACCCAGCCGGCCGCTGATCGAGGTGGACAGTTCGTTGAGTGACTCTAACGCCGCTAAGTCAGCGCGGACGGCGGCGGCGTCGCGCCAGCGATGCAGCAAATGCTGAAACGCCGCCAACGATGCCAGGACGGACAAGAGAATCCCGCCGTACAACACCCACGCCGCGTCGCGGTCGTCCGCTGCTTCTTCGGCCACCGGCGCCGCGTGCAGCAGCCATTGGCGATTGAGAACTTTTACCACCGTGTCGTGGCGATCGAGCTTGGCCCCATGTTCGTCGGGAACCGGCGGACCCATGATCCGCGTGGCGTCGTCCATCAGGGTCAGACTCAGCGACTGCCGCTGGCGTGGCTGGTCCAGCTCATCACTCAAGGCCCGAACCGAAATCAGCGCCACCACCGCGCCGTGAAAGTTGGACTCATCGCCGTCGACGGCGACGACCGGCACGGCCACTGGCAGTTGCGGGTCCGGGCCGGAAGGGTCCTCGATCACCTGCACCGGTCCGGCGAACGGCTGAAGCGTTCGGGCCGCGCCATCAAAACATGCGCCCAGCGCCGGGTCGGCCGCGATGAACGTCCCGATCGAGCCTTCGTTGGCGGGCGCGGGCGAGATGAATCGGCAGACGCCGGCGGCGTCGACCCAGAGGATCAACGGCAGGCTGCGCAGCTCCTGCTGAGTCGTGCCGGCAGCGCGGACAAACTCGGCCTGGGTTTGCAGACTTCCCAGCAGGCGATCGCGGCGCAGCCGTCGCAGCGGCCGCACCCAGTCGTCCACGATGCGCTCGATTCGCCGGGCATACTGCCCGCGCAACGCCGCGGCTTTCGATTCTTTACTTTGTTCGCGCTCGTGACGTTCGATCTGCCATACCACCACCGTCAACCCCAGCAACATAGCCAGCCAGATCAAGGGCAAAATGACCATCGGCAACCGGCTCGGCGGCTCGAGGGCGGTCGGGGAAGCGGATTGGGCATTCGCATCGGTCACAGCGAACCATCTCCATGACGCCGCGGGCCGTCCGCCGGCCCGAACAGCACCGATCTTAGCAGAAACGCCCCCCTCGCGTCCCAGGTCATTTCGGCGGGGGAATCGCCGCCCTCGTTGGCGCAGGCGAGTGTGGCATTCAAATGCCGACGGTATCCCCATCGACGATTCGGGGTCGCGTGGCGATTCGGCGATTCCGCTGGTGAGAACACCAGCGGCACCAGACGTGACGGTGTAAAATCGCTTGCCGATTTCTCGGAGCCATCCGCGCCGACACCGCCGGGGCGAGGGCTGGCGTCAAGCGATTATTTCGGTGTCGAAATTCATTGGCCACAGGCGGCTGATGCGCTGCGGGGTTGCGCTGAGCGCCGGGGCCTTCGCCGCGACCGCCGCGACCGCCGCGACGCCGCCTATCGTCGGGATGGTCGAAACCCGGTCAAAGACCGCAGCGCACAGCTTGCCGTCGGCGTGGCTGGTGACGGCCAGCCCGACGTAGACCGTGGATCCCATGGAGATCGTGACGGCCTTGCCGATCGCCGTCCAGGTGGCGCCGTCGGCGGAACGATACGCGCTGAAAAGGCTTCCCGATCGCACCAGTTTGACCCAATAGGGCGCTTTGATTGCGGCGACCTTGGTGCTGGCACTGGATCCACCGCTGGCGGTTCGGCGCTGGAAGCTGACGCCATTGGAGGCCGTCACCGCCACGAAAGCGTTTTTCGCAGTGCTCGCCAGCGACTCGCGGATCATCACGCCCGCCTTGGACCAGGCGTTGGTGTTCTGCACTGACGCCACTCGGGCGATCAGCGTCGCATCGCCGCTCACCGTCGCGTAGACGAACCGGAACTCGTCTGCTTTGCCCCAGATGTCCGCTCCCGATCCGCTGACTTGGTAGGCACCGCCGGCGTAGCTCGCGGCGCCGGTCGCGGCGACGGCGCCGATGTCGGCGGTGGCGGAGAAAATCCCCCATGCCTGCGTCGTCGTCGCGCCGACCGGGGCGGTGATCCCCGAGTCGCCCGCCGCGTTGGTGGCGCTGAGGCGATAGAAGTACGTCGTTCCCGGCGTCAGGCCGGCATCCGCATAGGCGGCGACATCCGCCGCGGTGGTGGCGATCAACACCCACTCGCCGGCCGGGCCGGTCCTTCTTTCGATCTTGAATCCCGTCTCGTTGGAGCTGTTGTCGGTCCATGCCAGATCGATGCGGCTGGAGGAGATCGCCGTGGCTGTCAGCCCCGACGGTGCCGCCGGCGCGACAATCAGGTTCCAGCCATCGACCGTGTAGCCGTCATTAACCCCGACGGCGAACAGCAGCGGCTCGGTGGGTCCGCGGACGGCACCGGTGTCCGGGTTTGCGTAGTTGCCCGAGTCGCTGACGTTGATCAGCGTATTGTTGGCGATGGTGGCCGCGGAGCTGGCCGAATTGCGCAGCAGCGGGCGCGCCAGGCCATTGAACTGGAAGATATTGTCGGTGATGGCGACGGTGGCGAAGTGGGTTGCCGTGGGGAACCCGAACATCCCTTCGGTGCGCGGCGTGAGGGTGGTGTTGCCGATCACGTGGTTGTTGTAGAACCGGAAATTATCGTTCAGATGCCCATTGCTGTTGAACAATCCCCGGCCGGGATTCTTGATCAGATTGTCGTGGAAGAGGGTCGGGCCGTTGCCCGCGGTGTCGGAGCCGGAGGCGAAGTCGGTGATGAGATTGCCCACGTCCTTGGCGGTCGAGAAGTCGAACAGGTTGTGGTCGATCTCGGCCCCGTTGCGGCTCCATTCCAGGGCGTAGGAGCTGGCGAAATAGTTGTGGTGGATATGGAAAGTATATCCCCCGGCCGGGACCGTGCCCCCGCCGTACTTGGGGATCGAGACGGTTCCCACCATGTAGTTGTGGTCGATCTCGACGTACTTGTCGTTCTCGTGAGGAAACTCGATGGAGAAGTTGACGTTGATGGTGTTGTGGTGGATGCGCGAATTGTTGCCCTGGCGTCCCTTGATGCCGTAGAAGTTGCGTTCCGGGGCGGTGGTGGTCCGGTCGAAGCGATTGTTCCAGATCTGCGAGGTGTTCATCCACGTGACGTAGATCGCCCCGCCGGTGGTCCCGCCGGTCGTGCCCGGCACGCCGCCGGTCTGCCAGCGCCCGCCGGCGTCGATGAACTGGTTGTCATGGATGTTCGCGTTGTCCATCGAGAAGGTTCGCACGCCGCTCCAGAGAAAATCCTGGACGGTGAGGTGGGCCAGCTCCAGCCCGTCGCAGTTGTAGCCGAACAGCGCGCCGTGAAGCTGTGGTCCGCTCAGCTTCATGTCCAGAATCTTCACGTTCACTGTCGAATCGGCGAAGCTGAACAGATAGGCATTGCGGTTGATGGCGCTGGTGGTCACGCCCCCTTCGGGCAGCGCCGCCGTCCCGGGGTTCCACGATGCGGCACCGGTGAGGATCGTCGTCTCGGCACCGGCGCCTTGGATGGTCATCCCCGCCCTGGGTTTCAATGGCGCCGTCAGGGCGTAGACGCCGGGATTGACGGTGATGATGTCATTGATCGGACCGTTGTTGACGGCGTTGACCAGCTCGGCAACGTTGGAAACCGTCGTCAGCAAGGTGCGCGGCTCGAGGGTCTCGATGAAGCAGGACGAACGGAGGGCGGGAACGACGCAGCGACGCCGATACAAGCCTGGCATGAGATCTCCCGGTGAGTTCGCCGATGGCACCCACCGCGGGGCGCTGATCGGGCGGGACGATATTGGGAATGACGCTGGGACTTTTGTCAAGTGCGCCGCGTGCGCCTCTGGACCCTTGGACCAGTTCCAGCCGCTGCGGATTGGGAATGACGCTGGGCGTTTTATCAAGTGCGCCCGCGGTCAGGCACCGCCTGGTTTGGCCCCCTCGGCAGGTTCATCGGTCCGCGCCGGCGCGGCGGGCAGAATGACCCGGAAAGTGGTTCCTTGCGGCGAGCTTTCCACCCGAACGCTCCCGCCGTGCAGCTCGACAAACCGCTTGACCACGCTCAGGCCCAGCCCGATCCCGCGCGAGCCGTGTTCGTATTCGCCGCTCATGTGGCGCTCGCTGTCGCTGGCGGCGGCGACGGCAAACGGCTCGAACAGCACCGGCAAATCCGCCGCCGGGATGCCCGAGCCTCGATCGCGCACCGAAAACTCGGCACCCCCGGTTTCGGTCCCGGCGATCATCAATTCGATCGTCGAGTCGTCCGGCGAGAAGCGGACCGCGTTGCTTAGCAAGTTCATCAAAATGTCGCGAACCTTTTCCTCATCGGCACGAATTGTAGGGGTGTCGGGCGCCACGCTCACGCTTAGCTTCTGGCCGCGCTCTTTCAGAAACGGTTCGAGTTCACCCTGCACGGCGTCGGTGAGCGCCGCCAGATTCACCGGCGAGACGTTGAGCATCGACCCGTAGTTATCTTCCTGGAGAAGCTTCATCATGTTTTCGACGATGCGCCCCAGCCGCTGGCCTTTGCTGATGATCTTGGCCAGTACCGGCCCGCACGGCCCCTGGGCGCAGGCACCGAGCGGGCCGGTGCCGCGCTGGATCAACTGGGTGGCCCCGACGATGTAAGTTACCGGCGTGCGCAGCTCATGGCTGGCCACGTCGATGAATTGATGCTTGATCCGGTCGGCGTGCTCGAGCCGCTGCAACTGGTCGCGCATCTCATCGGCCATTCGATTGAACCCCCGCGCCAGACCCCCGATCTCATCATTTCGGAAGACCCTCGTGCCGGCGGCACCGGCGCGCGCCGCGTCGCCCGGTGCCACCAGGCGAAAGTCGATGTTCCCCCGCTCCAGCTCGAGCGCGCCGCGGCGAAGCATCAACAACGGCCTGATGATCTCGTTGCGGGCGACCAGCCAGCCGCCGGCAAAGCAAAGCAAGATGACGACCGCCCCGGCGATGAAGACGAACCAGCCGACCCGGCGGATCGGCGCCAACGCCTCGGCGCGGTCGGTGGCGACGATCACGTACCACTGCGCCCCGCGCTGGATGGCGTCGCCGGGCAATCGCACCGCCGCGAACGCCAGGAGCTGATGGCCCACTACCGGGGCATCTTCCATCCACCCGAACTTGCGGCTGCGGATGGCGCTGAGCGTTTCCCGCGGGATCACCGGGAAATCGCCGTTGCTCGCCTGTCCCCTGTGAATTCGCAGCGATCCCGGCACCGGCGAGCCGTTTTCGTGCAGCAGCCACATCGTGTCCCCGGCGTACCCCCCGCCGTACATCGACGCCATCTGATCCACCAGCCACGCCGCGTCGAGCGAGGCCTTGAGAATGCCCACCACCTTGCGGGCCGGTTCTTCCGGCGCTGAATACAACGGAATGCAGATGTTCGCCACCAGCGCGCCGATGGTTCCCCGTCCCGAGATCGCCGATTCATCAAAGCTGACATCCTGGATCAGCAACTTGCCGGCGCCGCCGGCGTAGGATGCCTGCCACCAGTCCTCGTCGGCTTGGAAATAGTCGCTGGTCTTGTTCGTCGCGGCGATCAGCCGCCCGTGGGCGTCGGTCACCATCACCTCAGCCAGACGCGCCTGCTGGGTCTGCGCCGCCTGCCAGCGCAGCGCCAATGGATTATTAAGAATTTGGCTTAACGGGGAATCTTCCCGTCGAAGCTCGGGCCACTTCGCCTCGATCGAGGCGATCTGGTCGCGATCGATGGGAGTGCGGTCGGCCGCTTCGAGAAACTCGCGCGTTCCCGGCAGGCGGCTGAGGGTGTGAAGGGCCTGGACTTCCTCGAACAGCAGGGCCGACAGCAGCGACGCCTCCTGCTGGGCCGTGGCGCGGAACGCCTGCCCGACGCTTTGCGTGCGCACGCGGGTGAGGGTGAACACGATCGTCCCCAGCGACATGGCGAGGGGGACGAAGCCGGCGATGAAGAGCGTTCCCACCAGCTTGGCTTGGATGCCGATACGCATGGTCGCGATTCTGATCCGACCGGCCGATCGACGTTCCGGGGCGCCGTGCCCGCCTGGCAACCCCGCCTCGGCCGCTGACGCCGCCGGCAATCGCCTAGACGACCTGAACCTTCCGCCCGACGCGACGCTTGCGGTTAATCGTGTCGCGGCCCGCCTTGGTGCTCATCCGCGCGCGAAATCCGATTTTCCGCGCCCGCTTGATCTTGCTCTTCTTGTGAGGGTAATGCATGGAACTCTCGCCTGGTAAACAAAGTTCAATCGCCGCCAGGCGCTTTTTCGCCCGCCGGAACCTCGGCGGGCGCCAGGACATTGACGTATCCCTGGTTGCCTCGCGAATCGGTCGCCCGAAGCGTCAATCGATGCGGCCCGGGGGTCAATTTCGACACCTCCAACCGCACCGGCTCCTCCGGGCTGTCGCAGATACTATCCAAAGGAAGCGCCGCTTGCCAGACCTCGGTCGAATCCATCGAATAATCCAGTGCCGCCACGGTCCCGGTTTGGTCCACGGCCCGGAACGTCGCCGTCAGCACGTCGCCGCGGCGGGTCAATTCCAGATCCCCGATCGCCGGGGGGGTGTTGTCCACCACCACCGGGTCGGAAACCCTGGAATTGTCCCGTCCAGCACCGGGTGGATTCGCCAAGGCGTCCGAGGCGAGCAGTCGAAGCTGATATCGACCATCGGCCGTCTGGCGGGTGTCCCAATCGAAGGTCGTTTCTTTGATCCCCTCCTTGAGCAGAACCCAAGGCGAGCGCTCCGAATCGCGCAGAGACAACGAATACCTCAGCGGGTCGGCGTTGGGGTCCGATGCCTCCCAGGTCACGGTCATGTGGCTGTGATCGGCCACCGTTCCGGGCGCGGGGGTGGCTTCGGCGGCCGCCGGCGGGGCCGCCGCCGCCACCTTCAGCGACTTGACCACCGGCGGGAGATTGGGCGACTGATACGCCACATCCACCTCATCGACGATCGGCGATTGATCGGTCTTGGTGGTGGTGAAGGTCAGGCGGTATTGCAGGAATCTGGCCGGCTTGGCGTCGATGGCGAGAAACTCGTTGGCGGGCTGATCATGAGTCCAGGCCGACCAACCTTGTCCGGAAGGGTCCTGCACGTTGCCGCTGCGGGTGGCGAAGCTGAGCGAGGCGCCGTCGGGCAGACGCCCATGCAGCCGCGCCTTGCCGAATCGGCTGATCTGCACCGCGTCGAGTACCGGGCTGACGTAGGTTCCGGTCGGGGCGAACCCAGCGCCCAGTTCGGCGATCGAGCCGGCGTTGGCCAGTCCCAGCACGACTCGCCGGTCCGGCGCGCCCAGCATTGCCGTGACCTGACGACCCTGCGCTTTGGCCAGTACGATCGTCTCTTCGGCACCGGGATCGACCTGGTAGATCAGCCCATCGCTGCCGGTCCCCACCAGCAGCCGGCCTTCCTGCTCGAGGATCGACAGGATCATCACCGGCTGTCGAAAGACTTCGCTGACGAACCCTTCGGGATCGATCCGATAGATGGCGTTGCCTTCGGGCTTCACCTGCGCAGCGCCCGCCCGCGATCCCGGCGGGGGCGACAACGCTCCGCCCGCCAACGCCGGCTTGGGCGCTGTCCCCGGCGGGGTCAATGAGCCTGAATCATCGCCCACCTCGACCAGCCCCATCATCGCCGACTGAACACGCAGACTGTCCCAACCGCGATCCAGCAACAGGCCTTGAGCCGGCGACTTGGGAATCGGCTTCGGTTCACCGGGATTCGGTGACGGGATCGGAGGCGGGGCGGGGTTTTTCGGCGGCTCGGCCGGGATCGACATCCCGGTCGTCTTTCCTTCCGGACGACCCGAAACTCCGCCCGTGGCGGTGTCAAAATTGGCACCCTCGATCGCCTCGGACGTGCCGGCGTACAGATTCCCGCGACCGTCCAGCGCCAGCGCCGACACCTCGCTCTCGGGCGCATCGTACAGAATGAACGATTCGCCGCTGTGCCGATTGACGCGGTAAACCAACCCATTGGGATCGGTTCCGAAGTAGAGCATGTCCCCGCCGTCAAAGATCAGCCCCAGTAGATTGTGTTCGTCGCTGTCGAGCAGCACCCGCGATTTACCCTCGGGATTGACCTCGTAGAGTTTTCCGTGCGGCCCGGTCGCCAGGTAAAGCATCCCGTCCGGCGCTCGCCGCATGTCCCAGATGTATTGCACGTCCGGCGACGAGAATATCTCGACGGGCTTGGCCTTGGGCTGCTTCGGATCGACCTTCAGCACCCGCCCGCGGTCTCCTCCCGTGCCCAGCAGCAGCGTTCCATCATCCATCGCAAGGATCGACAGCAGGTTGGTGGTCTGCCCCAGCGTCAACGCCCGCTCGACGAGTCCGTCTTGGATGCGCAGAACGATCCCGCGCGGGCCGGTGGCGGCGTAGACCGTCCCATCGCCAGTCCGCGCCATCGAGTAGACCGAACTGACTTGCGGATCCTGCTCGAGCAGGACCTTGATCCGGCGGGACAATTTTAGATCGCCCAGGTTGGTCGCCACGACGTTGTCGAACGCACCAGCCTTGAAATCGGCGTCGGTGGTGTGGCTCCAATGCGATGCCGTAGCGCCGTGGCCGATCGCGGTCCAGGCCATGATCCCCAGTAGGATCGAGACTGCCGCCCACTGGGTGCCGGTCGGGCCGGGGGAAATAAGCTTACGGTTCATCATGCGTTCCCTTGTCTTTGGGCTGGGCCTGCGGCCGTTCGTGCGCCGCGCCGGGGTTCGGGCGGGATGGCTCATTGGCCCGGGGGGGTGCTGGCTCGGCATCGCCCGGACGATGGCCCGTCTCGACCCGGGCGTTGCGATCGATCGTGATCGTGAACTGGGCCGTCGCGTCCATCACGTAATGCGTCGGGATGATCGTCACCGTGGAGCTGACGAAGGCCGTCGTGTCGCTGCGCCCGGCGTTCAGCAGCACCTGACGCATCGACGATGGCAGTTGCGGCATCGCCACCCGCCCGATCGCCACCCCATCCGGCTGGCGCATCAGACGCACGTACAGCGCATCTCGACGCACCCCGCCGATATCGCGCACCACCGCGAACACCTCGTCGATGCTCTCGGCATTGAACCGGAACGGGCGGGCGCTGTGTTCCTGCTCGAGATGGCGGCGCCAGTCGTTGACGCTGAACTGGTACGTCCCGTCCGGCAGGTCGCGCGGCAGCGGCACTTCGATCGGCAGGATCGACTCATCTCCGCGGAACGGGCGATACACCACGTCGGCCTTGATCGTCTCTCCCGGCCGGTACTTCAGCCGCGCCAGATTCACCGACACCACCGTCGCCTGCCGGGCACGCGGGATCACCCGGATCTCGCCGCTGACCTTGCGGACCAGCACCTGCGCGAAGGGGTTCTCCGCCGCCGCCAGCATCGGGTTGCCGATCTCGTAAAACAGCTCGGCGGGCGAGGCGTTGACCATGGTATTGCTGACCCGCACCGTTCGGCCATCGGTGAACTCCAGGTTCAGCTCATACTCCAGCGTGTGATATTGCGGCAGCTCACGCGGGGTACTCAGGCTTGATCCCAGCGCCAACGCGGCGATCAGCGGGGTGAGGCGCGGATGTAACGCGGCCTTGCAGCGCAATGTTCGCGGCGATTTCGAGTCTTCGTAGCGGACGGTGAACTCCATCGGGATCATCGCGGGCGCTGCGCCGATCCGGCCGGATACGCCCACCAATTGGTCCGACAGCAGCGTACCGCGGATTTGCGTCAGCGATCCAAGTTTGAAGCTGGTCGTGAGGTTGGCGATCACGGTGTTGATCTGTCCAGTGCCCATCGGCAGGCTCACGGGGCCTTCGTTGTTGAACGGATGGCCGAACCCGATGACCCGATCGCCGATGACGTCGGTGACCGTCCCGATCGCCGACATCTCGATGTCGCCGGTCAGCAGCGGCACCGCCAGCACGCCCCCGGGGACGAACGGGGGCGCTTCGGCCGCCGCGTTGTTCGTCGTCGCCGCCGCCGCGACGCCAGTGCCCGCCTGCAACGCGATCAGCCCCTGCGCCCCCAGCATCGGGGCGAAACCCGCCAGCCACTGCCCCGAAACCCCCGCCGCCATCAACGGCGTGCCCAGCGGTCGCAACCGTGTCGCATCTTCATCCGCCCCTCCCATCCGCGCCTGAACCTCCGGCGGATACTCGAACCTGGAAGGTGAATAGTGAAACGTGGACGATGGAAAGCGGACCGCCGACGCAAGCACTTCCCGACCCTCCCCCCCTTCGTCCCGCCGTGCCGCCGTGCCTTCGTCCCTCTGCTTCTCCCCTCCTTCATCTCTTCTTTCCCCCACTTCGAGCATATATTCGATCGGCTGCACCCCCCCGACCGGGTCTTTCATCAACGGCCAGCCGTACGCGAACGCCCCGACCATCCGCTCGCGGCCCTTCTCGTCGCGCAGGTAGATCGGCGAGCCGCTCATGCCGGCGATGCTGCCGGTATGTTCCAGGTTCGCCCCGGCGCAGCGCACCAGGATTACATCATGTCCGGGGTTGAAGTTTCGCAGCACCGACAGAACCTCGACCTCGAATCGCTCGACCTTCGTTCCCTTAAAGACGCTCAGGCCGTGGCCGGTCATTCCCACGCGGACCTCGGCCAGGCGCATGTAGCGCGCGCTGTTGAACGTCGGTGCCGCCGGAGCATCGCCCAAGGCGTGAGTACAGAAGGTCACTGGCCAAGCCAGTGCGATTATCCAGGCGAACAACGGGCGGATCGGCATCGGCATGGACCCAAAAGAAGAACGCGTCACGCTTCGATTCTTACCCGCCGGGGATTCGGATTGCCAATCCCCGAACCCGCCGGCGGCACAGTCGAGCCGACGATGCCGGCGGGCGCGGCTCGGCGACAGACCGAAAAATGTCCGGTCGGCTTCGCAAGTAGCGACAATCTGGCATGACAATCTCAGCAGGCGAGCGATTCGCAGGGTCACATCCGTTCGGCACGCCGCTTGCGATGGTCCATCCGAATAATCGAGTTTTTCTTTTTTCGGAAAGGAACGTCTTATGCGTCGGATTCTTCTTACATGCGTCGCGTTGGGAATGCTTGCCGTCGCGCTTGTTGGATGCAAGGCATCAGCCGAGATCGACCCCAATGCGACGAGTTTCGTCCGCTAGTTCACAAACCGGCGTTTTCGCCGAAAGGAAGGTACTATGATGCGAATGCTATTTACACTGTTGGCTCTTGGGATGTTCGCCACCGCCATGGTGGGCTGCCGGGCGTCCGGTGAGATCGGCGACACGGCCACCCCCGTCGTCGCCCCGCGGTGAATGCCGCCTTAACCTCCGCTTGATCCCCACCCGGTGCGTTCACTCGTGCCGGGTGGGGTTGCGCGCCCAGTTGGCATCGCCTCCACTACCAGACGCGGCCAATCGCACATCGCACATCTCACTATGCACTTGATGCGCGCCCCTACGGCATCATCCCCGGCGGGATGGGCAGGTCGGAATCTTCGGCGACTTTGCGCAGGGCTTCCTGCATCATGGCCTGGGCCTTGGATTGGGCGGCGCGGACGGCAGCGACGATCAGGTCCTCGAGCATCTCGTTGTCCGAGGGGTTGATCCGCGTCGGGTCGATCTTCATCCTCACCAGCTCGAGCTGTCCGTTGACCGTCGCTTCGACGATCCCCGCGCCCGCATCGGCGCTCACCGTCTTTTTTGCCAGCTCGGCCCGCATCGTATCGAACTGCTCCTTCATCTTGCCCGCCTTGCGCATCAACTCCCCGAGGTTGCCCAAGCCGCCAAGATTTTTAAGTGCGTCAAACATTGCTCTAGTTCCTTTCAGTTGGATTGCTCGATTTTTATGATTCGCCCGCCCAATTGGGTCATCACGGCATGAACCAGTTCATCGGCCTCCACCGATGCCAGCAGCTCTGGCGTCATTGCCAGGCCTGTCGAGGCGGAATCCGAGGCCGGCGGGACGATCCCGGCTGTCCCCTCGTCGCCGCCCGCCGAGGCCGCGAGGCGAGAATGCATCTGGGCGGTCGGCGATGGCGGTGAGTGTGCCGTGGCCAGTTCGGCCTCTTCCGCATCGGCCTCCAGGCGCAGTCCCACGGGGCGCTGAATCAACTCGCCCAGCAGATCGCGGACGATCTCCTTCTTGCCGTTGCGCTCGAGCAACTTGATGAAAGTGGACTGCGCCGCCGGATAGCGGATCGTCGCCAATCCCTCGTCGAGCGATTCCAGGCGACCGGGTATGACCAAGGCGTGGATGCTCGGGCCGCGCTGATACAGGCGATCGAGAAGCGACTGCCACAAATCGGTCAGGCTTGCGACGGGCGCCGGAGCCGGCGGGGTTGGGGCTGCTACCGCCCGCCCGCCCGCCGCCGCTGAATTCTTGCGCTCCTGCTCGGCGAGCAGTTCCTTGAGAGATGGCCCGCCGGACTCCCATACCTTCCCCGGCCGCGGCAGATCATCGTCGTCATCCTCATCCGCCGACACGTTGCTCGCATCGGCGGAAATGACCTCCGGCGGATCGTCGGCCGCGACGCCGGGCCGGGGCCCAGCGGGAGCGGGCGATGCCGCGGCCGGCGCGGCGGCCGACGCCCGCGGGAGCCCACCGGAAGGCGGCGATGTCACCGCCGGTGAGACAGCCGACGCCCCGATGGCCGACGCCCCGACGGCCGACGCCCGCGGGAGCCCAGCGGAAGGTGGCGATGTCGCGGCCGGTGAGACAGCCGACGCCCCCGTGAGACCGGCGCTCTCGGTCGGGCGATTCAACTCAGGCTTTTTTTTTTGCGCCCCTTGGCCGCCCGATCCCGAATCGACCCGCGAAAGCAGTTGCTCGACGCTGGCGAATTGCTCGGCCAGCGCCAGCCGCGCCAGCGTCGCATCGAGCAGCGCTCGACCCCCCTGCGACTGTCGCGCCTGCCGTCGAAGTTCTTCCAGGATGGCGATGTCCTGAGTCAGCGACATCGCCTCGAACCGCCCGGCCTGATTCGCCAGATCCTCGAGCGCCATGCCGGGCGCCTCGACCAGTTGCGATTCGATCCCGCAGGTTCGCAGCACCAGCAGGTTTCGCAGATGGTCCACCAGTGATGCCAGCAGCGCATCCACCGACAGCCCCGAGCGAACGATCGCGTCGGCGCGCAAGAGCGTGGCCTTGATGTCGCTTCGCCCGATCGACTCAACTAGCTCGAAAATGACCTGGGTTCGCGGCATCCCCAGCAACTGCTCGACCAGCTCGGCCGACAGCCGCTTTTCCCCAGCGCTGAGCAGGCGATCCAGAAGACTCAACGCATCCCGCATCGATCCAGCGCCTGCCTTGGCCACCAGCCCCAAGGCATCGGCATCAGCTTCGATCCCCTCCTGCGTGCAGATTTCCGCCAGATGCCCAGCGATCTCCCGCGTGGCGATGTTGCGGAAATCATACCGCTGGCAGCGCGACAAGATGGTGGGGAGAATCTTTTCCGGCTCGGTCGTGGCCAGGATGAACTTCACATGGTCCGGCGGCTCTTCCAGCGTCTTGAGCAAGGCATTGAACGCCGGCTTCGAGAGCATGTGGGCTTCGTCGACGATATAGATTTTGAAGCGGGCCCGAGCCGGGCGGTATTGGCTGTTTTCGATCACGTCGCGGACGTTGTCCACCCCGGTGTTGCTGGCCGCGTCGATCTCGATCACGTCGATGTCGTCGCCCCGGGCGATCGCCTGGCAGGAATTGCAGGTTCCGCACGGCTGGGTTGTGGGAGAGTCAAACGCCTGACAGTTCATCGCCTTGGCCAGAATCCGGGCCATCGACGTTTTGCCGGTCCCGCGGGTGCCGCAAAAGAGATAGGCGTGGGCCACCCGCCCGGATTCGATCGCTTTTTTCAGGGTCTGGGCAATATGCTCCTGCCCGATGACTTCATCGAACGTCGTGGAGCGATACCGGCGGGCGAGTACGGTGTAAGCCATGATCTAGTGGCTCACTCTAGCAGACCCGTCGTCGATTTTCGAACCCACCGTCGGCTGCGAAGGAAGAGGGTGCGCATCCCCGGTTGTCCAGCCCGTTCGTCGCCGGAGGAAATCGCGCCGGAAACCTCCCGAACCCGTTGATTTGATATACCCCTTTGATCTTATCTCCCGTTCCGGCGACAGGGCGATGGAAGGATCGTTCTTGATCTACTCGACGATGGACTGGATGCTGACCCTCCGTGGCCTCCTGTGGAAAAGGAGTTCAGTAGGGGACGACCTCTATTAATCACAGAATACCGAAGCTGGCGATATTGAATGTAAAAATCGACAAATCCGCCACTTATATGACAGATCATGTTCCCGCTACCCCTCTGCGTCAAGGCCGGCGGCTTCAGTTGATGGCATTAACTCCCGACCCCTATGCCGATTCCAGGACACCCGTTTACTTCCAAAGCGGCGTAACGACTCCTGACCCCTTCGGCCCCGCCATCTTCAACAGCCGTTCCATGGCTCATCTCCATAATGAACCCGGCCTCCAGGCCGGTCATTCCTCCCGATTATACTATCTTATACGCTCCCCCAAAATTCGGGCACGCCCTCTTGTACCATGTTTGCAACGGTAGTATGATTCAACGGTAGTATGATTGAAAAATCGTGAAAAGAGCAACCTCCCGCTTACTCTTGGCCAAAGGTGCCGTGAAAATACCATTATTATTCGTAATGTCGGCTCTGACATCTCTGTTGCTCAGTACCCCAGCCCATGCCGAACCACAAACGACCGCGCCGGCTGGCAAGACCTACTACATTAGCGCGACGGGCGCGGACGCCAACGATGGTGTCAGCGAGCGGACACCCTTCGCGTCGCTGAGCAAACTCAACTCAGTGTTGTCCGCCGGTGACATCGCCAAATTCCGGTGCGGCGATACGTTCTTTGGCACTCTGAAGCCCAGAGAATCTGGAACACAAGCGGCCCGTGTTGCAATCGGTTGCTACGGTGCCGGCGCCAAGCCGCTGATCACCGGCTTCAAGACCATCACCACGTGGACGGCGCTCGAGGGTGGCCTGTATGAAGCCGTGCTGGACCCGGCACCCACCGGCCAGTTGGAGATGCTCCGCTTCGACGGCCGCATTCAGCCCAAGGGCCGGCTGCCCAAGGCTGGCAAAGGCTGGACGCCCGGCAGTGATGCCGATAGCTGGTTCGAGATCAAGAGCCACAAGAAAAACGTAGAAATCACCACCGCCGACGCAATACCCAATGTGACCGGTGGCGAAATTGTACAAAAGAAATACCAATGGATCATCGATCGCGGCCACATCGACCGAATCTCCAGTGCGACGATCGAGGGGCAGCAGGTCACGACGATCCAGGTCAGCGAATATCCAGTTCTCCACAGCGACCCGTACGATGCCCTCGATCGCAATGGGTTTTTCGTACAGAACCACATCAAGTGCCTGACAGAACCGGGGGATTGGTCCTACGACCCAGCCAGCCGCAAGCTCACAGTCTTCTTTGGCGATCAGCCGCCGCGCCGGCACCAGGTCGAGGCGGCGTGCCTGGACCATGTGGTCAACCTGACCAATCGGGGCCACATCCGCTTGGATAATCTCGCGATCGTCGGCTCCAACAGCGACCTGGTAAAGCTTGACGCTCCAATCAACACCACCGGCAAATGCGATCACGTGTCGCTTAACAACTGCGATCTCTCCTTTGCCGGGCGAGACGGGGTTGCCGTCGCGGCATACCGGCTTTCTTCCTTCGCCACCGATGCACCCGACGGCTCCATCACCCACTGCACCCTCTCAAACATCAACAACAACGCGATCACCCTTCACGAAAATCCGCGCTGGACCATTACTGGGAACACGATCGACCAAGTTGCGCTGCACGAAGGCCTGCAGCAGAGCGGTGACGGGCAGGCCATAGGAATCTTCTCCGTCGGAACCGAGGGGCTCGTGCAGCGCAACGAGATCTCCCATGTCGGCTACAGCGGGATCTACTTCAGCGGCAGCGGCGTGCAGATTCGCAACAATCACGTTCACCACTTCTGCCTGATTAAGTCCGACGGTGGGGGAATTTATACCTACGGCGGCGAAGAGCGCAAGGTCCACTCCAGGCCGCGAATCATCGATGGGAACATCGTCCACGACGGCTTGGGTGCACGGGAAGGCGTCCACAGTAAGGAGGCTAACGATCCGTACGCGCCCCAGAGCCAAGGCATTTACATGGACGGCAACGCCACGGACGTCATCATCACCCACAACACCGCGTTCCGAAACGCGACGGCCGGCTTGTGGCTTGGCTCCAACAGCAACATCGTTGTGTATGGCAACCTGCTGGCGGACAACCACACCACCCAACTCCAGATCGACGACCAGAAGTCGCGTCCAACGAAGCTGGACATTCACGACAACATCCTCTTTGCGTTCGAGCGCGAGCAGCTCTGCATCACGCTGAGCCTCCCCCAGAAGCCCGCCGACCAGACGCAACTCCAGTACATCGCTGGTATCGGGAAACTAGCGGACAATCGCTATTGCCGGCCGATCCAGGAGCCCGACGACATTAGCACGAGCGGCTATATTCACTGCAACGACGGCGGCCTCGGCCACGACCCCGACAAGAGCTACACCAACTACCACGTGGCCAACGACTACCCCGCCGGGGGCGTGGTGTCGCTCCCCTGGGCCAGCACGTTTCTCTCGCTGGATCGCTGGCAGAAACAGTGGGGACAGGACGCAGGAACGAAAATGACCGGCCGAAGCGTAGCGAAGCTCAGCGACCTGCGCCTGGAGTACAATGCGACCGGCACCTCCGTCACACAGCCGTTACCCGGTGTATTCGAGGACGCTAAGGGAACAATCTACAAGCAGACCATTACCCTGCCGCCCTACGGCTCAGCCGTTCTGATGCGTATGCAGGGAGGGAAGGGATAAAGGAACACCCAGAATATCCAATCGCGGTCCTCAATACGCTAACACCTTGAGCGAATATTCTGAATGTCCCTTTGTCACTCGTTTTAGTGCTGCCGATGGGTCTCCGGATGGGGCGTGTGGTGGTTGGGGTCGGCGGCCGGGGGATCGTCGGGGGGCATTAGGATCGGCACCAGCGGCCCGATGACGGCGGCGGCGATGAAGAGGGCGATCCCCACGATCAGCATCACCCCGGCCCAGATCGCCTCGTCACTGGCCAAAGAGGTCGACTGGCCCAAGGGGTCGACTGGCCGAAGGGGTTGACTGGCCCAAGCGGTCGGGAGTCTTCAATTGATAGGGTAGCCCCAATCACGGCACAGTTGACGGGCTTGGGCGATGCCTCGAGCGATCCGTTGGCCAAGGCGATGGTGATGGTGCGGGAGAGCCTCGCGCCGGATGCGTGTTACTGTGCCGTGGGGCTGAAGCGATCCGGCGGGGTTCGGTTCCAGCGGCGGATTTATCAGGGGGATTACGCCAGCTACGACGCGGCGAGCGTTACCCCGCCGGGAATGGGGGGACGCCGATCTGGCTGCGAATGGTGTATACGACCGGCGGCGGGACCGGCTATTATAGCCTCGACGGCGTGAACTGGACCAGCATGGGCACCATGACCGGTCCGAACAACGGCAACGTGTATGTGGGCCTTGCCGTCACCGGCCGCACCGAGGGCATCCTGGCCACCGCCACGTTCGACAACGTGACGATCCCGCCGACCGGCATCCCCTTCGGCGGCATGCTCTCGCCCTTGGCTCCCACGGCTCTGGGGAAATCAGAGGGGTTGGAATCCGGGTCGAAATCTTGGATTGAAAGGGAGTAATGAGGATCACGACGGGATGCGGCGACGCCGTCCGCGGGAGGCCGTTGCGGCCGCCGCATGATCGTCGAACCGCTTGGGAGACGAAGATCGAGGGGAATGGGCCATCAGCGGGGGGCGGGAGGGGCCGGGAGGCCATCGGCGGGGTGTGCCGGGATTTTTTGCACGTCCCGGTCTGCAGAGGGAAACGCGGCTTCCGAATAGCCATGATGGCTGGTCTGCTGAACCGTGCAAAAATCCGTGGGCACGCCCCATCGGCGATTTTTGCGCATTGGGTCTTGCAAACGGCCGAAGGGGTGTTAGGATCATCGCCCAAATGGAAGGATTCCGAACTTTTCTCTAGTCCCCTCCACCGAGAGGGGTCGCTACATGGAGGTAGCCATGATCCGCTCAATGTTGCTCGTGTTGGTCGTCAGCACTCTGGCCGGTTGCGCCGGGGGTACGCAGGGCGTTTTCACCAATCCCAAAGCCGCTCGGGATGAGGGGATCAAGCTCTACGCGCAGAAGAACTACGTAGACGCGGCCGGGGCGTTCAGCAACGCCATCCGCCAGGACGCCCGCGACTACCGCAGCTATTACTATCGCGGCGCCTGCTACTACGAGATGGGTGTTTATCAGCAGGCGATCGCCAGCTACAAGGCGTCGCTTTCGACGATGCAGACGTCGATGGACGGGCGCGAGGATCCCGACTTCCGGGTCAAGACCATCGACGCGCTGGCCGTCGCCATCGCCAGCAGCGCCAATCGCGATGAGGAAGTCGCGCTGCTGCAAAAGAAGGCCGACGGCAAGCAGACGACCGAGAATTACTTCGTCTACGCCAAGGTCTGCCGCAATCTCGGCGATGCCGATGCGGCGATCGACGCCTATAACCGGGCCTCGCTGCTGGAACCGAAGAACTTTTATGTGGCCAAGGATTTCGGGCTTTATCTGGCGCAGATGAACCAGCCTCAGCGAGCCGAGGCGGCGCTGCGGCGTGCGTACCAGCTTCGCCAGGACGATCCCGAGGTCAATGCCGCCCTCGGTCAGCTCGGCGTGATCGCAGGGCCGAGCCTGAAGGATAAGTCGAATCTGCAAAAGCCCGCGGTTCCCGTCGGCCCGCTGCCGGAGCTGATCCCCTCGCGCCCGGAAACGGCCTCGACGCCGATGAACTAGCAATCACGCCCTTCGACAGCGTGAGCGAAACGATCCCTCCGGCCTTGTGCCGGAGGGTTTTTTGTTTTGGACGCGGACCCTGGCGGGGCGTGTCGCCGGATGCATCCCGCTGGGCGTGCGGCGTCTCAAGCCGTGCGGGTCATGCGTCCGATAACTTGATAGATGCTCGATCGAATTCTCGAAGCCCTGGTGGCGACACGCAACGAGGCGGCGGACGATCTGCTGCTCGAGGCGGTGACCTTGGGCAACGAGTCGGAGAAGCCGGCCGTTCTGGACGCGCTGTTTCGCCGCGCCCGCCCGCACGGGTTGACGGGGCTGGTGCGCCTCTACGACGAGCTTCCCGAATCGGCGCGATTGATCATCCTCGGGGGCATTCGGATCTTTCACCAGGCGCTGCGCGAATGCGGGCGCAGCGATGATGCGGACCTGAGAATCAAGGCGCTTCGCCTGATCGCGCTGGGCCGGCAGGGACGGCTTGGATATGTTCTGCTGGACAATCTCGCCAGCGCCGATGAAGCGGTATCGCGCACGGCCGTTGAGGCCCTGGTGGCGCTGGCGCGGTGGTGCCATATTGAAACCCGTCGGTTGCAGGGCGGCGGGGATGTCGCCGCCGCGGCGGCGCTGCTGGAGCAGCGTCCGGACATCGAGCAGGCGGTGGCCCGCGCCATGGACGTTCATCGCGGACGTCACGGCGCTGATCTGCTTCGGGCGGCGCTGCTGCTGTGCGATTCGGCCGCTTCCAAGACGCTGGCGATCCTGCACACGGCCAAACACGGGGGGCAAGGCGCGATCGTGCGGCGATTGCAGCAACCGCCGGCCGCCGAGCATGTCGAGGCGTTTCTGCTCGGGGCATCGCACGGCAATCTGCGCTCGCACTTCGGGGTGATCTTCTCCCACATCGTCGAGGCTCCGGTACTCGATGCGATGCTTCGCAAGACCCACTGGTTGAAAGACCATCAATTGGCGCTGTGCATGCACCAGGTCTCTCGCGGGACCTGGTGGGAGCCGAGGGATTTGGCCGCCGACCTCGAGCGGCGAGACGGCTCGCAGGTCGGGTGCATCGGTGAATGGATCGGGGCATCGGGACTGAGCGAATCGGCGCAGGATCAGCGGCTGGATGTGCTGCGGATTCACGCGGCCGACGACTTCGCCGCGCGATTGCGCCTGCTGCGTGTGGCGATGCGGCGCGGGCGCGGCACGCCGGTGGACCTGATCCGCTCATTCCTCGGCGACCGCGATGAGCGGCTGGTGCGTCTGGCGGCGCGGGAGATCGTGCGGCGCAGGCCCCACGAATATGAGAAAATCTTGATCGAGATGATGACATCGGCGCCGGAGTCGGTTCGCCGGGTCATCGGGCGGGCCTTGGGTCAGGCCGGCTTCGAACAGTTCTGGCAGCGGTTCGACCGGCTCGAGCCTGCCACTCGAAAGAGCGCCGGGCGGGCGATGCTTAAGCTGTTGCCCGACGCGGTGAACCGCCTGGCCCGGCGCCTGGTCGGCGGCCCGATCGAGCAGCGCCTTAAAGCGATGCAGATGGCGCAGGAACTCAGCATCATCGAGCCGCTGCGCGGGCACATCCTGGCGCTGTGTTCAGACGCCAATGCCAAGCTGCGATCCAAAGCCGTCAGCATCATGGGCGACTTGGAGTCGGTCCCGTCGGACGTGCTGCTCGAGCGGGTGCTGGGCGACAGCGATCCGCGGGTCCGCGCCAATGCCATCGAGGTTCTCGAATCCAAGCAGAAGTCGGATTACGTCCCGCTGCTGGCTCGGCGAGCGCGCTCGAGCCACAACCGCGAGCGGGCCAACGCGATCAAGGCGTTGCATGGGATGAAGGTCGGCGTGGCCAACGAGCAACTGCTGGGGATGCTGCGCGACGAGCGCGCCGAACATCGCATCAGCGCTTTGTGGGCGTTACGCCAGATCGGCTGGTGGCAATTGATCCAGGAGGTCGGGCGGATCGCCAAGGTAGACGGGAACCTGCGCGTTCGCCGCTATGCCCTGAACGTATTGCGCGGGGTGGCGGAAAAGGTTCAAGTCGAAAACGAGCGAAGGCGGGCAGGATGAAAGTTCCAGTGATCCCAACGCGTTCCGGCATTCTCGCGGGGGCGGGGGCTGCGCTATGGCTGCCCGGGCGGGCATTGGCCCAACTCACGCAGGAAGAGGTGCTTCGCAGCATCTCGGCCAACGTGCGGGAAAGCGCCAATGGCGGGCGGATCCTTGCCATTTTGTTCGCCGCCGCGGCGCTGTTGATTCTCGTGCTTCTGCTGGCGCATCGCCGGCAAAATCGTGGAGAGAAGCGAATCAACCATCTGGGCAAACTCATCCGCGAGGTTTCCAAGTCGGCGGGTATTGAACCGGCGGAAGTCAAGCGCCTGCGTGCGCTGGCCGAGACGCATGAACTTCGCAATCCCCTGTTGCCGCTGCTGTGCCCGTCGGTGCTTGCACTACGCGAAGTCGAGCGAAAATCATCGTAGTGGCGGCGAATTCACGTTTTGCGCACCGGTGCCGCCATCTGGCCGCGGGCCTACCGAAAAAAAACTTTTTTTTCCTCTTGCATCGGCTTGAACTGCTCTTGCGGACCCGCTAATCCTATTTCCTTAAGTTATGCGGAAAGGCGGGGCGCCGCGTCGGACCCCACTCGCGGTCTTTCCGTCTTTTTTCAACCCCTGATCGAAGGGTATAAATGGTCCACCGATTTCTCTCGGGCGGCCGGCGGGTCCGGTCTGCAAACGGTTTCTCGAAGGCTAAAGCGGCAACGAATCATCGCCAGATCGCAAGGGCGATCGAACAGACATTGTCGCAACTCGAGCGTGTGGCCACCCGCATCGCCGACGCGGCCCATCCCGCGGCGATGAAGGTGGTCCGGGCGTCGCATTTCGCGGCCCGGTCCGGACAGACGATGGCGCGGCAGTTCTTGCGGAACTTTCAGCCTCAGCCGCAATGGGCTACTGCCCGCGCCGGTGCGGTGATGGATTCGTTGGAAGGCCGGCGGATGCTGTCGACGACGCTCTCGAACGGAATCCTGGAAATTCGCGGCGACGCGACCACGGGAAGCATTCTTTCGCTCTACCCGCAGAACGGCGAAATCTATGCATCCGTCAATGGCCGCGGACAATTATTCAACCCCGCCGACGTCAATTCGGTGCGGATGATCGGCGGGGCCGGTGACGATTTTATCGCCGCGTTTTCCACCGTGGACAAGGATATTGAAGTCTTCGGCGGCGAGGGGAACAACCACGTCCGCACCGGCGCGGGCAACGATACAATCCACGTCGGCGGCGGTCAGGATCTGATTTACGCCGGCGCAGGTAACAACACGATCCTCGACGGCGCTGGCAACGGCTCGATCCCGGCGGTTGGATCGACACCGACACCCACTCCGACGCCGACGCCAACACCCACTCCGACGCCGACGCCGACGCCGACGCCGACTCCGACGCCGACCCCCACTCCGCCGCCAACGCCCACGCCGACACCAACGCCGACACCCACGCCCACGCCGACACCAACGCCCACACCGACACCAACGCCCACACCGACACCGACGCCCACGCCGACACCAACGCCCACACCGACACCGACGCCCACGCCGACACCGACGCCCACGCCCCCCCCGACATCTACGTCGGATCTTCATGCGGTGATCTTCAACAACACCCCCACCACGTTCCAAGCCGGGGGAACCCTTCATCTCAATGCGTTGAACTCGCTGATCGCCAACGGCAGCGTCTTGACGACCCGCTTTCAGTGGAACCTCGGGGATCCCGGCTCGGCGTACAATGAACTGACGGGCTACAACGTTGCCCACGTCTACGATCGCCCGGGCTCGTATAACGTGACGCTGACCCTCACCGACGTGAACGGCGTCGTTTCCACGGCCGCCATGCCCGTGACGGTCACGCCCGACAATCGCCAGGTGATCTATGTCAGCAATCATGGCAACGATCAGAACGACGGCGGTGCCCCGGACCGCGCCATCGCCAGTCTCACCCGCGCCATCGCGCTGCGATCGGACAATTCCCGCATCCTGTTTGAGCGGGGCGGGGCATGGGACTGGACCGATCTGTTTTACACCGGGGTTGAACGCAATCTCGAGTTCGGCGCCTACGGCAGCTCTGCCCAGGCGCGCCCCGTGATCAACTACGCCGGACCGAAGGTAAGCAAGATCAGCTTGTTCAACCTCAACCGCACCAACTCAGGCTTCACCCTTCGGGATATCGCGTTCACCAGCCGATTTGCTCCGGTGAACGGGATCGCCGACCCTACCGGCGTGATTCCCCTGAACGTCAACGACGCTCCGAACGTGACGATTCGCGGCTGCACTTTCGACAATGTCGATTATCCGATTACGGGTCCGGGACACGCCGTGCTCATGCAGGACAATTCCGATGTTTCCGACACGTCGATCCGTTACGGATTCATGACCTCGGCCGATCATGTGGTCATGCTGGGCAACACCGCCCGCAACGCCACCCGCGGGCAGTTGATGCGGATGTACGTCTATCGCGGCAACTTCCAGTACAACCACTTTTCCAACCCAGCGCGGCCTGTCGACCCGTTGGACGACACGAACGCCGTGTTCCGTTTTGACGAGGCCTATTACGCCTATGTCGCCAATAACACGGTCGATTCCGGACTGGTCAAGCTCGGACCGCTGTCGCTGGCCGATCGGGTCAATGATCCGGTTGAGGTAGCTCGCCGCAGCCGCTGGCATGTTCTGGAGAACAACGATTTCCAGGGCATTCGGATCGGTGCCGGCACCGAACACATCATGATGCGCAACAACATTATGCATGACACGATCGCGGTCGTGCCTTACGAGACGCTCTACCAGCGCAAGGTGGTGGACCTCACCTTTGCGAACAACACCGGGATCAGCAACGATCCGAACACGCACTTCATCGACATCGCTACGGGGAACATCGCCAACACCCCCGAGATCACGATGGTCAACAACCTGTATGTCAACCCCGCGCTGAATTACGCCACGAGCGGGAACATCGTGCTGTACCCGGACGCGGAGCGGGCGATCAAGTGGGTGGACGGCAACGTCTGGAACCCCGCGCCCAGCGGCTACGACCACGGGGTCATGCGGATTTCCTACGGCTACGCCTCGCTGGGCGATTGGAATGCCATGCCGTTCGTGGGGACCGATACGACCGATTCGGTGACGCTCGATTCCCGTTACGCCCCGGCGGTGAACTCGGTCGCCGCGACGTTCGGGACCAAGCCGCTGAACTATCGCTGGGACGACTTCTGGCACGACGCCCTGCCGGTGACGCGCCTCGCCGCCGGCGCCGTTGAGCCTTGACCGACGGCGATTCCGCCCATCTCCCGGGACGGATCCGCGACTGGCCCGTTGGGCCCGCGGAGCCGTCCCGCGAGTGGGTCGATCGGGTTAACTGCGCGTGGCCGAGGCGTCGGATGGGCATTGGTCGGTAAGGTTGACCACGCCATCGCGAGCGGACTCTTCGCGCAGCTTTTCGATGCGTCCGAGCGTCTGGGCATCCGGAACCGACTTGCCCATCTCCCAACGCCAGAGGCCTCGCTGAACCATTCGCTGCGCAAAGTGCATCGTGATCGAGAACCGATCACTGGCCAAGCATTCCCGAATCGTCAGCAGCGCTCGACGGGCGTCTGCACGCACGGGGTCAGTATACCAAATCCTAGGCCGAGGAATTGGCCAGGACGATTCACCGGACTAGTTCTGCGGCCTTAGAGGCAGTCCGGCGGTACAATGTCTCGAATGATCTCCAGGCGGACGTTCATGGGCGCGGTGGCGGGGGCGGCGGGAGTGGCGGCGGTGGGGTCTTGCGCCGCGAAAACGGTCTCCTCGCCGATTTTGGTAAATCATGTGGGCTTCGTTCCGACTGCCGCGAAGTTTGCGCTGGTCGCCGGAAGCGAACCAATCGGATTTCGTCTGGTCGACGCGGGCACTTCGGCGCAGGGGCTATCAGGACAATTCGAGCCGGTGACGGGAGATTTCGGGCCGTTTCTCGTCGCCGATTTTTCCGGCCTTCAACGCCCGGGGACATACGTACTGCAATGCCCCAGAGGACAGAGCCAGCCATTGATCATCGCGGCAACCGTGTATGTCTCGGCGGTCGCCAAGTGCGTGGACTATTTCGCGCAGCAGCGATGCGGCGATAGTTCGCGCGGGTATCACCGGCCATGCCATCTCGATGACGGGCGGCGCAGCGATGATGGGAGACATCAAGACGTCAGCGGCGGCTGGCACGATGCCTGCGACGTGCGCAAATGGACCGGGGCGACAATCCATGGGTTGCTGGGGCTGACAGGACTGCTGGACCGCGCCGGGAAATGGCTCGATCGTGATGCCGTCATCGACGAGATTCGCTGGGGCAACGGGTATTTTCTGAAGATGCAGGATTCTCAGGGGTTCTTGATGAACTATTGCGGCGGGGACGATGGCAACGGCTGGACCGACAATCGCGTCGGAACCGCCGACGATCGGGTTATTCATGTCGAACCGGCCGATGTGACGGTGCAGTTCTTGTTTGTCGCGGCCCAGGCGCGGATTGGGCGGCTTTTTCGAGACGCGGATCGGGCCTACGCCGAGCGGTGCCTCGATGCCGGGCGGCGGTGTTGGCGATGGTGCGTGGATCGTCGCAACCCGCAGCTCGCCGGATCGCTCGCCGCCGGGGTGATCGCGTGCGCCGAGCTGCATCGGGCGAGCGATTTGGATGCGGCGCAATTGGCGGGAGTGGGTTATCTGGGCAAGCTGGTGGCGCTTCAGTCGCCGCCCGGATCGCAGATTGGCGGCTTCTTCCGCACGGGGGGGGGAAGTCAGGAGCCGTACCGGGAGATCGCCCATGGCAATCTTCCGCTGCTGTCGCTCTGCGCGGCTTTGGAACGGTGGCGGGATCACCCCGGGGGAAAAAAATGGCAAGAATCGCTTGATCGCCATGTTCAATTTCTCGAGTCCATGGCCGCTCGATCCGCGTTCGGAACGGTTCCGTACGGGCTGTACGACGGGGCGGATCCCGGCGGTAACCGGCGGGTGGAATCGCACTGGTATCGCTGGTTCATGCGGCCGGGGGGCCAGAGCAAGGACGGGCAGTGGTGGGTGGGTATCAATGCCCATCTGGCGTCGAACGGGGTGGGGCTTTGCCGGGCGAGCCGGATTCTGAACCGGCCATCGGCAGCGGCACTGGGGCAGCGCCAGCTCGACTGGATCATGGGATGCAACCCCTTCAATGCCAGTACGATATCGGACGTGGGGCGGAATCAGCCGGCGCTGTTTGTGACCGGTGAGTTCCGGCCCGCCACGCCGGTGATCCCGGGGGGGGTAATGAACGGGATCGGGGGCACCGCCGATGATCGCCCGACGCTTTCGCCGGAGAGCTATCACACCTGCGAATACTGGACCCCGATGGTGTCATATACGATGGGTCTGATGGCCGAACGGATGGGTGAATAGCCCTCACGCGCGGCGCAGACCGCTCGGCTTTCCCAATCCCACGGGCGAGGATGGATATTGGACCCTGACGGGCGCGGTTTATTTTTGCACTTGATATTCACCGGTGGCATGTCTACTTTACTGTGGCAGTTTTGGTTGTCCGATGGTTGACATTTCGCGTGATTGAAGGTTGGCGGGCCAACCGGACTGATTCCGCAGTGGGTTTGGGCGCGTCCTATGTAACGCGTCAAGTGGGTGTGATGGTGCAAGTCGCGTTGGCGTGATCCGATATTATCGGACGTGGCCGTGCGGTTGATAAGACCGCTGAGCTTGCTCGGGGCGACTGACCGTCAGATTTACATACAGGTCTTTTGATGCGACATCTCATAAGCGACTCGTCCAATGACCGGGCTCCGAGCCATGGTCTGGGCGGCGGGAATTATTCTTCGGCTCCGTTGCTCGAGGTGCTTTGGCGCCGGCGATTGACGTTGATCGTCACGGTGTTCGGGTTCCTTGTGCTGACGGCGGCGTTTCTTTACGTCACGGCGCCGACGTATCGGGCCACGGCCCGGCTGTCGGTGCGCGAACATGCGCCGCGCATTCTCAACGAGTCGCGCGACTTCGCGGCACCGTCAGAGAATTTCCTGGAAACCCAGGCGACGATCGCCGGCTCCGGGCCGGTGCTGACGCGAGCGCTGCGCTCGATTAACACCGGACCGATGCTCACGTTCGCGGCGCTGAATCAGGACCCGGTGAACTGGCTGCGCCAGAATTCGGGGCTGCGAATCGAGCCAGGGCGCAAGAGCGATTTGTTGACGGTCACGATGGATGCTCACACGCCCGATGAGGCCGCCGAGATCGCCAACGCGGTGGCGCGGGCTTACATCGACGAACAGACCGAGCGCCAGCGCTCCAGCGGGCAGGATATGCTCAGCGTGCTGCGACAGGAGCAGCACGAATTGACGGCGCAGCGACAGGCCTGCGTGGATGCCATCCAGGCCATCAAGATCAAACACGGCTTGTCGAATCTACGCGAGGATCGCAACGCGTTTTCCGATCGGGCGGCCAGCCTCGCCACGGCGTATAACGCAGCGCAGATTGCCACTATCGAGCTGCGGGCCCAGAAGGGCGCCACCGAACAGGCGCTGCGAGATCCCTCGTCGGCATCGGCGTTCGTCTACGCCCTGCAGGCTCGCGGGCGCGATCTTGGCGATAAGGAATATGCCGATCTGCGGGCGCAACTGGCGCAGTTCACCGTCGAATTAAGTACCAGCCAGTCACTGCAAGGCGAGAAGAATCCGCGCATTCAGATGTTGCGGGCCCATGTCGATTCGCTCAAGCAGCGGATCGAGGAAAAGGAGTTGACCATCGCCCGGGCGGCGCTGCTCGAGCTGGATGCGCAGCTCACCGCCGCCGAAGCCAAGGAGCGGCAGCTCAAGGAATCGTTGCAGGCCCAGCGGACCGAAGTGCTGGAGATGTCGCCGGACGTGGTCGAGTTCGGCCGGCTGGAATCGGAATTAGCACGGCTGCAAACCCAGTCGCAACTGGTGGACGCCCGGGCGGCGGAGATCGCGGTCAACGCGGTTCAAAGCCCGACGCTGAACATCCAGGTGGTGGACTGGGCCACCCCGATGCTCGATCCGGTCAAGCCGAATAAGAAGCTGGCGTTGGCCGCGGCGTTGCTGGCGGGGGTAATCGCGGGAGTCGGGCTGTCGCTGGTGCGGGAATGGCGGGATTCGCGCCTGCGGACCCCCGAGGATGTGCTGTCCATGCTCGGCACGCCGGTGCTGGCGACCGTGCCGCGGATCAACAATCGTCTTTCGCCGGTGGCACGCGGGCAACTGGTCCACTTGGATGCCAGGTCTCCAGTGGCTGAGGCATATCGATCGATTCGCACGGCGCTGGATCTGGGCGTCGGACGCGAATCGCGCACGGTGCTGGTGGCGTCGCCGACGCCCGGCGACGGCAAGAGTACCACCGCCAGCAACCTGGCGATCGCGCTGGCGCAAGCCGGTCAGCGCACCTTGTTGATCGACTGCGATTTGCGCTCGCCGGTGCAGCACATGATTTTCGAGACCGATGCGTCGGTGGGCTTGACCAGCGTGATCGGCGGGGAAGCCAAGCTGGGCCAGGCGGTGCGCGGCACGCGGGTAAGCGGGCTGTATGTGCTGCCCTGCGGACCGGTGCCGGCCAATCCGGCCGAGCTGTTGTCGAGCAAGCGGTTCAAACAACTGCTCGAGGCGTTGTCGGCATCGTTCGACCGGGTGGTGTTGGATTGCCCGCCGTTGATGACCGTCACCGATGGGCACATTCTGGCGGCGGGCGCCGATGCGACCTTGCTGGTGCTGAGAATGAACCAGTCCCTGCGTCAGATGGGTGTTTTGGCGCTGGAACAACTGGAGCGGGTGGGTGCGCGGGTTCTGGGCGCGGTGGCGAACGATGTCGCCTCTTCGCGTGGGCCGCACTACTACAACGGGTCGTGGCAGTACGCCACATCGCCGCGGCGTCTGATGGCGTCGGTGGGAATGAACGGCAAAGGCGGCAATGGGCACGGCGAAATGCTGCCGTCGCGGGTGATTGCCAATCGTCGTCCAGCGGACGACACCTTGCTGGATTTATCCGAGCCGGATTGGTCCGCCGAGCCACGCGGACGCTAGGCGAGAATTGTCGTCATCTCGACGTGGGTTGAAGTTTTCAAGGAGCGCCGGCCCAGGCCGGAGGGAAGAAGCCATGAGTGCGACTGGTGTTTTTCAGAACGAGCTTGAAGTGGGCATGAGCCTCGATGCGCTGGACCAACTGATGCAGTCGCCGCACATAGCGGATCCGGCGGCGGTGGTGGGGCTGCTGCGTCGGGATTTGTCGCCGGGCGTTGTCGATGATCTGATGCACGAAGGCGGGACATCGGCGTTGCATACCGTCCGCCAGGGGATGCTGCGGGCGATTCGGACCACGGCGCCGATCGTGATCGCCGACGTGGTGGGCCTGGCGCTGGCGGGCATCATTGCCGAGAGTTTGACCCGCTGGCTGGTGGGTGTTCAAGGACCGTTGCACGGTTGGGGCGCGCCGATCGTGATGTTGCCCCTGCTGGCGGCCTACTGGCTGACCCAGCTTTACTCGGAAATCTGGATTCACCCGGTGATGGAGCTGCGCCAGATCACGCAGATCACCACGCTGGCGATGTTGGCCGCGGGGATCGGCGCGATGGTCTCCTGGCCCTTGGGGATTTGGTGCTTTTTCGCGTGGGCCGCGGTGGTCTCGTTGGTGCCGATGCTCCGGACCGTCGCCCGGGCGGTATGCTCCCAGCGCCGCTGGTGGGGATACCCCACCCTGGTGGTTGGCGTTGGGCATGGCGCTACGACCTTGGCGCAGACTCTTCTGGATTGTCCGCGATCCGGGTTGCGGCCGAGCCTGATCAATGATCCCCAGGGCATCCTGCGGGCGTCGATCATGCCTGTTGTCAATGATCCGGCCACGCTTCGATCGATGGTGCGGGCCGAGGGAATCCGTCATGCGGTCATTTCCCTGCCGGAACTGCGCTCGGGCGAGGCTTCGGAACTGCTGGATTCGTTTAGCGAACTGGTGCCGCATCTGCTGGTGCTAAGCGATGCCTCGACGCTGCCGACGTTCTGGGGAGCGGCGAGAAACACCGGGCGGCTCAGCGGGATCGAGATGCGCAACGGGCTGATGATGGCCACGCTGCAAATCGTCAAGCGATTCATCGATCTGACGGTGGCACTCGTCGCCTTGACGATGACTCTGCCGATTTTTTGCATTATTCCGATTCTGATCAAACTCGGGGGCGGCGGGCCGGCGTTTTTCGGACATAAGCGGATCGGGCGTCACGGGCGGATGTTTACCGCCTGGAAGTTCCGGACGATGCATGTGGACGGGGATAAGATTCTGCGCGACTACCTCGAGCGGGTGGCGGGGGCCCGCGATGAGTGGGACCGGGATCAGAAGTTGCGCGACGATCCGCGGGTCACGCGGGTGGGCAAGCTTTTGCGAATGACCAGTCTGGATGAGCTGCCGCAGATTTGGAACGTGCTGCGCGGCGACATGAGCATCGTCGGACCGCGGCCGATCGTGACTTCGGAGATCGTGCGCTACGGCTCGGCGTTTCCGCGCTACACGACAGTTAAGCCGGGGATCACCGGACTGTGGCAGGTTTCGGGCCGCAACGATGTGAGTTATGACGACCGGGTGAGGCTGGATGAGTTCTATACCCGGCACTGGTCGCCGTGGCTGGATATCTATATTTTGGCCAAGACGTTC
Source organism: Tepidisphaerales bacterium (assembly GCA_038329845.1). Classification (GTDB taxonomy): domain Bacteria; phylum Planctomycetota; class Phycisphaerae; order Tepidisphaerales; family Tepidisphaeraceae; genus JBBQNJ01. Next base: position 47,758 of record JBBQNJ010000009.1, on the reverse strand, counting down.
GTGGCATTGATCAAACGTCAGGGAGCGTATTAGGAATTGGGAGATCTGAGATTTGAAAGCTGAAATCTGAGATCTGAAATTCGAGATTTGGATCTGGATTTTGCGGCGAGCCGGACGCGGGCTGAAAAAGGGTGGCTGGGCTGATGGGTCGGGACGGGAAAAATGCTCTATCGCAGACTGCGATCTACCTGTTGGCGCGAGGGCTGCCGGGGATCGTCGCATTCTTGATGATCCCGGTATTCAGCCGGCTTCTCGATCCGGCGGAGTATGGACGATATGCCCTGGTCCTGGCAACGGCGGGGTTGCTCAATTCGCTACTGCTGCAATGGATGCGGTTGTCGCTGGTCAGGTTTTTGCCCGCCTACAGCGCGGATGTGACCCGGCTGAAGGCAACGCTGATCGGTAGCACGCTGGTGGTGGTGGCGGTGCTGGGTGTGATCAGTGGCCTGGTGGCGAGCCTGCCGATCGGGCCGGTCTGGCGTGGGGCGATCCTGGCCAGTTGGGGCCTGACGGCGGCGCAGGGGGCGTTCGATCTGTGCTGTGAATATGCCCGAGGAACGATCCAGCCGTGGCGCTACATGTGGATGCAGGTGATCCGCTCGGGGGTGGCGATCGTGCTGGGCGTGGCACTGGTGAGGATCGGCTGGGGCTGGTGGGGACCGTTCGCCGGACTGGGCGCCGGGCTGCTGGCGGCGTCGGCGATGGCCTATCCGCGCGACTGGGCGGGCATTCGCCCACGCATCGACCGCGAGGTCTTGCGGCGCCTGGCCCATTATGGGATTCCCGTGGCCATGACCGTGGCCCTCACGGCGGTGATCTTCAGCAGCGACCGATTTTTGATCGCCGGAATGCTCGGGGAGGGCGCTGCGGGCTTGTGGTCGGTCGCCGTCGATTTTACTTCTCAGACCTTGATGCTCGTCATGGTCGTTGTTTCGATGGCGATCTTCCCGCTGGCGGTACACGCCTGGGAAAAGGAAGGCCCGGCGGCGGCGCGGGAACAGATGCGCCACAACGCCTCGCTGCTACTGGCGGTGGGTGCCCCGTGCGTGACGGGCCTGGCGGTATTGACTCCGGGCATCGCCCACAGCTTTCTAGGCGAGGAATTCCGCGAAGCGGCGCTTCGGGTCATGCCGCTGATGGGACTGGGAACGTTCATCGCGGGAATGAAGGCGTTCCATTTCGACGCCGCGTTTCAGTTCGTGCATCGAACGATTCTCCAGGTGTGGATTGTTCTGGCGGCGGCGGTGCTGAACGTGGGACTGAACTTATTGGCGATCCCCGCGTGGGGATTGAACGGCGCGATCGTCGCGTCGATCGCGGCATACGTGCTGGCGATCGTGGCGACGGTTTGGATCGGGCGACGCTATCTCGTCATGCCGTTCCCATTTGGCGACGCCGCACGGGTGGCATTGGCCTGCATCGTGATGGCCGTAGCGCTCTATCCGTTTCGATGGACATTGGGGGCTGCGGCGTTGGGGGTGCAGATTGCGCTGGGTGCGGGGATTTATGGCACCATGTTGATGGGGTTGGATTTCATGGAATTGCGCCAGGGCGTGATCCGCCGCGGGATGCGGATGTTTCGCCGGTCGAAATTGGAACCCTCGGCGCCCCTGATGGCGGCGTCGTCATTGATGGAGATCCCTTGACGATGAGTGATTCCGCCCGAAAAAAGCCGGTTCTCTGCATGTTCACCCCATCCTCGTTGGGGGGACATCCTCGTTACACGTCGGAATTGATGCATGCGATGGCGCGGCATCCCGATCGGGACGTGGATGTTGAACTGGTGACGTGCCAGGACCTCTCGCCGACGTTTCTGAGTGATGCGTATCCGATCCATCGGATTCTGCCGATCCTGCATCATCGCAAGTCGTTCCGCACGCCGGCGCACTGGTTTTTCAGCCGGGCGACGTACTATCCCCGGCGCGATTTGTTTTTCGCGCGCTGGCTGGCGACTCGTCCGGACATCAAGATCGTGCATTTTCAGGAGTGGACGCCTTCACTTGCCGGGCCGTTGTTCCGTGCGATTCGCCGGCAGGGGAAAAAGATTTTTTACACGGTTCACAACATCGTACCGCATTCGTATCCGCCGCTGACACCGAAGAAACTGGTGCATTTGTATATCCGCCGGGCGTCCCGGATGTGTGATGGGCTATTCGTGCATACCGAACGATTGGCCGAGGAGCTCAAGCGGTTTTTGAACGGTCGGCATCCTCCGATTTATGTCACCCCGCACGGGGTCTGGACAGTCGATCACCCCTCGGCGCCGATCAGCGTGGAAGAGCGGCTGTCGTGGAAGAAGCTGTTGTTTTTCGGATGCATCCGCCGCAACAAGGGGCTGGATTTGCTGCTGCGGGCGGCCGAATCGTTGCCGGATTATGAGTTCACGATCGCCGGCGAGCCGATCGAACCGGACTATTTTCGTACCGAGGTGATGCCGCGGATCGAGGCGCTTCGACGGCGCGGGATCAAGATCAACCTCGAGGCCCGGTTCCTGGGCGAAGAAGAGATCGCCCCGCTTTTCGCGTCCCATAGCGCCATCGCATTGCCGTACACGGCCGATTTCAGCGCCCAGAGCGGGGTGGTGTTCATGGCCCTGGCGCACTCGACGCCGGTGGTGGCGGCGGAGGTGGGAGGGCTTCGGGATTTACTCGAGCGCTTCGGGATTGGGACTAGTTTTTCGGCCGCGACTCCCGAGGCGTTGAGCGCGGCGGTGCGCGAGCTGGAATCGGGCGCATCGCGCCAGTCGATCGCACGGGCGATCGATGCGGCCCGCGATTATTACTCGTGGAGCCGAATGGCGGCCGCGACGATGGACGGGTATCGCGGCGCGACCAGCGCCGCGGGCGACGCGGTGACGAACGCCGCCGCGACGGCGTCCTGTGCCGTGGCCAGCGCCTTGTGGATGTGAACTCGATGATTGCGCGGATGCGACAACCTCTGCTCCCGCCGACGCCGGCGCGGGCGATGCCCCGGGGGCTCGATCCCGACGATGCGTCGCGCTGGCTGCCGTTGCTCGCCGGCGGGATGGCCTTCGCCTGCTTTCTGCCTTATCCGGCCATGGCGATCGGCAACGCCACGGCGATCCAGCTTGGCAACGTAATCACGGCGGTGATGGTGCTGCCGGTGCTGATGATGAGCTGGTCGCGCCGTCCGTTCTTCCTTTACCCGATGCTGATGATGCCTTTGGCGCTGTCGGCGTTGTGGGTGGCGGCGAGCGGGCGCGGCGACGCGATGGTCAGCCTCAAGACAATGATCGCCTGGGGGATCTCGGCCATCGCCATGCTGGCGGCGCAGCTCTGGTCGCCGCGGTATTCGCTGGCGATGCTCACCGGGATGGCGCTGGCGACGCTGCTGCACACGGCGGTGGGAGCGTGGCAGTTCTACGCCTTCTCGACCGGCGGGGCGTTTCCGATGCTCGAGCTGTACGAGAACGTTTCGTTTCTCAGTGTCAAGGAAAACGCCGACATCATCGCTCGCTACATCCAGCGGCCCTTCGGGCTGTTTCCCGAGCCGTCGGCGATGACCAGTTCGCTGGCGCCGTGGGTGTTGTTCTGGGTCGCCGAGCTGCTGGGATTGGTAAAGCTGCGCACCGCGCCGGCGCCATGGCAACGCAAGCTGTTCGCCCTGGCCGCCGCCGGCGCCTTGGCGCTGATGCTGGTCTCACGCTCGGGACATTCGGCCTTGACGGTGCTGGCGCTGCTGGGATTCGTGGTGATCTGGCTCACCCGCGCCCGCGCCACCGTCCGTACGTCGATCATCTTCACCGCCGGGCTTGGGATCATCCTTCCCGCAGTCCTCTGGGCCGCAACCTGGGCGATGGCCGATCGACTCGGCGGCGCGTCGGAACTGGGCAACAGTTCATGGGAGGATCGCGCCAACTCGCTCTGGCTGGGCCTGCAATTGATGGTAAGCGGCGATTTCTGGACGATCCTGCTGGGCATGGGTCCGGGCATGACCGCCGTCGCCATCTACGAATCGGCGCGGCTCGAGGCGGTCTGGAGCGTGATCCTCAGCTACGGCTACGACACCGGGATCATCGGGATGCTCGTGCTGTTCGGCACGGGGTTGTATCTGCTGAAGACCTGGCAGGTCGCCGGGCGCGGGGTGGTGTTCATGGGGTTCGCCGCCGTCTGGCTGCTGGGGGTGACATTGACGACCAGCTACGAGCAATTGCTGCCGCAATGGCTGGCCCTGGGCTGGATGACGGTGTGGCCGATGATTTGCAAGCCGGGTGAAGAGCCGGCGTCGGAAGTCAGCGAGATCGCGGTTCGCCGCTTTCCGCGGCGGGATCCGGGCGCGAGAACGGATCAACACCCCAACCCGCGAGGATCACAATGACTCTCGATCCCAAACCGACGGTCGGCGTGTTGTATCCCGGTGAACTGGGCGCCGCCGTGGCGTTGTTACTGCGGGCGGCGGGGCACCGGGTCATCACCACTGTCGAGCATCGCGGCAGCGCAACGCGGCGGCGCTGCGAGCAATTGGGGCTGGAGACGGTCGATTCGCTCGAGGCGGTGGTGCGGGGTTGCGACGTGCTGATCTCCCTGGTGACTCCGGACGCGGCCGAGGTGGTCGCCGACGAGTGCTTCGACGCGGTGAAATCGCGTCCGGCGCGGCTGATCTACGTCGATGCCAACTCGGTCGGACCCGAGGCCATCGAGCGCATCAACGTCGCGGCGGGGCGAGCGGGGGTCGATTTCGTCGATGCGTCGATCAACGGGTTGGCGGTGAATCTGACTCGAAGCGCCACCCTGTTCGTCAGCGGTGCCCGCGCCGATGAGGTCGGGCGGCTTTTCGAGCCGGGGATGCGGGTCGAACGGCTTGGCCCTACGCCGGGTGCCGCCTCGGCGATGAAGATGCTGCTGGCCGGGCTTTCCAAGGGCGTGTGCGCTCTGTTCCTGGAGCTGGGGATATTGGCCGATTCCAAAGCCATGCTCGAACCCTTTATGGCTCAGACGCGCAGGATTTACCCCGGGTTGGGCGAGTTGGTAGACCGCATGGTCCCGACCTACGCCCGCCACGCCGTCCGCCGAGCCGTGGAGATGGCCGAACTGGAAGAGACCTCGGCCCGATGCGTTAAGACCGCGCTGGTGATCCCGGCGGTCAGGGCGATGCACGAGGCCTTGGCACAACAGACGTTTCCCCCGGCACCGCCCGATGGGTGGACCGCCGCGGGGCTGATCCAATTTTGTACCGAGAACGGATTTCTCGCCGGCACGGCACCGGCGAGGTCCCCAATGAACCTAACCCGCGCCTGAGCAATCCGGCGCAAGGAGTCGTCATGGCCAGCAAACCCCGATCCGCTCATCTTCACGCCGGACCTGGATTCCGCGTCCGCACCGATTTTCCGCGCCCTTCGCGCGAACTCGCCGAGCAGTTCAAACAGTTTCCCACGCCGGATATTTCCGACCTGCTCAACCGGCTCTACGCGGTCGATCCGGATATCCGGCTGCTGACGGCGCCGCATCACCAGATTTGCGGGCCGGCCTGCACGGTGAAGGTGTTTCCCGGCGACAACCTGATGGTTCACAAGTCGCTTGACATCTTCGAGCCGGGCGACGTGGTGATCATCGACGCCGGCGCCTCGCGCCTCAACGCGGTGCTGGGCGACCTGATCTCGACCAAGGCTCGTCATCGCGGCGTGCAGGCGTTCGTGGTCGATGGGCTGGTGCGCGACCTGCCGAGCATCCAGGAGCTGGACCTGCCGGTCTTCGCTCGCGGCACCACGCCGATCGGGCCGCTGCATCGCGGCCCTGGCGAGATCAATTTCCCGATCTGCTGCGGCGGGGTGGTGGTCAATCCCGGCGACTTGATCGTCGGCGACGCGGCCGGATTGGTCGTCGTTCCCCAGGCGATCGCCGCCGAACTGCTCGGGCGGCTTCAGTCGCACAAGGAATCCAACGCCGACTACTTCGAATCGGTGAAGAAAGGGAATTTCTCCAACGCCTGGGTGGATCAACTGCTGACGAGCTTGGAATGCCCGATGTTCCGCGGGGACGGCCAAGTCGCCGAAGGCACCGAGGTTGCGGCGACGGGCAAGAACGCCTGAAGCGTGCCGCGGTAACGCCCGATAGGATGCAATAGCATGGCGAGTGTGACGCTCCATCCCCTGGCGCTGCGTGGCCTGTACGTCATGGCCATGGGCAAGGCGTTTCTGCGATTTCGCGATCCGCGTCGTCGTCGTCAGGGGCGGCATCAGGACGATTTTTATCAGACGATGTGGGCGTCGGCCGCGCAGGAACTCGGCGGCACTTACGAGTCGCTGGGATCGGGCCTGGGCGAGATCGAGATCGACGGCTGGCGCACGCGGGTCCTTGAGAATGTCACCGTCATCGACGATCCGGTGACGCTGGCGATAGCGCACAACAAGCCGCTGACCCATCGCATTCTCAAGCGGATCGGGCTGCCGATCCCCCGGCACGCGATCTTCACCTTGAAGAACGCCAAGCCGGGGTTGAACTTCCTGGAGACTTGCGGGCGCGAGTGCGTGGTCAAGCCGTCGGGTGGAACCGGCGGCGGACGAGGCGTCACGACCGGTATCCGCGCGCCGTTTCAGTTGGCGCGGGCGTCGGCCTGGGCCGCGTGCTACAACGATGAACTGCTCATCGAAGAACAGATCGAAGGCGACAACTACCGGTTGCTCTACCTCGATGGTCAACTGATCGACGCATTCGTGCGGCGGCGGCCGACGGTGATTGGTGACGGCCGCTCGACCGTGCGGCAACTGGTGGATGCGGTGAACGAACAGCGCCTCAGTCACCGCGCGGGAATCTCCCAGGTCTTGTTGTCGATCGACCTGGACATGCGGCGAACGCTCGCCCGCCAGGGATTGACGCTGCGCAGCCGCCCCGAGTGCGGGCGGTTGATCTACGTCAAGACCGCGATCAACGAGAACAGCGGCGCCGACAACACCACCGTGATGGATCAATTGTGTCCGCAAATCGTCAGTGATTGCTCGAGGGCCGTCGAGACCATGCGAATCCGCTTCGCCGGGATCGACCTGGTGACCCCCGACGCCTCGATCCCGCTCGGTGAATCCGGCGGGGTGGTGCTGGAGATCAACGGCACGCCCAATTTATATTACCACTATCATAAATCCGACGGCGCGTTCCCGGTTGCAAGCCACGTATTGCGGAAATTGTGGGAATCGCGGGGTTCGATGGCTCGGCGCACCGACTTGCGCCAGCCCGTGGGGGCGGCATGACTCTCGAACGAGTGCAAGCCGATGCGGCGATGGCGCTGCTCGAGGATGATGGCTTCATCCGCGACTGGGCGGGGCTGGTCGAGCAATGTCCATGGGCCACGGGTTTCCAGTCGCCGGGATATGCCCGGGCGTGGTATCGCACGTATCGCCAGCAGTATAAGCCGCTGCTGCTGATGGATCGCTCGGCGGCAGGACTTGCGGGGCTTCTGGCGCTGGGGCGAAACGAGGAAACAGGCGCACTGGTTCCGGCGGGTGCAATCCAATGCGAGTATGCCGGTTGGGTCTGTGATCCGCGGCTCACCGCGACATTCCCCCCGGCGGCGCTGGAGGCGCTGGCGCGCGACGAATCGGGTCGAACTCTTCGCCTGGGCAACATGCCCGCGGGCATTCCGCTGGATTGGATCGAGTCATCGGCGATCGGTCGGCGCTGCGTGATCGTCGAGCATCGCAGACCGCTACTGCGATTCGGCGATGGACGCGACATTTTCGATTCGCTGCACAAGCGTCACAATCGAAAACGCCTTCGACAAATGGGGGGCGGGGCGGGCGCCGAGTTGCTGACGATCACCGACCCGGCGGAGTTGGATCGCTGGATGGACCGAATCATCGCCTGCTATGACGCGCGGCATCTGACGGCCCTGGGCGATGAGGGGTTTTCCGCCGATCCGCTTAAGCGCCCGTTCTTGCTCGAACTGATGAAGGAGCCGGGGCTGCTGAACGCAGTAGTACTCAAAGCCGGCGACGAGTTCGCCGCCGCCTCGCTGGGGATCGTCAGTCGAAACCAAGTCGAGCCGGGAGTGTTGGCGCACAATCCGTGGCTGAGCCGATATTCGCCCGGGAAATTTCTCATGTACATGCTGGCCGAGGCGGCCATGGGTCAGGGCAAGACTCAACTGGACCTCACGCCGGGGGACGATCCGTACAAGGAACGTTTCGCCAACGACAGCGACAGTGTCTGGTCCTTGACGGTGTACCCGACGGCCTGGCGAGGCGCTGTCGGACGGCGATGGGGGCGGATACGGCGAAGAATCAAGCGCTTCATGCTGTCGCGGAATGTCACGCCCATTCGACTCAAGCAGGCGGGAGTCGGCTTGTGCGGCATGAACCCCGCGCACACTTGCGCGGGCTGGACGGGTTCTCTTCGTCGATGGATCAACGGCAGTCACGACATGGCGCTGTGGTTCGCCGATGGTATTGAGCCGGGACCGAACGACTCTCAAGTCCATCACAACGAGTTAGCAGACCTGTTGGCGTATCGGGACGGCCAATGGCGCGACGCCAGCCGAATGCCGATGTCGCGCCAGGCGTTCGTGTCGGCGGGAATGGATCGCATCGAGGCCGGCTATGCGATGTATTCGTGCATGAGAGACGGCCAGCTCGCGGGGATTGGCTGGTGGACGCATCAGCCCGATGCATCTCGAACCGACGAGTTGTTTCCCGGGGCACCGATTCCGCCGGGATCAGCGAATATCAACGATCTTTACGTCGACCGGCGCTTTCGCCGAAGGGGCGTGGGCCGGCGATTGCTCGAGGCGATGCTGCGAGATGCGCTGGAGACGACGGCCCAGCCGCGCGGGGTGTATGTGAGAATGCCGGCGAACTGCTCGGCATCATCCGGGCTTTTGACTTCGGCGGGGCTTGTGCGGCTCGGGACCGTGTTCGATCGCGTGCGCTACGGACGGCGACGACGCTGGACGGATGTTTCGGTCCAAGTCCGCCCGGCGCAGGTGCCTGTCGAAGGCCCGTTGATTACTCTCGGTCATGAATGACCCTCGCCGCGAAACCGGCGATTTAAGCACGATGAGCATTAAGGGCGGGAACGGGCGATGGAGTTTACCACAGTACCAGAGGATGTTCGGCCGACGGCAGCGCCAGCGACCGGTGCAACGCCGAGCGGCGCGTCGCCGGTCGGTAAAACCCGCCCCGATGTGATCATTCTGGGCGGTGAAGCCAACGCCCTTTCCGTAGCCCGGCAGCTTGGCAGACTGGGGGCGAAGGTCCACATGGTCGGCGAGGCCGGCTCGCCGGTTCGCCACTCGAGATTCGTTCGCTGGATCCCGACTCCCGGCGACAACCCGGAAAAGGCGTGGGGGGACTTGCTTCTGGGAGAGTCGTTGCGCGATCTGGATGGGTCGATCGTGCTGGCGTGCAGCGATGCGGGCATCCGAGTGTTGCTCGAACATCGGCAGGAACTGCAAAAACGATATCTGCTGGACCTCTGCCAGCCGTCGGCGCAGCAGGCGATGCTCGACAAGCTCACAACGTATGAACGAGCCCGCGAGGCGGGCGTGCCACTGCCCAAGTTCTGGGCCGTCCGCTCCCGTGATGAAGTCGAAGGGCTGAGGGAAGAGCTGGTCTTCCCGTTGATCGTCAAGCCACGGATGTCGCACCTGTTCGACAACCGCTTTAAGAAAAAATACCTCCGCGCCGACAGTTTTGATGAACTTCTGAGCGCGTTCGACGCCGCGACAGACGCCGGTTTCGAGATGCTACTGGTCGAATGGTTGCCCGGCGGAGATGAGAAGCTGTGCAGCTACTTCACCTATCTCGATGAGCGCGGAGAGCCGCTGGCGCACTTCACCAAGCGGATCATCCGGCGTTTTCCGGTGGGGATGGGGGCCGCGTGCTACCACATCACCGATTGGATTCCCGAACTCGTCCAGCCGTCGCTGCGCCTGTTCCGCCATGTTGGTCTATGCGGCGTGGCGAACGTCGAATACAAACTGGATGAGCGCGACGGGCAGTACAAGCTCATCGAGTGCAACGCGCGATTCGTCGCGTCCAACGCCCTGGTGGCGGCGAGCGGCTGCGATCTGGCGGCGCTGGTCTACCGCCGTCTGGCGGGTCTGCCGCAGCCGCCGGCGACGCAAAGTCGCTACGGCCGGCGGCTGTGGGATCCGGTCCGTGACTACTGGGCTTTTCGTCAATTGCACCGGCAGGGAGAGCTTTCTCTCGGTCAATGGCTGTCCGGCATCGCCCACCGGCAGACGTTTCCTTTCTTCCGTTTTTCCGACCCTGTCCCGGCGATAAGCCGGCTGCTCAAGCCGCTGCTGCGGCGCAAGTCCGCCTGAATCATAAGCCCATCTGTCGCCGCTTGCATCAACGCGCTGCTTTTGCCGATCCTCGATCGGTCTGACGCGGACCCTCGTTTTTTTCATTGCCGGGGCGGTTTTATCGGGCCTGCCGCGGCGCAAATGGTGCACGTCGAAATGCTCAAGTTTGCGCAGCGCCTATTCCGAAAAATCTTCAGGCAATCAACGCGGCGATCGAACGGATTCGTTCGCCAGTCCCGCCAGAGCGGACCCTCGGGGACAAGGCCATCGAACAAGGAGGTTCAGCCACCCATCCACCCATTGTTTCCTACGCCGGGGCGGAGCGCCGGTGCGGTAACTGCACCCTCATCTTTTTTTGGAATTGCCCAAGCCTGACGTGGCTCGACACCGGAGCCGTGTTTTCCGCGACAGCTTCCCGGGCGCATTGTTGCGAAAGATTAACCCCGCGACGGATACGGAAATCCGTCGCACGAACCCCACGCGGAGCGGCGATTTCGCCCCCGCGGTATCACGGAGGATACTATGAGTCGGATTAACTCGAATATCTCGTCGCTCCAGGCCATGCACCGCTTGAACAAGAACAATGCGGACCTGGCTACCCGTCTGCAACGCCTCAGTAGCGGCCTGCGGATCAACACCGGCAAGGATGCCCCCGCGGCCCTGATCGCCAGCGAGACTCTGCGCAGCGAAATCGCCGGGCTGAACCAGGCGATCGATAACTCCCAGCGCGCCAACAACGTCATCAATACCGCCGAAGGCGCGCTGTCGGAAGTCTCCTCGCTGCTGCTGGAAGTCCAAAGCCTGACCAACGAGGCGGCCAACAACGGCGCGTTGTCGCCGGAGGAAATCAAGGCCAACCAGCTCCAGGTCGATTCGATCCTCACCAGCATCAACCGCATCGCCAACACAACGCAGTTCAATGGCGTGAAGCTGCTCAACGGCGCGCTGGACTACGCCACCAGCGGCGTGGCGGCCAGTGCGATCAGCTCGGTGCAGATCAACGCCGCGAAAATCCCCGACAACGGCACTGTGAACTTGACCGTCGAGGTCACCGCCAGCGCCGCCCTCGGCCAGCTCACCAAGGCCGGCGCCACCGTCGGGACCACCGCCGTGACGATTGAAATCGCCGGGAATGAAGGAACTGAGCAGTTGTCGTTCGCGGCCAACACCGCCGTCAGCGCCGTCGCCGTCGCCATCAACCAGTTGCGCGACGCCACCGGCGTCAGCGCCGTTCTCAGCGGCACCACCGGCCTGAAGATCAACTCCACCGCCTACGGTGCCTCGCAGTTCGTCTCGGTCAAGACGTTGCAAGGCTCGTTCCTCAACGGCAAGGACTTCGGCACCGACGCCGCGGTCAACATCAACGGAACCCGCGCCGAGGTCGATGGCCTGACCGCCTCGGTCCGCACCAGCAGCCTCGACATCCAGTTGACGCTCGATGCGGATTTCGCCCAGCAGACCGCCGCGGGCAAGAGCTTCGATATCGTCAGCGGCGGGGCGAAGTTCCAGATCGGCTCGGAAGTCAACCGCCAGGGGCAGGTGCATATCGGCGTGGGGTCGATCTCCACCGGCAAGCTCGGCAACGATGTGGTCGGGTTCCTGTCGGAACTGGCCAGCGGCGGGGAAAGTTCGCTGGTGTCGGGAAACACGATCTCAGCGCAGAAGATCATCTCCAGCGCGATTCGCCAGGTGGCGAACATGCGTGGCCGGCTGGGGGCGCTTCAGAAGAATATTCTGGAGACCAATGTCAACAGCCTATCGGTCGCGCTGGAGAACGTCACGGCCAGTGAAAGCGCCATCCGCGACGCCGACTTCGCTTCGGAAACCGCCGCGATGACGCGGGCGCAGATCCTGGTGCAGGCTAACACTTCGGTGCTGGCCCAGGCGAACAGCATGCCGCAAAACGTGCTGGCGCTGCTGGGACGTTGATCCAACCGCGCCCCCTCGACAGCAGAATAACCCGAACAAGGGCGGCCTCCTTCAAGAGGCTGCCCTTGCTTCGTTAAACGTCAAACGCGAAATGGCGAAGAGCAGAAGAAGAAATCAAGGCACCTGGGCACGCCCACCATTCGTGGGGGAAGCCCAGCCACGCAGTTGCTGCCCGCCTTGCCCGCCGACTCCCGCGACCTGCTGACCGCCGCGTTGACATCACCGTAAACGCGCGATCGCGCACCGCCTCGGGCCCCGATCCGCGCCCTCGGTCGGCAATCCGCGACTCTTGAGCCGCAGTCCGCATCTCCGAGACCGTGATCCGCGCCGGCGAGGCTGCGTTTGCGCATCCGCGGACAGCGCGGCAAGCGGGATGTTCAATCCCCCATAACGCGATGGATCGCGGCGATGAGCTGCTGGGGATTGATCGGCTTGACCAGATGTTCGAGGAATCCCGCCTCAGCGCTGAGCTGGATGTCGGATTCCATCCCGTAGCCGCTGAGGGCGATCGCCTTGATCGGCGTCATGGCGAGCAGTTGCCGCAGCAGATCGCGGCCCGAGCCATCGGGCAGTCCCAGGTCGCTGATCACCAAGTCATACTGGTCGGCGGAAAATTCGCTCAGTGCCCGCTTGACCGAATCGGCCTTAGAGACTCGATGGCCCTGTCCGCGCAGGAGCCGGGCGGTTATGATCGCGGTGGCGTCGTGGTCTTCGACCAGCAGGATTCTCCAGTGGCGCCGGCGTCCGCCGACAGGGCCATTGGCCGACTCGCTGGCACGGGGGGGGGCGTTGGATGGGGCTTGCCGGCTCGGGGGCAACTCGACGATGAACGTCGCGCCTGTGTTGGCCCCGCCGCTCAAAGCGCGGATCGTCCCATCGTGGATCGACACCAGCCCCTTGCAGATCGCCAGGCCCAGCCCCAGCCCGCCATACCGGCTGGCGATCACGGGCGCTGCCTGCTCGAAGGCCTCGAAAATCTTTTCCAGCGATGACGGCTCGATCCCCATCCCGGTATCGGACACCTCCACCCGCGCTGCGGCACCGGCTATCGCCCTCACCCGCACCGTCACACGACCGCCGGAATCGGTGAACTTGATGGCGTTCTTGATCAGGTTCCAGAATATCTGCTGTAATCGCGCCGGGTCGGCATCGACGAAAATGGGACCATTGGCCATTTCTGATTCGAGGCCGACGCCCTTGTCCGCGGCGTCGGCCTGGCAGGTTTCGGTCGCGTGACGCACCGAGTCGCGGACATCGACGGTCCGGCGGATAAGGCTGAATTTCCCGCGGACAATGCGGGTCAGATCGAGCATGTCGTCGATCAGCCGGGCCTCGAGTTCGATGTTCCGCCGGATCACCGACACATCGCCGTGCAGCGCCGGCGGCAGGGTCGGGTTCTGTTCCAGTAGCGTCGCGGCCATCAGGGCGGGATTCAGCGGGGTGCGCAGCTCGTGAGAGAGGACGGCCATGAACTGGTCCTTGGCGCGGCTGGCGGTCTCGGCGGCCTCTTTGGCGTGCTCAGCGCTGATTTTCGACGATTCCAGCGCCTGCTCGGTCTGGCGCTGGCGAGTGATGTCGGTGTTGGTCCCCAGCCAGCGGACGACTTTTCCCGAGTCATCCCGAATCGGGATCGCCCGTGACAAAAACCAGCGATATTCGCCATCCTTGCCGCGCAGCGGGAAAGTGTCCTCCCAGGTTTCCCCCGCCTTCACATGCGCCGCGAACTTCTCGGTCACGGCCTGGACGTGGTCGGGGTGATGCACCTGCTGCCAGCCGAAGCCGATCATCTGCTCGGGCGTCGTGCCGGTGTAGTCGTACCAGCGCTGATTGTACCAGGTGAGCGAGCCATCGGCATCCCCCATCCAGGCGAACTGGGCGATGTTGTTGGCCAGGGTGCGGAACCGCTCCTCGCTGTGGCGCAGCGAATCCTCGGCGGCCTTGCGCTCGGTGATATCCATGATCGTGCCGACGATGCGCATCGCCGTGCCGGCCGGGTCGAAGTCCACATCTCCCTGCGACTGGATCGTCCGCACTTCGCCGGCGACGCGCACGCGGTAGACCGCTTGATACCGCCCGCGGGTCTTCGCCAGTTCGAGTCCGCTCCGCTCCAGCTCCCGATCGGCCGGTTCGATCAAATCCATTAGCGTCCCGGCGCCAGGCTCGACCGTCGCCGGATCCAGCCCCAGCATCCGGAAAACCTGATCCGACCAACGGCTCTTGCCCGTCGTCAGGTCCAGTTCCCAACTTCCCAGGTTGGCCACCTGCTGGGCCCGCGTCAGCGTCGCTTCACTGCGACGCAGTGCGTCCTCCGCCTGCTTGCGTTCGGTGAAGTCCACGCTGGCGCCGACCATTCCGGCGAAGTCTCCCGATGTCGAGAAACGAGGCTGGCCCCACGAGGCGATCCAGCGCCATTCGCCCGCGGCGTTGCGCACCCGGGCCTCGGCTTGGAAGCGGCGACGGTCGCGCATGCACGCCGCAAACTCGTTGACGTACGGCTCGCGGTCCTCGGGATGCACCAGCGGCATCCATCCCGAGGCGTTGACCTGCTCGAGCGTGACGGCGAAGAACTCGAGGTAGGCCCGGTTGACCATCTTCAGCGATCCATCGGAATCATGCACCCAGATGATGTGCGGCAGTCCATCGGCCATCACGCGGAACCGCTCTTCGCTTTCGCGCAGCTCGGCCTCGGCGAGCTTTCGCGGGGTGATGTCCACCGAGACGGCGATCGCGCCGATCACCTGCCCGCCGGCGTCGCGCAGGGGCGCGGCGGAGATATCGGCGAACCACCGTCGCCCGCCGGGCAACTCGACTTCAAACTCCATCGCGGGGATGTCGGCGTTCAGCTTGGCCGCGCGCTGAAGCGGCAGGTCGTCGGGTTCGATTCTCCGCCCTTCGTGACGGAACTTTACATGCCGACCCACGGCATCGGCGTCGGTTGCCGAGGACGAGAGATTGTCTGCATCGGTCGCGCCGAACTGGTTCAGGACGGCGCGGTTCCCCTGGATCACTCGGCAATCCGGGTCGTTGGAAAAACTCACGCCCACCGGCAGGGCATCGAGCAGCGCCTCGAGCCGGCGCGTGGTGGCGGCGAGATCTTCCACGGCCTTTTTTCGCTCGGTGATGTCGTCGAAAATCGTGTAGACCTCGTGAGGCCGGTCCTGGTTCTCGCGCCGCACCGCAACGGCGCTGACATCGAGCCAGCGCCGCTCGCCGAGTTGCGGATTCCAAACCCCCATCACGACCCCGCGCTGTGGCTGGCCGCTGCGCAGGGCAACCATCGACGGATGGTCGTCGCCGGGAAATGCCGATCCATCCTCGCGCACGGTGTGAGGCTCTTCCCGCTGCGAGGTGCTTCCCAGGAACTGTTCGCGGGTCTTTCCCAGGATCCGCTCGGCCGCGGGGTTCATCGCCACGATCACCCCGTCGGCGTCCTGGTGGACCACGCCTTGCAGCATCGTCCGCGACAGAAGCCGGTGACGCTCTTCGCTCTCCAGCAGCGCCTGCTCGGCTCCCTTGCGCGAGGTGATATCGCGACTGGCACCGATGAGCCGCACCGCCCGGCGGGTCGGGCCATCGCCCTCGAACTCCGTCAAGCCCCAGGCGCTGAGCCAGCGCCAGCTTCCATCAGGCCGGCGAACGCGGTATTCAATGTGATAGCGTCCATCGCCGATGGGATCGGACGCGGCGGCCACGGCCTTCCACATCGGCTGGACATCGTCCGAATGCAGCACCGCGCGAACCCCCGCCTCGGTATAGTCCCATCGCGGATCGTTCAGCCCATACAGGCGCTGGGCCCGCTCTCCGCAAACGCAGACTTGATCGGCGAGCGTGTACTGCCAGGTCCCCAGGTCGGCCGCCTCCATTGCCACACTCAGCAGGCGCCGGCTCGCCTGGCGCTCGGCTTCTTCGGCCCTTCTCGCTGTGATGTCCTCGACCACGGCGACAAAATAGAGCGCCACCCCATCGGCACCGCGCACGGCCGAGCCGGTCAGATGCACCCAGACCGCCGAGCCATCGGGGCGCAAATAGCGCTTCTCCATCGCGTAGCGCTGAATAGCTCCCGTAGCGAGTTGGGCGAGCTGTTCGAGATCCCGATCCAGGTCATCGGGATGGGTGATTTGTTGAAACGTGGTTTCGGCCAGCGCTTCGGGTGAGCGGCCCGTGATCGCGCACAGCCGGTCGTTAAAGCTGACGAATCGTCCATCGAGCCCGACGCGGGCGATCCCGACTCCGGCGCGGTCCAGGATCGCCTGGTTCTCGCGCTCGCTGGAGAGGGCCCGATCGCGCAGGCGCCCCATTTCCAGTACCCAGGCGCATTGGTCTGCGACCCATTCGCCCAGGCGGAACTGGTCCGCCGTCCACGGCCGGGCCTGCGAGGCGTAAAACTCGACGGCCCCGACCGCACGCCTGCCCGAACGCAACGGCGCGGTCAAGGCCGCGCGGACCGAATCGCCGTTGCTGGGGGCCGCGAACTCCAGGTCCGGTCGAAGCGTCACATCGTCCAGCGCCGCGGTGCGGTCCTCGCTGATCACGATCCGCGCCAGCGTTCGCGCTGCGGCACGGTGCCGATTCTCGGCGCTGATCCCCACCGCGCACTGCGTGCGCAGTTGATCCTCGCGGGCCTCGCTGACGGCCACCGCAAAGACATCTTCGCCCAGCAACTTCATCCCCCGACGACAGACCTCCTCGAGCAGCGAAGACTCTTTGCCGCCGCTGCGCCATGACGACAACATCCCCTGGAGCATCTGCTCGCGCCGGGCGAGCTCCCGGTTGGTCGCGCACAACTCCTCGGACTGCACCGACAGCTCCTCGGTCTGCTGCTCGAGTTCCTCGCCCTGGGCCCGAAGCTCTTCGTTCTGCTGGGTCAATTCCTCCGATTGTGCCCGCAACTCTTCGTTCTGACGCGAAATCTCCTCCTCGCGCACCGCCAGTTCTTCGTTGGCCGTCTCCAGCTCGGCGTTGGTCTGTTGCAACGCCTCGTTCCGCCGCTCGAGCGAAGCGTTGAGGTTGATGATCAGATGCACCACCGCGCCGGCGACGCCGATGTTGATCAACTGGGAAATCCAGACCGCCCAATCCTCAAAGGTGCTCAGCTCGGCCCCGGGAAGGATAGTCCAGACCTTCACCGTCGCCATTAACGCGAAGACCGCCGCCATCCCCCACAGCATCCGCTTGTCGCGCATCCACAGGCAGATCAATAGCGGCAATGCGTACGTCAACGGCATGACCGTACGGGGAAACAACCCCAGGCGCAGCACTCCCCAGACGATCACCGTGGCGATGCAGGCGATCAGGCCCAGTTCGAGACTCGGATACGTCCGTTTCCCGCGTCGAGATGCTGGCATCATGTTCCGTCTCCATGGGTCCTGGCGTAAATGCACGGGGCGATCCGCCGCAGCGGCACATCGCACTCGGGGCGCTCGGCCTTGCCGCTCACCAGCAGTCCGCCCGGACGCAGCGACCGTCCCAGTAGCCGCCAAACCTCCCTCGCCGATTCAGCCCGAAGATAGATCGCGCTGTTGCGCCACAGGACGACATCCCACGGCCCCGGCTCCATCTCGGCGAGAAGATCGCATAATTCAAAACGAACCGCTCGGCGCAGCGGCTCGATCACCCGGAATCCATCGCCATCCGGCACGAAATATCTCGCTCGCTGCCGCGGCGCCAGCGCCCGCAGCGCCGGCTCGCCATACCATCCATCCCGCGCCCACGCGATCGCATCGGGGCGGCAGTCCATGCCCACGACTTCACTGCGATCCAACAAATGCAATTCGGACAATAAGATAGCGATCGAGTATACCTCCGAACCGTCCGAGCAGGCAACACAAATCACCCTCACCGCCCCGTCCGGCGCCACCGACGGCAGCAGGTCCGCCAAGGCTTGGAAAACCGCCGGATCACGCTGAAAATCAGTCACACCCAGCAGCAGCGCTCCCACCGCCTTGGTCAGCAGAGCCGGCGACCGCTCAATCGACGCCCCGGGGGGAATCGCCTCGAGACGCTTTCACACCGAGGGGCGGGGCGGGTATAATGGCGGGGGTGATCTTGGACTTTCTGGCGGTGTTTTCGCGGTGGGTGCATGTGATGACCGCGTGCGCGGTGATCGGGGGACTCATTTTCATGCGATTCATCGTGCCGCGGGGACTGGGGCCGCTGGGGGAGGGCGATCGCCGCGACGCGATGCTGCGAATGAGGCGGGCTTTCAAAATCCTCGTTCATTCGGCGATCGTGCTGTTCATCGCCAGCGGGACATACAACGCGTATTTGGCTTGGGACAAATATCCCCGTGGCTCGGGCCACGCCATGTTCGGCGTCCATGTCGTGTTGGCGCTGATGATTTTTGCGATCGCCATCTGGCTGTTCCTCGGTGAGGTGGTGACCGCGAAGCATCGCCGCTGGATGCTGATCAATCTCTTGCTGCTCGGATGCGCCGTGGCGGCGGCGAGCAGTCTGAAATTCCTGCGCGAGCGGGCGATGATCCGCTCGGCACCGCCCGCCGTGATCGCAACACAAAACCTCACAACGCCGTAGCCTCACTCCTATGGATACCCTCATCAACGGCCTGTACATGGTGGCGCGATACCTGCACATCGTCTGCACGACGCTGTTGGTGGGCGGAACGCTGTTCTACGAGATGGTTGTTCCCATCGCCATCGAGGATCTGAAAGAAGAACACCAATTGTCGATTTTCGCCCGGGCGCGATGGGTGTTTCGCCGGATCGTCTGGGTCGCGGCGATTACGCTGATCGCCACCGGGGTGATCTCCAGCGCCGGTCACTGGGCGAAGTACACGGCCAGCCAGGCGATTCGCCTGCCGGCGCCGACGACCTCGACGACGCAGGTCTCGGTGGAGTCCGCGTCGCCGCGATCGGGATGGTGGTGGGCAGCGCACGCCTCGACCGGCGGACTGGCGGTGCTGATCGCGCTGTTTCTCACCCTGGGCAAGCGCCCGCCCGACCATCCCATCCAGTGGATGCGCCTGAATCTGGTCATCCTCCTGATCGTCATTTTTCTGGCCACGGCGACCCGGCAGGTGCGCATCAACGAGACCGACCGCAATCCCGCGCGCCATCAACAGCCGACCGGGGGATAACCGCGCGCCTTCGCCGGCCCGAGGCGAAAAGAGGCTGCGATTTCACGGGGTCGGCGCATACAATCGCGCCTTATGACAACCGCTACCGATGCCGCCGAAAACATCGCCGCGCCGGCAATACAGGAAAGCGTTTTTTCCGTCGAGGGGATGAACTGCGCCAGTTGCGTGGCCCATGTGGAGAAGGCGGCGGCGAAGCTGCCGGGCGTGCGGACGTGCGAGGTGAACCTGGCCCGGGGCCGCGCGAGGGTCGTGTATGACGCGGAACGGACCGATCCGATCGCGGTGGCGCGGGCGATTACCGATGCGGGATATCCGGCGGCACCGCAGTCGCCGGGGGCGGCACAGCAGAACATCGAACAGCAGCGACTGGCGCGTCAGATCGCCGAGGCGCGAGGGTGGTGGCACCGCACCGTGGTGGGCGTGGCGCTGTGGTTGCCCCTGGAATTGACGCATTGGATTTGGTATCTGATCTGGGGGCATCTGGCTTCCACGGCACACCTGGGCTGGATGGTCTGGGCGTCGCTGGCGAGCGGGACGGTGGCGATCGTGTTCGTCGGGTGGGGCTTCTATCGCGGTGCCTGGCGGGCGCTGCGGGCCGGCACCACCAACATGGACACCCTGATCGCCATGGGGGCCACGGTCGCCTACGGATACAGCCTGGTGGCGCTGGTGGGATTTCTCAGCGGCACCTGGTCGGTCTTGCCGAACTTGTACTTCATGGAAGCCGCGGGACTGCTGGCGCTGATCAGTCTGGGGCACTGGCTCGAGGCGCGGGCCCGCACCAAGGCCGGGTCGGCGATTCGGGACCTGCTGGACTTGGCCCCGGCGACAGCGCTGCGCCTCAAGGGCGACGATTACGAAGAGGTTCCCTTGACCGCGATCGAGCAGGACGATCGCGTGCTGGTGCGTCCGGGGGATCGAGTTCCGGTGGATGGCGTAGTTGTTGAAGGCCGATCGAGCGTCGATGAGTCGATGATTACCGGCGAGTCGCTGCCGGTGACGCGGACGGTGGGCGATGAGGTCATCGGCGGCACCGTCAACCAGGACGGGCGATTGACGGTCCGCGCCACCAAGGTCGGCAGCGCCACAGCGCTGGCGCAGATCGTCAAAATGGTCGAAACGGCGCAGTCGAGCAAGCCGCCGGTGCAGCGGCTGGCCGATCGGATCGCCGCGGTGTTTGTCCCGGCGGTTCTGGGCGTAGCGCTGCTCACCGGGATCGGATGGTACTCGTGGGGCGCGACCCACGACTGGCCCGCGGCGGTCACCTGGGCGCGGCTGGCGAACGCCGTGTGCAGCGTGTTGATCATCGCCTGCCCGTGCGCGCTGGGACTGGCGGTCCCGGCGGCGCTGATGGTGGGGACCGGTCGCGGCGCCCAGCGGGGAATTCTCATCCGCGACATCGACGCTCTGCAAAGTGCCGAGCGGCTGGACGTGGTGGTGCTAGACAAAACCGGCACGATTACCGAGGGTCGCCCGCGGGTTGTCGAGGTGACGGCGACGGCGGATATGCCCGCCGATGAGGTTTTGCGACTCGCCGGCGCGGCCGAGCAATTCAGCGAACACCCCCTGGCGCGGGCGGTCGTGGCCCACGCCCGGCAGCGCGGTCTGGCGCTTGCCGATCCGGGGAGCTTCGCCTCCGAGCCGGGCTACGGCGTGGTGGCCGAGATCGACGGGCGGACGGTCCTGGTCGGAAGCGAATCGCTGTTGGCGAAGCATTCTGGCGGCGATTCGCCGGGCGCGTTGCCCGATTCGCCCGCGGGCCGCTCGTTCGTGAGCGTGGCCGAAAAACGTGCCGATGGATCGGTGCATCGGCTCGGGCTGATCGTCATCGCCGACCAGATCAAGTCGGATTCCCGCGCTGCCGTGGCCGAACTGCACGGCCTGAAACTTCGCACGGTGCTGCTGACGGGCGACAATCGCGCCGCCGCCGAGCGGATCGCCGCCGAGGTGGGCATCGACGATGTTCGGGCCGAGGTCAAGCCCGATGGGAAGGCCGATGCGATCCGACAGCTCCAGGCGAACGATGACGCAGCGCCGACGATTGACCGACCGCGGCGCAGCGCAGCGCGGCGGCGGGGGGTGGCGATGGTGGGCGATGGGGTCAATGATGCCCCGGCCTTGGCGATCGCCGATCTGGGGATCGCCATCGGGGGTGGCTCGGACATCGCCAAGGAGACCGGCGACATCGTGCTGATATCCGGAAGCCTGCACGGGATCGCCACGTCGATCCGGCTGAGCCGGGCGACGATGACGAAAATCCGACAGAACCTGTTTCTGGCGTTCATCTACAATGTGTTGGCGATCCCGCTAGCGGCGTTCGGGGTCCTGACCCCATTGATCGCCGCCGGGGCCATGGCCTTGAGCGATGTGAGCGTGCTGGGCAACGCGTTATTGTTGCGGCGGACGAACATCGACGGAACCAAACTCCATGCCGATGTGGATTAGCCCATCGTACGACTCCGTGGTGATCCCCGCGGCGATGCTCGCGGCGCTGGCCGCTTCGGCGCTGGTGTTCTGGGCGCTGAATCAACGCTGGATCAAGCATCGGCAATGGTTCGCGCTGTCGAGCTGGGCCGCCGAGCAGCGGTTCAAATTGCGACGCGATCCGGCGGCGCCGGCGGTACTCGAACGACTGAGCGATCCGCCGCCGCGGGTGGACGTGATGCTCTGGCGGGCCGAGGCGATGCTGATGCGGATATCGACTCCGCCATGCCGCAACTGCGGGGCGTTGCTGCATGATCAGCACGAAGACGATGACCCGGCGACGAGTGGAACGTCCGCGCCGGCGCAATGGAACCTGCTGCTGCGCCGGATCGATTCGGACTGGCCGGTCACCGCGCTTCGCCCGGCTCGCCAGTTGCGGAGCGCTGCCGACCTCTGGTCGATGACCAGTTTTCCCCAACTGGCGCCCCCCGAGCGGTTCGTGTTGTACGGGGTGAATGAGCGGGCGGCGAAGGAACTGGCCGGCTCGTGGGCGATGAGCCTGATCCCGCCGGACTTGGGGCTGATCCTCGTCGGCGAGTGGCTGATCCTGGATTTTTCAGCGCGGCCGTTCGACGAGATCGAGTTCGAGCGCGTCCTGTCGCTGGCGGGCCAGTTGCTGGAGCACTTGCCAGCGGTGGTGGCCTCGGGCAAGCAAGGCGTTGCTTGACCCTGCCGAACGATGCGGCCATGATCGCCGGCGTTCGGGGCCGTAGCTCAATTGGGAGAGCACTGCCTTTGCAAGGCAGGGGTTGCCGGTTCGATCCCGGTCGGCTCCATGGGGTTCAAGCGCGAAGGGGCAACGAGGACCGGGGGCGCGACGGGTTCTCTACCGCGAGGGCGACGAGCCGCCGCGAGGGCGACGTGCCGCCGCGAGGGCGACGCGCCCCCGCGAAGGCGACGCGCCCCCGCGAAGGCGACGCGCCCCCGCGAAGGCGCGACAGCTTCACCGGCTCCGGCACTACGGCCGCGCCCAACTCGTTGTCCTATTCCCAGACACAGATCCGGCCCAAGTGTCGTTGCGGCATCGGATCGCCGCAAATGTCAGTTACACCCCACGCTGCCAATCCTGTTTATCCTGATTTTTCCCCGCCCCCACTGTCGGTCGTCGTTCGGCACTTCGGAAACCGGATTTGAAATCTGAAATTTTAGATCTATGGAACAAGTCGGTATCTGGGACGGGCGGAATTATAGCCCGCGAAAACGGTTACGCGGCCTCCATACGTTCTTGCGGTGCGTGGGCAAGCGGCGATGGGTGGGGTATGATGGGCGGTCGTCGAGCAGCCGTAGCTCAGTTGGATAGAGCAGCGGATTTCTAATCCGCCGGTCGCAGGTTCGAATCCTGCCGGCTGCGATCGAGGCGCATCGTGTGGCGACCCCGTACGGGCATCGCCCGTGGCGGCGGTGGCGAAGCGGGTGAATCGAATCATGAACGGCCTGACCGGACAACTTCTGCTTGCGGTGCCGCGGCTGCTGGACCCGAACTTCGTCCACACCGTGGTGCTGATCGTGCGCCATGACGCCGAGGGGGCCTTAGGCATCGTGCTGAATCGCGCCCTCGAGCCGACCGTCAAGGACGTGATCGAAAAAGCCCTGGAACGCCCGTGCATCATCGAAGGTGCGCTGCGTTACGGCGGGCCGTGCGAGGGTCCGCTGGTTGTGCTGCATTCGCACGCCGACGTCGGTGAGATCGAAGTGTGTTCCGGCGTCTATTTTTCGTCCGAGCGATCGAGCGTCGAGTGGCTGCTGGATCACAACACCGGGCCGACCAAGTTTTTCATTGGATATTCGGGATGGACCGCCGGCCAGCTCGAAATGGAGTTGGAGTCGGATTCGTGGCTGCTGATCCCGGCCACCACCGACCTGATTTTCCACACCCCCGACGAGCGATTCTGGGAGACCGTCACCGCCCAGACGCGAGTGGGACGCTGGATCGACCCGCGCCATATCCCCAAGGATCCGCGGATGAATTGACGACCCCTCGTCAGGCCGCGACACCGCCACGAGGTCGAGTCGCCGTCGCGTCGTTGCGCCGTTGTCGTCGCGCCGTCGTCACCGCCGCGACGAGGCCGAGTCGCCGCCGCGCCATCCTCCTCGCGCCATCCTCCTCGCGCCGTCCTCCTCGCGCCGTCCTCCTCGCGCCGTCCTCGTCGCCGCGCCATCATCGCCGTCACCGCATCGTCGTCGTCGCGACCCCGCCGCGCCATCGTCGCCGCCGCGCCGCATGTTCGATCCGCCTCGATGCCGCCGCGCCGTCGTTACACGTTGAACAGGAAGTGGGTGATATCCCCGTCCTTCATCACGTAGCTCTTGCCCTCGGCCCGCAGTTTACCGGCGGCGCGGATCGCCTGTTCGGTCTTGTAAGTCGCCAGGTCGTCGAGCGTATAAATCTCGGCCCGGATGAAGCCGCGCTCGAAGTCGGTGTGGATCACCCCCGCCGCCTGCGGCGCTGTGGCCCCGATGGGAATGGTCCAGGCGCGGATCTCCTTGGGACCGGCGGTGAAAAAGCTGTGCAGGCCGAGCAAGCGATAGGCTTCGCGGGTTAGCGCCGCCAGGGCCGGTTCGCTCAGGCCCATACTCGAGAGCATTTCGGCCCGATCCGATTCGGGCAGTTCGGATAGCTCGGCCTCGAGCTTGCCGCAGACCGGAACCACGGCCCCGCCCTCGCGCGCGGCCCGCTGCCGCACCCGCTGCACCAGCGGGCCTTCGCCATGCAGGTCCGACTCATCGACGTTCGCCACGTACAGCACTTTCTTCGCGGTGATCAGGCCCAGCGTCTTGACGATCCTGCGTTCTTCGGCGGTCAACTCTATTTCCCTCACCGCCCGGCCCGAATCCAGCACCGGCCGCACCTTGGTCAATACCTCGACCCGCGCCTGCGCCTCTTTGTCGCCCGAGCGGGCTTGCCGCTGGCTCTTGTCCATCGCACCGTCCGCCGTTTCCAGGTCGGCCAACGCCAGTTCGGTGTCGATCGTCTCGATGTCGCGGATCGGATCGACGTGGCCCTCGACGTGGGTCACGTCCGGGTCGGCGAAGCAGCGAACGACCTGCACAATCGCATCGACCTCGCGGATGTGGGAGAGGAACTTGTTGCCCAGGCCCTCGCCGGTGCTGGCCCCGCGCACGATACCGGCGATGTCCACCACCCGCACCGACGCCGGGACGATCTTCTCCGTGGCGATATGGCGGTTGATCAGCGCCAGTCGCCCATCGGGCACGGCCACGATGCCGATGTTGGGCTCGATGGTGGCGAATGGATAATTGGCCGCCAGCGCCCCGGCGGCGGTCAAGGCGTTGAAAAGTGTGCTTTTGCCTACGTTGGGCAATCCCACGATGCCCGCTTCGACGCTCGCCATGCCGCTGCCCGCCTCTTTCCCGATCCGCTCGGTTCCTGGTGATGATCTCCCCTCACGCCGGTCGATCGCGACGGCTCGTCGCCCGCGCCGGGGGCGCCGATGGGCGGGGGGCGGCAGTATACGCCCGATGTCGCCGGATTTCGATGCCGGCTCGTCGCACCCGATTTTCGGCATTCGGAGTCAACCGTGGGGTATTGATCGTAACCCCCGCCGAATGTAAGACACCGAACCATCGGGCGTTTGCGGACTGGTAGGCGACTGATGGTCAAGTCACTGGGTGCTTTAACGACAGGCCAACTCTCCGGCGGTTCCGTCGCCGGCGCGCCGAATCCCGTTCAACCCCCGCGTTGCGACCTTGCGGTAGGAATTGAAGATTCGCCAGGCTTGAATGCCGACGGCACGGCCTTCACCCTGATCATCGACATGCCGGGGGTCGGACGGCAAGAGGTCTTCCTCCAGCACGGGCTTTCTCTGGGACGGGCACGCTCCAACGCGCTGCACCTGGACGATCCCTTCATTGATCCGATCCATGCCTACGTGCTGCGGGATCAGGATAATGGGTTGATCATCCGTTGCGAACGGCGCGACGGCGTGCTTTTCCACGATGCCCAAGGCACCGCGTCGTTCGAGAAAAGCCTGCGCCCCGGCGTCCGCCTTACCCTCGGCACCGCCCAACTCACCTGCCTGCGACGCCGCACCCGCTCGGCAGTCCATATCCCGACCAATCCCTGGTTGGTCCGCTGTCCTTGTTGTCACGCGAACCTCGAAGGCGAGCCGCACGTCCTCACCACCTGCGACCAATGCGGCCAAGCCCTTTGGTTCGCCCACGCCGCATCGTCATCGGGCTTCGAGGGCTGGCTGCCGCGGCAACTCGGCCCCTACCGTTTGCGACAGGTCGTGGCCGAAGGGGGCATGGGCGTGGTGGCGCGCGGCGTCGGGCCGGACGAGACGAACATCGCCATCAAATTGCTCAAAGGCGACGTGGCTGACAGCGACGAAACCCGCTCGCGTTTCACGATCGAATGCCGGCTGATGTCGCAACTGTCCCACCCCCGGCTGGTCCGGCTGCACACCAGCGGCATCGAGGGACGGCTGGCGTGGTTGGCCATGGACTGGGTCGAGGGGAGCACCTTGGCGTCCATCCTTGCCGAGCGTCAATCCCAGGGGCGCCGGATCGATATCGACGAGGTGCGAAGTTGGATAGGGCAACTGATTGATGCCTTGGAGCATCTCCACACCCAAGGCGTGACCCACCGCGATCTCAAGCCGTCGAACATCCTGATTGATTCCGAGGGACATGTGACGCTCGTGGACCTGGGCATCGCCAAGTCGGCGACGGGCGCTGCGGGCGCCACGGCCGTCACGCGAACCGGTGTCGTGGTGGGCACCGATGGATACCTGGCCCCGGAACAGGCCGCCGGGAAAGGCGTCGGCGCCATCGTGCGCGACGACCTGGTGGGGTTGCGACAACAGACGATACAATTCGCGGTGTGCTGGGGCGTCGGCATCGTGGGGGCCGCCATCGGACTGATGATCTCCGCCGCCTGCTCCACCGAACGCGCTGCCGCCGCTATTCTGCCGTTGCTGATCCTCCCGCAACTTCTGCTCAGTCGCGTCTCGATTGGCGACGGTGGATTGGCATGGAATGCTCCTTCCGCCTTCTCGCCGATCATCGAACTGGACGCGTACCTGCGGGACGGGTCGAATCCGCGAACCGGGCGCGTCGCGGCGGTCATCTCAATAGGGCTGATCCAAAGGCCGGCCGTTGTGTTGGCGTGCCATCGGGGCGGTGCGCGTGCGATTGCCATCGAAGCAATCTACGGCGTGATGTTGGGCGGCGGACACATCCTGTTGCTCTACCAGATTTTCCACGCGAACGAGCGACGGTGGCTGCGAATCCGTTAGTCGCACGGGTACGAACCGTGGATGCTCGTTGACACCTCGGCGTCGTGCGCTGGGCAAGTCGTCCGGACGATCCACCAGCCAATCACCCGGCAACGCCCGCACTGTATCGCTGCGGTGTCCGCGCGCGGCCAAGCGACGCCACGGTCAGTCCTCGGCCCGGCGGACCAGGCCAGCCCGAGACGTAACTGGCTGCGTCCCCGTTTCGTTTCCCGCCGGTCGGCCAGCCGGGTCCGGCTGAGTGATCCCCACTCTTGCCGGTTGTCGCGGTTCTTCATCATGCCGACGAAGACGTCGGCGCTCTGAGCCATGCCGACGAAGACGTCGGCACTCTGAGTCGTACCGACGAAGACGTCGGCGCTCTGAGTCGTACCGACGAACCGCTCATCGCTCCGCCGAAAACCGACGTCCCCGTCGGCTCTTATTCTAGAAGTCGTGGCGGAAAACCGGGGATGAGGGACGATTTAGCAGGCTCCCGAACTTGACAATCGCGGGGCGGTGAATACAGTTTCTCGACTCTCAGGGCGAGCGTTTATTCCGCCGCCTCGAAGGGCGCGTAGCTCAATTGGTTAGAGTACCGGACTGTCGATCCGGAAGTTGCGGGTTCGAGTCCCGTCGCGCTCGCTGGTCGCACCGTTTCGCATCACGTCGTCATCCATCGCGCCACAAAGCACTTGCGCAGCGCTTCCCGCCAGTCTTAACCCGTTGCCGTCGTCGCATCGGAAAGCACTGGGTCGCACGGTTTCGCGTCCGGTTTTGTGCGTATTTTGTGCGCGCCCTTCGGTGCCGGTCGCCAACATCATCGACGGATCGGAGTCGGCGGCCAGCGGCATCGGCACGCTCGGCACCGTCGCCCGCAAGTTGGCGATGCGAATGTGCGAGTATCTTCCGATGGTCAACACCGGCGAAGAATGTCGCGCCAGTTCCTGCGCCACCTTGACTCTGGTGCCGCCGGCCACCACGCGGACGAATACGCACTTGCCAGCGGATCGGGCTTCCGACCGCGCATGCACCACCGCCGGCTTGAAGGTCAGCACCAGCACCTTCGTCCAGCCCATCTCCTTCGCCAGTTGATACGAGGCAAAGGTTTTGCCGAAACGCATCTTCGCGTTCCACAAGAAGTGCGGCGTGTGTCCCGGCTGTTCGGTCTTGGCCTTGCCGAAATACTCAGCCGTCCGTTCCACCGTTTCGCGCTGCTCAGGGCGCAAGCTGAAGCTCAGCGTGCGGTCTTCGATATTGGCGGTACGCTCGCGCACGGCGACGACCGCCGCCCGCACCTGCTGCACCGTGCACTTGAACCATTCATTCGTCGGGTTCTTGATACCCTTGGCGCGCAAGTGACGGTGTACGTCCCAGTCGGTAAAGGCCGACCCGTCCGCCCGCATCGCCGGCTCGATCAATTCGATCCGGTAGGGATTCATTCCGGACGGAAACTGCTCCGCGATCCGGTCGGCGGCGACCCGCTCGGTGTAACCGACCTTCAGCAACCCCGCATGATCCGGATGGGTGCTGGCGTAGGCATAAATCGTGGGCGTCGTGGGGGGAAGCGGGGGGAAAAGGTCGGTCATAGGGGTCAAAAAAAGTTCTTAAGGTTCTTATTGACAACCATCGAGAAGCCACGTTAAAATTAATCACCCTGTTCGGCCCGAAGCCTTACGCCCCGCGTGAGAGATTTATGTAGGTCCGGCGGGGCTTTTCCTTCCGCAGTATTGGGTTTGGGAATTGTCGTTCCCTGACGTTTCACTTGTGCAATCCCCACCGTTCTCAAGCGAACGTTAGATAGTCAGCCGGGGCGAACAGGTTTCTGCGCCGGAGCGGCGCGGGAGATTGTTCTTCGCACAATTTCCGAAGGCGAGGCATCCTTGTCACGGAGCGCAGCAGATATACCGGCTCCTTCAGGGCGCTCACCTGTCTCGTCCAATCCGGAGATCGTTGACCCAGTCGTTCCGCAAACAATTCCACCAGCGCCGCCGACAAGGCGAGCACGCGCCCATCGCTGGTTTTGGGAAACGGTTCGCCCGAAAGATCCGGACGGAATGAAAGCCAGTCCTGAATCAGGCTTCGCGCAAGCAGTGCTTCGCCTTCAAGAATTGATTCGGCGATTGTTTCAACGTTCATGGCGTTTGCTCCCACAGATCGTCAAAGGCGTATTGCGCAGTCAACTCCCGTCCGGGCAGAAGATGCGGACGCACCGCATCCCAAACTTCCTCCCGGCTGCCCGTTAGCTTCGACAACAAAAGACCCGCATCCGCGATATCCACATCGTCACGCCATGCACACAGTTTCATCGCCAGCAGTTGATTATAAGCCGGGCGATAAACACGAATGCCCGGCGCTGTAAAAATAAGGCTCGGCGTCGTCTCACCCACAACGAACCCCTTGGCCGCTTCATTCAGCCAGTCATCCGGCCAACCGTTTTTGGCCGCCAGCCGGGCCGCAATCCTCCGGACCGTGACCGGCCGCGTCGAAAACAACGCCACCGCGTCGATGTCATGCGTTGACTGACGCGCCGACAAGTCCAGCACCATCACGCCACCGCCAAGCAGAAGCAGATCGAGTGTCAACCCTTCCGCCTCGGCCTGCCGACCCAGTTCGGTCAGGGCGTCGATCACTTCCTGTCGGTTCAGCAACGCCATCTGTCCTTCATCCTATTCGACCGGATTGATTCTCGCCCGGAACGAAACCAGCCATTCCGACACACCGTTCAAGCCCGACGGGAATTGCTCTGCGATACGGTCGGCGGCAACCCGCTCGGTGTAACCGACCTTCAGCAACCCCGCATGATCCGGGTGCGTGCTGGCGTAGGCGTAGATTGTCGGCGTCGCGGCCGGGCGCGGGGGGGCAAAAGTCATTGACCATCACTCAACTCCCCAGTCACCGTATCGTCATTGGCGACTCATCATTCTCCGTCATGACCCAAAGCCCGCAGCCGAATCGTCAAGTGACTTCCACGGCGCCGGGCCACGAGCACAAACGGCGGCGTCATGTCGAGGTCAGTATCCAACAATGCTCGAATCGTCCCCAGGGTGAATTGGGCGTCGATATGGCCGGGCCGCAGGAATACCAATCCGACCAAGGGCTCATTCTGAAGGATGGCCAACGTGCCGAAATCGGCGTCATGGGTGAAAACGACCCGTCCCTGCGAATTCGCCCAGCGGAGCAATTCAACGTCGCTGGCGCCCGTTCGCCCGCTTTCAACGACGTCGAGAACGTCAAAACCCAGCCCGCGCAGACCCGCGACCACGTCGGGATCGATGTTTTCGTTCGTCAGAAGCGGAAACTGGCGCAATTTCAAGCACTCACCTCAGCGGTGATCAGCACTTCGTTGCGAATCGCCGCAGCCGCATAGGCCAGCGCTTGTTCCACGTCGGCGGCGCTCAAATGCGGATGTTTACGAAGAATGTCATCCCGCGTCGCCCCCGAAGCGATCCATTCCAGGATGAGCTCCACGCTGATTCGGGTGCCGCGAACGATCGGCTTGCCGCCAAGTATCGCCGGGTTGGAAATGATTCGGTCAAGCATCAGCACATTCCATGTCTGGGGCACTCCTGCGAACTTCCCGTTCACACTGTTTCATTTTAGCATGATTCTGAGCGCTTTACACATGGATGGCGATCCTGCCTGGATAGATGACGACCTGCGCGATGCCGCCGCGCCCCTCGCCAGCAGTGCGCAAATCATGTACCCCACCTTCAACAACCCCGCATGATCCGGGTGCGTGCTGGCATAGGCATAAATCGTGGGTGTCGTGGGGGGACGCGGGGGGAAGAATTGAGCGTCCATCATCGCCTTTTCAACTCAACGGATGCCGCATCAGTTCGTGCTCGACGCTTTTCATCAAGCCCTGGTGGATACAGCGCGACGCTTGCTGCGTTTCCCCAGCGCGATGGGTGCGGCCAGGGACTTTTCGATCTGTGAAATCAGTTCGGGGTTCTGATTTCGCGACCGCTGCGACGACAACCATTCGTTAACGACCCACACGAACTGCGCTTCGCGGTATTCCTACGGACGGATCAAACTGTTCTCCGCCAACCAGTAACTCACCGCGCACCACATCCACAACGGCTTGTCGTCGGTGAGGAAACACTCCGGTGGCGGGAACTTGCCCGGTCCCCGGTCGCCACTGATGTATTGCGACACCAGCTCCCGGCTGCGGTCGATCCGCCGGGCGATGTCCGCCGGGGTTACCAGGTCACAGGTGTTCACCCGCAACACCTCCGCGCCAACCCCCGCGGCCCGCACGGCGCTGATCGCGCTGAGCAGCGCCTGCGAATACGATTCTGCCTCCCGGCTAAACTCCGCAAAAACCCGCCCGTACCGCATGGAAAAGGTCGCGTCATCACACCCAGCGTCGAAAAGCCTGTTCATCACGTTGTCATTCAGATCGGCAATGCCCTCCAGCACCAGCGCGAAGTCATACTCCCGTGAGCAGGGCTCCTTGCGAGGTTTTGTGCCGCTTGCTTTCATCGGATCAGTCCTCTTCATTACGGCCAATATTGACATCAGGTCCGTGCGGGCACGAATCCACCTGCCTGCGGACGTGTCGGGCGTGATTCTCGGGATTTCTAGGCTTGCTCCACACGACGGCGGGTCGATGTAGATGCACTTGACCTTGCCGGCGTAGTAGGGCAGCAGGGCGCTGAGTGCCAGTCAGGTTATCCCCTTGCACCCGCAGGTTGCCGGCGTCGGCATTGCCGGCGGATAGCTCCCGGTTGCACCGCGGCAGGTGATACCCCAGCTTCCGATGATGGTCCACCACAGTCGCTTTGCCAATTCAATCTAGTGTCGGCATCCGTTCCTTCGCCTTTCACGCTCCACGCGGAAAGACGCGATATTAATCGGCTGCCGCTTTCGCGTCACGGAACCGCGATCATGCTGGAACCCCGCCCTGCATGCTCGAAACAATGGCAGGTTATCGCTACAGGCCCAGTCAATCCTGGATCGGTTCGTAGCCCCAGCCGTGGGTTGCTTGCTGTTCGTCGATCGTCGGCGAGGGTTGGCCGTGTTTTGGGGGCAGGGCGTTGTAGTTCTGGGCGATCGGCATTCGGCGGCCGAAGCCGAAGGCGCGGCTGGTCACCTTCAGGCCGGGGGCGGCCTGGCGGCGCTTGTATTCGCTTCGGTCGATCAGCTTGATGACCCGCAGCACCGTCGGTTCGTCAAACCCCTCTTCGATGATTTCGGTGGCCGACTTTTCCTGCTCGACGTAGCGGTGGATGATCGCGTCGAGTTGCGGATAGGGGGGCAGCGAATCCTGGTCGGTCTGGTTGGGGCGCAATTCAGCGCTGGGTACTTTGGCGATCGTGTTCCGCGGGATCAGGTCGCGCCCGGCCTTGGTGTTGATATGCTCGGCGAGCTGGTAGACGGTCATCTTCGGCACATCGCTGATCACGGCCAGCCCGCCGCACATGTCGCCGTAGAGCGTGCAATAGCCAACCGCCAGCTCGCTCTTGTTGCCGGTGGTCAGCAGCAGGTGATTGAACTTATTGGAAAACGCCATCAGCAGCACGCCGCGGGCGCGGGCCTGAAGATTCTCCTCGGTGACATCGCGCTGGCACCCGGCGAAGGCACCGGCGAGCGTTTGCTCGAAGGTCTGGTGGATTTCCTCGATCGGCAGGATGTGGAACTCCATGCCGAGTTGCTCGGCCAGGGCGCGGGCGTCGTTGATCGAATGATCGGAGCTGAAGCGGCTGGGCATGGCCACGCCGACGACTTTGCCGGCACCCAGGGCTTCGACGGCCAAGGCGGCGGTGAGCGCAGAATCGATCCCGCCGCTCAGGCCCAGCACCACGCTGGCGAAGCCGCATTTCTTCACGTAGTCGCGCAGTCCCAGGACCAGGGCCTTATGGATCGCAGCGGCGCCGTTGCCATCGCCCGGGGGGGCGATCGTGGCGGCGGGGTTCGGTTCGCCGTTTAAGTCCACCACGACCAGGTCTTCCTCGAAGTCGCGTCCGTGGGCGATAAGGTTTCCTGCCGAGTCGAACACCGCGCTGTTGCCGTCGAACACCAATTCATCGTTGCCCCCGACCTGGTTGACGTAGACCAGCGGGCGTGCGAACTCGCGGGCCTGGGCGGCGAACAACTCGAGCCGGAAAGCGTGTTTTCCCTCGACGAACGGCGATGCGCTCGAGTTGATCATCACCCTGGCCCCGGCCAACGCCAGGTCCTTGATCGGGTTCTGGTGATACAGCCGCCGGGCCATCAACTGTTCGTCATTCCACAGGTCTTCGCAGATGCTCAGCCCCACGGGCCACTCACCAATTTGCACCAGTTGATTGCGAAGCTCGGCCGGGCCTGGCTCGAAATACCGGCTCTCATCGAACACGTCGTAGGTTGGCAACAGCGTCTTGAAATGCCGGCTGACGATCCGCCCGCCGTGAAGCACCGCCACGGCGTTATGCAGCGGGCGGCCGATCGGCAGTTCGTTGCGGTCGGCGTACCCGACGATCGCGTCGATCGTCGCGGGGATATGCCGCGCGATCCATTCCAGCGCCCGCAGATTGTCCTGCACGAATTGCGGCTTGAGCAGCAGATCCTTGGGCGGATATCCCACGATCGCCAGTTCGGGATAGACCACCAGTTGCGCCCCGGCATCGTGCGCCCGGCGGGCGAAGTCCACGATTTTCCGCGCGTTTCCGGAAATATCTCCGACCGTGGGGTTGATCTGGGCCAGTGCGATTCGCATCGGCGACATTCTATCCGCCGCCGGGTAATCGCGTCACGCCGCTTCCTGCGAGTCGGTGGTGGCGTGCGAGGTCTCATCATCCACGCAGACCCGGCGGATGCGCGATCCGATCCGGCAGAAGATTTCGTAGGGGATCGTGTCGGCCCATTTCGCCAGGGCGTAGACGCTGCACGGGGAAAGTGGATCGTCATCGAGCAGCGTGACATCGTCGCCGACCGCCGCGTCGGGGTCGGGACCGAGGTCCACCGTGGTCAGGTCCATGCTGACCCGGCCGATCACGGGGACGATCCGGTCATTGAGGCGCATCACCGCTCCGGGGCTGAATCGGCGCAAATAGCCATCGGCGTACCCGACCGGGGCCAGCCCCACATACGTGTCGCGCGGGGCGATCCAGCTTTGGCCGTAGCCGACGCCGGCGCCCTTGGCAACCGGACGGATCATCAACAGCGGCGCCACCCACTTCATCACCGGGCGCAGGTGGCGATCCATGTTCGGTCGGCCGGTCGGGTCGATCCCGTACAGCGCGATTCCCGGGCGCACCATGTCCAGATGGGCGTCGGGATTGAAGAAAATCGCGCCGCTGTTGGCGGCGTGACGCAAGAACCGTCCCGGCGTGAACTGCGCCGCCGGATCGGTCGCCTGTTTGAATCGCTCGAGCTGCTCGACGGTGAAGGGATGTCGCGGCTCATCGGCACAGGCGAAATGGGTGCAAAGTCCGGCGAGGCGCAGGCTCGGGCGCGATTCGATTCGGCGCAGTAGCTCGGGCAGTGCCGCGATGTCCACTCCCGAGCGCGTCATCCCGGTGTCGATCATCACCTGCACCGATGCGCGGCGTCCGGTCGCCAGGGCGATCCTCGCCACGTCCTCGGCCGCCGAGGGGCTGCACAACGTCAGCACCCAGTTTTCGTTGATCGCGGACTCCAGGGCCGAGCGCTGGCCGGCGACGAAGGCATTTTCCACCGGGCGGAAGATCAGCACCGGCACGTTGATCGGCCCCAGCGCCGCCGCCTCGTCGATGCTCGCCACGGCGATCGCATCGGCGCCCGTCGAGACCTCGCCGGGCCGGCCGGCGCGAGTCAGCGCATCGGCAGCCATCACCGCCCCGTGCCCGTAGGCATCGGCCTTGAGGATCGCGCACAAGCGCACCGAGGGATGAAGCCGGCGGCGGAGAACCGCGGCGTTGTGCAGCAGGGCTTTTCGGGAAATAAGTAAGCGCGGCTCCCCGGCGGCGTGTCGTGCATCCATGCGCACCTCGTGTTTCAGAACAAGTCCCGACCGAATCCATTCGATCGCGCTGGATCATACCGCGCCGCCGGTGCGGACACTATCGCCCGGGCGGAAATTTCCCGGCCCGCCCCCGGCTGATCGGCCATGC
Organism: Tepidisphaerales bacterium; assembly: GCA_038329845.1. Lineage (GTDB taxonomy): Bacteria > Planctomycetota > Phycisphaerae > Tepidisphaerales > Tepidisphaeraceae > JBBQNJ01. The sequence goes on along the minus strand of JBBQNJ010000009.1, from coordinate 12,683 downwards.
GGTGATCCTCGCGTAAGTTTTTTCGCCCGAGCGGGAATTTCCCGGCCGCCCCCCGGCCCCCGCAGCCCCCGGCCCCCAGGCCTCAGCCGGTCGCCGCTTCCATTCGCTTGGCGTAGAACTGCGAATCGGTCGCCCGCTGTCCGATGTAGTGCAGGCTGAGTGGATACTTCAGTTTGCAGGCACGGAAGAACTCGAAGATGCGTTCGCCGTGGCGAATCTGGCGTTCGAGATTCCCGTCGATCTGGTCCTCGAGTTCCGGCGGGATCAGGCGTTGGCGGTCGTAGTCCCAGTTGGGGTCGATCCGCACGAGCAGGTGGGCTTCTTCCCAGTCGATGGGGTATCCATGGATGTACCCTTCGCCGGTGCGCGGGGTGTAAAACCAGAAACAGATGAAGCGGTCTTTCCAAACGGTCCCGACGGCATTGTCGGCGCCGGTGATCAGCCGGGCATGGGAGGTGCGGATCGCCTGCCCGCCGAGCGGTTTGCAGACCCAGACCTTGCGCTCCTTGCAGTCGTACAGCCCCACATGCGGGTATTTGCCGCTGAAGCGATCGGAGCAGAACTTGGTGCTGACCCGCGGGCCTTGCGTCTGGGCATCGTGGCCCGGGTTCTTGCCGAAACCGAACATTCCTTTTTGCCCCGATGGGGCGCGTTTGGTTGCCCCGCAGGATAACCCCCTCGCCCCGGAGATGCCAGACGGGTTCTCCCCCTGGCAGCAATGTCGTTCGGGGCGTTGACGATCCCGCTGTCCTTGTCCCTCGTCACCTGATAGCGTTCGATAATCCATTCGATGACAGGCTTGCCGTTCACAACATAGTCGTAGACTCCTAGTGTAGTGTCTCATAAATCGTGCGTCTCATGCTCGACTGAAAATCCTTCGCTTTGTACCTTTCAAGTTGCTTTTGCGACCAGACATAAGATGCCATTAGTCCGAGACACTACACCAGCGGAATCTGCGAGATCGTCATTTGGCTGTTATATACCGCTCGCGGCCTTCAGTGAGACGTCCGCAACGGCTCGGAACCTGCGGGATATCCCGGTTTTCCCCAAGCGGTTTGTCTCAATATGGCCCGCGAGCGGTATAGATGGCGTATCGCTGGGCAGAGCAAGTCATAGAAAACGTTGAAACGCCTTCGAGAGAGATTGGAACGTGATATCCGCCCGCGCCGCCGTCGCGGCCGGGCCGCCTTCGAGCTTCTCCTGCTTCAACGGCTGCTTGGTGGCATGAGTCCACCCCGCCGGCGCCGTGCCGACGAAAAGCCCCACCAACAACTTTGCCACCAACCGCATTTTCAGGTTCACGCTCGCTCGCTCTCTATCTACGTATGGCGGCGTCCGCCACCACCCTGTATGCAAATCGGTGGGGATGAACCCCACACTTTGAAATTTTAATTTATGACTGGCCATTTCGGCGAGCGCGATCTCTCCCGATTGAGAGATGCGTGCCGGGAGAACGCCACGGTCTTAGGCGAGGTCTTCAAGCACTAACCGGCTGCTGATTCTCGCGGATTCGAAGATCACGGGCAGGCCGCTACCCGGGTGGGTTCCCCCGCCGACGAGGTACATGCGATCAAACTCCTCGAAGCGGTTGCGCGGTCGTCGATGCAGCATCTGGCCGAGATTGTGCGCCAGATTGAACGTCGCGCCGCGATAGATCCCCATCTGATGTTCCCAATCGCTCGGCGTGATCATCCGCTCGAAGCGGATTCGACGGTCGATGTCTTCGATGCCGATCTTCTCCAGTTGCTTCAACGCGACCCGGCGATAGACATCGCGCTGGCGGTTCCAATCGATCGCGTCGCACTGGTGGCTGACAGGGACCAGAACGTACAGCGTGCTATGGCCGGGCGGGGCCAATCCGGGATCGCTGACGCAGCCCGCTTGAACATAGAAGGATGGATCGTCGCTGAGTGTGCGAAGTGTCTCGATCTCTTCGAGGTTCTTACGGTAATCCCTGGCGACGTAGATGTTGTGATGAGCCAGATGCTCGAAAGATCCTTCGATCCCCAGATAGAGCATCAGGGTCGAACAGGAATAGCGTTTGCTCGCCAGGGTCGCATCGGTCCATTTACGCCGAAGGGATTGCGGAACGAGCGTCTTGATCGCGTGGGCAAAATCGGCGTTGACGACCACCGCGTCGGCGCGATATTCGCGCTGGCTCGTGCGCGCGCCCACCGCCCGGCGTTTCTCGAATAGAATTTGCTCGACGCCCTCGCCGGTGCGAATCTCGCATCCCAGGTCCGTGGCGACTCGAGCCATCGCGCTGCTGACGGCGTTGCAACCGCCCATCGGATGGAACACACCATGCTCATATTCGAGAAATGAGAGGATCGAGAACAGGCTTGGGCATTGGAACGGGCTCATCCCGAGGTACTTGGACTGGAATGTGAACGCCAGACGCAGCCGTTCATCCGTGAAATATCCGGAAAGTTCGCGGTGGAGAGATTTCCAGGGCTTCAAATGCGGCAGGACCTTGAGCAGGCGTGCGTGCAACAGACTGGTTAATCCGAGGAACGGCGTCTGCAGGCAGGGAGTGAACTTCTCGAGTTTCACTCGATTGTCGTTCATGAACCGGCGGAAAGCCGCCCCTTCGCCGGGCGAGAATCGGTCGATCTCGGCGACCATGCGGTCGATGTTTGACGTTGCGTTCAGCGTCCCGCCGGCCCCGAAGGTCAGACGATATTGCGGATCGAGCCGCTTCAACTGCACTTCCTGGTGCAGATCGCGTCCGACACTGGTGAAGATTTCCTCGATGATCTGCGGATAGAGGAAGAACGTCGGGCCGAGGTCGAAGCGAAAGCCATCGGCCTCGAGGGCGCTGGTGCGGCCTCCGATGCGATGCTGTTTCTCGAGGATTGTGACGCGTAGACCGGCCTTGGCCAGCAGCATTCCCGCTGCCAGGCCGCCGGGCCCCGCGCCGATAATCAACACCTTTGCAGCCATCTTGGTCCTCTTGATCAACCGCCCAGCAAGAATTTATAGACCCGTCGGAGTTTGTCCAAGCCGATCGCGGAAGGCGGGTAGCGAAAGCGCGGATCGATCCAGGTGGATCGCACGACGACGGGGCGAGTGTACGAGAAACAGTCGAAGCCGGCTCGCCCATGATAGCGTCCGAACCCGCTGGCACCGACGCCCCCGAACCCGAGGGTCGAGGGGACGGTCTGGACCACCGTGTCATTGATGCACATCGCCCCGCTTCGCGTCTGCTCGACGAATCGCTTGTGGGTCCGGCGATCGCCGGTGAATAAATAGACGGCCAGCGGGGCTGGCAGCGCGCCGATGCGTTCGATTGCCTCGTCGATGTCACGCACGGCCACAACCGGCAAGATCGGGCCGAAAATCTCCTCCTGCATGACCGGCGCATCGGCCGGAGTGTCTCGCAACACCGTCGGGGCGATGTACCGGGCCGCGGCATCGCTGCGCCCGCCTATGACAATCTCGCCAAAACGTAAATAGTCAACCAGTCGGTCGAAATGATGTCGGTTGACGATTCGCCCGAAGAACGGGCTTTGCTGGGGATCCGCGCCGAAAAACTCGCCGATCGCCCCCTTGATCGCGTCGAGGAAAGCGTCATGGACCTGTGCGTCCACCAAGACGTGATCGGGCGCGACGCAGGTCGCCCCGGCGTTCAGAAATTTGCCCCACGCGATTCGCCGTGCCGCAAGCTCGAGCGGCGCATCGGCGCAGACGACGCACGGGCATTTCCCGCCCAGTTCCAACGCCACCGGCGTAAGGTGGTGTGCGGCGCGCTCCATGATCATCGCGCCGACCTGGCCGCCGCCGGTGAAAAAGATAAAATCCGGCGGGGCGTCGAGCACCGCCTCAGTGGTCTCGCGGCCGCCCTGCAGCGCAACGATATAGTCCGGCGGGAATGTCGATTCGATCAGGGAAGCAATCGCCTTGCTCGTGTGCGGTGCCAGTTCCGATGGCTTAACGATCACGCAGTTGCCCGCCGCGATGGCGCTGACCATCGGCATCAGGAGCAGTTGAAGCGGGTAATTCCACGGCCCAACGATACACGCGACCCCGAACGGCTCCCGATAGACGCGGGCCCGAGCCGGCCACAGCAGCCACGGAAGTTTGGCTCGCATTGGCCGCATCCACCGACCCAGGTGGCGCAGCGCATGGTCGATTTCATGAAGTGTGATTCCAATTTCACTGCCGTAGGCTTCGAGTGAAGACTTACCGAGGTCCGCTCTTAATGCCTCGAGCAGCGCCGGTTCTGATCCCACAATCGCCTGACGCAAGGCGAGAAGCTGCCGGCGCCGAAAATCCTCCCCGCGCGTCGCGCCGCCGCGAAAAAAAACCTGTTGATGGGCGATCAGGCTCGACGGGTCCATACGACTTTGGCATTCTTCCGCCGGGGGGTATTCTGTCAATCAACATGCCCAAACGCGTTCTCGTCATCGGCGCCGGTCTTGGAGGATTATCCGCGGGCATCGCCCTGCGCCGCCAGGGGTACGACGTCGAGATTTTCGAAAAGAACAGCCAGATCGGGGGGAAGCTGAACGTCTTTTGCCGCGACGGCTACACTTTTGACCTCGGTCCGTCGATCCTCACCCTGCCTCACATCTTCGACCGGCTTCTCGAAGGCTCCGGCAAGCGCCTCGCCGATTGTGTGTCGCTACGCGCCTTGCGTCCGCATTGGCGCAACGTTTTCGAAGATGGAAAGGTCATTGACCTCTATCCCGAACCCGAGCGAATGGCCGAGGAATGCCGCAAGGTCGGTGAAGACCCGGCGAACGTCCGGGCGTTTCTCAAGTATTCTTCCGACCTGTACGACCTGGTGGACAGCGGATACTTCCAGAAGGGTCTGGACACCTCGCGGGAGTTTGGCCGCTTCTATGGGCTATGGAAGTTTCCGCGGTTCGATCTGTTTCGCAGCATGCACGGAGGGGTCAAGCGATTCATCAAGACTCGCCCGATGCGAGAGATTTTTGACTACTTCATCAAGTACGTCGGTTCATCGCCGTATCGCGCCCCGGCTTTTATGAACTGCATTGCGACGATCCAGTTCCGCCATGACCTGTGGTATGTCGATGGCGGGCTTTACGGGCTGGCCAAAGCGCTCGGGGATGTGCTCGGGGAACTGGGTATCCCCGTGCATCTGAACAGCGAAGTCACGAGGATCTCGACAAGTGATGGCCACGTCAGCGGCCTCGTCACCGCCGATGAGCGATTTCATCCCGCCGACATCGTGGTGTCGAATATGGAAGTCGTCCCTGCGTATCGGCGTCTATTGGGGGAATCCGGGCGGTTCATTGAGAAGTTGGAGAAAAAGCTCGAGCCGTCGTGTTCCGGGTTGGTCATCGACCTGGGGCTGGATCGGCAGTATCCGCAACTCGCCCACCACAACTTTTTCTACTCCGGCGACCAGAAATCGCACTTTAGAACCGTCTTCGGCGATCGCCGGTTGCCGGACGATCCGACAATTTATCTTGTGGCCGCGTCGCGGACCGACCCGGCTGTCGCGCCGCGCGGATGCGACTGCCTGAAGATCCTGCCGCACATTCCGCACATCGAGGACCAGCGCCCCTTGACGCGTGACGATTACCTGGCGTGCAAGGATCGGGTTCTTGAAAAGCTCGAACGCATGGGCCTGACCGACTTGCGACGTCATATCGTTCTTGAACATGTGTCGACGCCCCTGGACATCCGCGATCAATACTATTCCAACAAAGGCGCCATTTACGGCGTCGTTTCCGACCGGTTTCGCAATCTCGCGTTCAAGGCGCCCAAGCAGAGCCCTCGCTTGCCCAATCTCTTTTTCGTCGGCGGCTCGGTCAACCCCGGGGCCGGGATGCCGATGGTCGTGCTGTGCGGGCTGAATGTGGCGCGAAAGGTGATCGAGTGGGATCGCCAATAATCGACGCTGCGATCGTCCTCTTGGCGTGGTGCGCGGGCTGGGTGCTGTACTGGCTCGCGATGCGGCGGCCTGGCCGCGGTTCGATCCTGGTCGAAGCCAGACGCCTGTCTATTGTGATCCCCGCCCGCGATGAGGAACAAAATCTGCCGGTGATCTTGGATTCAATCGCCGCGCAGGCGGTCAGGCCGCGCGAGGTGATCGTCGTCGATGACGGCTCGACAGACCAGACCGCCGAGATCGCTCGCCGATCGGGCGCTGTGTTGATTCCCTCCGCGCCATTGCCGCAGGGGTGGCGTGGCAAGCCGTGGGCCTGCCAACAGGGTGCCGACCTCGCCAGCGGCGAATGGCTGCTATTTCTCGATGCCGACACCCGGCTTACCGAGGGCGCGCTCGAGTCGATCCTTCGCGTTTGCGGGCCGGGCGCGGTTTCGATCGCACCGCACCATCGGGTTGAGCGCCTCGACGAGCAGCTTTCGGCGTTTTTTAATCTCGTTATGGTCATGGGGACGGCGCCGCGCGGGCTTTTCGGACAGATGCTGTTGATCGATCGCCAGAGCTACGACCGCGTCGGCGGACACGCCGCCGTCGCTCAGCACACGCTCGAGAACCTGCACTTGTCACGTCTTCTCCAGCATCGGGGCATTCCGACGCGAAGTTTTGTCGGCAAGGGGAGTTTAACCATGCGAATGTACCCGGGCGGCTTGCACGATCTGATCGAAGGCTGGACCAAGGGTTTCGCCTCGGGCTCCGCGAGCATCCGCCCCGTCGTGACGGTGTTAATCATCGTCTGGATCAGCGGCCTGGTGGTTGCCCCGATCCTCTGCTTTCGCGCGCCGTGGGGAGCGATCGGGTACGTCATGCTGGCGGTGCAGTTGGGGGTAATCCTTCGGCGGGTGGGGACTTTTCGCGGATCGGTATCGGCGCTCTATCCGGTCGCGCTGCTCTTTTTTTTCATCCTGTTCGCATGGTCGCTGTTTCGCCGCGGAGGGCAAGTCACGTGGAAAGGACGCACGATTCTTGCTGATTGAACTGAACTCGCCGTGGATCGTCACATTGAACGTCGCCAGTTGCGCGATCATTCAAGTCGGCCTCGCGTGGGCGTTTGTCAAAATGCCGACGTCGTGGTTCAAGGCGGCGGACCGTCCTCGTCATGGCCCGTCGGCCCGATTCTACGAGCAGGTATTCGGCATAAAACGTTGGAAGGACTTGCTCCCCGACGGTGCCCGCTGGTTTTCCGGCGGATTTGCCAAGGCCACGCTGCGGCGCCGGGACGCCGGTTATCTCGAGCGGTTCCGGGTCGAAACTCATCGCGGAGAATCCTGTCATTGGACCGCCCTGGCGCTCACCCCGGTGTTTCTTATTTGGAACCCACTTTGGGCCGTCGCCATCCTGGCCGGTTGGATGCTGATCGGCAACATCCCCTGCATCCTCGTCCAGCGCTACAATCGCGGTCGGCTTTCGGCGTTACTTGCCGATGGAGTGAAAAAAAAGCCGGAAATCCGGCGCGCAGCGCGACGGATTCCCGGCTGATGTCTTTGAGATCGATCCTGAGCGAATTCGATCGCTACTCGGTTTTCGTCGCGTCTTCCTTGATCTCCTTTTTCTCTCCGGGTGCTTTTTCACGTTTGGCCTTGGCCTCGGCCATTTTCGCTTCGCGCTCGGCCTTGGATTTCTCCTCGGCGGCTTTGAGCTCGGCCTTCTGCTCATCGGTCAACACGGCGCTGATCTCCTCGGCCTGTTTGACCTCCAGCGCCTTGACCTTTTCGGTGATTTCCTTGCGCTCGGCCTGGGTCTTGGTCACGATCTCGTCGATCTTCGCCTTCTGCTCTTCAGTCAGGCTGGCGAGAGTCGAATAGGGTTTGGGAACGTTATGCCGCTTGGGACGCTCGGCCTTGGCCTTGTCATGCTTGGCCGCCTTTTCCTTTTCCGGCTTGGGCGCGTCTTCGGCTCGGACCAGCGTCGCGGCACCGGTGAGGAACATCGCTGCCACGGGAACGCACATCCATCGGGTGAGCTTCATCATCGTCTCCTGTTGCAAACAAACCCATGTCCGGCGACGTTCGCCGCGACTGTGAATCATTACTGATGGAGAGGCAGGTTCGTTGAAATTGCCTGGGGCGGTGTGAAGCGGGTTGATCGAGGATTTGAGGCTAAACGGTTCCCGGCGTCGGCGTCAGGCAGAAGATGAACTGGTATGCCAAGGCCGGGATGTGGGAGACGATTTTTCCGGCGGCGCGCAGGATTTTTCGGCGTGTCGTCGCGGCACCGCGGATGGGCGGTCCGTAATCCACGCCGCGGGACAGTACGGTCAGTCCAGCATCCGCAAGCATCCGGCGCCAGCGCCGATCGGTGGCGCGAAATTCCCGGGGCTGCTCGGTGCGCACGTAAAAGTTCGGCACCACCAGCACCCCTCGCCCGCCGGCCCGCAGCACCCGGCGAAACTCGCGCAATCCGCGGGGCACGTCCGCGAAGTGTTCGATTGCGCCATTGCAGTAAACCCGATCCACGCACGCCTCGGGCAGCGGCAATCGCTCCCCGTCGCCCAGCACCCACGCGATCCGCGCCTCGCGCCGCCGTGCCGCGGCCAGCGCCGTCATCGAGAAATCCACCCCGATTACGCGGCGGGCGCCGGCCCGCATGGCGCATTGCCCGGCCCAGCCGGCGCCGCATCCCAGGTCAAGCAGCGACAGATCATCCAGCGGAAGCAGCGGCGCCAGCGAACGCTCGAGCCGCCGAAAATCAGGAAATTGATCATCGTCAGCGAAGTGGTACGCCGTGTCGTAAAACGTTCGCGGGTTCAATCGTCGTTCTCCAGCATCTTCGCCAGCGCCTCGTGGCGGTAATCGAACATCGCCCGCAACGTCGGACGCACCAGCATCCGGTCGAGAATCCAACCGATCGGGCCGTACCCCACGGCGTAGGTGATGTGATCGACGACCCGCGTTGAGTTGTCGTCGATCGCCTCGAACTCATGCTCGTGCCGCCACGATTTGAATGGCCCGAGTTCCTGAATATCGACGAACCGCGCCTCGGCGCCGAACACGACCGGGTGCGGCGGGCGGTATTCGATCATCCGCGCGGTCCAGGCGATAGTGCGGTTGAACGGTCCGGTCGCCGTCAATTCCATTCCGCTGCCCACGTCGATGGGCATGTCCACCCGCGCGATGCGGAGCCGCGTCTCGGGAGGACTGAGGATGGGCAGGCTGCGGATCGGGTCATGGAAGATGGCCCAAACCCGTTGCAGCGATGCCTGGGCGATCATTTCAAAATGCAGGCTGGGCATGGCGATGCGGGATTGTATCCGCCGAATCCGTACAATCGTCCCCGCAATGCAAACCGACCGCGAATTGATCGTCGAACCGATTGGGCTGGACTTGGCGAGCCTGCCGCGCCCGCTCGACTGGGGCATGTTGTTCAGCAACGACCACCCCGTCGAGATGGAGATCGGCATGGGCAAGGGGACGTTTCTATGCGACCAGGCCCGCGCTCGGCCAGACGTGAACTTTTTCGGGATCGAGTGGGCCCGCTGGTTCTGGCGATACGCCAGCGACCGCCTGCGCCGTCATGGGTGTGCTAATGCCCGCACCGTCCGCTGCGAGGCGGGGTTTTTTCTACGCGAATATGTGGCCGATCATTCGCTGTCGGTTCTGCACATTTATTTCCCCGATCCCTGGCCGAAAAAACGCCATCACAAGCGACGATTGATCCAGGATTCGTTCATGCCCACCGTTGAGCGAGTCCTAGCCCCGGGCGGCCGCCTGCAACTGGTGACCGATCACCACGATTACTTCGAGCAGATGCGCGAAGTGGTGGGCCGTGCCAAGGGTTTTCGGATCGCAGAATACAACCGTCCCGGCTCGGCCGCCGAGGGCGAGACCGTCGGGACCAACTTCGAGCGGAAGTATCAGCGCGAGGGCCGTCCGTTCCACGCGCTGGCGGCGGTGGCGGGTGATTTCGCCGCCGAGGGCATCGGGATTACCTCGACCTCGCCGAGTGCCGAAAGCTGATCCTTCACCGCCTCGGCCGGTGCCGCGACGATGATCGTCAGGCTCGACTCCAGGAAATATTTCCGCATCACCTCGCGCACGTCATCGGCGGTGATCCCGGTGATGCGCTGGGGATAGCGATCGTAATAGTCGATCGGGTATCCATTGAGGATACCATCCACCCGAAACCGCGCCTGCTGCGCGATGGTCTGCATGCTCATCACCATGCTTCCCGAGACGCGCAACTTGGCATCGGTCAGCTCGGTGTCCGTCACGTTATGGTCGCGTACGTCGTTAAGAACCTTCAAGATCGCCCGGACCGCCGCCTCGGTCGAGCCCAGCGCCGTGTCGGTTCCGGCCACGAAGGCGCCGGTGCGGCGGTTGGGCTGGAAGACGCCATGAACCCCATATGCCAGCCCCTTTTCCGCCCGGACGTAGCGCCCGAGGCGTGAATCGATTCCGGCGGTAAGAATCTGCCCGGCGAGCGAGCCGGCGAACTTGTCGTCGCTGGCGAGCGAGTAGGCCCGCACTCCCATGCGGATCGTCGCCTGTTTTCCTTGCGGGCGGTCGATCAGCACGATCCGGCGCGACGGTGGGGCGGGAAACTCGTATTGTGGCTTGGGTGCCGGGCGGTTCTCCCACCCGTCGAGCAATTGCCCGGCGAGTTCCTGCCCGCGCTCGAGCGTCAGATCCCCGGCCAGCACCAGGATCGCCTCATCGGGCCGATACATCGTCTGGTAGAACCCCTTGACGTCCTCCATGCTGATCGACTCGACCGACTGCGGCGTGGCGCTGCGACCCGGCGGCGTGTCGCCGAATAGCCGATGATCGAGTTCTCGCTCGGCAACCGTCTGGGCATCCTCCATCGCCAGTCGCAACTGGCTGATCGTCTGCTCCCGCAGTCGCGCCAGTTCGTCGGCGGGGAACGCCGGCTCACGCAGGATCATCCTCGCCCGCTCGATCGCAGTGTCGAGTTGCTCGGTCGGACATGAACCGGTCAGGCGCGTGGTATCGCCCGAGGCGCTTAGCTCGATGTCGATCGCCCGCGATTCCAGGTCTTCGTTCAACTGCGAATAGGTCATGGCCCCAGCGCCGCGCCGGACCAGATCGGCGGTCAGATCGGCAAGCCCTTCCTTGCCGGCCGGATCGGAATCCGATCCTCGCCGCATCGTCAGGCTGAACGAGATCAGCGGCAGGCGGTTGTCGCGCATCACGATCGTGCGCACGCCGTGCGTGAGCGACTCGATCCCCTTCTGAAACTGCGGCGTGACGGGCGCTTCGGCCATGGGAGGGGTCTGGGGATACCCTTGGGGAAACCTGATCGTCCGAGGTTGAGTCGTCGCGGCGGCGGGCGCCGAGGTCGCGGAGGTCGCCACGGTCGCCGAGATCGCCACGGGCGCCGAGGTCGCCAACGTCGCCGGGGCCGGCCGTGTGGCCGCGGCGGTGGTGGCAGATTCAACATCGTCGGATTCGCGCGGTGCCTGCGGATCGGGAGCGATCGTCAGGGTCGTCGCCCGCGACGGTTGCAGCCAGCGCGAGGCCAGCCCCTGCAGCTGGGTCGGCGTGACGGCCTCGATTCGATCCAGAACCGTATTGGCGTATCCCGGATCCCCGGTGAGCAGCGCCGCCTCGCCCAGTTGCTGCGCGATGTTCGTGGCCGTCTCTCGCTCGCGGATCAGGCTCACCCGCGCCTGCGTCCGCGCTTTTTCCAGTTCTTCGGCAGTCACGCCGTTGGTCGCAACTTCGGCGATCGCGTCGCGCATGACCGCTTCAACTTTCGCCGGATCGCCGCCGCGCAGCACCGTCGCGTGGAGCAAAAGCATCCCGGCATCCTCGAGCTGCATCGCCCCGGCGCCCACCGCCACGCAAAGCGGCTGGGCGTTGTTCACCAACCGCTGATCCAGCTGGCTGGAACGGCCCTGCCCGAGGATCGTCGCCAGCAGGTCCATTGCTTCCTGCCCATCCCAGCCATATTTCGGCAACTTGTAGCCGACCACGACCCTCGCCAGGGGAACCCGCTGCTTGAGCGTCACGTTCCGCGCCGCGGTCTGATCTGGCTCGGCGGGAATGTGACGAACCACGTCTGGCCCGCGCGGAATCCATCCGAAATACCGCTTCACCAGCGCCTGCGCCTTGGCCGGATCGATATCGCCGGCGATCACCAGCACCGCATTGTTCGGCACATAATACCGGTTGAAAAATGCCTGCAATTCATCGGCCCCGGCGGCCCGCAGATGCTCCATCTTGCCGATCGGCGTCCACCGATACGGATGCGTCGAGAACGCCGCGGCGAGAAAATCCTCGTACATCGTCCCATAGGGTCGATTGCGGCCCATACGCCATTCTTCGCTTACGACTTTTCGCTCGGTCTGATATATCTCCGGCGAGACCTGGAACGAGGCCATCCGGTCGGCTTCCAGATACATCACCATCTCGAGATGGGCCGACGGAAACGTGTTGACGTAAACCGTCTGGTCGAAGCTGGTGAAGGCGTTGGAATCGCCGCCCACAATCCCCACGAGCTTCATATGCTCCTGCGGTTTCACATGCGCCGAGCCCCGGAACATCATGTGTTCAAACATGTGCGCGAAGCCCTGACGATCGGGACGCTCATCGCGCGATCCCACGTGGTACAACACCCGCATATGCACCACCGGCGCCTGGTGCAGCGGCGCGTAGATCACGCGCAGACCGTTTTCCAGCGTCTCGTCGCTGTACTGGATCGGCTCGGCGGCGAAGAGCGTCATCGACGCCGAGGAAACGATCATCGCCACGGAAATCAACAAACGTCGCGCGGTTTTCAGTTGCATGGGATACGATCGTAGGCGCAG
>JBBQNJ010000008.1:0-81451 GCA_038329845.1 Tepidisphaerales bacterium | reverse complement strand
GCCGCAATGCTGGAGGATCTTGCGGATGACTTCCTCCTGGCGGGCCTCGATGAAGGCGATGATCTTCATGGTGCCGCCGCACTTTGGGCACAGCAGCGGATCGGCGTTGTAGATGCGTTGGATCAGCATGGCCCAGCGGCGACGGTCGAGTTTGGCTAACGGGCTGATCGGTGGGCGCGGGTCGGCAGCCTGCTCTCCGGGCGCTGCGCACGATGGCGGAGGCGCAGCGGATGTTTCCGCGGTGGTCGCTTGAGCGGCGGCCTGCTTGGCGCGCCGGCCGCGGGATTTGTTGGAGTAGCGGCCATAGTAGCGGATGAGGTGCTCGCCCTGGTTGGGGATGTGCTGGGTGATTTCGGCCAGGAAGTCGAGGGGCTCGAAGACCTGGAAGTTGCGGGCCACGCCGCCGAAGAGGTCGGGAGAAACGGGCTTGGGATAGTTTTGACAGTGTTCCTTGTCGGCCTTGTAGAGCACCTTGTCTTCGGGGGTGATACGGATCAGGCGGGCGAGGCTGAAGGGGCGCGCCGAAGGGGTCGGCGCGCCGAAGGGGTCGGGAGTCTTCACCCCTGCGGGAGCTGGGATCGCAATCGAAGACTCCCGACCCCTTCGCATCTCCCCTTCGCATCTCCGACCCCTTCGCATCTCCGTCACAGCCATGACGGCCCCAGCGACATAACGTACGGCGAGGTCAGGCGCGCTGCAAAGCGTCGCCTGCACCTGTTTGTTCGGCTTTGCCCTGGGTCGTCCGCTTTCTTTGGAGAAAGGACAAAGCGACACTGACAAGCCAGAACATCGCTCCGGCTATGCCGAAAGCGTGGTAGACAATTATGTTGGTACGGATCCTCAGTTCTGCGGCCAGCCCGATAAAGTATATCGCGATAGCGACAAGAGGGATAAGGAATAGCATCAAATAGTGAACTGGTCTGACTTCATGGACGAAGGCGGAAATCGCATCAGCCCGCACCTCGACGCGCTGGTTTCTGTACAAAGCCAATAAGGTGACGGCCATGAGAGGCGGCAGAACCCAGATAGATCGTGGGGCGGTGGGTACCGTGACAAGCATGTAGTAAAGAGCCGTGACGAGGCCCAAGAACCAGAGTTCGCCTTTGGTCGGTCTGAACTGGAAGGGCATCAGCACATTGTGCAGCCAATAGGCCAGAACAAGGACCCCGGTGGTGGACAGCGCGAACACGCAGAAATGTACCAACAGGATATCGGGTCGTCCTGCTGTAAGAAGCAATCGCATCGGCTCGGGAGGCTCTGTCCACCACCAGATCGCCCACAACCCGTAGAAGGTGCCGATAGCGATCGTGAGGCAGGCGACCTCAATTGTCTTCCCACGATCCAGTGCCCTCCGGACAAGCAGCCACCCGACGCAAACGTCGATAAGGGCATGCCAGGCAAGACCTGTGAACGAGATCGACATCGGAAACGGCCCATCGGGGGCGCCGTACATCGTTTGCACGAATATCCCTTCCTCATACCAGCCGAAGAACGCACCCGCCAGAAAGACTGCCCACAGGCTATGGACTCGGAAAACGCTGACGACGCAGAGGAACACATAGGCAAAGAAGGAATACAGAAGCCATGCCATCATGATTCCATGGACCGTCATGCCCTCACGGCATGGAGTCGCCCAGAACATCAGCTCACCGAAGTAACAGAGGATATAGCCCGTTGATAGGCTTAGCGCCATGCGTTTGAAGTAGTCCTTCATCTCTTGCCCGCCGAACGGACTGACATTCACTGGCCGGCCCGGCGCCGACCAGTGTTCGAATCACAAGGACCGTTCCGCCGGGCCGGTCCAGTGCAGTGTCGGGTTATACAGCCCGCCGCTCAGCCGCGGGTGATTGCCGGAAAAAGAGCGATGGGATGCCGATTGCGAGACTAAGACTCACAATCGCTGCCAATCCAAACACCCACGCTCCGCTTGGGACATCAACGACGTTTCGGTCGATCACATCCAGTGCGAGAAGACATGCGTTAAAAAGAACGTAGAACGCAAGGCCTCGCCACATCCAAGTCCAACATTCACTGCTCTGAAAATAGGATGTCAGGAAGTAAGGCTCACCCAAGACCCGTGAGCCATAAGTCCATGCCTTTTCATTGTTTATGGGTGGCCCGAAGGGCCGTGTCCGACTACTGATAGGAAATTTGATTCCGCCGGAGGGGCATTGCGTGGGGCGGGGGTGAGGGGTTAATGTCCACTGTCCACTGCCCACTGTCTACTGACGACTCCCCAATCCCCCCCGCCGATAAAACAGTGGCAATCAGCACAGCCCCGGCCCTTGCCCACGTGCTGAAGCGCGATGCGAACACGCTGGCGCGCGGTCGGAGCACGCTGGCGCGCGATCAGAGCACGCTGGCGCGCCGTCGGAGCACGCTGGCGCGCGATGCGAGCACGCTGGCGCGCGATGCGAGCACGCTGGCGCGCGATCAGAGCGTGCTGGCGCGCGATCAGAGCGTGCTGGCGCGCCGTCAGAGCACGCTGGCGCGCGATCAGAGCACGCTGGCGCGCGATGCGAGCACGCTGGCGCGCGTCGGCAATCACGGCTCGCGCGTGGGCAATTATTCCGCCAGCGTGGGCAATCAAGTCCCCCCGCGTCCACTTCATCCTTCTGAGTTCAGCCTTCACCCTTCCCCTCTCTTGTCCAAACCCGCCCCTACCGTTAATTTGCGCACATGGTCAACACGTCCGGCCCCGATTATCTGTCGCCCCAGGCTCCCAACGACGACCTCACCTTCATTGCTCTGAAAATAGGATGTCAGGAAGTAAGGCTCACCCAAGACCCGCGAGCCATAAGTCCATGCCTTTTCATTGTTTATGGGTGGCCCGAAGGGCCGTGTCCGACTGATAGGAAATTTGATTCCGCCGGAGGGCCATTGCGTGGGGCGGGGGGCGGGGGGCGGGGGGGCCGCGGTTCTTTCATCCCGTCGGCACCGATGGACACCCACGGCGGTGCCGGGTAAACTCACGGTGGGTGGAAGGTAATTCCGGAGCAGGCATGCGGCCGATAATGTATGCAGAGCCATCGCGGCGTCTTCTCACCGCGTCCATGCTTTGCCTGGTGTTGCTGGGCCTGGCCGCCGCCGCCGCGCCGTTGGCCGCGGCCAAGGGCGATGCCGTGCTCGATGCCAAGCGCAAGGCCGCGGAGCAGTTGCTGCGCGAGGGCAAGCCCGCCGACGCCGTGACCTTGCTGATGGAAATCACGGCCGCCGACGGCGCCGGCTGGAAGGATTTCCTGCTCTTGGCCCGCGCCAACGACAAACTGAAGCGGGACCGTGACACCGCCGCGGCGTATCGCAAGGTGGCCGAGCTGATCGGCCCGCGTCCCAAGGGCCCCGAGGAGCGCACGGCCCGGAACGAATCCGACCAGCGCCTCGCCGTTCTTGACGTGATGCACCGGAAGATCGATGATGTGGTGAAGGATTTCGAGAAGCGGATCCAGGAATTGGGCAAGGAATCCGAAAAAGCCCAGGATTGGGACGCGGTGGGCCGCCTGATGGCGTTGCAGGTGGGCATCCGCAAGGCCGAAGGCGCGACCGGGCTGGGCTATTTCGCGGTCAGCGCCAATAAGACGTGGCAGCCGTCGGAAATCATGGTCCGCAAGGGCCTTGTTTATCGTGTGCGAGCGGTCGGCAAGTGGCGAATCGCCCCCGGCGTGACGTGCACGGCGGATGGCATTCCCGACGGCACCCGAACCTCGCGCGGCTCGCTCGCTTGTTTTGTTCGCAACCCCGCTGGCGTGGCGCAGGTGAGCCAACTCGGGACCAACTTGGAATGGACCGCGCCGGAGACGGGGAATATGTGGTTCGGGATCAATGATGGACATCCGAATGAGGTCGAGGGGAAAGAGGATAACGCTGGGACGATGCAAGTTTATGTTGAGGCTCCCCATCTCAAATGAGCAACGACTTGCGTCTTCGGCTTCATCCGTGGTTTTCTCGGAATGAAATCGCGGGGAAGTCTGATGGGGATCGAACGTTGACGACGCCGCCGCGGGGTTCCGACCCCGAACTGTCAAATCCGCCTCCGGGAGGGCGTCTGCGTTTTCGACTCTTCGCTTCCAGCCTGCATTCAGCCGCGCGGTCACGAACGGCGAAGGTAGTAGTCGCGTTCGCCGGGGGCAACGCTCTTGCGGCTCTATTAGGTGCGATCGGATCTCTGGTTCAAGCTCGCTATATCGCCCCGGCGGACATGGGGATTTTACGCACCTTCGGTATCGTTGCGGGGTACTTGACATTTCTTCACCTTGGCACCTTCGACGGCTTGCAGAGGGAGATTCCGCTTCAAATGGGGCGGGGATACCCCGGGAAGGCCGCCGAGGCCGCTGCCGCATGCCTCTCATGGGTTGGCTTTGTTGCGATTTGCGCGGCGGTCGTGTTTGCTGGCTTGGCAGTGCATTCCTTGTCGATGGGCGAACAAAAATCCGCCGCCGGATGGGCCGCCTATGTGATCGTCATCGTCGGGACGTTCTATGGCGGCTACTTGGGAACCACCTATCGCACCGGCCAGCAGTTCGTCACGCTGTCGAAGGTCAGCGTGATCCAGGCCCTTGTCGGAATTGCAGCCTTGCCGGCGGTCGTGCTGTTCGGATATTTCGGCGCCTGCTTTCGATTCGCCGCGGTCTCCAGCACTCAGGTTGCTTTCTTGCATCGCTGGCGGCCGCTGCGCGTACGCCCGCGAATTGATCCGACATCGTTTTTCCGCGTGATCCGTGTCGGGTTGCCCTTGAGCCTGATCGGCTATCTTTCCACCTCTTTGTGGGTTTCGCTGGAGGGAACCCTTATCCTGGCATGGTTCGGAAACGAAGTTCTAGGCCTCTACACGCTGGCCTTTTTCGTCCGAACAATGCTCGCCCAATTGGCGCAGAGCCTAAGTCAGGTGGTAAGCGTTCGGATCACGGAGCAGTATGGTCGCACGGGTCGGGTGGGGGCTAGCCTCCGGGTCGCCCTCAAGCCGACGGCCGCCGCGGCGGCGGCGGCAATTCCCGTCTTGGCTCTGATGTGGATGCTCGTTCCACCGGCGATTCGAATTCTCACCCCCAAATATGTCGAGGGTACTTTGCTCGTTCAACTGGTCTTGCCGATACTGCTGATAACGATCCTGCGGCTGCCGACCGCGGTGCTCTGGTCAGCGGCGAAATGGCTCGATTGCCTGTGGGCGGCCGCGGTGGGCTTTGTGATGTTCGTATCGCTGGCGGTCCTCGGCCATCGGAACAGTTGGGGTGTTCAGAGCGTGATCGTCGCATCGCTCTGCGGACAACTGGCGACCACGATCACGGGATATCTTCTCGTTTACCGACAGGTGAGTCGGGAAAGGACGGCGCGCCGTTCCTAGCGAACGTCGCCTGGGCCGATGGTGCCTCGATTCCACTATGCCCGCTTCTCCTGTCCGGTGTCGGTGGTTGTCCTGTCGCACAATCGCCTGGATGAACTGCGCCGCAACCTCCCCGCACTCGTCGAGGATACCCGGGCGTTGGGTTATGAACTGATCGTCGCCGACAATGCTTCCAGGCAAGACGTTCAGGCGTATTTGAACGCGCTTTCCCACGGCGCTGTGCATGTGCGTGTGGTTCTGAACCGGCGGAACCTGGGCGTCGCCGGGGGGCGGAATTCCGCCTATGCGCTGTTGCGAGGTGAATTTGTTTTGTCCATCGACGATGACACGCGCGTCTCGCGCGACGTGTTGGAACGCATTCCTTCGCTTTTCCAGGACCGGTATCCAAGAGCCGGCGTGATCGCGTTTCGCGTCTTGCACGCCCAATCGCTGGAGGATCAGAATCGGTATGGTGAGCGGGAACTGCTGGTTGCCAACCATCATGGCGCCGCAGCGGTGATCCGCCGGGAAGTCCTCGAACAAATCGGTGGAATTGACGACTTCTGCGTCTTCGGTTCCGAGGAGATTGATCTTTGCATCCGCGCCCATGCCGCGGGATTTGAGATTCAGTATTGTCCGTACGCCGTGGCGTATCACAACAATGTTCCCAGCGGCGGTGCCCGGTTCCTCTATCGCGTGCAAAAGCGGGTGTTCAATAATTCGCGGACCCTATACAAATATTTCCCGTTGCCCATGGCAGCGCGAATTTCACTCCGATATGCGGCTTCGATGGTCTTGCGATTCGCACTTAAAGCTGATGTCGGAGGAGTGATGACTCTGGCGATGGCCTACCTCCGCGGATGTGTTACGGGAATTCGGACCCGCCATCCGATTCCGCCCGCCACCGCGAGGTATTACCGTAATGAGAACCTGACGCCCACATTCGGCAATACTCTCTTTTTCCGACCCATGTTCCGGCGACATGCGAGGAAATTCAGGACGAGAGTGCGGCGTTTTTTTGAAGGTGAGGATGTGGCATGAGCGAGCTGAACGCGGGCTTTTTCTACGATCGACGAGACGCGCTGACGCGTGCCTCGGCAATGCGCATTATCGATGTCGTTCTCGAATTCCTCTCGCCGCGAAGCGTGGTGGACTTGGGATGCGGAGTTGGCACATGGCTTTCCGTTTTTGTCGAGCGAGGAATTGCCGATATCCAAGGGATTGAGGGGTCGCCCATGCCAACGGAGTTGTTGAGAATTCCCCAAGCGAATTTCTTGGTTGGCGATCTGACCCAGCCGTTGTCACTTGGGCGAAAGTTTGACTTGGCGATATCGCTGGAGGTGGCGGAGCATTTGCCGGAAGCTGCGGGCGCCCAGTTCGTGAAATCGTTGATCGGCCTGAGCGACGTGGTCCTGTTTTCCGCCGCCATACCGGGTCAGGGTGGATGTGGCCATGTCAACGAGCAATGGCCGGATTACTGGCGCGACCAATTCGCCGTCCATCAGTACGAACCAATCGATTGCATCCGATGGCGCGTCTGGAACGACCCGGCGGTATTGATTCACTACACGCAGAACGTTATGATGTTCGCGCGGTCCGCGGTGATTGCGGACAACCCGGCGTTGGCGGCCAGACGCGATCAAACCCATCCTTCGCAGCTCTCGATCGTGCATCCCAGGATTTATCTGCCCAAGGCGATGCCAAGTTTCCGCGGCGCCGCCAGACAGCTTCCACACCTTTTCTGGAATGCATGCCGGCGCCGATTCGGTGCGCGGCCATGAGGGGACGCCCATGAACCACTCCGCATTGACGCTTGCCTATTGCACCAATATCTGGAGCCATCACCAGGTTCCCGTCTGCACGGAGTTGGCCCGGCAACTGGGCGCCGATCGGTTTCGCATGTGCCTGTTCGAGCCGATCCACGCCGAACGACGACAGATGGGTTGGAGCGCTGGTGAAAAGGGTCTTCCCTGGGTGGCCGGTCCGCCCGAGTCGCCGCCGGATATGAAGGCTCTGACAAAGTTGGTATGCGACGCGGAAGTGGCGGTCCTGGGCGCCGTGCCGCTGCGAGTTGTCGAGCAACGGGTTCGCACCGGAAAGCCGACGTTCATCATGGGGGAACGACTCAATAGACGACCGTTGCCTTGGTGGCGTCTTCTGAGTCCTCGGGGCGCGGTTGGGCGGCATCGGATGCGACGAGCCTATAACCGCGCGAGCGTGCATTATCTTCCGATCGGGCACTTCGCGGCTTCCGATGCCCGCCAACTGGGCCTTTTTACGCAAGAGATGTGGACTTGGGCCTACTTCGTTACACCAAGCGGACCATTTGTTTCCCGCGGCCATGAGGGTCCACGCCGTCTGCTGTGGGCGGGGCGGTATTTGGGCTGCAAGAGAGTTGATTTGCTGATCGAGGCGCTGAGCAAGCTTCCGAGCGATGTCCCTGAATGGCGACTCGACCTGATTGGAAATGGGGAACATCGGCCTGAGATCGAACGTATGGTGAACGATCGGGGCTTGAATCGTTTCGTTTCTTTTCTGGACTCGATCCCAGCCGATGAAGTACGGGAAAGGATGCGGGCGTGTGACATCTACATCCTTCCGAGCAACCGAGAGGAGGGCTGGGGAGCGGTGGTTTCCGAGGCCATGACCGAAGGGTGCGCCGTGATCGCCAATCGAGAGGCCGGCTCGGCCGAGGTGCTGATCGAGCATCGAAAATCCGGCATGCTGTTTGACGATGGCGACATTGTCGGGTTGAGGGACTGCATCGAGACGCTGCTGAGAGACGATTCATTGCGTGACGGGCTTCAGAAGTCGGCGTGGGAGCGAATGGCCACTCTATGGCATCCGCGCGTCGGCGCGGAGCGATTGATACACCTTTCTTTGGGACGGCTGGGTCATCAGCCCCTTCCCAACTACGCGGATGGCCCCTGCGCCAAGGTATCGCCGGGACGATTGTTACGCTAGGATGGCTCGGGAATGATGATTTCCGAACGTAGACTCACATTCGCAGTTGTCGCCGCGATCGGCGCCAGCATTGGCTTCAACCTCTCGCCGATCTGGGTGGGCAATGGCCTTTGGCTCAATGTCCTGTTCCTCGTCTACGCCGGGTTTCTGGTGTTCCTGCACTTCATGGACACTCGGGTTCTCGGCTATGCGATGGTGCTCACGGCCTGCAATCCCGCGAATTACGTGGCCAATCTCTCCTTTTCCCTTGCGTTGGCGATCATCATCCTTTTGGTTCGCATCGAAGCCCTCGGATGGGCGGCACGCCAGCTCGCCCGGCGCGGGTGGTGGGTGTTGTTTCTGCTGGCGTTTGTGTTCATCGCGTTGAGCATCCCCCGTTGGATTCCCAATACCCGCATCTGGATCACGGAGGTCAAGCAGGCGGTCAGCCGCATCGGCTACATCGTCATGTTTTCCCTCGCCGTGGTCATGACCATCCCGTCCAAGAAGGACGCGCTTCGAAGCGTCTCCATCCTGGCGGTGATGGCGGTCTCCATCCTCGTGCTTTTTTATGTCTGGGGCGTTCCGGGAATTCCGATCGGGACGGGTTCCGGCGACTGGATGACTCACGCGACCCGAGAGGTGTTCATGCAGATCGGTCAAGGCTACATGAACTTCAACCGAACCAGTGTGTGCATCGTCCTGGCGGCGTTGGCTGTAGTGAACCTGGCGCTAGGGATTGGTCGCGGTCGAACTTCTTTTGCGCTGATCTTCCATGGCGCGGCGATCGCATCGGTGGCGCTGCTCATGCGACTGGCCAGCACCGGCAGCGCTTTTGCGATGGTCTGCGGTATGGCGGTCATTGCGTTCGGTTATCTTGCGTTGCGACCCACCGCGGGTCGAGTCATTTCCACCGTATTGCTGTTCTCCGTCGTGGGCGGGGCCCTTTTCTGGGCGGTTTTCCGTACGGAAAACAGGCTCGCGGAAAGAATAGCGCTGAAGGTTGGCGAAGGACGAATCGACCGCTGGCCGCTCTGGGTGGAAGGGATTACCTATACGCTCCAAACTCCGATCGGGACCGGCTGGACCGACCGGACTACCGCAGCCCACAGCGATTGGCTGCTCTACTTCGTCAACTATGGATGGCTTTCAGGGCTTGGGTATTTCCTCGGGTCAGCCTGGTTGTTCTGGCAGCTCGCTAGGCAGGTATTGGGCGAAGCGCGGAGCCGACCGGAAACGCGCACCCTCGTGTTAGTCGCACTAGCCTCCTTGACGGTCTACGGAGTCAACTCGATTCTGGATATGCTGTCGGCTAACCTAACTTACTATAACATTGTCTGGGCATGTATTCTGACTCCCTCGGCTGCTCTCGCGGTTGAGGAGGATACTGTGGCCCATCTGGTTCCAGACTTGGCCGTTGGCGCCGTGAGGATGCCTATCTGGTCGTCCGGAGCAGAGACCGACGCGGGAGCATAAATGCGCGCTTTATGGTTTTCCAACTGCCCGCTGGCAGCCGAAGATGCGGGCTCCAGCGGAACTTGGCTCGACGCGATGGGAAAGCTTTTAGGGCAATCGGGAGAGGTGCGGCTTTCGGTTATCGCGCATGGTGTGGTTAAGGAGGTGAAACGACAGGACATTGCGGGGGTGCGGCAGTATGTCATTCCCATTCAGCGACCGGGGCGGAGCGGGTTGCCTCGTGCGGAGTTGGTGTCACAGATAACCCGACTCTGCAAGGAATGTCGCCCTGATTTGGTCCACGTCTGGGGCACCGAGAGCTATTGGGGTCTGCTGACGGCGAGAAAGTATATTGCCGCTCCTACTCTGATAACTTTGCAGGGTCTTCGCTACAGCGTGTCTCCTGTCTATTTCGGAGGCATGTCGTCTTCTGAGCGGAAGGCGGCGACCGCCCCCCGAGATATTGCCAGATGGCTTTTGGGACGCGATCCCGCAGCCGGACACCGCCGTTGGGCGCGGCATGAGGTGGAGATTCTTCGCGCGCACCGATGGGCTTGTGTGCAGACGCCGTGGCAAGAAGCGCACTTGCGAGTCCATCGTCCTGATGCCGTCGTGGATCGAATCGACTTGCCCCTGCGGCCGGCATTTTACGAAGCCTCGGGATGGCGCGCGCCATCGGGCCGGCGGATTTTTTGCTCGGCGGCGTGGGGGCAGCCCTACAAGGGATTGCACACGGCGATCAGGGCTTTGGCATTGGTGAAGCGTCGCCATCCCGACGTTGAACTACGAATTGCCGGAGTTGATGCCAACAGGGGTCTTCGAGGCGATGGATATCGACGCTGGCTTCAGACGGAAGTGGATCGCTTGGGACTGGGCGATCAGGTCCACTGGCTGGGACCCTTACCGGCAGCGCGAATCGTCGAAGAGCTTGCCGCTTCGGCAATGATGGTCATCCCCACATTCGTCGAGAGCTACTGCATGGCCTTGGCCGAGGCGATGTTCCTGGGAACGCCGACCGTGGTATCGTTCACTGGCGGCACGTCGTTCTTGGGCTCGGACAACGAGACATGCCTCATGTTCCCGCCGGGTGACGAGGCCATGTGTGCTTATCAAATGGAGCGACTTTTGGCCGATGCCGATTTGGCTTGGAATATCTCCCGGGCCGCCCGAGCGGTGGCTGTGCCCCGGCACGAACCTCAGGCGACCGCTCAAGCCCAATTGGCCTTCTATAAGAAGATACTTTCTATGGCCCAATGTGCTCGCGGGGGGGATTGATGCAACGGCGCGGAGCCATGCGAATCCTGTCGGCGGCGTGGGCACGGGGAGTGGATACTCCCTTTAGCAGTCTTTGGACACGGTTTCTGCTGCGAATATGGGGTGGACGCTGCGGGGCGGGGTTGGCGGTGCGAGGCCGGCCCCGCCTGCATCTGCTTGGCGTTTTGACACTAGGTGACGAGGTTCGACTCCGCTCCGGCTATTCCAACTATGTCGGCGGGCACCAGCCTGTCGCCATATGGGTCGGGCCGGGGGCGAGCATGATCGTCGGGGACCGCTGTGCCATCTCCAACTCCACCTTCGTCTGCCTCAAGGAAATCGTCCTTCTGGAGGAAACGTTCATTGGCGGGGGGTGCCGCATTTATGACACCGATTTCCACCAACTGGCGCCCGAAGACCGGCTGGCTAATCGCGGGCCGGTGCCGGCGGCGCCGATACGCATCGGGCCGCGGGCGTTTGTGGGCGGACATTGCACCATCCTCAAGGGTGTGACCATCGGCGAGGGCGCCGTCATCGGCGCCGGCAGCATCGTCACCCGCGATGTCCCGGCGTTCGAGATATGGGCCGGCGTGCCGGCACGGAAAATCCGCGACTTGCCTCGGGATTGAACTCGCATCATGCCCAAGACCCTGATTATCTACTTCGGGCGCTACGGTTTTGCTTCCGCCGGGACCAAGCGGGTGCGGCAGTTCGCCTTGGGCCTGCGAGAAGCCGGGGATGATCCGGCGGTGCTGGGGTATCGGCGGTGCGAACGGGGCGAGAGCCGGGAGATCGAGTGGAGGCGGGACGCCTGGGACATCGAATATGCGGGCGTGCCCATCACCGCCGGTCGATTGTCCGATCCTCGTCGGCTCCGCGATATCCTTACCTTGGGCTGGCGCGTCGCGGATGCGGCGATGGCCGCGGTGCGCCGCCGGGGTTTCGACCGCGTCGTCGTCTATGGCCAAAGCTGGTTGGGGCTGGGGGCGGCCGTGCGCAGGCTCTCCGCCGCGGGGTTGCCGGTCGTGGCCGACCTGAACGAGTGGTGGCTTTGGCGCGGCATGCTTCCCATCAACGCCATCGAGCAGAAGCTGTTCCGCGCCCTGTCGTCGCGGCGGCTGGCGGGCATCATCGGCATCTCGGATTTCTGGTGGGACTTCGCCCGCCGGATCGACCGCCCGATGATCCGCATCCCGGCCATGGGGGACGAGGAATTCACGGACATCGGGCCTTCGGCCGCCGATGCGTTCCATCTGGTCTATGTCGGTGTGCTGTTCCGTCGCGATCTGCCGCAAACGCTCTTGTGCGGCGTGCGGCTGGCGTTGCAGCGCGGGCATCGCGTCCATCTGACCATCGTGGGGCGCACGGGGCTGTTCCCCGAAGCTGTCAAAGCCGCCAATATCGTGCGCGACGATCCGCTCCTGCGCGACCACGTGACGCTCGCCGGCTGGGTGGAGCGGGATGAACTCACCCGCATCTATTCGCGGGCGGCGGCGTTCGTGCTGCTGCGCGACAACGATTGGGAGACGCGGGCGTGTTTTCCGACCCGCCTGCCGGAGTTCCTGGCGACGGCGCGACCGGTTATTACCTCCGACGCCACCGATGTAGCGCAATATCTCAAGCACGGCGTCGAGGCGTGGCTGGTGCCGCCGGGAGATCGGCCCGAGGCGCTGGCCGATGCCATTGGACATTTGGCGAGCCATCGGGACGAGGCACAACGCATCGGGCGAGCCGGCGCCGAAGCGGCGCGACGGGAATTTTCGTATCGCGTTCATGGCCGGCGACTGAAGGACTTTCTCGACGGCCTGCAGCGCCGACGATGAACCGGATCGGGAATGAAACTGCTTCATTGCATCCCCTCCCTGGGCAGCGGCGGCGCTGAGCGGCAGTGCGTGATCCTGGCGGCGGGGCTGGCGGCCCGGGGGCACGAGGTGCATGTGGCGTATGTGCGTCGGGGGGATACCGATTACCTCCAGCACCTCGAGCAAGGGGGCGTGACGACGCATCACCTGGGCCGGGGCCGGGGCGTGCCGGGAAACATCTGGCGAGCGCAGAAGAATCCGCTGGTTCTGTGGCGGCTGGGGCGGTTGATCCGGCGGCTTCGGCCTGAAATCGTGCAGTCGTGGAACCGCCCGATGGATGTCTTCTGCGGAATGCTGGTTCGCCTGCATCGCTTTCCTTGGATCCTCAGCGAACGCGGCGGGGGGATGATGTACGACAACCGCCGCGAGCGACTGCGCGTGTGGGCGGCCGGCCGGGCCGGGGCCATCGTGGCCAACTCCCCCGGCGGGGCGGATTATTGGCGCGACAAGGTTCCTCCGCTCGTTCGCGTCGAGGTAATCCCCAACGCCGTGGCGGCGGCGGAGTTGCTGGCCGATTCAACGCCCGTCGATTGGCCGGCGGATTTCCCGCCCCAGCGGACGATGGTGTATGTCGGGCGGCTGTCGGCGGAGAAAAACATCGGCGTGCTGCTCGAGGCGCTGTCACGTTTGGCACGGGACGGACGCGCGCGGGCGATTCTCTGCGGGCAGGGGGAATTGCTGGAAGAAACCCGCGCGGAGATTCGCCGGCGCGGACTGGAGAATTCCATCCTCGCCTTGGGATTCGTCCCTCGCCCTTGGCAATGGATGAAGCGGGCGGCGGCGATGGTGTCGATCTCGCTGACCGAGGGCCACCCCAACGCCGTGATCGAGGCGATGGCCGTGGGATGTCCGCTGGTGGTCTCGGACATCCCGGCGCATCGGGCGTTTTTGGATGAATCGAGCGCGGTGCTGGTCCGGACCGAGGATGCCGGCGCGGTCGCCGAGGCGATCGCCGCCGTGCTGGACGACCCGGCCGGCGCCACGGCTCGTGCCGAACGTGCCCGCATCATCAGCACGGCGTGGACGCCGGAACGGTTTCTCGATCGATTCGAGGCGCTCTATGGGCGGTTGGCCGGGCATTCGGATAAAGTTCAGCCATGAGCGACCCTCGACCATGACCGGCCCCCGCCGTCAGCCTCGTCCGCCGCGGGTGATGATCGTCACCACCATGCCCAGCACGGTGGATGTGTTCCTCATCGAGCAGATCCGCGGTCTGGAAAAGGCGGGGTTCGCGGTGACGGTCATCACCAGCCCGGACGAGCGATTGGGTGGGCTGCGGACGCCGGGGATCGATATGATTCCGCTGTCGATCCCGCGGACGCCATCGCCGTGGGCATTGGCCAAGGCACTCGCCGGTTTGGTGCGGATTTTCACCCGGCATCGCCCGGACATCATCCACACGCATACGCCCATCGCGGCGTTGCTGGGGCAAGTCGCCGCCCGGCTCACCGGGGTTCCGGTGAGGTTGACGACGGTTCACGGGCTGTATTTCGTGAACGTGCCACGCCTCGTTCCTCGGGCGCTTTATCGGATATTGGAGACCGTCGCCTGCCGGCTGGCGACGCATGTCATCTGCGTCAGCGCCGAGGATGCGCGGTATCTGATCCGCGAACACGCCTTCCGCCGCTCAAGAATGTCGGTCATGCACGTCGGGGTGAACCTCGACGAGTTTTCCCCGGCGGCCGTCGGCCCCGGTGCCCGCGCGGCGGTCCGCCACGAGATGGGGATCCCGGAAAATGCCTTCGTTTTCGGCACGGTGGCACGAATGGTCCGGGAAAAGGGGCTGATCGAGTTGTTCGAGGCGTTTTCCCGGCTGGCCGCCGACGATCCGAACGTGTATCTTCTGCATGTCGGCCCGGCGGACGATGCTCGGCCCGACGCCGTGACGATCGAGGATGCCCAACGTTTCCCGGCGAGCGATCGGATGCGGTTCGCCGGGCATCGTTACGATGTGGCGCGATTCTTGGCGGCGATGGATGTTTTTTGCCTGCCGACACACCGCGAAGGCTACCCGGTGTCGGTGATGGAGGCCGCCGCCATGGGCCTGCCGGCGATCGTGACGGATATTCGCGGCTGTCGTGAGGCCGTGACCGACGGGGAAACCGGCCTGATCGTGCCGATAAAGGATGTGCCGGCGCTGGAGATGGCGATGCGGCGGATGGTGGGGATGAACCCGTTGCGCCAAGGCATGGCCTTGTCGGCCATCCGGGGAGCGATCGAGTATTTTGATCGCCGGAAGATCGTTCGCCAGACGGCGGCACTGTATATTCAAGCGCAGGCTCGGACGCACTTCGCGGTCTGAGCATTGACGCGCCCTTTCGGAGTGTCCCGGCACTGGCGCGGATCCACTGATGCGAATGGTTGCTTCGAGCGTCGTTTATGCCACCAAAGTGCTGCGCCGGCTGCACATGATCTTGTTGCGTCCGGCCTTTGGGGGGCATGGCCGGGGGTTTCGCTTCGATCCGCTGGGATCGTATAGCTTCGAGAACATCTATGTGGGCGACCATGTGAATCTCGGCCATCGCCCGGTGATGATGGCCACTCCGTCGCGGATCCTCATTGGGAATCATGTGATGTTCGGTCCTGAGGTGATGGTCATTGGCGGCATCCACAACACGCGAATGCCTGGAAGATTCATGGGCGAAGTGACAGAGAAGTTGCCCGATGACGACCTGGATGTAGTGATTGAGGACGATGTTTGGATCGGCGCCCGCGCGGTGATCTTGCGCGGCGTCACCGTGGGCCGAGGGGCGATCGTAGGTGCTGGATCGATCGTGACTAAATCCGTTCCGCCGTATGCGATCGTCGTCGGATCGCCGGCGAAGGTGCTGCGGTTCCGCTGGGATGCGGATGGGATACTCCGTCATGAGGAAAAGCTGTATCCGTTGAATTTGCGGCTCTCGCGAGCGCGGCTCGAGGTGTGGCAGGCTGAAAGTCGGGTGTTGCCTCGGACTCAAGCGGGAAGCGCCACGTGAGCCAAGTCAAACTGCTTAGGATCCTGCTCATCGGCCCCGGATCGCTCGAACTGATCGGCGGAACTACCGTTTCGTTCAACCACCTTCGAGAAGCGCTGGAAAGCCGTCGCGATGTCGCAATTGAAGTGCTGGACAGCGTAGGTATCCGCGGTGCCGGCTGGAAAAGTCCGTGGCGACTGCTGCGGTTTCTCGCCGCGCTGACTACTGCGGCGTTCCGTCACGACGTCCTGACATTGCACGCGATGCCAACCGGGCTGCCTTACATGGGCTGGTATGTGCTTGCCGTGGCCAGGTTGAGCGGACGGCCGCTGATCTATCGGGCATTCGGTGGGATGTATTACCACGAGCTTCCTTGGCCGCGACGATGGTTGGCTCGGATTCTGATGCGGGGCGCCGATGTGGTGCTCCTGCAAACCCGGGAACTAATGGCCGAAGCGTCCCGCGATTATCTTCGTCGCGTTGAGTGGTTTCCGACGGCACGGCCCATGCCGCAATGCGTCGCCCGCCGCCGGGGTCCGTGTCGCCGATTTGTCTATATCGGGCAACTGAAGGTGCGGAAAGGGCTGCAAATCCTGGCTCGGGTCGCCGAACGATTGCCGCCGGATGCCTCGGTGGACGTGTATGGCCCCTGGTATGACTTGCCGCGGGACACCTTCCAATCTCACCATCGAATCCGGTATATGCGGGAACTGCGTCCTGCGGAAGTTGCGCCGATCCTCGAATCGTACGATGCCTTGGTATTGCCGAGTTTCCTTGCTGAAGAGGGGTATGCTGGGATTATTCCCGAGGCCTATGGGGCCGGGTTGCCCGTCATCACCACGCGATGGAAGGCCCTGCCGGAAATGGTGGCCGAGGGTGTGAGCGGCCTGTTGGTCGCGCCCAGGGACGAGAATCAACTTTTTCACGCGATGATGCAGCTATACGATTCCTCCGCCCTTTACGCTCGATTGTGCGACGGAACGGAAACCATGCGCCGACAGTTCTCGCAGGAAAACCAAGCAAACCACTTTGTCGATCTGTGCCATCGAGTCGTTGACCGCGACCGGCCACCGAGGAGGGTGAGGTGAGTTCCACGTCGCCCGAAGGGCCACTCGACCGATGGGCCGTGAACCTGAACCCCCAGGGCGTCTCGCTTTGGAAACTGATCTGCGAGGATCTCGAGGTTCATGGAAACGATCCGCTGTGTCAGGGATTCTGGGCCATCGCCGTCCATCGCCTGGGCAACTGGATCAAGGGCCGGCGATCCCGCTCGGTTCGACGGGTGTCTTACCTGCCGTATCTGCTAATGACACGATTCGTCGAGTGGACCTGCGGCATTACGATCATGCATAGCACGCGGTTGGGGCGGCGAGTTCGTATTTGGCATCATTCGGGCATCATTCTCAATGCCGAATCGATCGGTGATGGAGTCATCATTCGGCAAAACACCACGCTTGGGAACGCGCGCTCCGGAGGGCTTGAGCGCCCAATTCTTGAGGACAATGTTGAACTCGGGTGTGGTGTGGTGGTGCTGGGGCGTGTGAGAATTGGCCGGGGCAGTTCGATCGGGGCGAATGCTGTCGTGACTCGTGACATTCCCGCCGGTTGCGTAGCGGGTGGGATTCCGGCGAGGATCCTGAACCAGGCCAGCGTGTCCAGTTTGAACCGGGAACCGGACTGATATAATGTCCGGCAGCTCAATTCAGGGGATCGACGATGAGTCTTCTTGCCGTGTACGCCCGGAACTGGATCAGACCCCGCGCGGCCGATATCGACTTGGCGTCACGGTCATCGGCCAGCCAACGGCGGCGCCTGAAGGTGTGCCTCGTCGCGCCATTGCCCCCGCCCTACGGCGGGATCGCCCATTGGACGACCCTCGTCCGCGGATCGGCCGAAAGCCAGTCAGAAATAGCCCTTCGGATCGTTGACGTGGCGCCGCGATGGCGGGAAGTCACCGACCTGACGATCTGGAAGCGCGTGGTCATCGGGGGCTGGCAGATGATTTGGCGGCAGTTGCGCGCCGTCTTGTGGAATCTCGTTTGTGGATGTCGCGTGATCCACATCGCCACGGCGGGCCAACTCTCCCTTCACCGCGACTTGGCCATCATTCGGCTGGGGAGGCTGCTTGGCGTTCCCACCGTCTACCATATTCATTTCGGGCGGGTGCCCGAGCTGGCGTTGTCGCGCACCCGTGAATGGGACTTGATCTGCCGGGCGATGCGGAAAGCCCATACGGTGGTTCCGATCGACGCCGAGACCGAAAGAACGATTCGGGAACAACTGCCGGAAGTCAATGTCGCGCGCATCCCCAATGGGATTGATTTGGGGAACCTGCCGATGGCGGTGCCCGCAAGGCCTGCCGGCGCTTCGCCGACAGTGATCTACCTTGGCTGGGTGATTCCCACCAAAGGAATTGACGAACTGCTTCAAGCCTGGACGGAGCTGGGAGCGACCGGCTGGCGCCTCGGGATCGTGGGCCCGGTGGATCAGTCCTATCGAGACCAACTTTCGCGCAAGCACTGTGTCGAGGACGTCGAGTTCCATGGCGAGCGGCCCCATTCCGAGGCGATGGAGATCCTTGCCGGCGCGGACATTTTCGTGCTTCCCAGCCATACCGAAGGGTTTCCGAATGTCGTGCTGGAAGCGATGGCTCTGGGACGTCCAATCATCGCCACCGCCGTGGGCGCGATTCCCGAGATGCTCCAGGGGGATTGCGGCATTGTGGTGCCGACGAAGGATGTCGCTTCGTTGCGGCAAGCACTGTTGATCGTCATGTCGGATGAGCGGTCACGGGTTGATATGGGTCGTCGGGCCCAATTGCGTGTTCGAAACGAATATGGCATGCCTGCCGTATTCGAGCGATTGGCGCGGACCTGGCGGAATGCGTCGAACCGATGATGGCGGGGACATCAGGCCGCGGGGGAGGAAGTGTCCCCTCGTTCCCTCGATTTCCGGGCGGTGATGTCACTTGCCAAGGCGATGAGGCGTTGGGGTGCTCCCGACGCGTCCCTCCAGATGCGTCCGCGTGTGATGATCCAGCGGATTTCGCCGGTGGGAGTCTTGATGCGATGCTCGATCTCGAAGGACTGCTCTGCGGAATCCCCGTGCAACAGGGCGCGGTTCAGAAAATCCTGGTCGTCGGGATGCACGTAGCCGAGGAAGCCTTGGTAATCCAAAGCGAAATCATCGGCGGAGCGTCCGAACACCCGCTCCAGACCCGGCGACCAAAGAAAAACGCCTGAGGACAGGTCGAATTCCCATGCCCCCATACCGGCCGCATCGAGCGCCAAGGCCAGCCGCTGTTCGCTATGTTGCAGCGCCGTCACCGCCCGCTGCCATCGGGCATGGAGGGTGCTGGACAGGGCGCCAATCAGCAGGAAAAGTCCCAGTCGTAGGATATCGTCCCCATTGTCGAGAACGGGCGACCCAGAAGGCGGCAGGACGAACCAAGCGGCGCACAGCGCCGACAATCCCAACGCCACGATTGACGAGCGCCAACCGCCGTACCATGCGCTGATCGAAACGGCGGCCAGGAAAAGGAGAAAAGCGCCGCGCTCGACAAACGCGGGAACGAGAAACACGATCGTCTCGGCCAACCCGACGGCAAGGACGGGAGTCAAATATTGCCACACCTTCCGATCACGATCGCCTGCCATGAACCCATGTTATCCGCCGCCCGTTCCCGTTGCGAATTCCGGTCGGACAACTATAAGCGGTTGGCTCAACTGGTCTGAATCGCGCGAATCTGCTCGCGGCCCTTCCGGCTCGGCTTCCGATATCGAGGAACGAGCATTCGCCAGAATTCGAGGTCTCTAAATATTCACCAACAAAACGCTCCTTATCACCGGCGTCACGGTCAACCTTGGCAAGGCAGTGCTTCGAACGGCCTCCGGATCGATGCAGACTTGGTCGCTTTTCGCCGGTGCAAGTGACAAACTCCTCCAATGAACTTAAAACGGATCATCATCCCTTCTGGATATGGGCAAACGTGCAACCAGTTGTTGCAGATTGCTCACTGGATCCCCGCCGCGATTGACTTAAACGTGCCGCTCTGTTGTCCAGGCTTCAAGCGTTAAGCTTCCGACTTTTCCGGAAGCGTTTGTCAGGGCGTTCCTTGTTTTTCGGACAGTGCGCCGCCACTGCGCGGCCTGGAGGGCGGAATTGTGCGCGCCGTTGCGCATTTCGTCTTGCTTCCGGACGGCCCGATCTGCCGGAAACTACCATCGCGGAGGATGTCTGGATCGGCCAATCGGTGATTGTCATGGCGGGTCATCGGATAGGACGGGGCGCGATCATTGCCGCCGGTGCCGTGGTCACCAAGGATGTGCCTCCTTACGAAATATGGGGTGGAGTGCCGGCGAAAAAAATCATGGATCGATTTCCTGATGCCAACGAGCGACGGACTCACGACCAAATGCTCGATGGTCCGCTTGTAACCGGGACTCCATGCGAACATCGCTATTAACCCGTTAGGAAGTGTGGTTATGCTATCTTTGTGACGAGTGATCGCAGCTTGCGATTGCCGCCGTTCGGACGCCGACCAAATCTGGTGGTAAGACCCTCGATCTTTTTGGTGCAACATGACAGAAATTAGTGCTAAGACGACCTCAGCCCCGAAACTTCAGAGCCGGATCAAGTCCGGGCAGGCCGTCATCGGTATCATTGGCCTTGGCTATGTCGGCTTGCCGCTGCTTGCGGCGTTTCATCGGGCGGGATTTGCGGTCATCGGCTTTGATGTGGACCCTCGCAAGATCGAGGCGCTGCATCGCGGCGAGAATTATCTCAAGCATCTCGGGGCCGAGATGGTCTCTTCGATGAAGGCGGCGGGGCGGTTCGACGCCACCGCCGACATGGCGCGGCTCGCCGAGGCCGATGCGATTCTGGTCTGCGTGCCCACGCCGCTGGGCAGGCACATGGAGCCGGACATGACCTTCATCGAGAAAGCCTGCGATGACATCGCCCGCGTGATCCGGCCGGGACAGTTGGTGGTGCTGGAATCCTCGACCTATCCGGGAACCACCCGAGAGATCATGCTGCCGCGATTCTTGGCCAAGGGGATGACCCTCGGTGAGGATCTGTTTGTCGCGTTCTCGCCGGAACGCGAGGATCCCGGGCGAAAGGACCACAACACCCAGACCATCCCCAAACTCGTCGGCGGGCTGGATGAGGCGAGCGGCCGACTGGCGGTGGCGCTGTACGAGAAGGCCATCGCCAAGGTCATTCCCGTCTCGTCGGCGGAGGTGGCCGAGGCGGCCAAGCTGCTGGAGAACATCTATCGTTGCGTGAATATCGCCATGGTCAACGAGATGAAGATGGTGCTGACCAAGATGGGGATCGACGTGTTCGAGGTGATCGAGGCGGCCAAGACCAAGCCGTTCGGATTTCAGGCGTTCTACCCGGGACCGGGACTGGGCGGGCATTGCATTCCCATCGATCCGTACTACCTGACGTGGAAAGCGCGCGAGGTGGGGATGCCGACGCGGTTCATCGAACTGGCCGGCGAGATCAACCACCTGATGCCGGACTATGTGGTTCAGCGCACCATCGGCGCTTTGAACGATCGCGGCAAGGCGATGCGCGGCACGAAAGTTCTTGTGCTGGGCCTGGCCTACAAGCCGGACATCGACGATGTGCGGGAGAGTCCGAGTTTCGAGTTGATCGAGCGGTTCGAGCACCTCGGTGCCGAGGTGGATTACAACGACCCCCATGTGCCGCAGACCCACTACATGCGGCGGTGGGGCGACATCGGCAAGAAAAGCGTGCCGCTGACGGCAGAGTCGATCGGACGGTACGATTGTGTGGTCATCGCCACGAACCACAGCGCCTATGACTACGACATGATCGGCCGGACGGCTCAACTGATCATCGACAGCCGTAACGCGATGGCAGGCTGTGCGAACCCCTCGGCGGCGGTTATAAAGGCGTGATCATCGGGCATCGTTCTGGGCATCCGCGCCGCAGGCGCGGTCGGGCCTGTGATGGCGGCGGTTGCCCGTATCGTAAAGTCAGGACATGTTCACCCACAAAACCCTCCTCATCACCGGCGGCACGGGCACCTTCGGCAACGCGGTGCTGCGCCGATTCCTTTCCACCGACATTGGCCAAATCCGCGTCTTCTCCCGCGACGAGAAGAAGCAGGATGACATGCGCAAGGCCTACGCCCATCCCAAGCTGCGGTTTTATCTTGGCGATGTGCGAAACCCAGACAGCCTGCGCGATGCGATGGAAGGCGTGGATTTCGTCTTCCATGCCGCAGCGCTCAAGCAGGTGCCGAGCTGCGAGTTTTTTCCGCTTGAGGCGCTGCGAACTAATTCGCTGGGTACGGAAAACATGCTCAGCGCGGCGATCGCCGCCGAAGTCAAGCGGGTGGTCGTCCTGAGTACCGACAAGGCCGTCTATCCCATCAACGCCATGGGCATTTCCAAGGCGATGATGGAGAAACTGGCCGTGGCCAAGAGCCGCGTGGCCGGGGACCGCACGACCATTTGCGTCACCCGCTACGGCAACGTCATGGCCAGTCGCGGATCGGTCATTCCGCTGTTTCTCAACCAGATCCAGTTGGGCAAGCCGATGACCATTACCGATCCGAACATGACGCGGTTCATGATGACCATCGACGACGCGGTGGACTTGGTGCTGTACGCCTTCACCCACGGAAATTCCGGCGACACCTTCGTGCAGAAGGCCCCGGGCGCGACGTTGGAAACACTCGCCTTAGCCCTCAAGAAGTTGCTCAAGGTCGATACCCCGATCAACCTGATCGGCACGCGGCACGGCGAGAAACTGTACGAAACGCTCCTGACTCGCGAGGAAATGGCCGTCGCCGAGGATATGACCGGCTATTATCGCGTGCCCAGCGACAAGCGCGATCTCAATTACGCGCTGTACTTCAGCGAAGGCAGCCAGCGGGTGGGGGTGGTGGAGGATTACAACTCCCACAACACCCGCCGCCTGGACGTGGACGGCATGGCTGAATTGCTGACCAAGCTGGACTGCGTCCAACAGGCGATCCGCGGGGAGCGGGTTGAAGTCTGATTGCAGGCACAGGCGACACCCGCCCTGCGGGCGCCTCGGGAACTGACCGACCTTCGACGGATAACTGGGCGGGAAAGGACGGCGAATGCGCATACTCGTAACCGGGGCCAATGGGTTTGTCGGCAAGAATCTCTGCGTGGAACTGGCGCGGCGGGAAGGGGTGCGCCTGTGGCGGTATGACTTGGAATCAGCGCCCGGCGATCTCGATGAGGCGCTGGCGAGCGCTGAGGTGATCTTTCATCTCGCGGGGGTCAACCGGCCCAGGAATGCCGATGAGTTCCGTGCCGGGAACACCGGCTTCACCGATGAGATATGCCGCAAGCTCATCGATTCGGGCCGAAAACCGAAGATCGTGCTCTCCTCGTCGATTCAGGCCGAATTGGACAACCCCTATGGTCTGAGCAAGCGTGGCGCAGAGGATGCCGTGCGGGAATATTGCCGAACGACCTGCGCCGCCGGGGTCGTCTATCGCCTGAAAAACCTCTTCGGTAAGTGGTGTCGACCCAATTACAACTCAGTGACCGCCACGTTTTGCCACAATATCGCCCACGATCAACCCATCCAGATTTCCAACCCTGACAACGTGGTGGATCTGACATATATCGATGATGTCGTGACGGCTTTCTTAAGTGAACTGGATTTCGCCGAATCCCCCGGCGGGTTTCGCTTCGCCGATCCGCTGCCATCGCACAAAACGACCCTGGGCGAATTGGCGGCGACGATCCGATCCTTCCGGGATCAGCGCACGACGCTGTTGCTGCCGAATCTATCCGACCCATTCGTCAAGGCGCTTTACGCGACGTACCTGTCGTATCTCGAACCGGACCAGTTCGGTTATTCGCTTAATATCCGCACCGACGACCGCGGGAGCTTGGCCGAGTTCGTCAAGTCGCCGACCGCCGGGCAGATTTTCGTTTCTCGCACCAAACCGGGAATCACTCGCGGCAACCACTTCCATCATACCAAAACCGAAAAATTTCTGGTCCTGGAAGGCGAGGCCGTGATTCGGTTCCGGCAGATTCACGGCGGCGAGGTCATCGAACATCGCGTGCGCGGTGAGCAATACCGCGTGCTGGACATTCCTCCGGGTTATACGCACTCTATCGAGAATGTCGGCACCGCGGAGCTGGTGACGCTCTTCTGGGCCAATGAGATATTCGATCCAACCAGACCGGACACCGTCTTCCTGAAGGTGTGAGGCACGATGCCGGGCCTGAGGCAATGCGTATGAAAATTGTTACCATCGTCGGAACCCGCCCTGAGATCATTCGCCTTTCCCGCGTCATGGCGGCGCTGGATGAGGCGGTGGACCATCGGATTATTCATACGGGTCAGAACTACGATTACGAGCTGAACCAAGTCTTTTTCGATGACTTGGAAATCCGCAAGCCGGATTTCTTTCTCGAAGCCGCCGGTAAGTCGGCGTGCGAAACGGTGGGGCAGATCATCGCCCGCGTGGATGCCGTCCTCGAACAAATTCAGCCCGATGCGCTGCTGGTCCTCGGCGACACCAATAGCTGCCTGGCCGCCTATCCGGCCAAGCGCCGCAAGATCCCCGTGTTCCACATGGAGGCCGGCAATCGCTGCTTCGATCAGCGCGTGCCCGAGGAGATCAACCGACGAATTGTCGATCACATCAGCGACATCAACATGCCCTACAGCACCATCTCGCGCGATTACCTGCTGCGCGAGGGGCTGCCGCCGGATCGGGTCATCAAAACCGGCAGCCCGATGTTCGAGGTGTTGCATCATTACCTGTCGAAAATCCAGGCATCGGATGTGCTGTCGCGGCTGAAACTAGAGCCGGAGAAGTTTTTCGTGGTCAGCGCCCACCGCGAGGAGAACATCGACGCGCCCGAGCAGTTCGCCCGCCTGATCGAGGTGCTGAACAACCTCGCCACCACCTTCGGCCACCGCGTGATCGTCTCGACCCATCCGCGGACGAGAAAGAAGATCGACTCCACCGGAGCCAAGCTGGACCCTCGCGTGGAGTTACTCAAGCCGCTGGGCCTGTGCGATTACGTGAAGTTGCAGATGAACGCCAAGGCGGTCCTGTCCGACAGCGGCACCATCACCGAGGAGAGTTCCATTCTCAACTTCCCTGCCCTGAACATCCGCAACGCCCACGAGCGACCCGAAGGGATGGAAGAGACATCGGTGATGATGACCGGCCTGAACTGGCCGACCATCCGCGCCGCCCTGGGGTTGCTCGAGCGCCAGCCCCGCGGCGAGGACCGTTCGCTTCGGTTGGTGGCCGATTACAATGTCCCCAACGTCAGTGAAAAGGTCGTGCGGATCATTTTGAGCTATACGGATTACGTGAACCGCACCGTCTGGCGAAAAGGATAGCCATGGACGAGATCGAGAAACCTACGCTGATCCCCGGCGGACTTCACGTGGACGCCCGCGGCACGGTCTCGTTCGTGAACGACTTCAACTTCAAGGGCGTCGAGCGCTTCTACACGATCCAGCCACACCGCCCGCGCGAGCCGCGCGGTTGGGTTGGGCACCGGCGGGACCGCAAGTGGTTCTCGGCGATGCAGGGCAGTATTCTCATTGCGATCGTGCGGCCTGACGATTGGGAGCATCCCGCGACGAACCTGCCGATCGAACGAATCGTGTTGTCGGGCGCCAAGCCCGCCGTCCTGACGAT
Organism: Tepidisphaerales bacterium; assembly: GCA_038329845.1. Classification (GTDB taxonomy): domain Bacteria; phylum Planctomycetota; class Phycisphaerae; order Tepidisphaerales; family Tepidisphaeraceae; genus JBBQNJ01. The sequence goes on along the minus strand of JBBQNJ010000008.1, from coordinate 55,978 downwards.
TCCTCCGGGATACGCCACCGGCATGGCCGCGTTGACGTATGGGGCGATCTTGACCGTCTTCTCCGCCGGTGCCCTGTGCGACGCCGGCACGGACGATTTCCGGTTTCCAGTTGGCTATTGGCCCATCGAGGGGTGAACCGCGTTTGCGAATCCTCTTGATCAACAATCTCTTTCAACCGGAACCGAATCATCTCAAGGGATTGGCGTTCGCCCGGGCCTTGCAGCGACATGGGCATACGGTTCGGGTGCTTACTGGCTTTCCGAATTATCCCGGCGGAAGAATTTATCCTGGTTACAAAATGCGCTGGACGCAGGACGAAGTCCTTGACGGCGTTGCAGTGACCCGCGTGGCGATGTATCCCAGCCACGATCGTTCGGCGGCGCGGCGGATACTGAGCTACCTGTCGCTGGGCCTGTCGATGCTCATTCATCTCGCCATGATGCGCGAGCGCTTTGATCTCTGCTATGTCTACCTTGGCCCGATCACGCTCTTGTGGCCGGCGGCGCTTCTGCGTCGCACGACGGGAGCGAAGGTCGTAGCCGACGTGCAGGATATCTGGCCTCAGAGCGTCAGCGATTCAGGAATGCTTCGCGGCGGCATGGCGCGTCGAATTCTGAATTGGGTGACACATTGGAGCTATGGACAGGCAGGTCGATTCATCGTTCTCTCCCCCGGGTACCGCAATGACCTGGTCTCCCGGGGTTTCGACCCCGGCGCGATGGAAGTGGTTTACAACTGGACCGATGAAACGCCTTCTCTACCCTCGTCGTCTGAAGACCTGGAACAATATTTCGTGCCCGGCAAGTTCACCGTTCTATACGCCGGCAATATCGGTCGACTTCAGTCGCTGGGGACGGCTTTGGACGCCATGAAAATTCTCGCCGCCCGGGGGTCTGACTGCCGCCTGGCGCTGGTGGGCGACGGCGTCGCGTTTTCCCAACTGGCGGGGAGGATTGACAGTGAGTCGCTCACGAATGTGGTGCTGCATCCACGAGTCGGCGCCTCCGCGGCGCGCAGGCTTCAAGAGCGGGCCGATGCGCTGCTGGTCCACCTGCTCCCCTCGGAACTGACCCGCATCGGGATTCCTCAGAAAGTCCAGGCCAGCATGGCGGCCGGTCGACCGATCCTCGCGGCGGTCGAGGGCGAAGCGGCCCGGCTTGTCCGCCAAGCCGATTGCGGCGTGGTCTGTGCCCCCGGTGACTCGAATGCCATGGCTGATGCCGTTGAGGCGATGGAGCGCATGGGACGCCAAGGGCTTGATCAAATGGGACAACGAGGTCGAACCTACTACCGGCGGGAACTTGCCTTCGACAAGGGAGTCGAGAGAATCTTGGACTTCTTGGAAAAATGACTGTCGCACGTGCTCAGAGCCGGACGTCGGCGTCCCACTGAACTCGTTGTTCCGTCGGATCGCCAGCGAGCAAAGGATCATGGCCAAGTGGTTCCAACGCAAATCAGACCCGCCAAGCTTCATGATCTTCCCCCGATCGTCGACCTGCACATGGCCGCGTTTCCCGGGTTTTTCCTCACGTTTCTGGGGCGGCGGTTTCTGCGGATGCTCTATCGACAGATAATCGAGCGGGAGATCGGGGTGCTGCTCGTGGCTGAAGAGGATGGCCAACTTCGAGGACTGGTCGGCGGGGTGACGCGGCAATCGGGGTTTTATCGAAGCCTGGTCCGCGAGAACCTTTTCGGGTTCGCATGGGCCTCCGCCGGGGCCGTGTTGCGACGACCGACCATCATTCTCCGGCTGCTTCGGGCGTTGCGTCGAGCCGGGGAAGCGAATGAAAGCGCATCGGAAGCTTGCTTGATGTCGTTGGCGGTCCATCCCGATTCATCGGGGCAGGGGATTGGTCGCCGACTGGTCGAAGCGTTTTGCGAGGAATTACGCCGACGGAATTGCCCCGATATTTGCTTAACCACGGATGTGGAGGATAATGAGGCGGTCAACCGCTTCTATCGGCGGCTGGGATTTGGAATTGCGCGCCGATATTCGACATCCGAGGGGCGTTTGATGTATGAATACGTCCGGCCGCTTCGGAACGCATGAGCATGACCGACCCATTCATCCCCTTTTCCATCCCCGACATCGGCCAGGAAGAGGTCGATGAAGTGGTCGATTCCATGCTCCACGGCTGGGTCACCACCGGGCCGAAGATGCGGCGGTTCGAGCAGGATTTCGCCGAGTTTATCGGCGGGGGGGTCGAGGCCGTCGCGGTCAATTCCGCCACCGCTGGGCTGCATTTGGCCGTCGAGGCCATCGGGCTGAATTGCGGCGACGAAGTCATCACGACGCCTTACACCTTCACCGCCACGGCTGAGGTGGTGCGGTATCTGGGTGCCAAGCCGGTCTTCGTCGATGTGGACCGGCGGACATTCAACCTCGATCCGGCGGGCATCGAAGCGAAGATCACGCCCAAGACCCGCGCTATCCTCCCGGTGCATTTCGCCGGGTTGTCCTGCGACATGGACCCGATCCTCGAGATCGCCGCCAAGCATAAGCTGCGGGTGATCGAAGACGCCGCCCATGCCCTGCCCACCACCTGCGGCAGGCGGATGATCGGGTCGCTGCCCAGCGATGCGACGATCTTCAGCTTTTATTCGACCAAGACCATGACCACCGGCGAAGGCGGCATGATCGTCACCCGCGACGCCGACCTGGCCCAGCGCTGCCGGATCATGCGGTTGCACGGGATCGACCGCGACGCGTTTTCGCGCTACAGCAGCGACAAACCTGCCTGGTATTACGAGGTGATCGCCCCCGGCTACAAGTACAACATGACCGACATCGCCGCGTCGATGGGGATTCATCAATTGCGCAAGGCGTGTCGGTTCCAGCAGCGCCGCCAGGAGATCGCCGAGTTTTACAACCGCGCCTTCGCCGATTTGCCGGTGGAACTTCCACCTTTGCCGCCCGAGGGCGACGTTCATGCCCATCATCTGTATGTGCTTCGACTTCGTGAAGATGCTCCGATCACGCGGGAGCAGTTCATCGAGTCGATGGCCCGCAAGCGCATCTCCACCAGCGTCCACTTCATCCCGCTGTTCCTCCATCCCTATTGGCGCGACACATACCACCTTAAGCCCGAGGATTTCCCCAACGCCATGGCCTGCTATCGCGGCGAGGTCAGCCTGCCGAATTACACGCGGATGACCGAAGACCAGTTTCAGCGGGTGGCCGACGCGACGCGCGAATTGCTGACGTGACCTGGCCGATCTTCCCCCCGATGCTGAAACGCGCTTTCGACATCCTTCTCGCCGCCGCGGCGCTGGCGGCGTTTTTTCCCGTCGGGCTGCTCATCGCGTTGATCTGCCGATGCACCGGCGATGGGGATGTCTTTTTCCGGCAGTGCCGCATCGGGCGCGAGCGGGTCCCGTTCGACATGCTCAAGTTCGCCTCGATGCGCACGGTTCCGCCGGCGGCGGATGGGTCAGTGGCGTTGACCGTCCGCGGCGACCCGCGCGTGCATCCGTGGGGGCGCGTGCTGCGGATGACCAAGCTCAACGAAGTGCCCCAACTGCTCAACGTGCTGAAAGGGGACATGAGCATCGTCGGACCGCGCCCGATGCTTCCTGGTGAGTTGTCGATGTTGCCCGACGACGTGGTCCAACGTCTGCACCAAGTCGCCCCCGGCGTGACGGGGTTGGGATCGCTGGTCTTCCGCGACGAGGAGGACATCCTCTCGGCCTCCCCCAAGGGGGTCGCGGCGTGCTACCGCGAAGACATCGCGCCGCTCAAGGCCGACCTCGAGTTGTGGTACGTCGAGCGCGCCTCGTTGCCGTTGGACCTGCGGATCATGCTGCTGACGGCGTGGTTGATCTTGCGGCCACGCAGTCGCGCCTATGCGAGATTGCTCGGTCCGGCCTGGTGCGATTTCCAGGTGCGACTGGAGGCGCTGCACCGATCGGCGCCGGCGGGCGCGCCCGGCTGAAGTGGCGGGGGGCAAACGCCTATTTGCGCTCACCGGCGCCGGCCATGGCAGGCTTCACCGGACGGGCGTCCAGCACCCGGAACATGGTCTGGCAATGCTGACATTTGACCAGCTTCCCGCGCACATCCTCGGGGACGGTCAACATCTTTCGGCAACGAAGATTCGGGCAAATCATCTGGACCGGCATGGCGCGTCTCTCCGGATTGAAAGGCTCCCCCCCGGTCCTTATCGAATCGCGCGACGCCCGCCTTGAAGCCCATGTTCGATCGCCGCGGCCGTTCGACCACTGGCCATCCGATCGGAAGCGCCGACGCGGTCGCCTACGACCCGAACCGCCGATCCGATACACTCACCGTCCATGAATGACCAACGATGGCTGGTGTACGCCTTGCTTTCGGCCGGTGCCGCGTCGCTGGTGGGCATCTTCGGCAAGATCGGGATGAAGGACATCAACTCCACATTGGCCACGACGATCCGCAGTGTGGTGATGACGGCGTTCCTAGTGGCGCTGTGCGGGGGGATGGGGCTTTGGTCCAAGGCGCAGTCGCTGCACGGGCGGGCGCTGACGATGATCGTCTTGTCCGGCCTGGCCGGCGCCGTATCGTGGCTGTTCTATTTCAAGGCCATCCAAGTCGGCACGGTGTCCCAGGTCGCGCCGATCGACAAGCTGAGCATGCCCTTGGCCGTCATGCTGGCGGTGCTGCTGCTCGGCGACCGCCCCGGCCCGGCCAACTGGTTCGGCATCGTCCTGATCGCCTTCGGCGCCTATCTGGCGGCCCTCAAATAAGGGGGTCGGGTGAACCTGCCGACACACTCTTGCCCGTGAACTCGCAAAATATGCGGCCCGAAGCAGCGCGTGGTCGAGTGTACCCGATCCCCTTTTTCAGGATTCCAGGATCAGCCGGGCCGCCACCGGTCGCGGGGCGATGCTCAGCCGCACCGCCGGTCGCTGTGTTGCATCGCCCGCACCGCCGGCGTCGCCCGCACCGCCGGCTGCCAGCGGGCATGGAGCGGGGTGGACAAGGCGCCGATCAGCAGGAAAAGTCCCCGCCGGAGAATATCGTCCCCATTCTCAAAAACGGGCGATCGCGCATCCGGCGGTTGGCGGTCTATGCCGCGTGCGTGGGGGGATGTCCCTCACGCGCCGAGGCTGATCCTCGACCGGCGCGGGGGTTGTCGCTATGGTGCCGGTCAACGCCACGCCGCGTGGATTTTTCAATCGAGGTGCCATGCCCCTGTTTCATTTGGACGCCGACGGCCGGCTCGAGCCGATCTTGCAGCGAGAGTGGCTTTTGACCAATGGAATCGGGGGATTTGCCTCCTCGACGATCTGTGGTTGCAACACCCGGCGCTATCACGGGCTGCTTTGCGCCGCGACGGCGCCCCCAGTCGGTCGAATGATCGCCTTAAGCCGCCTGGGCGAGGTCATCGTCCCCGAAGATCACCCCGAGCGGATGCTCGAGTTTTCCGTCAACGAGTTCGCCGGCGAACGCTTTCACCCGCGCGGCGATCAGTACCTGCGCGGGTTCGATCTTGGCCACACCGCCGATTTCCATTTCGACGTGGAAGGCTGGCGCATCACCAAGCAGGTGTTGATGGTCTGGCAGACGAACGTCGCGGGGGTGCGATACATCATCGAGCCGCCGCCGGGCAAGCGCGGGGAGCTGCGTCTGCTGCCGATGGTGGCGATGCGCGACTTTCATGCCCTTCGGCGCGGCAGGACCGATGGATTCCACGTTCGCGGGCAGGGATCCTGCGCTTCGGTTTCGCGCGATGGCAAGACCCTGTGGATGCGCTGCGACGCGATGAGATTCACGCCCGGCGAGGACTGGTGGATGGGGCATGTCTACCGGGTGGAAAGCGAACGGGGACAGGACGACGTCGAGGATTTATTCCAGGCCGGGCGGTTTGCCGTGTCGATTGGGGAAAAGACGGTGGTGACCCTCTGGGCGGGGATGGTCGATGAGAAGCTGGATCACGACTGGGACTGCGAGGTCCAGCGAATCGCGCGGGCGGCCAACGAGTCGAGCGATTCGGCTTCGGACATGGCCCGCCGCGCCGATCCATCAATTACCCTCCGCCGGCTGCTTCACGCGGCCAATGATTTTGTCGTCACCCGCACCAATCCCGACGGCCAGCGCGGCGCCAGCATCATCGCGGGATACCCCTGGTTCGCCGACTGGGGCCGCGACGTGATGATCTCGCTGCCCGGGCTGCTGCTGACCAGCGGTCGCTGGACGCAGGCGCGGCAGGTGCTGTGCCTGTTCGCCAATTACGTCAGCGAGGGAATGATCCCCAACCTGTTCGACGACTACAGCAATCAGCCGCATTACAACACCGTTGATGCCAGCCTGTGGTTCATCCATGCGTGTTATGAATACCGGCGCATCAGCGGCGATGAGGCGACGTTTAGCCAATCGCTTCTGCCTGCGTGCCGCGGGATTGTCCAGGGATATCAGCGCGGAACCCGCTACGGAATCCGCATGGATCCTTCGGACAGTTTGATCACGCAAGGCGATTCGCAAACGCAGTTGACTTGGATGGACGCCAAGTGCGGCGGGATCGCGTTCACCCCGCGCCAGGGAAAATGCGTCGAGATCAATGCCCTGTGGCATCACGCCCTGGTGCTGATGGGCCAGGCGGATCTCGCCGGGCGGGTGGCCGAGAGCTTCCGCAAAGCGTTCTGGCTCAGCCCGTTTCGCGGGCTGGCGGACGTCGTGCATGAGGGGAAGCGCGACACGTCGATCCGCCCCAACCAGATTTTCGCCGCCAGCCTCGAACACAGCCCGTTGCTTCCCGAGCAGTGCAGCGCCGTCGTCGAGGTGGTGCGGCGCGAGTTGCTCACGCCGATGGGGCTGCGATCCTTAGCGGCGAGCGATCCGAATTATCACGGGCACTATCACGGCGAGCAGATGCGCCGCGATGCGGCCTATCACAACGGCACTGTCTGGGCCTGGCCGATCGGGGCGTTTCTGGAGGCGTATCTACGCGTCAACAACCGATCCGCCGAATCGCGGGCGCAGGCCATCGAATGGCTCACACCGCTGCTGGATCACATGGCCAATGATGGGTGCATCGGACAGATCGCCGAGATTTTCGAGGCCGATCCACCGCATCGGCCCGTGGGTGCGTTCGCTCAGGCATGGAGCGTGGCCGAAGTTCTGCGGCTGGCGGTCGAACTTGGGCTATAGGTCATCAGGTTACGCCCAGAGGCGCAACTGCTCGCCCGGGATCGGCGGGCGCGGACGCGGGGTGATCCACTCGGTGCGCTGATGTTGCTCGGCGAAGATCACCCGCCCGGCCAAGCGCGAATCACGGCTGAACAAGTCGCGCAGCAGCCGCGGACAGTTGCATTGGCGGCTGCGGTGCAGCAACACGATATTTCCCGGCAGCGCATCGCCGCGCCGCTGAGACTGATCGAACACCGCCCGGATCAGTTCCAGCGCCTGGTCGTTCGAGAGATGCCCGCGCCCGCCCATGATCCGCTGCTTGAGCCGCGCCGAGCGCCGGCTTGCGAGCTGCATCGCCGGATCGTAGTTGCTCTCCAGCGCCAGCACGTCGGCACCGCTGAATCGGAGGGGCAGATGCGCCGGTACATGACCCAGGTCGGTGGCATAGGCGATTCGGCAGCCTTCGGCGTCGATGACGAACCCGTGCGACCCCTCGCGGTCGTGGGCCAGGTGGATCGGCGCGACATTCACCTCGGGCATCGGCGAAAACTCACCGGCATCGAACGGCCGCACCAGGTCCGACACCCCTTGCAACATGGCGATCACCTGGCCGCGCAGCGAGCGGTGACAATGCACCTGGATTCCGCGGGCCACGATCGTGGCGGCGAAGTGGGGCGTGAAGTGGTCGCGGTCGAGGTGGGTCAGAAGGATCGCCCGCACCGCGTCGAGCGTCACGCCCAGTCCGTTCAGCCGGGCGGCGCAGGTTCGCGGTCCGATCCCCGCGTCGATCAGGATCGCGCCATCGCCGCAGCGCACGATCGAGCAGTTGCCCGAAGACCCGGAGGCGAGAATGCACAAATCCATCGACATCGCGGCGGCGTCACCGTTGGCGGACAACTCATCTCGCGGCCCGGGCGCTGAAAATTGCGCCGCAGCCGGTGGCGAAATCCCTTTCCATTCGCAGCAATCCCTCGAACATCGATCGCAGTCCGGGAATCAGCCCCGGTCCGCGGCCGTGCAGCCAGCGCCGCAGCTCGCCGCCCACCTCGCCGTGCGCCGCCGGCATGTGCCAGAGGTTGTCCAGCAGCAAAAAGACCCGGGCGCTGGCTTCGGGCATGATCGGCAGATGCTCGATCCGGTCAAACCCCGCATCACGCAGATGCCTGGCCCATTGCGCGGGGCTGAGGGGATTGACCAGGTGATGATAGTCCACATGCGCCGCGGCGACCGGCGCGCCCGAGCCGCCGAGAAGATCGGCCAGCTTCGGCAGGGGGTTCCACGACACGAACCGGTCGGTGACGACCGAGAAAACGAACTCACCCCCCGGGGCCAGCGCCCCGCGTACCTGCGCTAACACCGCCGGAAGATCGTCCATGTGTTCCAGCGAGCAATTGGCGAACGCCGAAGCGAATCGTTCGCCGGCGACGGCGGCGGCGATCCGCTGCGCCGGGGCCTGGATCACCTGTGCATACACACCTGACTTTCGCGCCTCGATTACCGCCTGTTCAGCGTGGTCGATGCCCGTAACCCGACGGATATTGCCATGCACCAGCCGAAAGAACGCCCCATCCCCGCACCCCACATCCAGCACCGGGTCGCGCAGCGGGAACCGGACATACCCGGCGACTTCCCACGCCCGCCACATGCACAGCGGCGGCACATTGGGATACAACCGCGCCACGGCGTCGAACCCGCCCAGCACCTCCTCGACCGTCAACGTCGCTCGCTCCATCGCCCAACCCTGTACCGCGCCCGAGGCAAGCCGACAAGCCGCTTGTTGCCGCACGTCCGACAAGGCACGCCGGGAAAAAATGGGACGCACTTCTTTTTTCACAGCATAATATAGTTGCGCTATTACAAATGATATTTAATTGAGCATTTCAAAAAACTGTGGTGAGAATGGTGAAAAAGAAGCGCGTCCCCGTTTTCCTTGAAGACGCGGACATTCAGAAGCCATCAGCCCGTTCATCCCGGGCAGCGGCGCTGGGAGGGATATTCTGGGTTTTCCCTTGGTGCGATGAGGCGAGATCATTCCACGGCGATGCGGGCGGCGCCGGGAAGGTCGGCGGCGCCGTAGTGGGGGAGTTGGGTCAATGTGCCGGGCGGCAGCGGCAGTTTTCTGGGGATTACCGAAAACGCGACCACGCCGGGCAGGTGGCACAGCCGGTGGGTCCGCGCATGAAGTTCGACATGGGGGTAGATCCCACGGCGGTCGAAATCCTCGGCGCTCAGCGCCGCCAATCCCACTTCCAGCGTGTACTCGCCGCTTCGCAGCGACAGCTCGATTTCCTGGGCGAATCGCACCGTCTGGCCCGCCGCCACCCGGCGGGGGGGATCGACCGGCAGTTGCAGCGTGTTCTTGCCGTGGACTGTCAATCCCTTCTCATCGCGCAGCGTCACGCCCCCGACCGGCACTTCGATCTCCCGCGCCAACTGCCACTCGGTCCAGACCACCATTCGCTGGGTTTGCTCGAACACCCGGCAAGGCTCGCCGCCGAGATTGCACAGGGCCAGCCCGACGCATCGGGCGCCGGCGTCGCTGATCTGGCTGGCGTCCGACAGATCGATCATCGCCGAAGGACTTGGGCGCGGCAGCGACGCCTCGAAAGACGGCGGCTTGGCCGTTTCGTCCGGCGCCGGTTTGGACGCCGTCCCTATCGACGCCCGCTCGGATTGTTCGACCAGATAATAATGCTTCACCGCCTCGCTGGACGGCCCGGCGAAGACAGCCTGGCCTTTGTGCAGCAAGATCGCCCGCTGGCAGAACTGCTCGACATCGGCCATCGAGTGTGTCACCAGGATCACGCTCAGCCCGCGTTGGCGCATCGCCGTGAGATGGCGGTAACACTTCTGGCGGAAAAAGACGTCGCCCACGGCCAATGCTTCATCCACCAGCAAGACCTCGGCATCGACATGCGTGGCGACGGCGAATGCCAGACGAACGAACATTCCGCTGGAATAGGTCTTCACCGGCTGCTCGATAAAATCCCCAATTTCGGCGAAATCGGCGATGCGATCGTATCGCTGGTCCATCTGCGCGCGGCTCAGGCCGAGAATCGCACCGTTCATGTAGACGTTGTCGCGGCCGCTGTATTCGGGGTTGAACCCGCTGCCCAACTCGAGCAGCGCCGCGATCCGACCGGCGGTTGTCACCGAGCCTTCGGTTGGCTGAAGCACGCCGGCGAGCAGTTGCAGAAGCGTACTCTTGCCCGAACCGTTGCGCCCGATGATCCCCAGGGCTTCGCCGGGCGAGAGAGAAAACGATACATCGCGCAGGGCCCAGAACGATCGGCCGTGATCGCCCCCGCGCAGGATTTGCAGCAGCCGATCCACCGGCCGCCGGTACATGCGGTACATCTTCCCGACATTCTGGGCTTCGAGGACCGGCTGGCTCATGTCACATCACATCCGCGAAGCCGCGTTTGGTCTTCTGGAACCAGGTGAATCCCCCCAGCGCGATCAGAGCGCTGGCGATTGTCCAGGCGATCCACGCCGGGCGAGTCGTCCATTCCTGGCCCAGCAGCGCGTGGCGAAACCCATCGACGATGACTGTCAGCGGGTTGGCCTGAAGCACCGGGCGCATGGCCGGCGGAAGGCTGCTTAAGGGGTAGAAAATCGGGGTGAGAAACATCGCCATCTGCACCACCGGGCCAACCGCTTCGCGCAGGTCGCGCAGGTACGTTCCCAGGGATGAAAGAAACCAGCTCATCCCCACGGTCAAGAGGATCAAGGGGATGAACATGACCGGCAGCCAGACCACCTGCCATGCGAACGTGTGCAGCAGCACGCCCACGCCGATCAGCAGAATCAGCGTGCTGACCAGGGCATGGATCAGCGCCGATCCGACGGCCATCATCGGCAGCACCTCGAGCGGGAAAACGACCTTTTTCACATAATTGGGCACCTGGAGAATCATGCCCGGCGAGCGATTGACTACCTCGGCGAAGAACTGAAAAGGGATCAATCCGGCGAAGAGGGTTAATGCGAAATAGCCGGTGCCCTGCTGGGGGCCGGACCAATGGGGATGAAAAATGACGGTGAAGACGAAGGTATAGATGCCGAGCATCACCAGCGGCGTGACGAACGACCAGATCGCCCCCAGAACCGCGCCACGATATTTGTGCGCCACATCGCGCCGGATCAACTGTCCCAGCAGCTCGCGGTGGCGCCAGACGGTGCGCATCACCCCGCGCGGCGCCGCCGGGCTGGGAGACGAATTCTCGATCGCCGCGACGCCGCTCATCGAACTGCAAAGCTATTCCCGCCGCCATCGTCCGTCAACGCCCGGCAATCCATTGGGTGGGATTGTCAACCCGGCGGGCCGCGATGTCGGTTTGAGTGGAATGCCGGTGCATCCGCGGGCGAAACGGCGAATTCTTCAGCGGATCAGAAAAACGATGAGCAGAATCAGGTTTACCAGAATCGACGCTGCCAAGGCGGAAAGCATCAGCTTGCCGATCGGCGAATTGAGCAGTTGCTTCCAGGCATCGAGACTTGTCGGAGAACTGGGGGGAAGGTCCACGGTCTTGCCGGTCTCCTGCTCCATTTTCGCCAGCGATTCCAGATCGACGGCGCGGCGGGCATGAAGGGGGGGATGGCCTTGCGCCACGGCGCGAAGATCTTCCAACAGATCTTCGGTCCTGTTGTAGCGCTCGTCGCGCTGTTTGGCCATGCACACGTCGATGATCTCGCCGACGCCGGCGCTCAAGGCGGTGTTCACGTGGTCGGCGGGCGTGAGCGGCTGCTTGAGGTGCTTGTGCATCACGGCGCTGGGCGTTTCGCCGTCGAACGGCGGGCGACCGGTCACCAGGTGATACATCGTTGCGCCCAGGGAATAAATATCCGCGCGGAAGTCGATGTCCACTTCGCCGCGAATCTGCTCGGGGCTGATGTAGTAGGGCGTGCCGTAGGCCTTGCCCGCCTCGCTTTCGGCCGCTTCCTTGTCATCCATGGCGCGGGCCAGCCCCAGGTCGGTGAGCTTGGCCACGCCCTCGGGGGTCAGCAGGATGTTCTTGGGTTTGATGTCGCGGTGAATCAGCCCGCGCTGATGGGCATGGACCATTGCGCCGGTAATTTGCCGCATCACATCCAGCGCTTCGGCCTCGGAGAAGGCCTTGCCGTCCCCGGCCGGCGGGGGGGCCATCATGTCGTAGAGCGTCTTGCCCTCGATGTACTCCATCACAAAATAATGGAAACCCTCGGGCGTCGAGTTCACGTCGATCGCCTGGACGATATTATTGTGCGACAGCTTGGCCGCGGCCTTTCCCTCTTTGTAGAACCGCTGTACGAACTCTTCACTCTCGCCCATTTTCCTGGGAAGCACCTTAACGGCCACGATCCGGTCCAGCGAAAGCTGGCGGGCCTTGTAGACCGTGGCCATGGCCCCTTTGCCGAGTTTGCTGATCAGTTGATAGCCTGGAATTTGCGAGTTTTTCCGCTCCTCGATCTGGCCTCGGATGCGTTTGACCTGGTTGGGGGTGATGAAGCTGTGTTCGACCAGCAGATCGGTGAGGCTGCGCTGGTTGGGATCGGAAGACTGCTTCTGCTGCTCGCGGCAGAACTCGACCTCGGTGCGCGTGGCCAAGCCAAGGTCCACGACCACTTTTCCAAGTTCGGTGTCAACGTTGGGATTTAAGTCGACCGCATCGCTTTTGAACTGGCTCATGCAAACACCCATTTCCCAAGGCACCGCCAGGCGAACGATAGATCGCGCATTGCGATCCCGCCACCGCGCGAGCGTTTCCGCGGCGTCCGCCGCAATCTCCGCGCAATCGTATTATAGCACTATCGGCCCGAAGCGGACGCGCCTTCGCCTCGCCTGGCGACATCCTATAACTTCGCCAGACGGGCTAGCGCCTCGTCGCGGCCGGCGACCAGGAGGGTGTCGGATTCCTTGAGGGTTGAATCCGGGTTGGGCAACTGCACTTCGTCGAGCAGGTTGTCGTGAACGCCAACGATCGTCACTTCATACTGGCCCCGCAGCTTCAATTCCCGCAGCGTTTTGCCGTTCCAGGTGTCGGGAAGGCCCATCTCCTGGATAGAGAAATGCTCGGCGAGTTTCACGTAGTTCAGCAGCGCCTTGCCGGTCATGCGCGACGCCAGCGCCATCGCCGATTCGTGTTCGGGAAAGATCGTCTCGGTCACGCCGATCTTGTCCATCACCCGGGCATGATCGCGGCTGATCACCTTGGCGTAAATGGTTTCGACCCCGAAATCGCGCAGCGCCAGTGTGGCCAGGATGCTCGAGGCGATGTCGTCGCCGGTGCTGACCACCCCGGCATCGGCGCCCTTGGCACCGATGCGCTCGAGCGTCGCGGGCTTGCGCCCATCGCCGACGGCCGCCCGCGTCACATGCGGGGCGATACGATCCACGGCCTCCTGATCGGCGTCGATCGCCACGACATCATGCCCCTGCGCGTGCAGCGTCTGCGAGACCGTCGCCCCGAAGTTGCCCAGCCCGATGACCACGAATCGTTTCATGTACCCGCCCGCCAGCCCTTTGCCGGCCGCCAAGATCACCCCGAGGCGAGCGCCGGCACCGCCGTGACAATTTAAGATATCCGCCCAGGCCCAGCGCTACGAAGCGCTCATTTGCAGCGTGGCCAGCGCCGTGGGGACGTTGTCGCTGAAGTCGAACAGCTTATCGAGGCCGGTGATCAGAAACACGCTCCAGACCTGCGTGCCGACATTGCATAGCACCAGCCTGGCGGCCGCGGCGGCGATGAGTTTTCGCAGCTTCAGTATCTTGGCGATGTTCGATGAATTGACAAAATGCACCGAGGCGAAGTCCAGCACCACGTTCAATTTCTTGCCCATGACCTGGGCTTCGAGCGATTGCAGATCGTCGGTGAACTGCGGATCGTCCGCCAGATGCACCACGACCACATCATCCGACCATTTTTCCACCGGCATGATCGCGTCTCCAGTTCAGGGACAGCCAACTCCGCCGCAACCTACCCGCCCGGGTCGATCGACGCAATGTCGGCAAATCGCGATGCGCCCTGTGCCACCGAGTTCATCGCCGGGCAAACGACGCGTCGATCCACACAATGTCGGCAAATCGCGATGCGCCGTCTCGGAGATTGGCCACCCGGCGCTGGGTGGGTCGAGGATCGCTATCGGGGGGTAGTCAATCGTTCGGATGGGCAACCTCCGGCTCGCCGCGGTGGCCGATGCGACCGCCGACGATTTTGCGGATCACCAGGTAGAAGACGGGCGTGAGGAAGATTCCGAAGAAGGTCACGCCGATCATTCCCCAGAAAACGACGGTTCCCAGGGCGTGTCGCATCTCGGCGCCGGCGCCCTTGGCGATGACGAGGGGAACCACGCCCAGGATGAACGCGAAGCTGGTCATGAGGATCGGGCGCAGTCGTAAGCGGGCCGCCTCGAGCGCTGCATCAAACGGCGCCAGGCCTTTTTCCTCCTGCTGCTTGGCGAACTCGACGATCAGAACGGCGTTCTTGGCGCTTAGCCCCACCAGCACGACGAAGCCGATCTGCGTGAAGATGTTGTTGTCCTGGCCGCTGAGTGCCACTCCCCAGATGCCCGCGACCAGGCACATCGGCACGATGAGGATGATCGCCGTCGAGAGGGAAAAGCTCTCGTACTCGGCCGAGTGGGTGAGCCAGACGAACAGCACGCACAACGGGAAGATCAGAAACGCAGTGTTTCCCGCGACTTTTTCCTGGTAGCTCAGCTCGGTCCATTCATAGGCGTATCCCGGCGGAAGGGTTTTCTCCGCCAGCCGCTCCATGATCTGGATCGCGTCGCCGCTGCTGACGCCCGGGGCACCCGAGCCCTGGATATCGGCGGCCATATACAGGTTGTAGCGGGCGATGCGATCCGGGCCGGAAATGGTCCGCACGTTGGTGACGGATGCCAGCGGCACCATGTCGCCTTGCTTGTTGCGCACCTGGAACTGCCCGATATCCTGCGGGGTGGCCCGGAATTTCGCTTCCGACTGGGCCAACACCCGGAACACCCGCCCGAGATACGTGAAATCGTTGATGTATTGCGAGCCGAGGAAGACGTTGAGGGTCTGGAACACGTCCGTGACCTCGATGCCTTGTTGCTTAACGCGGGTGCGATCCACATCGACCCGCAACTGCGGGGTGCTGGCCCGCAGGCTGCTGAACAGGTTGGCGATCCGCGGCTCTTCCCGCGCCGCCGCCATCAACTGTCCCACCGCCGCCTGCAATGCCTGCGGATCGTTCACTCCGGTGCGATCCTGGACCTGCATCTTGAATCCGCCCGCCGCCCCCACGCCGCGAACGGGCGGCGGCGGAAAGACCAGCGCCAACCCCTCCTGTACTTGCGAGAATTGTCCCATGAGGCGCCCGGCCAGCGCCATGGAGGCTTGTTCGGGGTGTGCCTTGCGCTGCTCGAAGGGGTCCAGCGAGACGAACATCGTGGCGGCGTTGGACTGGCTGGCGCCGGTGAGGAACGAGAATCCGACGATGGCGATGGTGGCCTTCACCCCGGGCGCCTTGCGGGCGATGGCCATCAGTTTCAGGGCCGTCTGCTCGGTCCGCTGCACGGTTGCGGCATCGGGCATCTGGAGATTGACGAACAAGAACCCCTGGTCTTGCGACGGGATGAAGCCGGTCGGAACTCGGGCGAACCCGACATAGCCGAGGTATCCCAGCCCGAGGTAGACCAGCAGCGCAACGACGCTGAATCGCAGGACTCGGCGAAGCGCTCCGGCATAGGCGCGGGTGGAAAAGTCCAGTCCACGGTTGAAAAGCCGAAAAAACCAGCCGACAGTGAAGTCGATCGCCCGTCCGAAGAAGTCTTTGCGTTCGTTGGGATGATGCAGCAGCAGCGCGCACAGCGCCGGGCTAAGCGTAAGGGAGTTGAACGCGCTCAGCAGTGTCGAGATCGAGATCGTCAGGGCAAACTGTTTGTAGAACTGGCCGGTGATGCCGCTGATGAACGCCACCGGGATGAAGACGGCGGACAATCCGAACGCGATGGCGATGACCGCGGGCGTCACCTCGTCCATCGCTTTGTACGCCGCTTGGCGGGGGCTTAGTCCCTCGGCGAGCCAGCGCTCGACGTTCTCCACGACCACGATCGCGTCGTCGACCACGATGCCGATCGCCAGCACCAGCCCGAACAGCGAGAGGTTGTTGATCGAGAATCCGAACAGCTTCATGAACGCGAAGGTTCCGATCAGCGATACCGGGATCGCCAGCAGCGGCACGAGCGAGGCTCGCCAGCTTTGCAGGAACACCAGCACGACCAGCACGACCAGCACGATCGCCTCGAGCAGAGTCACCACCACGTCCTGGATGCTCTCGCGCACGAACAACGTCGTGTCGAACGGAATGGCGTAATCGATCCCCGGGGGGAAGGTCTTTTTCAGTTCCTCCATCCTGGCGTAGATCGCGTCGGCGGTCGTGATCGAGTTGGACCCGGGCAACTGGAACACCGCCAGCCCGATCGCCGCCTGATCGTTGTAGAAGCTGACGGTGGAATAATCGCTGCCGCCGAGTTCCACCCGCGCCACGTCGCGCACGCGGATCACGCTGGCGCCGGCGCCGGCCTTGACGATCACATCGCCGAACTGCTCGGGCGTCTGCAACTGCCCCTGCGCCGTCACCGTGTACTGGAATCGCGCCGCATCGGGCGGCAGCGGCGGGGCACCGACCACGCCGGCGGCCACCTGGACGTTCTGCGACCGCACCGCCGAGACCACGTCGCCGGCGGTGATGTTGCGAACCGCCATCTTCTGCGGGTCCAGCCACAGCCGCATCGAATAATCGCGTGCCCCGAACACGCGGATATCCCCCACGCCCTGCACCCGCGCGATCTGATCGCGCAACTGCAAGGTGACAAAGTTGCTCAGGTAGAGCCGGTCATATTGCTCGGTCGGCGAGAACACCTGGATCACCAAGGTGATGTCCGGCGATCGTTTGTTGACCGTGACCCCCTGGCGGCGCACCTCCTCGGGCAACTGCGGCTCGGCCAGCGCCACGCGGTTCTGCACCTGCACCTGGGCGATGTCCAGGTTCGTGCCCAGTGCGAACGTCACGGTCAACTGCATCGAGCCGTCGTTGTTCGCCTGGCTCGACATGTAGAGCATGTTCTCGACGCCGTTGAGTTGCTGCTCGATGGGGGTGGCGATGGCCTCGGCCACCGTCTGGGCATCAGCGCCCGGATAGCGGGCGCTGACCACGACCGTCGGAGGGGCGATCTCCGGGTACTGCGCCACCGGGAGATTGGCCATGGCGATCAATCCCACCAGCACGGTGACGATGGCGAGGACGCCGGCAAAAACCGGGCGATCGGTGAAAAATCGGGCGAAGTTCACTGCGCCACCTCCACGTTCACACCCATCGGCTTGGTCGCCTGGCCAAGCTCGGCCGCGACTCGCCGGGCCGCTTCGGCGCCTTGCGCCGGGGCGGTGCCTTGCGCCGGGGCGGTGCCTTGCGTGGTCGGCGATTTTCGCGTCGCCGGGGCTGCGGCGTTCGTGGCCGCGCTGCGCTGCGACGGGGCATCCATCGGCGCTGCGGGCCGGGTCGCCGCATCGGGATTGGTCAGTCGTCGAACCAGTTCGCGGTTCATCTCCGAAGGCGCCGACGCCGGGAACGGTGCCACCGTGGGGTTCACGATCGCCCCGGGTCGCACCCGGATCTGCCCGTTGATGATCACGTGGTCGGTCGGCTTGACGCCGCCGGCGATCACTCGAAGCCCTTCATACAGCGTGCCCAGCTCGACCCTCTGGTAGTGGGCGACGTTCTTCTCATCCACGGTCAGGACATAGCGCTGGCTCTGATCGGTGAGGATCGCATCGTCGGGAAGCAGGATCGCCTCATATACCGTGCTGCCGGGGATCCGCATCCGCGCGAACAACCCTGGCGTCAGCACCCCATTGGGGTTGGGAAAAACGCCGCGGGCCTCGAGCGTCCCGGTGCCCGGGTCCAGCGCGTTGTTGACGAAGTCGATGTTCCCCCGGTGCACAAAGCCTTTCTCGTCGCTGAGCCCCATCCAGCATGGAACTTGCGCGACGCTAACGCCCGCCAACTGGTTGGCGCGGGCGAGTCGCTGGTATTTCAGCACCGATCGTTCATCGGCGTCGAAATAGCAGTAGATCGGATCGAGCGACACGATGGTGGTCAGCAGCGTGGACTGATTGGCTCCGCCAGCGACGAGGTTTCCGGCGGTCACGAGCTTGCGCCCGATACGTCCGGTGATCGGCGCCGCGACGTTGGTGTATCCGAGGTTCAGTGAGGCCGTTTGCAGCGCCGCCTTCGCCGCGGCCACCGCCGAGGACGAGCGGCGCTGCGAAAGCCGGGCGTCTTCGTATTCCTTCACCGAGCTGACGCCCGAACGGCGCAAGTCCTCGAGCCGACTCAGTTCCGCCGAGTCGTAATCGAGCTGCGCCTGGGCCCGCTGCATCTCCGCCGCCGCCTGGTCATAGGCAGCCTGGAACAGCGCCCCGTCGATAACGAACAGCACCTGGCCTTGTTTGACAATCGATCCTTCCTCGAACTTGACCGATTCGAGAAACCCGCTGACCCTGGCCCGCACCTCGACCTGATCCACCGCGGCCAACCGCCCGTCGAACTCGTCCCAGTCGAGGATCTCACGCTGCAAGGGGGTCGTCACCGTGACCGGCGCCGGCGGCGGCGCCGGCCGCTGCTGCGACCGCGGCTTGCACGCCACGCCCATGGCCCAGACCATGCCCATGACCACCACCACGCCGAATCGTCGTTTCATAAACAAATCCCGGTTTTCTCTTGGGGGGGAAGAATCCATCGCTCAACCGCCGGCGTTGGCCGATCGTCGAGCTTTCTCCTGGAGGGTAAGCAACCCGTTCAGCAACACGTCCAGCACGTCCTCGGCCTGCTGCTGCAAGGTTTTCTTTCGGCAGGCGAAGTAGTTCACGAAAATCGTCCCATACATCAAGTCCCCCAGCACATCCAGCACCCGCGCCGGGGGAACTTTGCGCAATCGTCCATCCTTCATCATCGCCCGCAACCAACGTTCCCATTCCGGACGACTGGCGTCACGGTAACGGTAATACGTCGGGCGCTGGCGATCGCGGAACTGAGCCCGCTCCTGGATCAGCATCTCGACGTAGGTCGGGTTCGCGTGGAAATACGATAGGAATGCCCGCACCCCGTTCTCAAGCTGCTCGAGCGGATCGACCCCGGCGGGGGCGCTGAGCTGTTCGACGAGCTTCCGCATGATCTCGTCTACCGCGTCGCGGAACAGCGTGGCCTTGCTGGGGAAATAGCGGTACAGCGTCCCCTTGGCGCAGCCCAGCTCGGCCGCGATCGACTCCAGATCGGTCCCGGCAAACCCGGTGCTGGCGAACTGCCCGATGGCGGCGGCGAGGATCTCCTCGCGGCGACGGGCCGCCAAGGTGCGGTCCACGGGGCGTCCCGGTGATTTTACGGTTGCATCGGCCATTCCGAATATTTAACTGACCAGTCAGTCATTTTATCCATCGCCGCGATTTCGTCAAGCCCCGCCCCGCGGCGCTATTGGCCCGGGTATAGCGCCTGCTCTTGGCAAACTTGGTTCATTCAAAGAAGAACCAGAGACCGAATGTCACGGATGAAGTGCCGCCGGTGAGGACACCGGCGGCACCAAGGCAATCGAATCGCCAAGGTATTGAGTTCGACCGATTGGCCCGGCCTCAGACTATCGCCGCGGCGAATCGCAAGCCCGGATCGTTCGCCACAAGAATTCCGCATTCCGGGGGTTTGACGTCGGCCTTCTCAGCGGGTACAATTTTCTCCTTTCATTAACCTTTCCCCAACCCCTTTTTGCGCTGAGGTGAGTATGCGAGCCAGTGATGTGCGCCGTGGACAGGCGGTCGTTATCGATGGGAAGCTGTTCGTGGTGACCAATGCCGATCACAACACCCCCGGGAACCTTCGGGCCAAGGTGCAGTTCAAGCTGCGCGACGTAAGCAAAGGGACGATCATGGACAAACGCGTCGGTGCCACCGATGACGTCGACGTGGTCAATCTCGACCGCCGAAATGTCGAGTATCTCTATTCGGACAACGAGGGACACGTGATCATGGACCTGGAGACCTATGATCAAAACGCGATCTCTAAGGAAGTCTTCGGCGACGATATTCTGTATCTCAAGCCGAACACCCAGATCAGCGCCCTGTTCCACGATGGCCGGATCGTCAGCTATGAGCTGCCCAAGACCGTGGACCTGAAAGTGACCGATACTCCGCCGGGGATCAAGGGCGCTACCGCCACCAATCAGCTCAAGGATGCGACTTTGGAGACGGGCCTGAAGACGCGGGTTCCGGCGTTCATTGAGAACGGTGAGACTCTGCGCATCAGCACCGAGACCGGCGGATATCTCAGCCGCGCTTGAGGGGGAATGACATCATAAGGGGTGCCGACGGGGGTGAAAAATCGGCTTCCGATCGGTCCTGGCGATTGGCAAAGTTGATTTTAGATTTCAAATTTGAGATCAATCGCGCCGGTGGTTGGCAAAACCCGACTTCAGATTTGAGATCAGTCGACGGACTCGGCCGATGCAAAATCGGCTGAGGCGGCGATCGGCGGTCTCGGCTGTTTCATGCCTCAGCGCGACGTTGCCTCATCGCATCGGCGGGGCGTTGCCTCAGCGCTTCAGCGTATCGGCGCGGCGTCGCCTCAGCGCATCGCCGGGGCGTTACGCCGGCTGGGGGATTTTTCCCGGCGGCTTGTTCGCCGCGTCAGCGCGTTCGGAAAAATCGATCGCCGCCTGGCAGAATCCCATGAACATCGGGCTGGGTCGAAGCGGCCGGCTGGTCAATTCCGGATGCGCCTGGGTTCCCATGAAAAACGGATGTACTTCCGGCGGCAGCTCGAGAATTTGCATGATCGGCTGGGAAGGGTGCTTTCCACTGAAAATCAGCCCGTGTTCCTCGAGGGCGTGAATGTACTTCGGGTCCACCTCGTAGCGATGGCGAAACCGCAGGCGGACGCTGGCGGCATCGTCGAAGAGCTTGGCCGCCAGGGTGCCGGGCTTGACTTGGATATCCTTGCCGCCCAGACGCATGTTGCCGCCCAACCCTTCGATGCGCTTCTGCTCGGGCAGGATGTCGATCACCGGCGCAGCGCAGCGGGGATCGAATTCCGAGCTGTTGGCCCCGGCAATCCCGCAGACGTTGCGGGCGTATTCGATGACGGCCATCTGGAATCCCAGGCATAGCCCCAGATAAGGCATCCGCGTTTCGCGGGCATATCGGATGCACTCGATCTTGCCCTCGGTGCCGCGCACGCCGAACCCGCCGGGCACGATGATCCCATGGCAATCGGCCAGGCGGCGGTCGACGTTGGATGAGTCGATGGTGGTCGTGTCGATCCAGCGGAGCTGCACGTCGCAGCCCAGATGGACGCCGCAATGTTCGGCCGACTTGATGATGCTGGCGTAGGCGTCGCGCAGGGACGTGTATTTGCCGGTCACGCCGATGGTGATGATCTTGCGCCCTTTGCCGATACGATCGACGAACCAGCGCCATTTCAGCCGGGCCTGATCCTCGTGGCGCTGATCGACGCGATCGTGCAGATCGAGCATCGTCAGCACCTCGCGGTCGATGCCCCCCTCGCGCATCGAGTCGGGGATCAGGTAGATGCTGTCCACATCATGCATCGAGAAGACCCGTCGCATGGGGACGTTGGTGTACATCGAGATTTTTTCTCGCACCTGGTCGCGCACCGGGTTCGACGCCCGGCAGGCGATGATGTGGGGCATGATCCCCACTTCCATCAGGCGCTTGATCCCCAGTTGCGCCGCCTTGGACTTCTGCTCGCCCAAGGCCCCTGGCTCCAGCACGTACGTCAATGCCACGAACGCCACGGCCCCTTCACCTTCCTCGTAGGCCAACTGGCGGCAGGCCTCGAGATAGTTGCTGTTCTCCAGGTCCCCGACGGTGCCGCCGACTTCGACGAAAACCACGTCGGCGTTGGATCGGGCGGCCAGTTCACGCAGCTTGAACTTGATCTCCCCGGTCACGTGCGGGATCGTCTGCACGTCGCGCCCGAGATAGCCGCCTTCACGCTCCTTTTTCAACACCGTCGAGAAAATCTGCCCGTTGGTTGTGAAGTTCAACGCTGACAAGTCCTGGTCCAGCAGGCGCTCGTACGTCCCCAGGTCCATGTCCGTTTCCATCCCATCGTCCAGCACGAACACCTCGCCGTGGCGATAGGGATTCAGCGTCCCGGAGTCAATGTTGTAGTACCCCTCCATCTTGATCGGAGCGACGCGCAGCCCCTTGTCCTTCAGCAGCTTGGCCAGCGAAGAGGAGAAAATCCCCTTGCCCAGGCCGCTCATCACCGTTCCGACCACGATGATGTACTTGTGATGCCCCTTGCGATATCCGGCGGGCATGGGGGTATAAAACTCGGTCTCCTCCGAGCTTTGTCCGATCTTGGCCAGCATTTCTTCGTTGCTCATGGCGTTTGGGGATCGCACGCGGCCGCGATCAGCCGCGTGCGTCCACTGCTCCATCGTTCGACAAACTCGCGATATTGCCCGGGGGTGTCGATCCCGTGAGCGGCGCGCAACACCCGCTTGATCCGGATCGAACAGCCGTGCTCCAGGGCACGCAACTGCTCGAGCTTTTCCGACTGCTCGCACGGCGTGGGCACCCAGGAGGCCATGCGAAGCAAAAACTCTCGCCGATAGGCGTAAATCCCCAGATGCAGATGATACGCCGGCGGATTCGATCCGGTCGCGTCCCGGCGATAGGGGATGGGCGATCGGGAAAAGTAGAGAGCCCGATCATCTAACCCGATCGCCACCTTCACCAAATTGGGGTCCGCCGGATCGGCTCCCGCGGGAAACGGTGTGGCGCAAGTGGCCATCTCGGCGTCGCATTGTTCCAGGCACTCGATCAGTCCGTCGATCGTCTCCGGCTCGATCTCCGGCTCATCGCCTTGCACGTTGACCACGATCGCGTCGCTCAGCCCGGCGGCCACCTCGGCGATCCGATCGGTCCCCGATGGATGCGACGCGGATGTCATCACCACCGGCGTGTTGAACTTCGCCAGCGCCTCGACGATGCGGACATCATCGGCCGCGACGAGAATCTCGCGGACGCGGCGGCATTTGCGCACCTGATCCACGACGTGCTGCACCAGCGGCCGACCGGTCTGAGCGGCGAGAATCTTGGCGGGGAACCGGGTGGACCCCAAGCGGGCGGGAATGACGACCGTCGCAGCCAATGCCAGACCTCGATTTTTACGTGACCCACAGGCCCAGATCAAACCGCGTGGCGACAATACAAGCGACCGGACGGCCCTGTCAAATCGCGCCGATTTTCACGGCGCGCCGCGGGCGAACGCCGTCGTTCTCTACGGAGGACTACCGCCACCCTCGACGCGGCGCGCGGCGCGGAACGCCGTCGTTCTCGACGGGGGCGCGACGGGAGACCACCGCCGGCCTCGACGCGGCGCGCGGCGGGGGAGCCGCGGTTGAAACGAGAACGTGCAATGCGGAACGATCAGCTGACCGGGTCAATTTTAGGAAACAGGGGGATGCCTTCACCCAATTTGCCGCCTGGGGAGAACGGGCTGCTCATCAGGTCGGCGAACGTTCGGCCCGCGGGGTCGATGCCGAGCTGGCCCAGACCGGCGGCGGCCTTTTCGGGCAGAACCGCCAGCAGGGCGATCAAGGCGCGGGCGATTGCCGTCGCCGACAGGTTCAGCACCGTGTCCAGTCGCGCGGCCTTAGAAGGATTTTTGGCCAGGGAGAACGGCGCGGTCGCGTCGATGTATCCGTTGGTCGATCGCGCCAGCTCGATCGGGGCCAGCACCGCCTGCTGAATATCCATCGCCTGGTATGCCTGATCGACCACCCCCGACAGCGCCTCGGCCCGAGCGATCAAGTCGCGGTCGATCGGCTCGAGATCGGCTCCTGTCGCGGCGGCGGGCAGCACTCCCTGTCGATAGCGGTTGATCATTTTCAGCGTGCGGTTCAGGCAATTGCCCACCACGTTGGCCAGTTCATTGAAGGTCTTGACGAAATCGGCGTCCGAAAAGTCCAGGTCCGATCCGAACGGGGCGGTGCGAAGCAGGTAGAACCGCAGCGCATCCAGCCCGTGCGCTGCGATGAGCGATCGCAATTTCTCGATGTCGATGAAGTTCCCCTCGGACTTGCTCATCTTCCGCCCGTTGGCCGTCCACCAGCCGTGGGCGAAGACCTGCCGCGGCAGGGGGGCACCGATGCTCATCAGCATCGCCGGCCAGTAGACCGCGTGGAACCAGAGAATCTCCTTGCCGATCAAGTGGACCGCGACGGGCCAGAATTTTCGGTAGAGCGCATCATCGACTGTTCCGTAGCCCAATGCGCTGATGTAGTTGCTCAACGCGTCGATCCAGACGTAGACCACATGCTCCGGATCGTTCGGCAGTTCGATCCCCCACTTGAGCGTGGCGCGGCTGATCGACAAGTCCTCGACCCCGGCCCGCAGCTTGCTGATTACCTCGTTGCGCCGGCTCTCCGGCTGCACGAACGACGGGTTCGCCTGGATGTACTCCAAGACCTTCGGGGCGTATTTGCTCAGGCGGAAAAAGTAGGTCGGCTCCTTGTAACGCACCAGCGGCTTGCCGTTGAATGCCTTGAAGTCGCGGGTCTTGGCCTCCGTTTCGGTGACGAATTCCTCCTGTCCTTCGTCATACCAGCCTTCGTAACCGCCGAGGTACAGATCGCCCGCCTCGACCATCTTCTCGACGATCGCGCGGACCGACGCCTTGTGGCGATCAGAGCTGGTGCGAAGAAAATCGTCATGGGTGATGTGCAGTTCGCTCCAGAGCCGTTGGAAGACCGCGACGTTGCGGTCGGCCAACTCGCGCGGTGAGATCCCCAGTTCCGCGGCGGTTTTCACCATCTTCACGCCGTGTTCGTCGGTGCCGGTGAGGAACCAGGTCTCGTCCCCGCGCATGCGATGGAATCGCGCCACCGTATCGGCCGCGAGGGTGGTGTAGGTGTGGCCGAGGTGCGGCTCGCCGTTGGGATAGTAGATCGGGGTGGTGATGTAGAAGCGGGTCTTTTCACTCATGGTGGATCATCCGCGAGACAGAATACCCGAGAGGCGCGGGCGATGCGCGGCGGCGCGCGGCGGGTTTCAGGGTTGGCCGATTCGCAACCTCGCCATCAGGTCGCGCATTCGCACCAGGGCCTTGCCGCGATGGCTGATGGCGTGCTTGGCGGCGAGGTCCAGTTCGGCGGTCGTCTTGTCGATTTCGGGCACGAGGAAGAGTGGATCGTACCCGAAGCCGTTGCTTCCGCGGGGGACGCGCAGCAGGCGGCCCTCGATTTTGTCCATCGCGGTCAAGGCGATCCGTCCGAGCGGATCGGCCAGCGCCAGGACACACACGAATCGCGCCCCCCGGCGTTCCTCGGCAACGTCGGCGAGCTGGCGTAGCAGCAGCGCGTTGTTGTCGGCGTCGCCATCCCCGGCACCGTGGATCATGGCCCAGCGGGCGCTCATCACGCCGGGCCGTCCGTCCAGCGCATCGACCTCGAGGCCCGAGTCATCGGCCAAGGCCCAGGTCGCAAACATCCGGGCGTAGGCCGAGGCCTTCAGGCAGGCGTTGGCGCGAAACGTGTCGCCGGTTTCGGCGACAGGCGCGGCCGGAGGATGCTGGGACAGGTCACTCCACTGGAAGCGATCTTCGCCGAGCATTTGACGAAACTCACGGATTTTCCCGGGGTTGCCGGTGGCGATCAGAACTTGCATGGTCGGTTGCATCTGCGGTTGGCGGCGCTCAGCGGTCGAACGCGCGGAGCCGATCGCGTCCTCGCTCGGGTGGGGAGATGCCCAGCGGGTTGATCAGCAGCGGTGCCGGGTCGGACGGCGCGCCGTGCCCGTCGAGCGTGGCCATGTCCCCGGATCGCGGGATGACCACCACCCCCGCCGGGACGCGCACCATTACCTTTTCACCCCTCTTCGGGTCGTTGATCCACTGACGGTCCTGCTCGCCGTTGGTGCTGTGATACGGATACTCGCGGATTGTGGCGAGCATCTTCGGATCGAGCGGCTCCAGCCGCGGGGTCAAGGCCCGCACGCGATGACCATCCTTGTCCCGAACCTCGTTGGGAAGTCCTTCGGGAAGCGGACGATTGAGAACCCAGATCGGCTGCTGAGGGTCGCGGGCGCGGCCGGAGTCGCTGGACTGTTCTTTCACCGCGTCACGCGGCCACACACCGATGCAGACCGACGAGACGGTCGGGCCGTGGAAGTAGAAAGCCTGGATTCCCATCTTCCTTGCTTCGCGGACGGCATCGACCGCCGCCTGTTTGCGAAGCGGGCTGTCCTTGTAGGCCGCGATCTCGAGCGACCAATAGCCCTCGGGCGGCGCGTTTCGCAGGTCCCATTCCGGCGGGGCGGTGGGATCGGGGGCATCGACCGGAACCAGCACGCACTGGCTGAACGGGCGGTCTCCGGCGGTGTCCGTCATCGCCTGGATTTTCGCGCGATCGACCTGGGCGCGGTGGCCGTCCGGCACCGAGCGGTCCACCGTGGTGTAGTACCCGAAATACAAGGTGCTCTGGCCTTCATCGTGCATCACATGCCACTGATTGGAACCGGTATGCTCGATCAGTTGGCGCTTGGCCCGCATCGCCGCGGCGACGTGATCCGGGCCGCGATACTGGCGACAAAAGATCGTGAACTGCGCCCCTTCCGGTGGGGCCAGGGTGTCGGCGGACGGATTCGCCGAAACCGGCGATGCGCCGCCCTCGGACAGCGCGGCATCGGCTTTCACCGGCGGCTTGTCCTGCGTACACGACCCCGCCGCCAGCGCCATCACTACGACCGCGGCGGCGAACATCCATCGAATCCATGGCATCAATGCTTCCTCCAGTGGGCCGCGAGCAGCCCATTCTCTATCGCGCAATGGGCCGCGAGCAGTCCATTCTCTACCGCGTCGTCGGGCGCGTGGCCGGGCTTGATGCCGGCATTTTCCGCAGCAGCGCCGGGGCGATCCAGTTCAGCCTGTCCTGCGTGTCATTGCCTTGGCCGTAATCCACTTCCAACGTCAACTTCGTAGCCCCGTCCAGCCGGACCACGACCGGGGGATAAACCCCGTCGGCCTTCACGTGCGCCTGCTCATGGACAACTTTGCCATCCAGCTTGATCCGCACGGTCATATCGGCCAGCGCCAGGCTTCGATCCTCAACCGCGTATTGCGTCCCGAACGCCTTCCAGCCCGGTTCGATGTTCCAGCTCAGGCGCGAATAAGCGTGTACCCCGATCCCGTGCCGCACGGTTCGGCCATCAGCGCGGATCGCCCGCCCGCTGACGCTGCGATCCACCTTGGCCGGCCAGGCGATCGACGAAAACCACGGCGTCTGTACGCTCTCGGCGGGCACACGACTCGAGAGCCACAAGACCGGACCGTTGAGTTGCTCGATCTGCTCGACGGCGCTGATGTCCAGATCGTAGCCCTCACCGCCGGGCAACGTCAGCCGCATCGTCTGACCGGACCACTTCAAAGACTCGGCCCGCAGCGATGATCCATCGGTCAAACCCACCCGAAACGCGCGCCCTTCGACGGCGGCGGTAGTGCTGCCCGGGGCCGTGGCGAAGAGGATCGACCGCACCGTTTCCATCGCCGGCTTCACCGTCGCATCGCCGCGCTGCACCAGGACCATTTCCGGCGTCAGACCAACCACGATGCCGGCAACGGTGTCGCCATTGGTGAGCGTCACGAGGTCGTCGCCGCGATGAAGATCAACATCCGGTGCCGGCATTCCCGATCGAACGATCGCGGCGATTCGGCGTGGACTGATCGGCAGCTCGCCGATCAAGGCGTTCTGCCAGCGGAAGGTTTGCCCGTTCAGCTCCAGCGGCTCTCCGGCAATCTGTTCGTTGTCGCGCAGAAGAAGCGCCCAAACGCTTTTGGGCGATCGCCCCGGCGCGGTCCGCTCGAGGGAAAGCACCTGGTCCCACGCGATCCGCTCGGTGGATGAACCATCCGCTCCACCCAGCAGCACGCCGCGGGCGTCCAGTCCCACCGCGGCGACCGGTCGCGACACCATATCGGCGCCCGTCAACATCCATCGATCCGGCGCTACGCCGGCGACGGCCTGCCCGAACGCCGCCGAGGCGACGCACAGCCCCGACACCGCGGCGATCAATGAGAAAAGTCGAATCATCGTCAATTTCGCCGGAGAGCTAAATCCCACGCAGTTCTAGATATCGAACGATCGTCTTGCTGAGGATGTCCGTCTCGAGGTTGAACGGCCAGCCGGTCGGGCGGCTGCCCAGGGTCGTCAGTTGCAACGTCGTGGGGATCAATGCCACCTCGAAAACGGTCCCGCGCACTTCGGCGACGGTGAGACTCACCCCGTCGATCGAGACCGATCCCTTGGGAACGATGTATTTGGCCAACGCATCCGGGGCCTGGATCACCAGCCGCCATTCCTGGTCGTTGCTGACCTGTTCGATCATCGTCGCGGTTCCATCCACGTGCCCTTGGACGAAATGGCCGTCCATTCGGTCCCCCGCCCGCAGCGACCGCTCGACATTCACCGCATCTCCCGAGGTCAGCAGCCCCAGGTTCGTCTTTTCCAGCGTCTCCTTGATCACGTCGAACCCCAGCAACATCGCCCCGTCGCGCTGGGTGATCTCGGCGACGGTAAGGCACACGCCGTTGAACGCGATCGAGTCGCCGTGCTTGCAGTCGGACCACGCTTGCGGCGCGGTGAATGTCAGCCGGCGGAACATCGGATTTTCCGCCACCGCCGACACCTTGAGCATCCGTTCGACGATCCCTGTAAACATGTCCCCTAAGGTAAGCGTTTCGCCGCCGGGATGCCAATCTAGAGTTGTGGCCCAGCCGCTCTTGGCTGGGGACATGCGCGATCACAGCGGGCGGATCAATGCCACGCGGCTGCCGACACGCTCCATGCCGTGGCGGTAGTAGAGCTTGAGCGCCGGGATGTTCAGCGAATCGACGGCCAGGCACAGGCGGGCCAGAGACCGTTCCTGCGTGGCGAGCATGGCCCGGCGCATCAGCGCAGCGCCGATCCTCCGTCCGCGAAACGCCGGGCTTAGGCCCAGGTAGATCAACTCCATCGAATCGTGTTTGCTCATCGGCGCCAGCAGCAGTATCCCGGCGGGCGTTGGGTCGTCGCCGTGAGTGACGACGAACCAAAGTTCCGGGTCGTGATCGCCGGTGGCGCGGTGGCCGATGATCACATCGTCCATGTCGCGCCGGCCGCCCAGACCCGGGCAGTCCAGCGTATTTTCATAGCTGGCCAGAAGGGCGTTCTTGAACAGTTCGTGACGGTCGGGCGAGTAGGTATGCCAGCGCATCGCGGACTCGGCGGGTCCGGGATTGGGCAGCCGCCGGACCTTCATGCGCAGGTAAAACAATTCGGCCAGCCGGGTCAGCCCGCAGCCGTCGCAATAGAGGGCGATGGCGTCGGAGTCGTGCGGATCGACGAGAATCTGCGCCAGTTGGGCACCGGCGAGGCGCTGGATATCCAAGGCGGCCTGGACCGTGGCGACGGCGGCGCGACGCTGGATCAAATTCTCCGGACGGATCCCCGGTGCGATCAATAGTGCCGTGCGACCGGGATTGCTGACCGGAAGAACGGCCCAGAGTATCTGATCGGTCTGCTCCGCGACGATTAGCCGCGCCGCGTCGATCCCGCGTTCGGCACACGATTCGAGAAACCCTTGGGCCTCGGTCGATCCGGCGGGGCCGCTGGAGTGGCCCAAGATCAGCCGGATGCCGGCGAGGCGCTGCTTTTGATCATTCGGCAGACCGATGCGCAGCGGAATATCGCTCGGGGCGCAACTCGCCACTCCCAACGTCCGCAACAGCAAGTCGCTCAACCCCGCCATGATCGACCGAGAATATCTCCCCGCGCGCCCGCCGTAAACGTCGCCCGCGCCATCCACTGATGCGCCGCCACCGCTTCACGCCGATAACGAACAAAGGGGACGCGCTTCTTTTTCAATAGTTCCGCCACGATACTGATAAATACTCAGATAACCTCCAGAGATAATAACGTAATATTATTACCCTGTGAAAAAAGGAGCGCGTCTCGAATGCCATTCACTTAAGGGCCAAAGTTGGCGAACTCAACTGCCGTATTCGCCCGATACGGCCGATTTTCCCAGACGTTTTCACCTTAAGTGAATGGCATTCAGCGCGTCCCCTTTTATTTTCGGGTCGCCGACAACATCGCGAAAATGCCGGTCGCTTGACAGCGTGGTCGCGACTCCTATACATGCGCGTCGTCGCTGTCGCCCTCTTTCGCACTCGTTTATGACGATTTTGCCTTCCATCGCTTTCGTGATCGACCCGAAGCCGTCGGCGCTGTTCCAGACGAGCATCCTTCAGGCGCTGGGGATCGACCCGGCGAACGCCTGGGCGCAAATGGGGTTCAGTCTGGTGGTTGCGGGGGGATTTTTCCTCCCGGCGGTACTGCTGATGGTGATGCTGTTCATCTGGTGGGAACGAAAAGTTGCCGGGCACATCCAAAGCCGCCTAGGCCCCACCCGCGTCGGGCCGATCGGGATTCTGCAATCGCTGGCCGATGGGGTGAAGTTGCTGGTTAAGGAGGATTTGTGCCCGAAAGACGCCGATGCACTGTTGTTCCGCCTGGCGCCCTACATCGCGTTCGCGCCGGTTTTCGCGGCGTTTCTGGCGATCCCTTTCGGGCCTGACCTGACCTTCGAGCCGCGATTGAGTGCCGGACTGTTCTGGATTTTGGCGATTCTCAGCGTCGAGGTCATGGGGGTGATCCTGGCCGGCTGGGCGTCGAACAATAAGTGGTCGGTCTACGGCGCGATGCGCGAGGCCTGCCAGATGGTCAGCTACGAAATCCCGCTAGGCATCTCGATCATCGTGGCGGTGATGAGCGCCGGGACGCTGAACATGGTTCGCCTGGGGCATCTACAGTCGGGCGGGCTGCACACCTGGCTGATGTTTCGCAATCCGTTCGTTTTTCTGGCATTTTTCACCTATTTCATTGCCTCGCTGGCCAGCAACAAACGCGCGCCGTTCGATCTGCCGGAAAGCGAATCGGAACTGGTCGCCGGGTTTCACACCGAATATTCCGGGCTGCGCTGGAGTTTCTTATTCTTCGCCGAATACGCCGCGATGTTCGTGGTGGGGGGGATCCAGGCAGCGCTGTTTCTGGGCGGTTGGAATGATCCGTTCGGGCTGATCGGGCGGTATTACCACGAGTACACGCTTTCGGGAAACACCACCGGGCTAATCGTGGTCAATCTTATCGGTGCCGCGACCTTCACGCTCAAGGCCTTGTTGATCGTATTCGTGCAGATGTGGCTGCGCTGGACCTTGCCGCGTCCGCGGATTGACCAGGTGCTGTACGCCTGCGTGAAGGTATTGTTGCCGCTGAGCTGCGCCCTGCTGCTGGGGGCGGCGGTCTGGCAGTTGCTGATCCCGGAACTGTATGGCGTGCCGTGGTTCGCTTATAACCCATGGCGTTGGCAGTCCTGGAGCGGGGCCGACGCCGTCGGGGCGCTGGTCACGCAGATCACACTGGGCCTGGTGGGCCTGACGCTGGTGGGGTTGATCATGATGTGGATCTTGTATGCCATCGCCAGTGGACGGGGGCATAAGCAGCGGCTGACCGATCCGGATCCGTTCCCTCTCGAGGTGGAGGTCGCCAAGGCATGAGCGTTCTGCCCTGTCTGGCTCAAATTCCCGAATCGCCCGCCGCAGCGGTGTTGTTCTACCTGTTCGCGGCGATAAGCGTAGCGTCGGCGATCGGGGTCGTGGCCACGCGCAACATCGTCCGCACGGCTTTGTGCCTACTGTTCGCGCTGGTAGGCGTGGCGGGGTTGTACTTCCTGCTCCACGCCGAGTTTCTGGCGGCGGTCCAGCTTGTGGTTTACGCCGGCGGAACCCTGATTTTGATCGTCTTTGGCGTTATGCTCACAAGCAAAAGCCCGTTTTCGCGCTTCCAGCCGAAAACGATCGAGGTCGTCGTGGCGCTGATAATCGGCGCAGTGCTGCTGACGGCCCTGGTGGCGGCGATCGTCCAGACTCGCTTTGCCGATAAGCCGCCAGTGGCTGGGGCGGACCTGGAATATCCCGTTCGGCATCTGGGAGAGCTGTTGCTCGGGCAATATCTACTGCCGTTCGAGCTGGCCAGCGTGTTGTTGCTGGTGGTGATGATCGGCGCGGCGTATCTGGCCAAGGCGCGTCGGCGCGAGCCGGAGGTAGCGAAGGAAGCGGCGCTTAACGAAGCCGCACTTTCGCAAACGGCGAGGAAATGGTCGTGATATCGCTGAGTTCCATCCCATTAGCGCTGGCCGACGGCTCGTGGGCCGCCGTCGGGCTGCATCATTACCTGATTTTAAGCGCGGCGCTGTTTGTGTGCGGACTTTTGTCGATGCTGGTCAAGCGCAACGCGATCGGCATCTTGATCGGTGTGGAACTGGTCCTCAACGCCGCCAACGTCAACCTGGTGGCGTTCAACCGATTCGCCCATGGCGGATCGAGCGCCGCGGCGCTGCTGGACGGCCAGGTCTTCGCGTTGTTCGTGATCGTGCTGGCGGCGGCCGAGGCGGCGGTGGCGCTGGCGATTTTCCTGAACTTTTACAACAATTTCTCGACAATCGATGTCGAGCGAGCCCGCGAGTTGCGCGGATAGTCCCGGCGGGTCTGACCAGTCCAGCGTCGCGGCGGATTCGCCGCTTGTTCAATCGCGGAAACCATCGAATGCCCACTCCGGCCTTGCTATTACTGATCGCCACGCTCCTGCCGCTGGCGTCGTTCGCGCTGTTGACGTTCGTCGGCAAGCGGATGGGGACTCCGCTGGCCGGCTACGTCGCCACGGCGGCGATTTTCGGATCGTTTGTCTTCTCGATGATGGCGATGATGCTCTGGCTGAACGTCGGCGCCACGGCCGAGTGGGGCGCCGGGCGGGGCCCGATCAATCTGCCGGTCAAATGGGTGCCCGTGGGCGCTGGAATCCAGCAGGATCATCCCGGGTATCTCGATGTGGGCATCTTCGTCGACAGCCTCACCATCGCTATGTTCTCGATGGTGACTTTGGTCTCGACGGTCGTCCACGTCTTCAGTCTCGGCTACATGCGAGAGGACAAGCGCTTCGCCCGATTTTTCACTTACCTGGGCCTTTTCTGCTTTTCCATGCTTGGGCTGGTGCTGGGCGGAACCCTCCTGCAACTGTTCATTTTCTGGGAACTGGTCGGGCTTTGTTCCTATCTGCTGATCGGGTTCTGGTACGAAAAAAAGAGCGCCAGCAACGCCGCGATCAAGGCCTTCGTCGTCAACCGCATCGGCGACTTCGGATTCCTCATCGGCTTCGGCATCCTCTTCTATCACCTGGGCAACGTGACCTTGCCCCATATGTGGGTGGCGCTGGGTCAGGCGGGAATGATCGACGGGACGCACCTCACCGGGTTGACATTGCCCGATGCCACCTGGTTCGGCGGATCGCTGCTGACGATCATGGGGATCGGCCTGTTTTTCGGTGCCGTCGGCAAGAGCGCCCAGTTCCCGCTGCATGTGTGGCTGCCCGATGCGATGGAAGGCCCCACCCCGGTCAGCGCCCTGATCCACGCCGCCACCATGGTCGCGGCCGGCGTCTACCTGGTAGGCCGGATTTTTCCCATCCTCACCCCCGATGCCAAGCTGTTCATCGCCATCATCGGCTGCATCACCTTGACCATGGCGGCATTGATCGCCATCGCCCAGAGCGACATCAAAAAAGTGCTGGCGTTCTCGACACTGTCGCAACTGGGATACATGATTCTGGCGATGGGGATCGGCTCATGGGTGGGGGGGCTGTTCCACCTGATCACGCACGCGTTTTTCAAGAGCCTGCTGTTCCTCGGTTCCGGCAGCGTGATCCACGCGGCCCATCACGAGCAGGAGATGCCGCAGTACGGCGGGCTGTTCCGCAAGATCCCGGTGACGGCGATCACCTTCGCGGTGGCGGTGCTGGCGATCGCGGGGACGGGAATCGTGGTGGGGGGCCAAGGCTACGGCTTTTCCGGGTTTTATTCCAAGGACATGATCCTCGCCCACGCCGGCGCCTTTGCCGCTTCGGCGACCGAAGCGCATGGCGGGACGACGGCGCGCTCGGGGGCCTACTGGGCGTTTTTCATCCTCCCGACCGTAATCGCCTACGTGACGGCGTTCTACATGACGCGCTGCTGGATGCTCACCTTCGCCGGCAAGCCGCGAAACGAACATCTTCACGCCCACGCGCACGAGTCGCCGGTGATGTACGTGCCGCTGATCGTGCTGGCGGTGCTAAGCGTGATCGCCGGCAGCGCCATGGGGGTGAAGGAACTGCTGGCCTATTCGATCGCGGAGAACCGGGCGTATTGCCAGGCGATGATGGCGCCGGGGCCAGATGGCCAGACGCCGCGATTCGCCGGGTTCGACAGCGCCTGGTCCACCGCGCCTAGGCGCGAGGCCGAAGAGGCGTCCGAGGCGTCGCCGTCGGTCGAGGCGCTCGAGCATGGCGAGCATCTGGTCCACACCTGGGTGGCGTGGGCGTTCGTAGTGGGGATCGGGCTGGGGGTGTTGATCTACTTCAACGGGTACGCGATCGCCGAGAAGCTGGTGGCGATTCCGCCGCTGGGATGGATTCACATCTGGCTGAAGAACCGGCTGTATTTCGACGAGCTGTACTTCAGCGTGTTCGTGGCCACGACGATGGCCCTGAGCGCGCTGTCGGGGGCCTTCGACAAATACGTGGTGGACGGCCTGGTGAACCTGGTCGGCTGGGTCACGCACAAGGCGAGCGAACTGGCCGGTCTGCACGATGTATACGTGGTGGATGGCGCGGTGAACGGGGCCGGGCGGTTGACGGCCGAGTTGGGCGCGGCGGTTCGCGCCCCGCAGACCGGGCGAATCCGCAATTACGTGACGGTGTTGCTTGGCGCGCTGGCGATAACGCTGGCCGGGGCGATTTTGGTGGTGCTGACGAGGTAGACGCACGCGGCGTGGAGAAAAATCGACGATGATCGTCGGGTGAATCGCGCTGGGTGGCTGGGATTACGAGCGAGAATCATGGACTTTTTTAAACACTGGTTGCTGACGGCGCTGATCTTCCTGCCCACGGCCGGGGCGATGCTCGTGCTGGTCGCCAAGGGACGCGACAAGGTGCGCTGGACGGCGCTGGGGGTTTGCGCGGTCACCTTCGTGCTGTCGTTGCTGCTGCTTCTGCCCGGGGTGTTCGACTTTTCCGCGGGGGGCAGTTACGGCTATCACGGCACCGGCGGGTCGGTGCAACTCGTCACCGTCGCCCGATGGATCCCCGCGTTCAATATCGAATACCGTGTCGGGATCGACGGGCTGAGTCTGCCCCTGGTACTGTTGTCCACCTTCATCTGCCTGCTGAGCTGCATCGCCTCCTGGAACATCGAGAAGATGACCAAGGGATACATGGCGCTGTTTCTGTTCCTGGAGACCGGCATCCTCGGGGTCTTCCTTTCCCTCGATTTCTTCCTGTTTTATGTCTTTTTCGAGGTCTCGCTGCTGCCGATGTACTTTTTGATCGGCATCTGGGGCGGGCCGCGGAAGGAATACGCGGCGATCAAGTTCTTCCTTTACACGCTGGTCGGATCGATCGGACTGCTGATCGTTCTGATCGGCACCTATCTTTACAGCCGCCAGATCGTACCCAACGGCACGTTCGACCTCGTGCGCCTCGCCCAGTTCGCCCAGGAGGGCAAGCTCGGCGCCGCCGGGATGACCCTGGGCATCGCCAAAGCGTTTTTCATTCTGGCGATGCTCGGGTTCCTGATCAAAGTCCCGGCTGTCCCGCTGCATACCTGGCTGCCGGATGCACACGTCGAAGCGCCCACGCCCATCAGCATGATCCTTGCCGCGATTCTGCTGAAAATGGGCGGCTACGGTATTTTCCGGATCGCCTATCCGCTGTTCCCCGACGCCGCCAAGCACCTGTGGATGCTGATCGCCATCATCGGCGTGGTGAGCATCGTCTACGGCGCGCTGTGCGCGATGGCGCAGACCGACTTTAAGAAACTGGTCGCCTACTCGTCGGTGTCGCACATGGGATTCGTGACCCTCGGTGCTGCGATGATGACGACGGCGGCGATCAACGGGGCGCTGTTCATGATGGTGGCCCACGGGATCACCAGCGCGATGATGTTCTTTGTGGTGGGGGTGGTGTACGACCGCGCCCATCACCGCGAGCTGTCGCGCTTCGGCGGATTGGCGACCACCATGCCGATCTATACCGGCTTAGCGACGGTGGCGATGTTCGCCAACTTGGGATTGCCGGGGTTGTGCGGGTTCGTCGGCGAGGTGCTGGTGCTGCTGGGATCATTCGCCGCGGCCAAGGCCGACTCGATCCTCGTCGCCGGCGGATTCGCCACGACGACGCAGATTTATGTCCTGGCGATTATCGCCTGCACCGGCGTGGTCCTCACCGCCGGGTACATGCTCTGGACCGTCCAGCGCGTCTATTTCGGCCCGGAAAAGCCTGAATATCGTGATTTTCCCGAGGTGGATCGCCGCGAAGTCACGGTGCTGGCGCCCCTGGCGGCGATGGCGCTTCTGCTGGGCGTGTTGCCGACGATCTTTTTTTTCAACATGACCGATCGAACCGTCGATTCGTTTATCCATCTGATCAGCCACGGTCCGACGGCGGTGACGGCGGCTCGATAGCCCGCAGCGCGCGGTCGCTCGTCGGCGACCTTGACGCTGGAAACTTTTCTCAAGCGGCCATGCACGAATGATCCCGATGCTTTCCAACCTCGCCGTCACCCACGGCCCATTCATCCCCGCCTGGAGCGAACTGCGCTTCTTCGCGGCCGAGCTGTGGCTGATCATCGCCATCGCCGCGGTGCTGCTTACTCCGTTCTTCACCCCTCGCAAGAGCAACATCCCCGCGGCGATGGTCGCGCTTCTCGGGCTGCTGACGGCCCTCGGTTCCTTGCTCATCGTCGGCCTGGCGGATGATCCGGGCGCCAATCGCCTCTACCCCATGCTCGTGGCCGATGCCCCGGCGATGCTCTGGAAGGTGCTGCTACTGCTGTTTTCCAGCGGCATCGTGTTGATGTGGCTGGGGACGACCTCCTCGACCATGCACGAAGGCGACGGCCCGGAATTCTTTGTGCTGCTGCTGGGCGCGACCTTGGGCATGTGCCTGATGTCCTCGACGACCAATCTTTTGATGCTGGTGATGGCGATCGAAATGGCGTCGCTGCCCAGCTACGTGCTGGCCGGTTTCCGCAAGACGCGCCGGCTGGGGGCCGAAGCGTCGATCAAGTACGTTCTGTTCGGTGCCGCCACCAGTTCGATCATGATCTACGGATTGAGCATGCTCTATGGCCTGTACGGGTCGTTGCAGCTCGAACGGATCGCCGAACAACTGGCCTTGGGCGCGGCGGCGGGGGCCCCGGGGGCCGCCGGGGCCGGGGCCACGGCCCTGACCGTGGTGGCGCTGGTGGGATTGATCATCGGCATCGGCTTTAAGATCAGCGCAGTCCCGCTGCATTTCTGGTGTCCCGATGTCTTCGAGGGCGCCAGCATGGAGGTCAGCGCGTTTCTGTCCGTGGCGTCCAAGGGCGCTGCCCTGGTGCTGCTGCTGCGGGTGTTGATGGTGATCGCCTCAGCGCTGGGATTCGAAAACGCCCCGGGGATTTCTCTCACCCTCATCGCCGCGACGCTTGGCATCATGGGTGCGGTCTCCGCGACCGTCGGCAACACCGCGGCGCTCTTCCAGGAAAACATCAAACGCCTGCTCGCCTACAGCTCGATCGCGCACGCCGGATACATGTTGTGCGCGCTGTCGGTATTGATCAACCACGGCGATTTCCATGTCATCGGCCCTGGCGGAGCAAGTCTTCCCGGCCAGGCGCTGCTGCTCTACCTGGCGGTCTATGTATTCATGAACCTCGGCGCGTTCACCGTCGCCGGGTTGATCTACCGCCAGACCGGCTCGGAGAATATCCCCGACTACGCCGGGCTGGGTCGGCGCTCGCCGGTCCTGGCCGCGTGCATGGGCGTATTCATGTTCAGCCTCGTCGGCCTTCCGCCGCTGGCAGGATTCGTCGCCAAGGTGAACGTGCTGTGGGTGTTGATCCAGGCCGGGGGTTGGTGGTGGGTGCTGGTCGGCGTCATTGGCGTCAACACGATTATCAGTCTATTCTACTACGTTCGCGTGTTAAAGGTGATGTACCTGCAACCCGGGCCGGACAATGCGCCGGCCTGGACGCCCAATCCCATCGGCACGGTCGTCGCGGTCGTGTGCGCCGTGGCGGTGCTGCTGATGTTTTTCGCCTGGCAGCCGCTGAACGATCTGACCACCCGCTACAGCCGCGTGTACACTCCCGCGCCGCCGCCGGTGATGGTTCGGTCCGACCCCGTCGCCCGCTGAGGCACTCCCTGCGAATGGAGCCGCATCGATGTCTTTGATCCCCGATGATCCCGCTTGCGATGATGCCGATGCGAAGGTGCGATGGCTCCTGCGCGAGACCGAATCGCACGGAGGCTTGGCGCCGGTCGATCTAGAGCGGTTCTGGGCCGATCAGGCCGTCGCCAAGGCCGATCCGTTCGGACCCGCCATCCCCCAGTGCCCGCTGGGCGTGATCCTTACGGGCGAATGCGTCTACGATGAACTGGGCATCCCCGAAGATTACTGGCGCTACGACCACGATGAGCCGTGGCGGCTGGACCTGAACCGCAAATACAACGATTTATCCGAAAGGATCGTCGGACGGCGGCTGTTGAACGAGAAGCCGGCGGATCCCGCGCGGCAATATCCGTCGGTCAAGGGGCTGCACGATGTATTCGAGGCCGTGAACGTCTGGCACGACCGCTCGTGGTGGTTGGAACAGTCGGCGCACGGCGAGGATGAACTGACGGCGTTGCTGGATCGCGTCGAGCGACGCATCGAGCGGATGCGGGATTTCCTCCTGCCGGGGAATTGGGACGCCGAGAAGGCCCGACTGACGGCACTGGGGGTGAAGCCTCCGCTGTATCGCGGGCAGCGCGGACCGGTCACCTTCGCCACCAGCATCTACGGTGCCGAGGATTTTTTGCTGCTGGTGCTGGACAATCCCGACCTGGTCCGCCGCTTCAGCGACACGATCCTGCGGGCGATGCTCGCCATCGCCGCCGTTCTCGACGCCGAGGCCGGGTTCACTTCCGCCACTTCTCCGCGCGGTTTCGGGTTCGCCGATGACAACTGCTGTTTGATGACGCCGGATATGTACGAACTGTTCGGCTATCCGGTCCTTAAGGGCATCTGGGACATCTACAGCCCCGGCCCGCACGATTGGCGTTATCAGCATTCCGACTCGGCAATGGGACACCTGTTGCCGATCCTCGGCCGGCTGCGCCTCACCGGTGCCAACTTCGGCCCGACGCTCAGCGTCGCGCAAATCCGTCAGCACCTGCCCCATGCCGTGATCGATGGGCAACTGGCCCCGTTCACACTCAGCCGCAACCAGAGCGAGCGGATCGTCCGCGAGTTCCTGCGCGACTTCTCCCAAGCCCGCGAAAACCGCGGCCTGAACTTCGCCACCGCCGGCTCGATCAACAACGGCTCCCGCCTGACCGCCATGCGCCTGATCATGTCGGCGATTCAGCATTTCGGACGGTATGGTTGAGCCGATCCAACTTGGCGCATGAACGACCGTGGCATTGTCTCTCCAGACAACACCGACGGTCAAAAGTTGCGCCGTTTTCTGATGCAGATGCGGTTCCGAAACCACCTAAAGGAGTACAGCGATCAACGTCCGCGCGAGGCCATGCTTCAGTTCGGTTCCTTCACCCGCTGGATATCCGCGCCGACGGCGATCAGCTTTTTCTCGATCTTTTCGTAGCCGCGGTCGATGTGATACACCCGATCCAGGCGGGTGGTGCCCTTGGCGACCAAGCCGGCCAGCACCAGCGCCGCCGAGGCGCGAAGGTCCGAGGCCATCACGCTGGCACTTTGCAGTTCCTTGACGCCTTGCACCACCGCCGTCGCCCCTTCCTTGCGGATGCGGCCGCCCATGCGGTTCAGTTCCCCAACGTGCAGGAACCGGTCGGGGAATATCCGCTCGGTGATCACGCTGATCCCATCCGTCAGGCAAAGCATCGCCATGAGTTGCGCCTGTAAGTCGGTGGGGAAGCCCGGATACGGCTGGGTCGTCATCTCCACGGGATTCAGCCGGCGCGACGAACTGACGAAGATTGTCCCGTTCTCGCGCGAGATTCGCACGCCGACCTCTTCCAGCCGGTCCACCACCGCCACCAGGTGATCGAGGTTGCAATGACGCAGCTCGAGTTCGCCGTTGGTCATTGCCGCGGCAATCATGAAGGTGCCGCACTCGATGCGGTCGGGGATCACGCGATGCTCGCAGCCGCGCAGCGACTCGACGCCCTCGATGCGGATTTCCGGCGTCCCCGAGCCGGTGATCTTCGCCCCCATCTTGTTCAGCAGGTTGGCGCAGTCCACCACCTCCGGCTCGCAGGCCGCGCCCACCAGCACGGTCTCGCCTTCGGCCAGCGCCGCGGCGCACATGACGTTGATCGTCCCCAGCACCGTCGGGCCTTGCGCGCCGCCGAGGTACATACGACAGCCTTTGAGCCGACCGCGCACCTCGCCGACGATGTCACCGTTTTCCGTATGGAACTCGGCCCCCAGCTTTTGCAACCCGCGCACATGCAGGTCCACCGGGCGGTCGCCGATGGCGCAGCCGCCGGGGATCGACACGATCGCCTTCTTGCGCTTGGCCAGCAGCGGCCCCAGCACGCAGATGCTCGCCCGCATCGTCTTGACGATGTTGTATTCGGCGGTGCAGTGCTTTTCGTCGCGGACTTCAATGTCCAGCGGCCCGTTGAGCGACGGCAACGACGAGCCGGACTTGTCCACTCCCGGCTCCACCTCATGTCGATAGACATGGCAACCCAGTTGGCTCAGCAGGTGAGTCTGCGAGTCGATGTCGCTCAGTCGGGGCACGCCGTGCAGGCGCGTCACGCCTTC
Organism: Tepidisphaerales bacterium; assembly: GCA_038329845.1. Classification (GTDB taxonomy): domain Bacteria; phylum Planctomycetota; class Phycisphaerae; order Tepidisphaerales; family Tepidisphaeraceae; genus JBBQNJ01. Next base: position 14,945 of record JBBQNJ010000008.1, on the reverse strand, counting down.
GGCGAGCAAACACGCCGCCATGATTGGCAAGGCGCTGTTCTTGCTGCCCGAGATTTCGATGGTTCCCTTGAGGCGGGGTCCGCCGCGGATGAGAAAGCTGTCCATGTTGGCCCGTCCTTAAGCCTGTCAGGCCCGTTTGATCCGCCGCCGCGAGCGATGCCAGACGCGGCATTGAAGCGACGGTGAAAATGGGTCTATCGACCAGTCCATTGGTCGATGATCAATAGTCGCCCGCGTCACTGACGGCGAGCGAATTATCCGCCATTGTGCCGATGTCGTCGGCGGAATTCAAGTCCTGTGGATAAGGAAAATTTGTGGTGACGTCGAAAGGTCCGAATGGCGGGCGGCGGCCAAAGAATTCGGCCTCGCCCGCCATCCGGGCCGTGTGCTTCAGCGCCGAGCTACGACGAGGCAGCACCTATGTTTAACTGAACTGCCCGCTTACGCAGTCTGCTCATTCTCCATTCCATGGCCCAAATCAGAAAACGATGAACAGCGTGACCATGAACTGATACGGCTTGATCGTTTCTTTGAATCCACCGTCTACCACGTCGATCTTCGAATCGTCGTAAGAGGCCTCGATGCCGAAGCCGACCGGGCGGGTGTGGAAGAACTCGACGCCGATGGCTCCGAAGAGCCCGATCTGTCCGTTCTCCACCAGGTCCCCGGCAGTGATCGGATAGCGCGCGCCGGCTCGGACGTACGGCGCCACGTCGGTGTCGTTGAAGAACGTGTATCGCAGATCCAGGCCGATCGGAATGATGGCGAAGAACGTGTCCTCCGTCGCCCCCGACCCGGAGACCGCCCCCACATCGACTGGCCCGATGCTTGCCCCGATCCCTAAGCCGTTATTGAATTCCCAATACGGCTGGAAGCTCAGTCCGACTGGCCAGACGAACGAATCGTAACCGTACCCTCGCGATGTGTAGTCTTTCTTGAACGCATCATCGACATCATAAATACCCGATACGTAGGTCAATCCCACAGGGAAATGCATCTTCCCGCCCCACGGATCGGGCTTGGCGGTCGAAGTTGCCTCGTCGGCCCTCGGCTCGTCGGCCCACGCCCGCGAGGGGACAATTCCCGCCAAGATCAACAAGACAGCGAAACAGGTCAAACGACGCAACATAAAGCGACTCCTTCCCGCAAAGCCCATCCGCCGTCGGCCTCCGCACCGCGGAAACCGAATCGAACGGATCAAATTTCTGAAAATAAACCGGCCCGTGCCGCGAGAAAGGATTGCGACCCGGTTTGCCCTGCCGATGCGAAAGAATCTACCATTCTCGTAGAATTGCGCCAAGTCGCGTAATGAACCTGTTGGGCAGATGAACCGTTCCCTCGTCGCCCAAGCAGAGTTACATGTGCGGAAAGGGACGTTCCGGAATATTCCGGCGGTGCCCGGTTGGTGAAACCGTTCGACAGAATCTTCGGCCGTTCCCGTGGCGTGCCCGGATGCCGGTGCCTACCGGATACCACCAAGCTTCATTGAGCGGTCCCGATGCGGGGTGGTTCGGCACGCGAAGCCGCGGGAGTGGTGCCCGGCCAGTTCCACAGTTCGCGCGGGAAATCGCGGTGCATTCGCTCGAGCGAACGTGCGTAGAGATGTTCGGCCCGGATTGCGCGGATCAGTTCCCATGGGCGGATCGGGTGGTGCTTAAGTCGCAGGGGATTGCGCTTGGCCGCCAGGCGAACCAGTCCGCCGAACAACTCGCCAAAACGGCGAAGCGGCAGGGCCGTGGGCGTCAGCGGGTGCATGCAATCATGCAGCGCGTGCGGGTTATCCACCCAGATTCGCCCGCGGGCCTGCTCGTAATCGGCCGTTCCCGGCGACGGGGTGCAGATCGTGAAGCTGCACTGTGCCGGGGGCATTTGTTCGAGGCATCGCCGCAACTGCGCGAATTGTTCCTCGCCGTCTTCGGCATGCACCATGAACGCGGCATGGCAGGCCACCCCCAGGTCACGCAACAGCGCATGTGCCCGCGCATTGGCGGCGACCGTTGCCCCTTTTTTCATCGCCCGCAAACCTTCGTCCGAACCGCTCTCGAACCCGACGAAAATCGCGTCCAGACCGATCCGGCGCCAGCGCCGGATCACCTCCGGCGATCGCAGGATCGTCGTCGAGCGCGACCAGGCAAAATACCGCTTGTGGATTTTCGCCCGCTCGATCGCGTCAGCCAATTCCATCGCGTACGACTCGTCCAGGAAACTCTCATCGTCCGCGAAATAGACATGTTCGGCGGCGATCTGCGTTAACTCCTCGACGACCGCGTCGATCGGGCGCACTCGATGCTCTCCGCCGCTGAGGGTCGGCACGATGCAAAACGAACACTTCATCCGGCAGCCGTAGCTGGTGCGCATCATCGCCACGGGCGGGAACAGCACCTGCCAGGGCCGCGGATTCTCACCCGCCCAAACGCAGTGATAATCCCGCCAGTTCCACAGGTCTCGCCGCGGGATAGGGAGCCGCGCCGGGTCGGGGTAGTCGGGCCAGCAATTCGCGGCGACGGGGTCGAAAGATGCGCCCGCGCTGAGCAGGCCGGCGATGCCGCTCGGGCTTTGGCCTCGCGACATCGCTTCGACCAAGGCGCGGAACGCCAGACACCCCTCGCCGCGAACGATCCAGTCAACGCCTTCGGCGTTGCAGTCTTCTGGCGCCACCGTAGCGTGATGGCCGCCGACCACGACCCGGGTTTGCGGGCATCGTCGCTTGGCCGCTCGGGCCAGGCGCTTCATCGCCGCGGCCTCATGGCTGTAGGCGGTGATCCCCACCAGGTCCGGACGGAATCGCCGAAGCATCGTCACGAACGATCTCTCGCTCGATAGCCGAAGGTCCAGTACCCGGTATTCGTGCCCCGGCGCTGCGGCGGCGAGATACCCCAGCTCCAGCGGCTCTAACTGCCAGAACCGCGCCAGCCCGCGCACCGACGGCAACGCAATCCCCGGTTTCACGAGCAAAATTCTCATTGGTGGATCGTCATTCTACCCCTCGCCGCGCCCAGCGACATCGGCTCGCCGCGTTTTCTTGAATCTGCGCGGACGCGGACGGGCGACTTATTGTTCGCCCGTCCGCACTGCCAGTTTTGAATAGATTGCGATTAATCGGCCAGTTGCGAAGAGACGCTATACATCTTGCCGTCGACCAGCACTTCAACTTTTTCCACATTCAGGGCGTTGGTGGGCAGGTAGTGTCCGTTCGTGTCGTACAACATCTGGAAATCGAGGGTCTTCATCTGGCCCTTGGGCGCATTGGGGACGAAACAGACGTACTTTTCATTGACCCACACTTCGATGTTCGTCCAGTCGTGATCGCTCAGATTCACCAGACCCAGCGTGTCGCGGAAATAGTCGATCCGCACGCGGGCGGTGGCTTCTCCGGCCTTGGGCGCTGAAGCGGGATAGCTGCGCTTGGCCGCGTCGGCGGCGAACCGCGCCGGCGGTTGGCGCAACGCCGGATCGGGATTGGGCAATACCGAGGTCGTTCCCTGGCATCCGGTCATCGCCAGCAGCATCAGTCCGCCAGCCATCAGCGCCAGCCAGTTTTCCATCTTCCAGCTCGAAGTCATTTGCGTCCTTTGCATGGGGTTCCACTCCCATTATCGGACGCTGCGTTGCGAAGGCATGAGCCGATTCCGACAGCCGATGACCCTGCGCGGGTCCTGGGCTCGCCGTCGCGCCTCGGCTGGAAAATCAGAGCTTTTCCCAGTGCAGCACATCGCTCAAGGCGCGCTTTTCCTTCACCGGCGTCTCATCCGGATATCCCAGCGCCACCACGCTGAACAATTTTAGACCCGCCGGGGCATTGACCAGCTTGGCCACGTCGGCGGCGTAGGGCTGCTTTTCTCCCGACACCCAGCATGATCCCAGCCCGTGCGCCGTCGCCGCGATCAACAAATGATCGGTCGCCGCGGCACCGTCCTCGACGTAGAACTGCGTCGGGCGACAGAGAATGATCACGCACGCCGCCGCCTGCGCCGTCTGCGGCGCGTGCGGGATCAGTTCGGCGATCCGCCGCTTGGTGTCGGCGGAGGTCACGATGACGAACTCCCACGGCTGCTCGTTCATCGCCGTCGGCGCCAACCGCGCGCAATCGACCAAATCGCTGAGGATTTCCCGTGAAATTTCCCGCCGCTGATAGACCCGCACGGTGCGACGCTGCTTGAGTGCTTCAATGACTTGCATGACCAAAGTCATACCCGCCTCAGCGCCAGGATCAATGGATTCCGCGAGGATTAACATCGCGAACGTGTGATTTTTACTCGGCCTGTGCAGCCGCCCATTCCACCAGCGTTCGCACGCCCCAGCCCGTACCGCCCTTGGCGTACAGGGGGGTTTCTTTTTCGGTGTCGGCGGGACCGGCGATGTCGAGGTGGGCCCAGGGCACGGAGTTATCCCGAGGAACAAAATAGCTGAGGAACGCTCCACCTTGGAGGGGATGAGCCTCTCGACCCGCGGAGTTGACGATGTCCGCGTGATCGCTTTTGATCTGTTCGCGCTGCTCATCGCCCAGCGGAAGCCGCCAGATTTTCTCCCCGGCGCGATCCGCCGCCCGCTGAACCTGGGTCATCAGCTCATCGGAATTGGTCATCGCTCCAGCCATCTCGCGTCCCAGCGCCACGATCACCCCGCCGGTCAACGTCGCAAGGTCGATCACCGCCGTGGGCTTGTAGGTTTCGATCCCCCATGCCAGGGCGTCGCCAAGAACCAGCCGTCCCTCGGCGTCGGTGTTGGTCACTTCGACAGTCACGCCGTTATACATGCGAATGATGTCCCCGGGCCGATAGGCATCGGCCGAGACGTGGTTTTCCGCCGAGCTGAGAATCCCCACCACATGCACCGGCAACTTGAGCCGCGCCACCGCGGCCATTAGCCCCAGCACTGCCATGCCGCCGGATTTGTCGTAGATCATCCGGCCCATCTTTTCCGCCGGCTTGATCGAGATCCCCCCGGTGTCGAAGGTGATGCTCTTGCCGACGACCAGCAACGGGTGCGACGACGCCCGGGCCTTGGCTGGCCGATGCTCCAGCACGATCAGACGCGGCGGGGCGTTGCTGCCAGCGCCGACGGCAAGAATCCCGCCCATTTTCAGCTTCGCCAGCTCCTTCTCATCCAACACTCGCACGGCCAACCCGGTGGCCTTCGCTAGCTTTTTCGCCTCATTGGCCAGCGTCGGCGGATTGATGTCGTTACCCGGCCGGCACGCCAGCGTTCGCGCGTAATTCTGCGAGTCGGCGACGATGATCGCCCGATCGACCGCGGATCGAACGGGGCGCGCCGTCGCCGATTCGCCCACCAGCGTCACGGCGATCTCGTCACGCGACGGCTCTTCATCGCCGCTCGTTCCGGTGCCCTTGAAGCGGTCGAACTGGAAGCCCGCCAACAACGCGCCGGTGGCCAGGGCAGCGCCGATCTCCGCCGGCATCACCCGTGGATCGGCGGCGATGACCATCGTAATCCGTGTGATCTTCAGCCGCCGTGCCGTGCGGATCAGCGCTGCGGCCGCCTGGCGATATCGGTCGGCCGAAACGTCCTTGGCCTCGCCCAGCCCGGCGAGCATCACTCGCGTCGCCGATTCCCCGCCGTCCTCCCCATCAGCGATGCCGATTGCCACTTCACGCGATTTTCCCTGAAACAGTCCGGCCTCGATCAGGCGATTCGCCGCCGATCGCTCGGCATCGCCAAGGACACCGCCCCCCGGCGCGCGGTTTTCGGACGAGACGAAAATCGCCACAGCGCCGACCTGGCGCGGCATCGACGCGGCGAATTTTACGAGGATTCGGGTGCTGGTGTCGATCATGCCCCGAAGTATACGCGCCGGGCACCCGCGCCACACCCCGCATCGGCGCGGTGATGGACATTTTCCGCCGCGGACAATCTTCCGCGACGATCGAATCCGCCCGACTGGATACGGGCGGTCCCACCGGCTATTTCATCCATTCCTTGACGCGCTTAAGGCTTTGCCGCACTTCGGGCATCGGGTCGCGGTCGTACGGCTCATGTTCGATCCCCATGTCGCCGTTCCACCCGCTTTCGACGAGGTAACGCACGACCTTTTCGACGCCCACCACCCCTTCGCCCAGGGCGCACGTCTCGTGGCCGCCCGGCTTGGTCACGTCCTTGAGATGCACGTTGTACAGCAGTCCCTTGTCGTTCAGACGTTTGGCGGCGTCCAGGGCATCCATCCCCTGTGTGCCACACCAGCCGGTGTCCAGCGCCACACCGATGAACTCGTATTGTCCGCGGGCGATCTTCTCCATGATCTCATCCACGCTCTTTTCCGGATGATTCTCGAAGGCGTACTGCACGCCGAACTTGGCGCAGGCTCGCGCGATCGTCGGCATTGCCTCGCGAGCGGGAATCCCCCAGATTCCCCCGGCCAGCAGCGGCGCCCCGAGTTGCTTGATGAACCGCAGCGGCGCCTCGGCATCTTTGGCCGTTTTCAGATTCAATCCCCCGGCGTAGCTGGTGATGGTCAGGTCGAATTGCGAACAGATTCCCTTGATCTGCTCGACATAATCGCCCGCCGCATGATGCAGCCAGTTGCAATGGCCCGACCAGATGTCCACATTTTCAAACCCCGCAAGCGAAATTTCGCGGGCGATCTCCGCGAATCGCTCGGGGGTCGTGTTCTGGATGGTGGCCTGATCGTGCTTGGCCCAATCCGAAACGCCGTTGTAGCCCAAGGTTCGTGCAACATAATTGGCGGTGATGAAACTGATGGTGCGCATGATCGGGGATTGTACCGAACCGACGCCGCGATGGAATGGCGGGGGGGCTGGGGGGCTGGGGGGCTGGTCCGAATAAAGGTTGCGGAGAAATCGGCAAGACCCAACCGACAGAAACGATCCGCGCTTCGTCGGGGTCCGCCGGATCGAGCGGTCCGGGAGGGGAAGGGGTAAAAGTGGCCTCCGAGGGAATCGAACCCTCATGCCCTTGCGGGCAACGGATTTTGAGTCCGTCGCGTCTGCCAATTCCGCCAGGAGGCCCAGTGTCTCAGCGACAATGGCCGGAAACATACCATACGACGCCGCGGCGCCCAAGAGGGCGGGGCGAAAATCCAGATTATTCATCCGCGAGTCGGCGACGGCTTGAAAATTTTCCGCAGTCGTCAATCATTGAAGACGTACTCCAAGGGTGTCGATCGATTCACACGGGCTTGGCAGGGCGCAGCGCCGCTGCATCTCCCGATTCGGATGGCGAGGACGTTTGCGATGAGTTCGCTTTTTTCGGCTGCGGTGGTCGCGCCGACCTACAACAATGCTTCCACGCTCGCCGATGCGCTGGCGCGGATCACGGCCACGGGTCTGCCCTGTATCCTTGTGATGGATGGCTGCACCGATCACAGCGAACAGGTCCTAGCTGATTATCTGCGTGATTTTCCGAGCGCTCGACTCGAGGTGGTGCGGCACTCGCGCAATCGCGGCAAGGCCGCGGCTCTGCTGACCGGATTCGCCGCCGCCCGTCGCGCCGGGCACACCCATGGCGTGACGATCGACACCGATGGTCAGTTGGACCCCGAGCAGATTCCCGAGTTCGCCGACGCCGCTCGATCCGCGCCCACGGCGCTGATACTCGGTTGGCGCGATGAGACCCGTCCGGACTATCCGGCGCGAAGCCGCTCCGGACGACGAATTTCCAATTGCCTGGTCAGGCTCGAGTGCGGGCTGATCGTTTCCGACAGCCAGTGTGGTCTGCGCGTCTACCCGCTGGAACTGTTCGATGTCGTCCGTTGCGGCGCCGGCCGATTCGGCTTTGAAACCGAGATCATCACCCGCGCCGGTTGGGCCAACTGCCCGATCGTCGAGCGCCAGGCCCATTGCCGCTATTTCCCCCAAGACCAGCGGGTCACCCATTTCAAGCCGGTGCGCGACTCGCTTCGGGCCATGCGGATGCACGTCCGACTGCTGATCCGAGCCTTGCTACCCTGGCCGCATCCGCTCCTCCCGTCGACACGCGCCATGGACGCGTCCAAACCAAATTCCTTCTGGCGCCGGCTATTCCATTGGTTTAACCCCATCCACGCCTGGCGCCAGTTCCGCGGCGATCCCATCCACAGAACCTCGCTGGCCATCGCCTTGGCCTTGGGAGGTTTCATCGCCAATCTGCCGCTCTACGGGCTGCAAACCCTGCTGAGTCTTTACGCAGCGAAAAAACTCCACCTAAATCCCGCCGCTGTCGTGGCCGGTTCACAGCTCTCGACCCCCCCGGTGGGATTGGCCTTGAACATCGCGGCCATTTGCCTGGGCCACCTGATCCTGCACGGCTCTCTCCCGTATGGCGCAATGGCCCACCCTACGACCGGGTTGCTGATTGACTGGGCGATCGGCTCGATCCTCGTCGGACTGGCCTGCGCCTTGGCGATTTTTGGAGTCATGCAAGGGTTTTGGCGATTGCGTGCGGGACGGGAAAGATCCTCCATTCACCGATCCGAACGTCTGCTCAACCCGGGTGTGATCGTCTCACCGGCCGTACCGCCCGCTACTTCGCCGGATGCCACCCATCTTGCTCGTAATCCCCAACCCGGCGCTCGATTTTGACGGCTCGAGGCCGGAACCCTCCTGTGAACTGAGCGGGCAAGACCAGGTGCCCGCGCCCGCGCGTCTCATCGCGCCACACACCTTCGCCGACGACCTCGTTGCCGCGGGTGCTTCGCAAGATGAACCGTCCGCGCGAACTCAAGTCGGCAACGAGACACTCGACTTCCCCTCGGGAGTTCAGCCCGGCGATACAGAGCCGCGGCGGCGACCACCACGGCGGCACCGGCCGAAGCTGAATATGCCAACCCTCGGCGCTGTGCCACTGACAACCGATCGCGGCACTATACCCCGCGGCTTCCCAGTGACTGATCGGCTCGAACAGTTCAGGCACGCGGGCGTGGTTGAGCATGCGAACGCGGCTCAATAACAACTGAGATCGGTGTTCTCCCAAAGCAAGCAGCTTGTTTCGCTCATCCTCCGGGCGGGCCGAAACCATCGATGCCGTTGGAGATCCTCGATCATGCGGCCGCCCATGCACCATGTAGGTCCAAGGAGCCGGTCCAGGCCCGTGGCGGTCCAGTGCCAGAACGGTCAACAGTCCGGCGGCGCTGTGGTCTGGATGCCGATCCCTCGGTGAAGGAAAAAGCAGATGCGTGGCCGACCACCGCCGCAGCGCGGTGAGCAGTCGAAGCACCAGTTCCCGCGGGTCGTTCAAGAGCAACCGCGTCAGGCCCTGGTCGGGGTATCCTCCCCACTCGCACCCGATGTTCCCCTCACCAAGACGCGATAGCGCCGCCGTCGCTTCACCGCGGCGGCGCCGGCCCCAACGCGCGCCGGCATCATCGCCCAGCCGCCAGCGTCCCTCGACAAAGCGTTGCGGCCAGCGATTGTTGTCGCCATCGGTCAGGAACAGCACATACGCCCATCCACCGACCGACGTCACCCGGCGCAGCGCCAATCCCGTTCCGACCACCTCGTCATCGGGGTGGGGCGCGATGACGACGAGTCGCCACGATGCATCGGGTGCCATCGTCATCATGGATTGCCCTTTCCTGATGTCGGGTAGAAGCCCCGCTCGACGGCCCGAGCCCAGATCACGAACACGTCTTGCTCGCCCGTCCCAACTGCGATGAACTCGTGCCGCCCGGCATCTAAAAAGCGCGGTCCGGTGTAGGGCGTTGCGTCCAGCACACCATGCGGCGGTGCCGGAGCGGTGACGATGGCGTACCGGGCGGGAATCGCGATCTCGAACGATGCCGCAGCGCCGGAACTGAGATTCCCCAGTGCCTGTCCCGCCACGCGAACTGGACCGACGGATACGAAGTGACGCGCGAGAAACGCCTCGGTTGACGCCGGAATCCGCTTCGAGGAGTTGACCGCGACACAGGCTCTCGAGGCGATCAGCTCGTCAACCAATATGTCGGGCATTGTGCCATTTGACAACCGCCGAAGCGTCATATGCTCGAGAACCGGCCGAAAAGCGCGGTGTCGATAAATCGTTTCCCCCTTGGTGTCGATGACGGCATCCGTCGGCGTGGTCAGCTTAAGGGTGGCGCCGATGAGTTCACGTTGTTCGGCCGTGTAATCCTGCCGCGGGAGCCGTGCGCCGAGAATGATCAACTCGATGCCGCACACCGATGCGACCACCGCCGCGGGACGATCAAAGAGCCGGCTTCCGAGATGCAAAAGAAGGGGTGCCAATCCGACGGCGATGACCGGCACAATGACGAGAATATCTTGCGCTGTAACCAGCGGCCAAAGGCCCTTTAGCAGTGGATAAATCAAAATCGCCAGCAGCGTAAGAAAAACAACTCGCGGCTGTCGTTGGTTTATGGCAGGTTGCCTTGCCCAGCGTCTACCGACGGCACCGACGAGGATCAGCAAGACGGCGGCTGCGCCCAGTCCCGCCAGATATTTCGGCCAGCTTTGAACCCCGACGCCGGTGTTATGGAAGAAGACGGCATTCACCATCTCCGTCCAGGCGCCCATGGAACGGAACGCGATCGCCAGGACTCCGGGAACCACGATCAGCCCCAGGCAAGCCATGGCCAGACGACCAACCCATCGGCGAAGGAAGGGTCGCGGATCGTTCGAGGTTCTCAAAATGACCGCCGTCATCGTCCCGGCGATGATCAACATCGCCATCAGCATCGATGTCTTTAACGATGTCGCCACAGTCGCGCCCAAAACCAGACCGAAACACATCATCCGGTCGAGTCCGGGGATCTGGTCGCTTCCGCTCAACAACACCGTCAGGGCCAACATCCAAAGTGCCATCCACAAATCGTCGGCGCGAAACTGGGCGCTCTCGATGAAGAAGATCGGCAGCAGCGCACAGAGCGGCACTGCCCAAAGACCGGCGCGCGGGCCGAACAGCGAGCGACTCAGCCACGCGATGAATCCGAGCGTCATCAAATAGAGCGGTTGCACGGCCCAACGCATCGCCACGAGGATGTCCGCCCTCTCGCCCAGTCCACGCAGCACGGGTGCGAACAGCAAGTGAAACAGCGGCGTGTGGTTGTCGAAAAAATCTCGATATTGCACCATCCCGGCAGTCCATCCCCAGACCACATGGAGATGCTGAGGCTCATCCGAATCGACTTTCATTCGCTGTAGAAACCACGCCCGCATTACCAGTCCGGCGGTCAACAGGAGCAATGCGAGCAGGCGCTCGATATGTCCGAGAGCTTGCGACGCCGGTTCAGCCGGTACCGCAACGGATGCATCGGGATTGGGTGTGATCATAGACGAGATGGTGAAGACGAACTTAGGCCGAACTCAGTTGATTCGCCGGGTTCGCATCTCGAATCCCCAGTCGGCCCAGAACCCGGAACAATCGCGGCAGGGCGGTCCAGAGGGGGCGATGTCCGGCCATTAATTTCAATGTTCGCCAGACTAGCATTTTCACGAACGGGTCGTGCGGCTCTTCGCCCATGAAGACGATGTTCGGGCAGCGCTTGGCCGTGGCGACGATTTTTTCGCGCAGCGCCTCGACATCGATCGACGGCTCGATGTAGTTCGCCGGGCGAAGCAGCGATTCGCCGTTATGAAGCACGCCCTGCGACCGCGCAATCTCCAGCAGCGGGGCGTTGTCGTACATGCGCAGCCCGGTGCTGACGACCACCACGTGATGGCGGGGAATTCGATGTTCGGCGAAATCCAGGCTTTCATGGATGCTCTGGTCGCTCTCTCCCGGCCCGCCGAGAATCAAGAACCAGCAGACGTTCAAGTTCCGCCGGTGCCGCAGAACCTCCGCGGCCCGCTCGGCGGCGCTGGGGCCGAATCCCTTGTTCAGCCCGGCCAGGCCCGCCTTGGAAAACGAATCGGGCGTGCAGAGAACCGACCGCCCCCCGGCCTTCTCGAATGCATCCAGCAAATCGGTCGTGGCGCCCAACGGATGAAATCCCGCCGCGTGCAGGCTCATCGAGCGAAGGCCCAGTCCGGCGATCGCCTCGCACACGGCGATGGCGTGGTCGCGCGGCAGGCCGAACACCGAGTCGACGAACTCGAATCGCCGGGCGCCGTCGCCGTATGCCCGGGCAAGTTCGTCGGCCACAGCCGCCGGATCGCGCAATCGGCAGATGCTGCCTTCAATCAGTGGATAGGTGCAATAGACGCAATGAAACGGGCATCCCCGCTTGGTCAACAGCGGATAGTTGGCCCCGGCATCCCAGTAGGGGGTGAGCCGAAGCCATTTCGCGGCGTTGAGCGGCGACAGACTCTTAAGGTCGTCGGCCCGCGCCGGCGCGAAGTCGGAGGCAGGCTTGACCCCCCGGCGAAGCAATCCGGCAGCGCCCCGGGGTTCTTGCCCTTTCTCGAGCGCCTCGACCAGATCGGGAAACGCCTCTTCGCCTTCCCCGGCGATCGCGTAATCCGCGCCGATGAAATCGAGCAGTTCCTGGCCTCCCACCGCCACCGCCGGGCCGCCCAGGAGGATCGGCACGCCCGCCATCCGCGCCGCGGGCATCAATTCATTGCGGATTTCCTCGAGGTAGAACCGGTTATTGGTGCGCGACAGCGAGTCGATGTTGCGGATCGACATCGCCAGTATCTGCGGGGTATGTCGGCGGATCGCCCGCCGCAGCGCCTCGGCGGGATGTCGCTCGAACCGCAGGTCCAGCGTCCGAACGTCATGCCCGCGGGCGTCGGCGGCGTTGGCCACGGCGCACAATCCGGCCGGCAACACCGTCCAAAGCCCGCCCTCGCGATTCGTGTTGATCAGGAGAATGCGGGCCATTTCCAACCGGTCTTCCGAATCTGACGATCATCGCCGCGGCGAATGTCGCCTCGGCAAACAGGTTTCTGCGCGGTGCGATTATCCCCGTGCGAGGATCAACGTCCAGCCGTCAGCTCTCGATATCGTTCGTACGCCCGGGTCCATCGTGCATCGCCGCTCGGGGAGTATCGCTTGACCTCGAAGCTGTTGCGGACGATCCCGCGCAGCTCGTCGAGCGACTTGACCGCGCCGATCGCCATCGCCTGCACCAGCAGATTGCCGATCCCCGTCGCCTCGACCGGGCCGGCGATCACCGATCGCCCGCATGCATCGGCCGTCATCTGGTTGAGCAGCTCGTTCTGCGTGCCTCCCCCGACGATGTGGATCACCTCAAGCTGCCGCCCCGTGATGTCCTCCAGCCCATCGAGCGTCCGACGATACGTCAGGGCCAGGCTCTCGAGGCAAGTGCGGATGATCGACCCGGGCGTCGTCGGCGCCGACTGCCCGGTTTCTCGGCAGAATCGCTCGATTTTCCCGGGCATGTCCCCCGGGGTCAAAAACGGCGGGTAATCCGGATCGATCGCCGCGACGAACGCCTCGGCGTCGCCAGCCATCGTCGTCAGTTCCGCGTAGTCATGATCGTGTCCCCCGCCGGCGAACTCACGGCGGCATTCCTGCACCAGCCAAAGCCCCATGATGTTCTTCAGCAGCCGGATGCGCCCGCCCACGCCCCCTTCGTTGGTGTAGTTGTACCTCAGGGTTTTCTCGTCGATGATCGGCGCTGTCAGTTCCACGCCCATCAGCGACCACGTTCCCGACGAAATGTAGCACCAGTTGTCCGATCCTTCGGCAGGAACCGCCGCCACGGCGCTGGCCGTGTCATGGCAGCCCGGAGCGATGATCGGTACGTCGGCGGCGATGCCGCATTCTTCGGCGACGTCCGCCCGGATCGTCCCGATGACGCTTCCCGATGAGACGATCGGCGGAAGAATGTGTCCCGGCAGCCCCAATTCCTCCAGCAGGTCCGACGCCCAGGTGCGATGGCGCGGATTGAGCATCTGGCTGGTCGAGGCGATCGAGAATTCGCTGCGGCGCTGCCCGGTGAACAGGTAATTGAACAGATCGGGCATGAACAGCAGGGTGTCCGCCGCTCCAAGGGCGTGCGACCCGGCCTCATGCATCGCCAGCACCTGGAACAAGGTGTTGAGCTGCATGAACTGGATCCCGGTGTCCTGGAAAATCCGCTCGCGTCCAACCCTCTGGCAGGCCAATTCGATCATCCCGTCGGTGCGGGTATCGCGGTAGTGGTAAGGGTTACCCAGGATTTCCCCGGTCTGGGAGATCAGCCCGAAGTCCACGCCCCAGGTGTCCACCCCGATCCCCGCGAGGTTGCGGCCTCGAGCGCCGCCGGAGGCGCTCGCCGTGTTACGCACGCCGATCTTCAGATCTTCCCATTGCCCCATCAGGTTCCAGTGCAGATGCCCGTTGATCCTTCCCGTCGGATTGGCAAAGCGGTGCTTGACCTCGAGCGTCAGCCGCGATTGGTCGAGCGTCCCCAACAGCGCCCGGCCCGATTCAGCTCCCAGGTCGAACGCCAGAAAATCCAAAGCCGCCATAATGGGTTCCTCCGTTGCTTGCTGGGAAGTGTAGCCCCCGGAGTATTTTTACCCAAACGCGCCGCCGCGAACATCCCCGGCACCTGATCGTGCGTCCTCGATGCGACGGCGACTTGGCGGCACACCTGTCGTGGGTCAGCAACACCCACGTCAAGCGCTATCGCGCCCACTACCCCAACACCTGCGGCCACCTCTACCAGGGGCGATACAAGAGCTTTCCCGTGGCGGAGGATATGCATTTCCTGACGCTGATGCGGTATGTGGAATCGAACCCGGTCCGATGCCGAACGCCGCTGGCCGAGCGTGCCGAGGCCTGGCCGTGGTCGAGCCTGGGTCTGGCAGACCGCAAGCTGCGCGGGGCGCTGCTCAGTCCGTGGCCGGTGGACCGGCCAAGTCGCTGGCTGTCGCTGGTGAACGAGCCGCTGGCATCGGCGACGCTGGCGCGGGTGCGCCAGTGCGTGCTGCGCGGCCGGCCCTTGGGCGAGGAGCGGTGGATGTGGGAGACGGCGCGGCGGATGGGCCTGCAGCACACGCTTCGCCCGCCCGGCTGAGCTGCTCCCCATGCGCTGGGCGCATTTTAGCCTTGGTTAAGATGGATTCATATGCCCACTGACGCCTGCCGTCGCGCAGGGAGCCCGA
>JBBQNJ010000007.1:0-82954 GCA_038329845.1 Tepidisphaerales bacterium | reverse complement strand
GTTGGCGGTGAACAAACGTCGTGACCGCCATGAGCCGCGGGTCATCAAGGACTTGCAGGACACCTATCGAAAAATGACGATTCCCCGACGTAAACTGAAGAAAACAATGAAAGCGGGGAGCGTTAAGTGAATGGCATTCAGAACTGTACGATTTTATGGGTGCCATTGAGCATCATGTAAGGTTTGGTGTTGTCGGCTTCGGCTATTCCCCAATAGCCTGTCTTCGGGTCCTGCATCTGATCGAGAAAGCGCCAAGCCGTCGCCAGCAACCCCTCGCGCAGCGCGAGCTTCGAGACGTTGTCGATGTGAACGGACTGCGTCAACAGGTCGCCACCCGCCGTCCAGGTACGCCGCCAATGCCTTTCTCGCAGCCATGACTCAAACGCCGCCGCCGATCGCATGATGGCGATCATGAAGTGGCAGACCCCCGCCGGCGCCGACCTGCTCCGCCCGAGCTTCACCCTCATCGACCCCCGCACCATCCAGGTGATCGCCCGCGACACCTTCGCCGACCTGGCCAGGGCCGCCGATACCACCGCCACCGCCGCCGGCCGCACCCTGCGGGCCATGGCCTCCAACGGCCTGACCGTCCGCGAGGTCAATGACCTGATCGCCCGCGGCGTCATCGACGGCAAAACCGGCGCCCCCATCCGCGAGCTGCGCGAGCGACTCAAACAGATCCACGGCGAGCGCATCACCATCATTGACCGCAACGGCGATCCCATGAGTTTCGAGCCCGGCTATTATGCCAAGATGGTGGTGCACACCCGTACCCGCGAGGCGACCGAGCGGGGCCGGCATGAGCGCTTCGCCGAGGAGGGCGTTGACCTGGTCACCATCGTCGGCCGGGTGTCGAATAACTTCTGCACCGCCTACCTCGGCAAGGTCTTTTCCCTCTCCGGCCGGCACCCGACCTACCCGCCCATCAGCAGCCTGCCCGATGGCCCTCCCTTCCACCCCAACTGCAGCAAGAGCACGGCGGCCTTTATTGAGGAATTGGAGTCCCCGGAGAACCTCGAGCGCGGCCAGACCGATCCCAACGATCCCATGCTCACCACCCGGGACCGCACGCAACTGCAGCGCCGCTTCCAGGATACCCAAGGCCGCCAGCAAGCCGAGCCCCGCATGGCCGACACGGTCGAGGAGATCCGGGCCAGAGCCCGCGCCGCCGGCTACGCCCCTCCCCCCTACAGCCCCCGCGAACGCGGGCCACGGCCATCACCGCCGGACGATGCCGATTACATCATTGATCCAAAGATCAAGCAGCGGCTCGGTGACCTGGGCGTGGGCAACGCCGGCATCGGCAAGCTCAGCGACGTCGCCCAGCAGTGGGTGGCCGATGGCATCCAGAAGGCGTCGGACATTGGCTTGCCGATCCCTCCGACCATCACCAGCAACGAAGCGGAGTTCAAGAGCAAGCCCCACGCCGTGGCGAAGTACGTTGCCGGCCGCGTACTCATCAACACCAAATACCCGGATCTCGAGCGCATGCCGCAGCGCGCGCTCGAACTGGGCGGCGGCCCAGCCCCCTTCTGGTCAACCACCGATCCCCACCACCCGCTGCTGCATGAGATGGTCCATCACGCGCATCTGGGGAGCATGACCGATATTCAGCGCACGGCGATGATCGGCCGCAATCGACTGACGGCGCAGCAAGAGGAGATCATCACGCGCGAGGTCGGCGGCTACGCCGCCAGCAGCCGGACCAATTTCGTCGCCGAGGTCACCCTCGGGCGTAAGGTCATGAAGAAGCGGTACTCTCCGCAGATCATCCGCTGGTTTCTCGACTACGGAGGCAAACTATGATCAGCGATCCCAAGCAATGCCTGTCCTGCAAGCACCTGCGCAGGCTCAAGGGGGGCTTCATCCTCTTGAAATGCCCCGCGTTTCCTGACGGCATCCCCGAAGACATCCTCGCCGGCGTGGACCACCGCCAGCCCTACCCCGGCGACCACGGCGTCCGCTGGCAGCCGGCCGCCCCAGGCGTCAAGCACCCCCTGGAGGATCAGCCCCGATGAAACCCCGCACCAACAAGCCCTGCCCCCTCAACAGCGTGCAGCTCTGGTACCTGCGCAACCCCAGCCCGGACGGCCGCCTGACCGGCGACCGTTGCACGCTCAAGGCCCTGCGCGATCGCGGCTACGCCGAGCAGTTCGTCGCCGGCACCGACTCAACCAGGCCCTGCGGCTTCTACATCACCGACACCGGCCGCCAGCGGGCGAGCAAGGCCGCCGATGTCCTGGTGATCCGTGATGGCCATAACCTCGCCGCCGATCCCGGGTTGATGCAGGATCTCACCCCGTCACAGGAGGACACCGATGTCCGACCCCGTTACCAGGGCCCCTGAGCCGCCCAGTCTCTTCAACTCCACCAGCCGCCTGGCCGGCGCGACCGCCACCCTGCGCATCGGCTCCCGCCGGGCCCGCCTGCTGTCGCTCCTGGAAGCGCACGGTACCTGTACAGCGTCGGTGTCCAACTCGACGACATCGCCGGAGTGGACGCCGCGGCCATTCATATGCCCAGGATCAGCAGTTGCCGGCGCTGCGGCACCTCGATCCGAGCCTTGGCGAACGCCGCCGGGTCGGCGACGCGCACGAAGAGCCTGTTGCCGTTCTCATCGCGTTCGGCCACTGCGAACTCACCGGGCTTGAGCACCGTGGGCTGTTGGAATCCCGTGTAAAACCACTGCCGGTCCGGGTTCTTGAATAGATTGGGATCGCGCTTGTAGTCGTATTGCTCCAAGGCGCCCTGTTTCTGAAGTTGCCTGTCGATGAACATCGCCTCGCGCCGGTGCCCCAGCGGCTTGGGTGGACCCCAGTTGTAGGTGAAACCGTCGCCATCGCCGCTTCCCTCGCCTTGTTCAATGCCGGCAGCAAGATGGCGATGAGAACGACCGCCTTTCGGCAGGGTGCCAAGGGAAAAACGGACTTGGGAATTTTGTGACCGATGGCGAGTACCATTTCCCGTCCCACGGGTATAAAATCAACGGTTGGGGCAATAAATCGGGGACCGCGACGTTATCAGGAATGAACATGCTACATCCGCTGGCGATCCAAATGCCGGGCTTCGGGGAATGGTTGATTATCGCGGCCATCGGGCTGCTATTTTTCGGTAAGCGCCTGCCGGAGGTGGGGCGCGGGCTGGGGCGCAGCATCGTCGAGTTCAAGAAAGGGCTCAAAGGGATCGAGGATGAGATCGATCAGGCGGTCGATGCGCCGTCCCCGCGTGCCGTCTCGGGCGAGGCGGCGAATCAGCAACTTCCGCCGCCGGGATATAAGTTCGATCCGTACACCGGAAAGCCGGTGGAGCAGCCTGCGTCTCGGCAATAGCCCCGGCAAGCCAGCGGAGCGGCCGACGTCTCGAAGTTCGCACCGGCTAGCCGGTGGAACGGACGGCGTCTCGGCAATAACTCCGACAAGCCGGTGGAGCAACCTGCGTCTCGGCAATAAACCCGACAAGCCGGTGACTCGACGTTATCGACGGCAAACCGGTGGAGCAGCCGGCGTCTCTGCGTTGACCGAGGCAGGGGCGATTGACGACTATTCCGGCCCGCCGAGGCGCTCGGGGATGGGTTGAAGCTGTCCTTGACGATCGACGCAGGCGATTGTCGTGGCCGCCTCGGCCAGCAGGATGGCGCCTCTTTTCAGTTCATACGCGTGGTCGATGCGGACGGCGGTCTGACGGGCGATTCGGGTAATGAGGGTCAGTTCCTCATCGTACCGCGCGGGGGATTTGAAGCGGCATTCAGCGCGGATGACCACGAACAGCACGCCGTCGCGTTCGAGGTCGGCGTAGCTGACCCCGCCAGCCCGCAGCAACTCGACGCGCCCCATCTCGAAGTACTGGAAATATCGGCTGTGATGGAGAAATCCCATCGCATCCACCTCGGGGTAGCGCACGCGGATGTCGATTTGGTGTTCATGAAGCATAAGCAAGGCGAGTATCGCTGTAACCGGTGCAGCCGGCAAAATCGCTCGTGTCGCAGCGGCGAGATGAGTTGAGGTTTGGGGGCGGTTGCGAGGCGGAATGGCCAATAATGCTTACGCCGTTTTCGGTGAATCGGCGTTGTGGGTGTTGCGTTGTCCGATAAGTGCTGGAAAGCCGGAATTTCGTAATTTTCTTGCCCGGGTCTGGTTCGAGCGTACACTTCTTTAGCGGGGGCGGGTCGCGGCGACAAGACGAGATTGTCTCATCGTCGCATCGGATCGGTCTAACCGGGAAGTCAACCCAAGGGAGCAGTGCCTATGTGTGGAATTATTGCCTATGTCGGACGCAAGCTGGCTCAGCCGCTGCTGATCGAGGGTTTGAAACGCCTGGAATATCGGGGCTACGACTCAGCGGGGATCGCCGTGATCGACGGGCAAGGCCAGATGCACATTCGGCGTGCCGTCGGGCGGATCAGCGTGCTGGAAACGTCGATCCATGACGCCAGCCCGCTTCCGGCGGCCCACATCGGCATGGCCCACACCCGCTGGGCCACGCACGGGGCACCGACGGAAGCCAACGCCCATCCCCACACCGATGACACCGGGCACATCGCGATCGTACACAACGGGATCATCGAGAACTACGCGGCGCTGCGGAAGTTCCTCATCGACAAAGGGCATGTGTTCCACAGCCAGACCGATACCGAGGCGCTGGCGGTATTGATCGGCGATGTGTACGAGCAGTTGAAGCAGCAGAACCATCTCCCCGCCGGGGTGTCGGTGTTGCAGCGGGCGATTCAGGCGGCGCTGCGCCAGGTCGAGGGGACCTATGGCATCGCTGTCATTTGCAAGGATGAGCCGGACACGATGATCGTGGCCCGCAAGGGCAGCCCGCTGATCGTGGGGGTGGGCGATGACGAGTACATCATTGCCTCCGACGCCAGCGCCATCGTCGAACATACCAGCCGGGTGATCTATCTCAACGACAATGAAATGGCGCTGCTGACGCCGCAAACGTTCCGGACGATGACGATCGACGACATCGAGGTTTCGCCGGTGATTTCGCACCTGGAGAACAAGATCGAGGAGTATGAGCTGGGGGATTACTCCCACTACATGCTCAAGGAGATTTTCGAGCAGCCGGCGGCGATCGCCAACTGCCTGCGCGGTCGGGCCGAGTCGCGCGAGGGACGGATCGTGCTGGGCGGGATCAGCAATTTCACCCGCGAATTGGTCAAAGCGCGGCGGATCATCATCACCGGGCAGGGGACGGCCTGGCATGCCGGGATGGTGGGCGATTATTTGATGGAGGATCTGGCCAAGGTGGTGACCGAATGCACCTACGCCAGCGAATTCCGGTACCGCAATCCGATCGTCGAAGAGGGAACGGTGGTGGTGGCGATCAGCCAATCGGGCGAAACGGCCGACACGCTGGCGGCGTTGCGCGAGGCCAAGGAGAAGGGGGCGTTGTCGCTGGGAGTGGTCAATGTCGTGGGATCGACCATCGCCCGCGAGGTGGACGCGGGGGTCTACCTTCACGCCGGGCCGGAAATCGGCGTGGCCAGCACCAAGGCGTTCACCTGTCAATGCGCGGTGCTAACGATGTTGGCGCTGTTCATCGGGCGGCGAAAATTCATGAGCCAGTCGTTTAATCAAGAGATGATCGAAGGGCTGTGCGCCATCCCCGAGAAGATGCAGAAGGTTCTCGAGCAATCGAGCGTGATCAAGCAGATCGCCGAGCGATTCTGCGAGCGGGAAAACTGGCTGTTCCTCGGGCGCGGCTACCACTATCCGGTGGCGCTGGAAGGGGCATTGAAGCTGAAGGAAATCAGCTATATCCACTCCGAGGGGATGCCGGCGGCAGAGATGAAGCACGGTCCGATTGCGCTGATCAACGAGGGGATGCCCGTCGTGTTCGTGGCCCCGCGCGGGGTACAATATGAGAAGGTCATCAGCAACATCGAGGAAGTGCGTGCCCGCGGCGGGCACATCATCGCCGTCGCCACCGAAGGCGACACCGCCATTCGCCGCCACAGCGACCACGTGATCTATGTCCCCGATGCGCCCGAGGCGCTTCAGCCGCTGTTGAGCGTGGTGCCGCTGCAATTGCTCGCCTATCACGCCGCCGTCGCCCGCGGTTGCGAGGTGGACAAGCCGCGCAATCTCGCCAAGAGCGTTACGGTGGAATGAGGTTCCCGCGTCCGGCGCTGGATCAGCCCGTTCCGGCATCCGTCGATGGCATCGGCGGGGGGCTCACCTGCGACGAGACGGCAGGGGCCAAGCGTACTCGAGCGAAAAACGGGTCGGGCGTTTTCATCGCCGTCCGATTCTCGTTTCGGCCTCGGCCACGAGGGGGATTCACCCCGAGACTGTACGGTGGGCATATTCGCCTCACCATGGTCAACGGCATCGGCGGTGGGCGAGCACGTTCACTCTATGGCCTGCGTGCCTGCGTGAGGGTCGGGAGTAAATCCCGACCCTTTTCCCGGCTCGTGACCGGTATCTTCAGGGGCTTGGTGAGTTCCACCAGATTCAGATTTCAGATTTGGTTTCTTCAGCGTCGAGGTCGCTTCGATAGGAGACTGCTGAATTAATGGGCCGTTTTCAGGACGGCGATTTGCGGGTGCGAAGCTGGTGGTAGATGTCGGGGTTGAAATTGTGCAGGACCGTGCCGATCGACGGCGGCGGGGGGGGGAGTTCGGGGCTGGCGGGGACTTGCAGGTAGCTGAGGGTTCGCTCGACGATGCGCCCGCCGCCGGGGGCCGAGACGGTGCCGCCGAAATGGGCCAGTTTGCGATCCGGTTCGTGGATCACCATCGCCACCACGATTCGCGGGTTCTCGAACGGTGCGCCGCAGATGAAGCTGGAATGATATTTTTCAGCATAGCCGCCGGCCTGGGAAATATGAGCCGTGCCGGTCTTGCCGAAGATGTTCCAGGTGCGGCTGAAGGCCTTGGTTCCGGTGCCGCGCACGGGGACATCGCACAAGATTCGTCGCACGGTCATCGCCGCCTCGGGATTGAGGATCGGTCGGTCCGACCGCGCCGCGGCGAGTGGACGATCGATGCAGTTGCCACCGTCGTCGAGAATGCCCTTAATCAGGTGCGGCTGGACGAGCCGCCCGCCGTTGGCGTAGACGCAGAAGGCCCTGGCCAACTGCATGGGCGTGACCATGATCGAATATCCCTGCACGCTCGAGACGACATCCGAGTTGGACCACCGCGCCGCGGGGCGCAGCAGGCCCGGATCTTCTCCGGGCAGTTCGATCCCAGTCGGGTGTCCGAAGTTGAACAGCCCCAGCGCCGACCGCACCTTCACCGCGCCCAGGCGCTCGCCCAGGATCGTCATGCCGATGTTGCTCGATTTGACCAGCACGTCCCACACGCTCAGGGCGTCGTATCCGTGAACGTCGGTCACGCGCTTGGCACGCAGCGACGATTTATAGCTGCTGCCGCCGGTGTGCAGCACTTCGGCGGGGCGGGTCAGGCCCCAATAGAGTGCCGGACCCACGATGAATGGCTTGATCGTCGATCCCGGCTCGTAGGGATCGACCAGCACCCGGTTGCGCCGGATATCCTGGGTAGAATCCTCGATATTTTGCGGGTTGAAGCTGGGCCAATTGGCCATCGCCAGGATCGCGCCGGTCTGGGGGTCCAAGACCAGCACTTCGCCGCGGGGGGCGCGGAACTGGGCGCAGGTGGCGGCGAGTTCCTGCTCGGCGATGAGCTGGATATTGGCGTCGATCGTCAGCACCAGATGCTCACCGTGCAGGGGCGGGAGATAATCCTCGGCGGCGACGGCGATCTCTCGCCGGCGGGCGTCCTTGAGCGTCCGCTTGTAGCCGTCACGCCCCTTGAGTTCGTCCTCGAACTTGACCTCGAGGCCCTCCAGTCCAACTCCGTCCTTGCGCATCCCGCCGAGGATATGGCTGGCGATCGACCCCATGGGATAGAACCGCTGGTTGACCGGGTTGGTTCCGATCCCGGGGATATCCAGCGAATTGATCGCCTTGACCGTGGATTCGTCGAGATTGTCGGCCAGGCGAATGAATCGGCTTTCGTAGCGTTCGCCCAGCAGTTGCGACAACTCGAACGGGTCGCGGTCGATCAGTTTGGCGAGCTTCTCGACATCCTCATCGAGCTTCAGCAAGCTGCGTCCCTCGAGCTGGTACTGGTCCTGCATGAACTTCGGATCGGCGAAGAGCGCGCGGGTCTGGACGGTGCCGGCCATCAGATAGCCGTTGGCATCGTAGATGCAGCCACGGCGGGCGGTAAGAATCTCGGTGCGATGCTGCTGGCGCTCGGCGCGGGCAATGATCTTCTGGCGCCCCATCGTTTGCAGCCAGGCGACCCGCCCGGTCAATCCCAGCAGTCCGGCACTGATGCAGGCGAAGACGAAGGCGGCGCGGATGTGCGAAAAGCTGTTCATGGTTGGCGCGGATCGCAACAGGGTCCGATAATCCCATCATCGGACAGCCGCCGCGTCAGACGTGAAGATTCGCCGCGTCAGTCGGCGACGAAGGGCTATGATCGGCCGGCGTCGAGATGGGTTGGCACGATCGAACGTCGTGGGGGCGTTCTTCTGGCAGCGATGATTGCGCGATGGTCATTTACCTGGACAACAACGCCACGACTCGCCCCGATCTGCGCGTGATCGAGGCGATGTGGCCGTACTTTACAGAGTTTTGGGCCAATCCCTCGAGCGTGCATCGCTTCGGCCAGCGCGCTCGCCTGGGGGTCGATCAGGCCCGTCAGCAGGTGGCGGCGTTGCTCGGCTGCTCTGAGTCGGAGCTGATTTTCACTGGGAGCGGGACCGAAGCGGTCAACACCGTGATCCGCGGCGTGCTGGCGGCGCGCGGGGAACGCCGGCGGATCGTCACCAGCGCCGTCGAACATTCGGCCGCCCGCGAATTATGCCAGCAACTCGGGAAAGATGGGTTTGAGATTATCGAGATCGCCGTCGATTCACAGGGTTTGCTCGATCTGGAACAGCTCGAATCGGCGGTGGGCGACGAGACGGCGCTGGTCACGGTGATGTGGGCCAACAATGAGACGGGGGTGATTTTTCCCATCGACCGAATCGCTTCGATCTGCCACGAACGCAAGATTCCGCTTCATGTGGATGGCACGCAGGCGATGGGCAAGCTGGCCGTGGATGTCAAGGCGTCGCCGATCGACTTGATGAGTTTCGCCGGGCATAAATTTCACGGTCCCAAGGGGGTGGGGGGGTTGTATGTGCGGCGCGGCGCGAGGATGCGGCCGTGGTTGATCGGAGGCCCGCAGGAGCGGTCGCGCCGGGGCGGGACGGAAAATGTTCCGGGCATTGTCGGGATGGGCATGGCCGCCGAAATCGCCGGGAGGGAATTGGCGCGGATGGCCGATGTCGCCATCCGGCGTGATCGGCTCGAGCGATCCATCCTTGCCAGGATCCCCGACTCGCATGTCAACGGGCATCGAGAACACCGGCTGGTAAACACCACCAACATCGGCTTCGCCCGCTTGCAGGCCGAGGCGATTTTGTTGCTGCTCAGCGAGCAGGAGATTTGCGCTTCGGCGGGAGCGGCATGTTCCAGTGGAAGCCTCGAGCCGTCGCACGTTCTGCGGGCGATGGGGATCGACCCGAAGATCGCCCACGGCGCGGTGCGGTTCAGCCTGTCGCGGGAAACGACCGATGCCGAGATCGATCAAACGCTAGACGTCTTACCGGAGATCATTGCGCGGTTGCGCCGGGTCTTACCGATTTAGGAAGCTTCCGCTTCAGTGCCTCGCGGGCCGCCAGAACGACTCGGCGGGCCTCCGCGGGGGTGTCGCTCAAGGCCGTCAGATGGCCCATCTTCCGTCCTGGCTTGGCGTCGTGCTTCCCGTAGAGATGCAATTTGACGTTGGGCATCTCCAGAGCGCCGATCCAGTTCGGCTCGCCGCCGATCCAGAGATCGCCGAGCAGTTGCGCCATGGCGGCGGGACGATGCTGTCGGGTGTCGCCCAGGGGCAGGGCGCAGACGGCGCGAAGTTGCTGCTCGAACTGGCTGGTGAGGCAGGCGTCGAAGGTGAAGTGTCCTGAATTGTGCGGACGCGGTGCCAATTCATTGACGATCAGCCGCCCATCGCTCGCGGCGAACATCTCGACGCACATGACCCCAACCACGTCGAGCGATTCGAGGATGGCCCGCGCCAACTCGATCGCCTTGTCGGCAACGCGGTGCGGCAAGCTGGCCGGGGAAACCGTCAGGTCGAGGATACCGTTGACATGGGTGTTTTCGACAGCGCCGAAATGCGCGAAGGCACCGTCGGCGCCGCGGACGGCAACAACGGAAACCTCGCGCTCGAAGTCGATTCGCTCTTCCAGAACATATTCGTTGCCCGCACGCAGGCTCGGCGGCGGGCCACTGGCTCCAATGCGGATTTGGCCCTTGCCGTCGTAGCCGAATCCGGCGGTCTTGAGAATCGCAGGACGACCGGTCTGTTCGATCGCGGTCCGCAAGTCATCGTCGTTGCTTACCGGCGCGAACCGGGCCAGCGGGAAACCGTGATCGCGTAGCCAGGCTTTTTCGCGCAGGCGGTTTTGCGTGATGTGAAGCACGCGTCCCGCCGGTCGAACCGGCGCATGGCGCTCGGCGGCCTCGGCGGCGTGGGTCGAGATGTTTTCGAACTCGAACGTGACCACATCCACATTCGCGGCGAACTTGGCCACGGCGTCGAGGTCGTCGTAATCGCCCACGATTTCCACATCCGCCACCTGTCCGGTCGGCGTGTCAGTGTCGGGCGAATAGGTGTGGACGCGATATCCCATTTTGCGGGCGGCGATGGCGAACATGCGCCCGAGCTGCCCGGAGCCAAGCACCCCGATCGTCGCAGGGGGCAGGATCGGCGTGATGGAAGACATGTAGCCTTTCAATCCAGGGCGGTGTTCAGCACGCCCTGTGTCTGTTTGCGGCGATGCTCGCGCAGGCGCTGACGAAGATCATCATCGCCGTTGGCCAGGATCGCCGCGGCCAGCAACGCCGCGTTGGTCGCCCCGGCCGGACCGATCGCCAAGGTTCCGACGGGAACGCCCGCGGGCATCTGCACGATGCTCAGCAGCGAGTCGATCCCCGAGAGCATCTTGGATTGCACGGGAACGCCCAGGACCGGCAGGGTGGTCTTGCTGGCGCACATCCCGGGCAGGTGCGCGCTTCCTCCGGCGCCGGCGATGATCACCTTCAATCCGCGATCCTCGGCCGATGCGGCATACTCGAACAGCAAGTCGGGCGTGCGGTGGGCCGAGACGATCCGCTTCTCGAAGCCGATCCCCAGCGACTCGAGCATCTCGGCGGCATGGCGCATCGTCTCCCAGTCGGATTTCGACCCCATGATCAACCCCACCCGGGGTGATGACAACACTGCTGCTTCCATGTCAGGCCCATTATTCGGTCCGGCGGCCATCGTGTCCAATGCCCCGGATTCGGCGGGCGTGCCCGAATTTTGGGGGGGAGCGCATAAAATGGCATAATCGGGGGGGAATGACCGGCCTGGAGGCCGGGGTTTTTTATGGAGATGAGCCATGGAACGGCTGTTGACGATGGAGCGGCAGGATTATGTGTCACGGATGCAAGCCGAATGCCGGAAGATGCTTGAGCAGGTTGTCGATGCGGCATGGGGAAAACGGGTCAGGGATTAATGCCATCAACTTAGCCCGCACGAAGGGGTCGGCCCGCACGAAGGGGTCGGGAGTCTTCACTGTTGTTCCTTCGCCTTAGGCGGGTCGCCTCTCGGCCATAAGGTGCTTTGCAGCGACAGTCTCTTCGCCGTCCGCTGCACCCAGGCATCATCGCCGAGTGGACGGCCACGCTCCACACTCTTTTCGAGGCTACGGAACGAATGGATTGAATGGGACGTAGCTCTTCAGAACCGAAAAACGGGTCAGGGATCAAAAACTGTAAGGGAAAAGGGTCTAAGACTCGTTATTGGCGTCTGAACCGAGGGCTGGTAGCTTCTCCGCATGCCCAAGCCTCTGCGTCGCGCTTCCGGCGGCATGGTTTTCCACTGCATCAACCGCGGAAACGGCCGCAGCCGTATCTTCGAGGATGATCGCGACTACTCGGCGTTCGAAAAGGTCTTGGCCGAAGCCCTGATGCGGGTTCCCTTGCGCCTGTTGGCCTACTGCCTGATGCCGAACCATTGGCATCGGGTTCTATGGCCCAGCCTGGAGGGTCAGTCCGAAGCGATGATGGCGTTAGAGGCGTCGTGCCAAAGCACGGGGCTGTGGGACCGGTATTGGGCTAATGCGTTTGCTCATCGCAATTAACGCATCTCCCGAAAATTGGGCACGCCCGATCGGGCAAGACGTGATCGGCGTTGATCTTCGTCGGCGGCGAAGTAGGATCAGAAGGGCACTTGATCCGCCGCTGGCGCTACGCCGTGGCCGCAGCACGCGGGAGTTCTGATTTGCAAAGGAGAACTGCGTGAAAGCATTGTGGATCGGACTCAGCCTGGTGATCCCATTGGCCCAGTCGGCGGTGCGGGGGGAGAACATCGTTTTTCCGGCGGGTAGCGGGGTGGTGGATGTCAAGGCTCGCTACGGCGCGGTGGGAGATGGAAAGACCGATGACACCGACGCGATTCAGAAGGCGATCGACGAGAATCGGCGCAAGTTGCGGATGCTTTATTTTCCCGATGGCACCTACCTGGTCTCCCGGACGCTCAGCTATGGGAAGAACCTCGAAGACGCCAAGCACTTGGTTCTTCAGGGCCAGTCGCAAGCCGGGACCGTGATCAAGTTGCGTGACCACGCCACGGATTTCGACACGGGCGAAAAGCCCAAGCCGTTGATGACGATGTTCGAGGGCGGCCACACGGGCATGGCGTTCCAGAACTCAATCTACAACATGACCTTCGATATCGGCGCCGGCAAT
Source organism: Tepidisphaerales bacterium (assembly GCA_038329845.1). Taxonomy (GTDB): domain Bacteria; phylum Planctomycetota; class Phycisphaerae; order Tepidisphaerales; family Tepidisphaeraceae; genus JBBQNJ01. The sequence continues at coordinate 70,138 of JBBQNJ010000007.1, read as the reverse complement.
CCCCGCGCCACCGGCGTGCAGTGGATGAACAACAACCAGGGGGCGATGCGCGACGTGACGATCCGATCGTCGGATCCGCAAGGCGTCGGCGCCGTGGGACTGGATCTGACCCGCACCGAGCCGGGCCCCGGGCTGATCTCGCATGTCACGATCGAGGGGTTCGATTATGCCATCGACGCGGTTCCCGGACCGTTCTCGATGACCTTCGAGCATGTCACCATTCGCGGGCAGCACAAGGCGGGCGTCCGCGATAAGTGGCATACGATGGTCTTCCGCGATCTGAAGAGCATCAACTCCGTTCCCGTATTCGTTGCCACTGACAGTGCCTACTGCCTGATCATGGATAGCCTGTTTACCGGCGGGGCGGCGGATCAGCCCGCGATCGACAACCGCGCCGGGGCGTTGTTCGTGCTGCGCGATGTGAAACAGGAAGGGTATGCCAAGCTGCTCGATGGACACGGCAAAGTCGCCGATGTGCCGGGAACGTCGGTAAAAGAGTACGTCTCGCATAAGTCCAAGGTCGCTTCTTCGGCGTTCGGCGACAGCCCGGCCGCGACGCTGCGCCTGCCGATCCAGGAAACTCCCGACGTGGCTTGGGACCCGCCGGAGAAGTGGCAACTGGTCGACCCCAAGGCGCTCGCCGATGAGGCGTACGACTCGGAGATCATCCAGGACGCGTTCGATCAGGCGGTCAAGAGCGGCAAGACGACGGTTTGTCTGCCACGATTGGAGAAGGGGGACATCCGCTTTGATGAAACCATCGTCGTGCCCGCATCGATCCGGCGGATCATCGGGCTGGATGGTGCCTGGGGTGTGACGCCCGATCTGCACAATGCCGATAAGCCTATATTCCGTATCGAAGGACAAACCGATCAGCCGCTGTCGATCGAGCGGTTTTTCCTGATGGACTGGAAGCCGGGGAAAAAGTACACGTTCCTGCGACATGAGTCGCCGCGACCGCTGATTCTTCGCAACTTCATCGCGGCGGGACGGTGCTACGAGGCCGGGGCAAATGCCGGGCCGCTATTTCTGGAAGACGTCTGTGCCGCCCAGATGACCTTGCGGCCCGGGCAGAACGCCTGGTTTCGCCAGTGGAATCCCGAAACCAACGATGTCGCGCTGGTCAACGATGGGGCGAATCTGTGGATCCTGGGCCTAAAGACCGAGACCGGCGGGGCGACGATCATCAAGACGATCAACGGCGGAAAGACCGAACTGCTGGGCGGTCAGAATTACTCGTCTTGGGTGCCGCTGAAGCAAAAGCAGCCGATGTTCATCGTGGAAAACGCCCGGGCATCGCTGAGCATTTTTCAACTGTCATTCGATAAGGCCAAGGGATATAAAGTCGCGGTGCGGGAAACGCGCGATGGGCAGATGAGGGAACTGTCCAATGCCGATGCCGGTGGGGGTCCCAACGGAAGTTACCCCATGCTGGGCGCGGGCAAATGAGTGCCGTCGCGCCGCAGTCAAGGGCTATACTCTTTTTTTAGGAGAAGGTCATGAGACAAGCGTTTCGAGTATGCGTGGCGGTTGGAATCGCAATGGTCGTCTCGGGCTGGATGGCGACGGCGGCATCGGCCGACGCGGTTCCACTGAAGGAGATGAAAGCGAAGGCCAAGGGGACCACGCCGCTGGGCGACTGGTCGCTGATGGCCTATTCCGGGCGGAACGATTTTCCGTTCCTCTCGAACGCCAAGGAACTGGAGGAGGTCGAGGCGGGCCGGTGGGTGCTGCCTGTGCGGGGGGCCGGCGAAGTCAGCATCAACGACAAGGCGATCAATGTCCGCTCGGCGGGGATGATCAACAACGATGAGCAGGACAAATGGCTTGCGGCGGTGGTCTTCGCACCCAAAGAGGTGGGCGATTACACCGTTTCGGGAAAGCTCACGGGGCTATGGTGCGACCTGGACCATACGGGCAAGGAAAACCTCAAGTGGGCTGTTCTGCTTAGTAAATCGGACGGCAAGAAGTTCAAGGCGATCGCCAGCGGCATGGCCGGGGAAGGCGACAGCGTTGACCTCTCGACCTTTGAAAAACTCAAGAGCGTGAAGCTGGAGGCCGGGGAATCGTTGGTTATCACGGTTTTCCGCCCCGCTCATTGGGGTGCCGCCGGCGGCAATATCACGGACTTGGCCGTCGAGAAGGCATCCGGCAAGTAAAGGCATCCGGCAGGTAAGGTATCCGGCAAGTAAAGGCGTTCGTCGCCTGGATGCGATCCCGTCGAATCGTGAATGCAAAAGGCCGGTCGTCCAAGAAGACGACCGGCCGGGAGGACTCGTCGCAATCGACGGATCGCTTACGGCATCAGAACCGTGTCGATCACGTGGATCACGCCGTTCGAGGTTTCGATGTCGGCCTTAGTGACGGTGGCGTTGTCCACATGGACCTTGCCGTCTTCGACCTTCAGCGTCAGTTCCTTGCCGTTGAGGGTCTTGACCGACTTCATGCTCGACACATCGCTGGCCATCGCTTTGGCGCCGACCACATGGTAGGTCAGGATCGCCGTCAGCTTCTCCTTGTTCTCTGGCTTGAGCAGGTCTTCAACAGTACCCGCTGGCAGCTTGGCAAACGCCGCGTCAGTGGGGGCAAAGACGGTGAACGGACCGTCGCCCTTGAGCGTTTCGATCAGCCCGGCGGCCTTGAGTGCCGCGGCGAGGGTGTTGAAGTTGCCGGCCTTCACGGCCGTGTCCACGATGTCCGCCTTCGCCGGCGCGCCCGCCGAGGCCGAAGCGATCCAACCGGCGCTTCCAAGAAGCGCGATCAGGGAGAACGCCAGAACTCCATTTGATAGGGAAAACTTTCGCATTGCCGACTCACTTTCTCCGATCTTCATGGATCGGATGGTAAAACTGTCTTGACCGGCCCTCGCCGGACAACAGGCCCGGCGAGGGATTGCCTAATTTCGATCAGGCATGTGCAAACGCGGGTTGCTTTTGGACCGAGGCCAGCCGAACAAGCTGGTACGTGCCCGAAAGCCCCACGAGGATGTAGACGATCGACGCGAGGGCCGAGGTTCCGAAGAGGGCTTGAACCAGGTTGTAGTTCGCCGCTCCAACCAGGCCCCAGTTCAGCGCGCCGACAATCACGAGAATCGCGGCGGTCCAATCCAGTGCTTTTATGACAATCTCCTTCGGCGACCCCGGAGACGGTTCGCGGCAACCGCCGCGACCGAGGATTCACGAGACGTTGCTTCGGGCCGGGGGCGGGGGAGGGTCGCCTGTTCGATCCCCGCCGCGATTACCGAAGCGTGCGTCCGGCCCACACGGGTCGGATACGATGATTCGGTCAATTCAACCAAATCATTCATAGCTGCCAAAGGATAGGCTGTGGGGGTCGGAGAAGTCAAGGAATAAATCTTCCAAATCTTGCAATTATTTCTTTTATGGCTACAATTGCATCATGGGAAAGGGTTTACGGGATTACGCCTTCGGGGCGATTGGGAGATGGAAATGGAAACAGCGAAGCATCTATTGACGCCGCGCGATCTGGCCGAGGCGATCGGTGCCAGCGAAAGCTCGGTGCGCCGCTGGGTGGATAATGGGCAAATCCACATCGCCCGCACCGCCGGGGGGCATCGACGCATTCCGGTGGGCGAGGCGGTCCGGTTTATCCGCAGGATGGGCTTGATCGTGGTTCATCCTGAGAAGTTGGGGCTGCGGAATTGGCCATCGGATCGCGGTGCAGACATCGGCGCCGCCGACATGGATCAGCCGTTGTATGCGGCATTGCTCGCCGGCGATGCGCCGCTGGCGCGGGGGCTGATCCTCAGCGCGTTCCTCGCGGGGGGTTCGCTGGGGAATCTGCTGGATGGCCCGGTGCGGCTGTCGCTGCATCGTTTGGGCGAGCTATGGCAGCACGATTCCCGGGGGATACTCGTCGAACATCGCGCTATCGAAATCGCGCGCGGGATTCTCAACGAGTTACAGGGACTGCTTCCCGCGACTGCCGATGGGGCGGCGCTGGCGGTGGGCGGGGCGCCTGAGGGGGATCCGTATGTGCTACCGTCTCAGATGGCGGGGTTGGTGCTTCAAGAATGCGGATATCGCGCGATTAATTTCGGGGCCAACACGCCGGTGGAGCTTGTCACCGAATGGGCGATTGAACGGCGGGCGGAACTTCTCTGGGTGTCGTTGACAGCGCCGATTGACGTGGAGGTCTTGCGGCAAACGCTCGGCGAGGTGGCTGTGCGGCTCGACTCCCAGGGTTGCGCCCTGGTGGTCGGAGGCCGGCATGCCGGTGAGGTTGTGGATCCAGCCGACCGTGGGCGAGTGCATCACGCCGATTCGATGGCAGAGCTGGCGCGATTCGCCAAATCCCGGTTGGCCAAGAAGTTTTCCGATTGATCGGCGTTGTCCCAGACGCATAATACGGGAATGTCGCAATCATCGGCCCGCTATCAGGCGATTCTGCTCTTCGGCGCTCCCGGCAGCGGCAAGGGGACGCAGGGGAAAATTCTTTCGGCCATTCCGGGATTTTTTCATACCTCGACCGGAGATTTGTTCCGCTCGCTGGACCTGCAAAGCGAGATCGGGCGTATTTTCTGGGACTATTCCAGCCGCGGGGAACTGGTGCCGGACGAGTTCACCATCAACTTGTGGAAGAACTACATCAAGGGGGTGGAACTGACCAACCAGTTTCATCCCGAGACGCAGCTTGTGGTCATGGACGGCGTCCCGCGAAACGTGGGGCAGGCGCGCCTGCTGCAGGAGAGCATCGACGTGGTGAAGATCATCTACCTGGTCTGCTCGGACATGAGCAAGATGGTCGAGCGGCTTCGCCGCCGGGCGCTGAAGGAAAATCGTCTGGACGATGCCAACGACGCGGTGATCCGACGGCGGCTCGAGGTCTACGAGCGCGACACCCGCCCGATTCTCGAACTGTATCCACCGGCGACCATCGCCCGCGTGGATGCGACGATGTCGATGATCGGGGTTCTCAGCGACATCGTGTCGATCCTGCGCCCCTTGAAAGAACGGCTGGACCGCCGCTACGAGGAGCTTCCAGCACAACGCGGCTCGGCGTGATCGGCGAGCTTTGGCTTGACGATCTTCCCAACCGCTCACTCCTGGATCGACAGTTCAGGCACGCCAACATCGAAGCGCCGGCGGGCTTCGACCCGATCGATCTTTCCGTCGAACAACTCCCCGGCGGCCAGAAGATACTCCATCGCCTTGGCCAGTGCCCGGGCGTAGCGGCTATGCGTCTTGTCGATGGCGGACATCGCGGCGATGACCTGCTCGCCGCCGACGGTCGAGCCGCGCTGGATATCGCGGGCAAGGCGAATCAGCGTGTCCTGCCGACGATAAAAGTTCTTGTCGATCAGATATTTCTTAACCTTCGCCGAATCCCAGCTACTCGCCAGATGGGCGTACTGCTCGAGGCTCTTGGGATAGGTCTGCAATCCCTTCAAAAATGAGGTCAGCCAAGGCTGGATGTTCTTCTGGTCGGGGTTGAACGTGTGCATGGCGATCAGCGCCCGGCGCAGCAGAAGACGAAACAGGCGCTCGAGATTCGCCGCCGATTCATCGGTGGGGGGCGCGAGTACGTCCGGCGTGAACGGCTCGGGGAAAGGTCCCTGACCGTTGCCGAACACTTCCTTGAACACGAACAGGTCCTGCATGATTTTCGATTCGTTGGCCTCGCTACCGGTTTGGCCGGAATCGTCGTTGCCTTTCCAGCATTTGGTGATCGGCTTGGTCAGTCGATCAGCCGATCGATGGGTGAGCGATCCGAGGACGAACGCCACCTTGGACATGGCCAAGGGATCGCGCTGATCGGGCGGCAGGTCGCGTTGACGGCGGCTGTGGTCGATGATCTCGGCCGACCACTCGTCCGCCCCGCGCGTGACGCAACCCATATGAGCCGCGTCGCGTTGATCGTCCATGAGCGTCTTGAGAACCGGATGAATCCCCGGATGCACCAGGGCCAGTCGGAAGGTGTCGTCGCAAATTCCAATATGGGCAATGTGATCGGACATATTTCCCTCTGGGGCTAATCGCCGCGAAATCATCGAACTTCGGGCGATCATTGTGCGCCGACGACTTGGTGACGTTCCAAGCCACGTCGGCGCGATCAGGAGCGCTACAGTTCTCGATCCACCGCCGCGGCGACGCGCTTGAGCGATCGCATGGTCTCGGCGAACTGCGCCGGGGTGAGCGACTGGGCCCCGTCGGTCATGGCGTGGGCCGGATCGCCATGGACTTCGACGATCAACCCATCGGCGCCGGCGGCGACCGAGGCCTTGCACATCGCGTCGATCAGGTGGCTCTTGCCGGTGCCGTGGCTGGGATCCACGATCACGGGCAGATGGCTTAGCCGATGCAGTTCGGGAACGATGGCCAGGGGCAGGGTGTTTCGCACGTAGTCTTCGAAGGTGCGGATGCCGCGTTCGCAGAGCATCACCTGGGTGTTTCCCCGCGCCATGACGTATTCGGCGGCGAGGAGGAATTCCTCGAGGGTGGCGCTGAGTCCGCGCTTGAGCAGAACCGGCTTGCTGGTTTCGCCGACCTTGTTCAGCAGATTGAAGTTCTGCATGTTGCGGGCGCCGATCTGCAAAACGTCGGCGTACTGGCAGACCAACTCGACCTGGTCGATGCTCATCACCTCGGTGACGACGGCCAGGCCGGTCTTGTCGCGGGCCTCGGCCAGATATTTCAGACCCTCTTCGGCCAGTCCCTGAAAGCTGTAGGGGTTGGTGCGCGGTTTGAAAGCGCCGCCGCGCAAAGCGGTGGCACCGGCTTGGCGCAGCTCGAAGGCCAGGTCGATGAGTTTGGCGCGGTCCTCGACGCTGCACGGGCCGGCGATTACACCGATCTTGACGCCACCGACACTGCCATGCAGGGTGCCTCCGAAGGGGATGATCGTGCGCTCCTTCTTCACCTCGATGGAGGCCATCTTGTAGGGCGCGAGGATCGGGACGACGCGGTCCACGCCGTCGATCGTCTCCAGGGCCGAGCGCTCTTTGAATCGCTCGTTGCCCACGCAGGCGACAACGGTTCGCTCGGTCCCGACGATCACATGTTCGCGCAATCCCATTTCCCTGACCCTCTGCACGACCCGCTCGACCTGCTGCGAGGTCGAGCCCGGTTTCATCACCACGATCATCGGACACCTCCGGGAAAGTAAAATCGCCAAGCGTGTTGCGACATTTGCAGTGCCTTATAAAACGGCCCAGAAAAAAAGCCTCAGGACCGCGTCCTGAGGCTCTTGTGGGCTGGTAAAAAGTCCAAGATCACTCAGTGCGCGGCGGTTCGGGCCGGCCAAAAATAGCCGTAAAACCAAAATCCGAAACCGACGAGCCGAGTCTTCACGGGTCTTCAGGATATCACGAAATCGCGGATTGTCAAAAATCCAGATCGTCGCTTTTTTGCAGGTAGGTGAAGAAACACATCTGCTCGACATCCTCTCGGATACCGCGCAGGCAGAAGAGCTTGAAGAACCAGGCGAGGTCGGCATCGGTCGGGTCGGGCGGGGGCGCTGAGATATCGCCGACGATCTGCGACACCGCCACGCCCATGATGTAGTCGGCCAGGTAGTTGATGTTCAGCTCGTCGGCGGTCTGGGTGGACAGCACGTAGGCCTTAAATTTGCGGATCGGCTCGCGCAGGTATCGCTGGTCCATGCGCACGTCGATTTTGTCCAGCGCGTCGAGATAGGCCAGGGTTTTGGGATCCTGCTTCCACTGGTGGGCGTGGCGCTGATCTTCGCGATAGCCGGCAATCGCCGCGTCGAAGTGGGCCTGGAGCCGCTGGTAGAAGGTCTCGACTTGCCCGCCCTCGAGCCATCGGACGATCATCACCTCGCCGGGGCGGGGGTAGATGTGGTAATCGTTGGTGGACAGGTCGCGCGTTCGCCAGAGATTCAGCAGATCGGCCGCATCGGGCGCGGCGGGATCGAGCAGGAGGGGCGTTTCCGGGCTTTTGCTCTTTTCCAGGCGGGCCATGCGTTGCTGGATATCGCGGGCGGTGTTGGGCCGCAGGTCCATCTCCAGGCAGGAGTCGAATTTGCGGGTACCTTCAAAGACGGCGGCGAACTGGGCGTGGATGCGGAACCCCTCGGCCTTCTCCGTTGCGGCGGCGACGGGATCGGAGGCGCGCTCGATGGGGCTTTCTTCGTGTTCCTCGAACATGGCGCCGACGAGGATACTCCATGACCCCTCCCCTTGTCTGCCCCCGCGCCGTATGATGTCGGGGTGATGGAGACTGATTTTCTCGCTTGGCTGGAACAAAATCGAGGCAGGCAATACGAGCTGCATGAGCGACACATCAACCCGGTGTTCGTGAAGATGCTGCGCGCCATCGGGTTCGACAAGGGATACACGCGGGCCGAAGGAGCGTATCTCTTCGACGCCGAGGGGAACAAATATCTGGATTTGCTCACCGGGTGGGGCGTTTTCGCCCTGGGGCGAAACCATCCGAAGGTTCGGGCGATTCTCCAGCAGGTGCTGGGCGCTGATCTGCCGAACCTGGTGCGGATGGATTGCGGGCTGCTGAGCGGTCTGGCGGCCGAGATGCTGACCCGTCACGCCGGCGGCGAGCTGTCCCGCGTTTTTTTCTGCAACAGCGGAACCGAGACGATCGAAAGCGCCATCAAGTTCGCCCGCTGCGCCACCGGGCGCGGAGAGATCGTCTATTGCGACCATGCGTTTCACGGGCTTAGCACCGGGTCGCTGTCGCTCAACGGCGCCGACTTCTTCCGCGAGCGATTCGGGGATCTTCTTCCCGGGACGCGGCGGGTGGCGTTCAATGACATCGCGGCGTTGGAAGAGGCGTTGTCGAGCAAGCGGGCGGCGGCGTTCGTGGTCGAGCCGGTGCAGGGCAAGACCTGCGAGGTGGTGGCCGATGGATATCTTCTCGAAGCCCAGCGACTGTGCCGCAAATACGGAACTTTGCTGGTGATCGACGAGGTGCAAAGCGGGCTGGGCCGTACGGGGAAATGGTTCTGCTTTCAGCATTTTCCCGATGTCGAGCCGGACATTCTTTGCGTCGCCAAGGCGCTGAGCGGGGGGTATGTCCCGGTGGGGGCGGTGATCACCCGGCCGAAGGTGATGGACTGCGTGTTCAACTCGATGGAGCGCTGCGTCGTGCATTCCAACACGTTCGGGCAGAACGACATGGCGATGGCCGCGGCGCTGGCGAGCCTGCGCGTGATCGAGCAGGAACGGCTGGTGGAGAACGCCGCGGAACTGGGCGAATACGTGATGTCGAAACTACGGGAAATCGGGCAGACTTGTCCGTTCGTCAGCGACGTGCGCGGCAAGGGGTTGATGTTCGCCATCGACTTCGCCCGACCGGAAAAGTCGCTCAAGCTCAAGCTCGCCTGGGACGCGCTGCACAAATTGAACTTCGGAGTCTTTGGGCAGATGATCATCATTCCGCTGCTGCAAAAGCATCGGATTTTGTCGCAGGTGGCCGGGTATCACACCGAGGTGATCAAGTTCCTGCCGCCGCTGATCGTGACGCGGGCGGATATGGACTGGTTCCTCGAGGCGATGCGCGATGTGTTGGCCGACACGCAGCGGGTTCCCGGGACGGCGTGGAACACGGTGATGGGGCTGGCCAAGCGTACGCTGTCGGCCTGAGCGTTTTCCTGACGGCGAGGACGACATGGGCATGGTGATGGACACCGAGCAATCGGCGAATCCGGCGGGATCGAGTCAGATCGGAGCGGCGGTGGCAGTGTCATCGCCGGCAGCTGGGGCAAGCGCCCCTATGGAAGGGGATCCGGCCGCTTCGAAGCATTCGCCGGGGTTCATCCGCGCCGTGATCGTGGCGTCGGCGCTGCTGGTGGCGGCGACGGTGACGCTGCTGATTTTCCGCGACCTGATGACGCCCAGCCCGACCGGGGTGCTGGAACTGCGCGGCGATGCGACGATCGAGGGCGCCGAGGTGCAGATCACGGCCCTGGGATCGGCTGGACGGCAAATCCGGGTGACCATGAAGTCGGATAACAGTTTTCGCACACGGGTATTTCTGCCGCGGGGCGATTACCGGGTGCGCGCCATGCTGCCGACCGGGGAAGTACTGGTCTCGACCGTGCAGGGGATTGAGGACGACATGGTGACGGTGGTCAATCTGGTGGCCCGCCAGTCGTCGCAGTATCGCGAGGTCGCACCGACGAATTAGTCGCCGCCGCGTCGGGGGATGGCGATGAGCAATTGGCGTCGATGGCCTCGAGCAGAGCGGGATCGCTCAAGAGCCGCTCGATCGCCTGAGTCAGCGCGCTGGAGAACCCCGTTTCGAGCTGCGCCCGCGTCGGATCGCCGGGGGTCTGGATCCATATCCGTCCACTTCGGGTCGCCGAGGCGTTGCCTTTTCTTCCCACGACGTCGGCGGTGAGTTCGACGGTGCAGACCGGCACTCGCCCGGATGCGACGTCGGGAGGATAGACGATGGCAAAGCGGACGATTCGCATCAGCAACATGACCGAACCGCTCTCGACGACGTCGTAGCCATGCATGGGCAACGCCCGGCGCATGGCCTGGGCGAGAAGTACGTCGGGAGAACCGCCGGGCGAGGCGAAAATCGAATCCCGCTGCGCCTGCGGGGAGCGAGGATGCTGGAGGATGTCGGTGTTGATGCGCTCATCGCCCACCGCGAGCATAAGGGGTTGTCGCTGCTGGAGCGGGGGGATGGGGCGGTCGATTTGATATCCGATCCGCGGCGGCTGAGCGGACGGCGGCGGCAGCCGTATCGTCGGCGGGCCGGACGAGCATCCGGCGAGCAGTATCCCCATCATCAGAACCAGTCGAACGGCCATGGACTTGAGTTTACGGCGATTCGGGGATGCCGTCGCCGGGGGATGGAAATATTCCGCATCCGGCGGCGTTGTATCGGGTGACAAGTGCCGGTGCGAACGCCGGTGAACCTTTTTTTACGGAGAAATCCTATGCAGCACGGAACACGAGTATGGAAATGGCTGGCCCCGGGCGTGATGGGCCTTGTGATGGCGATCCCGGTTCTGCCGGCGCGCGGTGCCGACAAGGCGGAAGATCGTCCGGCCCGCCGCGCCGATGGGGAGAAGAAACGGGACGGCCAGGGAGCCAACGAACGCCCGCGAAAGGACAACGTCGAGCGGCCCGGTCGCGGGGCCGAGGCCCGAGGGGGCGAGGCCCGGGGTGGCGGTCCGCAGATGATGATCGATCACCTGAAGGACGCGATTAAGGATCTGAATCTGACCGACGAGCAGAAGCCCAAGGTCGAGGAGATTCTGAAAAAGGCGAGCGGCGAAATCGAAAAGCTGGGCCAGGAAAAGGGTGCCGAGCCGCGGCAGCGGATGCAGAAGTTCATGGAGATTCGGCGCGGGGCGATTGAGGATCTCAAGGCCGTGCTGAACGAGCAGCAGCAGCAGACGCTCCAGGAAAAACTGCCCCAGCCGCGAGACATGGCCGCGGGAATGGTCGAGCGATTGCACGAAGCGGTCGGCAAGCTGGACCTGACCGCCGAGCAAAAAGACCAAGTGAAGACGGCGTTGCAGGACGCGCGGACGAAGTTCCAGGCGGCCCGCGGGGACGGCGAGCGCGGCGACCCGAAGGCGATGCGCGAGAAGATGCGCCCGATCATGGATGAGCTTCGGGAGACGATGCGGCAGATTCTCACGCCCGAGCAGCAGGAGACGCTGCGCAAGTCGATGCAGGAAGGAAATGACGGGCCACCGCCGCCGGCGGATCGCGCCCAGGGTGATCGCGGCAAGCGTGGCCGCGATCGTGGGGTTGAGCGCCCCGATGGCGATCGACCCGGCGCTGACCGTCCCGACGGCGATCGACCCGGCACCCGCCGTCCCGAGGGTGATCGGCCGGGGGCTCGTCCTGACGGCGACCGGCCCGGGGCTAGCCCCAAGGGTGATGGGCCAGGAGCTCGTCCCGAGGGTGATCGGCCGGGGGCTCGCCCTGACGGCGACCGGCCCGGCAGCGGCGCGGCGGAATCGCCTCGCCGGGATCGCGGCGAGAAGGACCGGCCGGCGCCACCCCAAGTGCCCGATGCCGACAATTGAACGGGTTTTTTTAAGGCATGTTTCATCAACCGGGCGTGCCCGACGTGGGTCGGGCATGCCCGGTTCGTCCGATAAGCAGCAATTCTTCCCAGATTACTCAAGCCCCCCGGTCGATGTGCCGATAACTGGATTGGACTCAAGAGCAAGGCGCTCCCGCTGCGCACGCGAGTGGCGCGGCGAGGCCGGCATGGATGCCTTTCTCTCTCCGAGTCTTCGTCGCCGACGCCGTTGCGCCAGCGTTGATCAGAACCCATGGACCGGGAGGATGTATGCCTCGCAAGCAAGCCAACGACGTTTCCACCACCGTCGCCGAGCCGGTCGGCGGTTCCACCGTCGCGGCCGCCAGGCCCATCATGGCCTCGATCAAGTCGCCGCCGCAGGATATCGCCGAGGTGTGGCGGGTATACGCCCGCGACCACGGCGAGCGAGCCCGCAACATTCTCATCGAAAACTATCTGCCGGTGGTCCGATACGTGGCCGATCGGATCCACAAGAAGCTGCCGTCGGAGGTCGATGTGAACGACCTGGTATCGGCGGGGGTCTTCGGACTGATGGCCGCGATCGAGGCATTCGATCCGGCCCGCGGGGTGAAGTTCGAGACGTACGGCGCTACTCGCGTTCACGGGGCGATCCTGGATGAGCTGCGCTCGTGGGATTGGGTCCCGCGGCTTGCCCGCTCACGCTCGCACAAGCTGCACAACGTGACGCGCGAGCTGGAGAGCGAGCTGGGCCGGGCGCCGACGCACGAGGAAGCCGCCGCTCGATTGGGCGTGGGGGCATCGGATTTCGCCAAGATGGCTCGTGACTCCAACGCCATAAGCGTGATCTCCTTGTCGCGCAAGAAGGCGGGTGGAGATGGAGAAAACGACCTGTCGGAGATCGACGTGCTGGAGGATCGCCGCTCACTTGACCCGCTGCGAGAGGCCCATCGCAAGGACCTGCGCGACGTGATCACCCGCGGGCTAAGCCGGGCCGAGCGCCTGATCGTGCTGCTGTATTACTTCGAGCAGATGACGATGAAGGAAATCGGGGCGACGCTGGACCTGAGCGAGTCACGCGTCAGCCAGATGCATACACTGATCCTCGGGCGGCTTAAGGCGCAGATGTCGCATCGCCAGGCCGAGCTTCGCCAGACGGCCGCGGCATAAGCCAAGTCGCGGGCAGTTCAATTTTCAGCCGAATCCCCCGTCGTTCCAGCTCGGCGAGGATTTCGTCATGCAAACGGTGATAGGCCGCGCGAAGCAGCGCTTCCAGTTCACTGGTATCTCGGCCGGGCAGATCGCCGGCGCTGATGCGGATCGGCTCGCCGATCGCCAGGGCATAGCGGGTATGGCGAAACGGCAGCCAGGCGCTGAAACGACCGAAGATCGCCGCCCCCACAATGACGCACGGCACGATCGGCGCGCCGCTGCGGGCGGCGATGCGGATCAACCCCGGCTTGAGCGATCCGCCGGCGAGAACCGACTGTTCGGGGGGGGGGATTCGCCCTTCGGGAAACATGGCGATCACCCGGCCGCGGGTGAGCCTGCCGAGGATCGTTCGCACGGTCGGGATGTCGGGGCGATGCCGATCCAGGGGAAAGGCATTCATGTTGCCATAGAACCACGCCAGCGGGCGATATTTGAAAACCTCGACAATGCTAACGAAATCAAGAATTCGAGGCGACGTTCGGATCAGGCAGGCGACATCGAACGGGCTGGAATGGGTGGCGGCGAGAATGAACGCGCCGTGGCGCGGAATGCGGTCCAAATGCAGAATGATCGGCCGTGAACAGCTCCAGAACGCCGTCCGACCGATCGCCCGCACCACCCGGTAGTAGCTGTCGCCCATGAATGATCCTCTTGGCCGTCGTGCCTTTGGACCGGTCCGACGGCGCTACGGCACGTCCTGGTCGCGGATGCCGAATTGTTCCCGCAGCTCGGCGTAAAGCGACATGAACTCGGCGCGAAGCTCCTCGGCCATGATTCGCCGGGCGCTTCGGCGATCGGGGAACTCCGCCGGCGGATAGACCATCCGCGCGCCATAAGCGATCCACAATCGTCCCCGGCCCATCGGCATCCACGCATCGGCAGCATTGAGTTTCTCGGTTCCCAGCACCACGCACGGCAGCACCGGCGCCTCGGCGCGCATGGCGATCAGACAGACGCCTTTCTTGATCGGCCCGCCGCGAAGGACCGAATCGCTTCCCCGCGCGCAGCCTCCCTCGGGAAATATCCCCACCACTCGACCGCGACGAACGCGGTCGATGGCGTTGCGGATGGCGCTGACCGGCACGCCGAATCGGCGGACCGGAAAGCATCCGAGTCGGTTAAGAAAAAAAGCGATCAGTCGATAACGATAGAACTCGATCCGCGTCATCCATTCGACTCGCCGGCGCATATGGATGCCGACGCAGAACGGCTCGAGGTGGCTGAGGTGGCTGATGGCCAGCAGATAGCCGCCGGGGCGATTGGGCGCTTCGGGACGCAGGGCGCGGATTCGAATGGTCTGGACGAAGATGGATCGCCCGATCCACACGGCCAGGCGATACCCGATGCCGCTCTGGCCGGAGGAGCGAGGACCGGCGCGTGGCGACGGGCGTGGCTGACGAGCTTTTTCGGCGGTCGTCCACCCGATCACCGGTTCCGGCCTCTCTGGCGAAAAACTCGTCGTTTGTGACGACATATCGGGTATTTTACGAGGTCGATCCCTCCTCCGCGAGCGCCGCCGGCAGCTAGAACAACTGATCGAGAATCGCGTCGATCGGCAGTTGTACGCAGGTGAAGATCGGCGTGTCGCGCTGGGTATACTTGCTGCTGTCGGTCTCCCGCAGCTTCATCACCAGATCGAGAAAATCTTCCGGCTTGTCGGTCTCGAACGCCACCACGAAATCCTGATCGTCCAGGCCGAAGCTGTAGGTGGTGTTGAGCTTGACGCTGGGGTAATCGTTGCCCGCCTTGATATGCACGTTCATGATCTCCTGGCGGCGCTCCAGCGGCAGCAAGTACCAGTCGCGCGTCTTCACGAACGGATAAACGAACAGATACTTTCGCTTGCCCGGGATGATATGCGTGCGGCTTTCGGCGGTGTGGAAGGGGTCCAGCTTGTCGATGTACATGCTGCGCTTGGTCATCGAGAGAAACGACCAGGGGGTCTGAAGATAGCCTCCCAGAACGGTCTTGTTCAGTCGGCGGGTGTGCGACTGGAAATCATCGGCGCTCGAACTGATCCGCCACAGCAGCAGATCGCTGTCAGCCTTAAGCCCGGCGGTGCTGTAGCTCAGGCACATCATCCCTGCCGGAACGTCGCTGGCGGCGGCGGTGAATTCCTCGCGGACTGAAGCCTTGGCCGCGGCGTCGAGCCGGCGAAACGCCGGGTCGAGCTTGAGGAACAGGAAGTTGACGAACTGCCGTTGAATGGCGGGGGAACCGGGTTGTGTCATGGCGTCATTCTATCCCCGAAGCGACGCGGGACTTCAACCTCACCCGCGCGAGAATTCGGGGAGATTGAGCGTCAACCGGGCGGCGGTCGTAGTTGCCGTACATCTGCTCGATGGCGAACCCATGGCGCTCGAGCAGCAACCGCAGTTCGCGTGGACTGAAGAACGTCATGTCGAACCCCACCCGCCGACGGCGACGGCGCCCGTGCGGGTCGAGCGATTCGTAGCGGAAGGTGACGCGCTGGCCCTGTCCCTGCGATAGACGGCGGATATCGGTGAGTTTCATCACCGATTCGCCGGTTTCCGGGACGAAAAAAAGCGTCGGCTCCAGGTCGCGGGCCGAATCGATCCCGAGCATGGCGGCGCTGGGCTGAACAATATCCACCCAAAGCCGCCCGCGGGGACGAAGGTGGCGCACGGCGCTGCGCAGGACGCGATCCTGCTGTTCCAACGTGGTGAAGTTCAGCAGCGTATTGAACATCAGGCACACCCAGTCGAAGCGACGGGAAAGCCGCAAATCCAGGATGTCGGCGGAGACCCACTCGAGTGTCTCAGGGCGAATGCCGAGAAAGTCGCGCTTTCTCGCGGCGATCTCGAGCATGTCCGCCGCCGCATCCACCGCCACGACGCGATGGCCCGCCTGCGCCAACGGAATCGCCACGCGCCCCGTCCCCGCGCCCAGCTCGAGAATATCCCGGGCTTTTTTCCCCAGTTCATCGAGCAACAACGGCACATCCCGGCGCAGCGCCGGGTCGGCCTCATTCTCCGCGTCGTAATACGCCGCGATCGCCTCGTAACGCCGTTGGGATTCGCCGGAGAGTCGGTCCATCACGCCGATCATACCCGTGCTGCCCGGCGGAACACGTTGCTGGGACAAGCCCGATATTCCATCTCCATGTCGGAAGGGAATTTGTGGCCCTTCTTCTCGGCAGCACCTGACACAGCCGCGGGATTCTAGACCCAGGAGATGAGAGGCGAAGCCAGAACGCCCGACTGGTTTCTGCCAGCGGCACTCGATGCTCCTTCAGAATCGCCACCAGCGAATCGGGACTCAGCCACAGACCCCCCTGCTCCAGCTTCTCGCAGGCGAACGTCGGCCCGAAATCAGCGTAACGCTCCTGGTGCAACTTAAGCACCCGTTGGCGAAACGTCTCGGGAAATCGACGGTTGCCGTCACGGCCACGAAGCCCGTGCAACAACCCCGCGGCGCCCTCCTGCTCGAACCGCTTCCAAATCCGACGGACCTGACGCAACGAAACGCCCAGAAGTTCCGCGGCCGAGACCACCGTCAATCCCTTACGCTTCACGCGACTCATTACGTCCAACCGATCACGTTCCCTTAACGACATTGATAGTGTGCCCATCTCCGCCGGTAGAACCGGCATTGGGGGTGACACTTCTATTTCGGCTAAGGGGTGACATTTCCGCGCCGGTTACGCATTCAATATTGCCGGGCATTGTGCCGCGGGACGGCTGTGCCTAAGCTACGGACGGGCCTAAGGGACGAATCCCGGGAGGTTCTAGATTTGCCCGATCCGACAAGTCACGATCGGGATTTATTCAGGAGCGAGCATGGGCCTTCTCGACGGCAAAACCGGATTGATTCTCTCGATCGCCAACGACCGCAGCATCGGGTGGCATATCGCCAACAACTGCATCAAGGCGGGCGCTCGCTGCGGGTTTGGGTATCTGCCGATGGAAAAAATGGAGCGCCGCGCGAAAAAGGCGATGGAGGAAGGCGGCTTCGGCGATTCCTGGCTGTATCCGATCGACGTGGCCAAGGATCAGGACATCGCCAAGTTTTTCGAGGAAGCCAAACGCGAGTTCGGCAAGATCGACTTCCTGGTCCACTCCCTGGCGTTTGCCGACCGCAACTATCTCCGAAAGGAATACGGCAACTTCACCGCCACGCCTCGACACGTCTACTCGCAGGCGTGCGATGTCAGCGCCTACAGCCTGATCGCCTTGACGCGGGCGGCGCTGCCGCTGATGCCGGATGGCGGATCGGTGTTGGCGCTGACCTATCTGGGATCGGAGAAAGTCGTTCCCGGTTACAACGTGATGGGCGTGGCCAAGGCGGCGCTGGAAGCGACCAGCCGGTACCTGGCGTTCGACCTGGGTCCAAAAAATATCCGCGTGAACACGATCTCGGCCGGCCCCATCCGCACCCTTAGCGCCATGGGCGTTTCGGGCCTCGAGGAAATCCTCGACCACGTGGTGAAAAAATCGCCCTTGCATCGGAACGTCGATGGGGATGAAGTCGGAAAGACCGCGCTGTACCTGCTGAGCGATCTGTCCAGCGCGGTGACGGGAGAGAACATCCACGTGGATTGCGGCTATAGCATCGTCGGGTTGTAGGGGCGCTGTCGCGGCTCCGGATCAGCACGCAGTTCGGCGTCTTCCACCCTCGGCGGGCGCGAATCCGAAATCCCCTTGTCGCCGTTCACGCTGCGCGGGTAACTTGACGGGGATCTATGACGCAAACCGACATTCGTGGCGACGGAACCGACGTAGCGGGGCTGGACCCCTGGCTGGCGCCCTACGCCGAACAATTGCGCGCCCGCCATGCCCACTACCTGCGGGTCAAGTCGAGCCTCGACGCCACCGGGGGGCTGCTCGGGGCGATCAGCCAGGGGCATCAGTATTTCGGATTCAACCGTGGCACGCTCTATGGCAAGCCGGGCGTGTGGTACCGCGAATGGGCACCCGAGGCGATCCAGCTCCGAGTGATCGGCGATTTCAACGACTGGGACCGATTCGCCTGCCCGATGGTACGCGACAGTTTCGGGGTCTGGAGCCTTTTCTTTCCCGATGAGCGCTGGGGGGAAAAACTCGTTCATGGCTCGCGGATGAAGGCCCACGTCGTGACCGAGAACGGGTCGATGGACCGCATCCCGGCGTATATCCGCCGGGTCGTCCAGGACGAGCAGACTCGCGGGTTCACCGGAGTTTACTGGAATCCCGAGCATTCCGGGCGGTATCAACCTCGCCACCCCAGCCCGCCGATCCGCCACGCCCCGCGAATCTACGAGGCGCATGTGGGGATGGCCAGCGAGCAGGAGAAAGTCGCCACGTTTGGCGAGTTCACCCGCGACGTGCTGCCGCGGGTGCGCGACCTGGGATACAACGTCTTGCAGCTCATGGCCGTCCAGGAGCATCCGTATTACGCTTCGTTCGGCTATCACGTTAGCAGCTTTTTCGCCGTCAGCTCGAGGTTCGGCACGCCCGATGAGCTGCGCGAACTGATCGACCAGGCCCACGGCATGGGAATCCGCGTGCTGCTGGACCTGGTTCACAGCCATGCCGTGAAGAACACGCATGAGGGCCTGACGCGGTTCGACGGAACGGATTACCAGTACTTCCACGCCGGTGCCCGCGGACGCCATATCGCCTGGGACTCGATGCTCTTCGATTACAGCAAGTACGAAGTGCGCCGATTCCTGCTCAGCAACGTCCGCTACTGGATCGAGGAGTTCGCCTTCGACGGATTCCGCTTCGACGGGGTGACGTCGATGCTCTACCTCGATCATGGGCTGGGCAAGACATTCACCAAGTATGAGGATTATTTCGGCGACAACGTCGACCTTGACGCGATGACCTATCTGCGGTTGGCGAACGACCTGCTTCACGAAGTGAAGCCCGACGCGATCAGCATCGCCGAGGACGTCAGCGGAATGCCGGGACTCGCTCGGCCTCTGGCCGAAGGAGGATTGGGGTTTGACTATCGCCTGGCGATGGGCGTGCCGGATTACTGGGTGAAGATTCTCAAGGAACGCACGGATGAGCAGTGGGAACTGGGGAACATTTTCCACACGCTGATGAACCGTCGCCACACCGAAAAGCACATCGCCTACGCCGAAAGCCACGACCAGGCTCTGGTCGGGGATAAGACCTTGGCGTTTCGGATGATGGAGCGCGAGATGTACTGGCACATGAATCGCGGCGGGGACAGCGTGGTAATTGCCCGCGGCGTGGCGCTGCACAAGATGATCCGGCTGATCACGTTTTCATTGGGAGGAGATGGATACCTTAACTTCATGGGCAACGAGTTCGGTCATCCCGAGTGGATCGACTTTCCGCGCGAAGGCAATCAATGGAGCTTCAAGTTCGCGCGGCGGCAGTGGTCGCTTAGCCAAAGCCCGTTTTTGCGTTACCAGGGTCTGATGGCGTTCGATCGGGCAATGCTGGGCCTGGATGAGCAATGGAACCTGCTGCACGACCGATTCATCGAGCAGTTGTATCTGCACGAAGCGGATAAGCTGCTGGTGTATCGCCGCGGGCCGCTGGTCTTCGTGTTTAATTTCCACGGGACGCAATCGTACAGCGACCTGCGAATCCCCGTGCCCGATCCGCGCGATTACCGCCTGATTTTGAACACCGACGATGTGGCTTTCGACGGCAACGGACTGGTCGCGGCCGATGTGACGTACTGGAAGCAGGACACGCCCTACGCCGGGCGCAAGCAAAGCGTACAGATTTACATCCCGGCCCGCAGCGCTCAGGTGTTAGCGCCCAAGTGAGGATTTCTTGGCGATGACGGCGTCGGACATCGGGTTCATCCTCCTGGCCGCGGCGGCGTCAATCAGCATGGTCTTCGTGGTCCGGGCCAGGCGGCGATCACACGGACGATATCTCGTCGAACTGGCCGAATCCGAGATCTGTGAGCATCTTCGCCCGGCGTTGATGCGCTTGTTGGAGCGGAACCACACCGTCACGCGGGTGGGACAGGTGGGGCCGGATATGCCGTTGGAGATCCACCTCTCCCCGCCGTTCGATCCGGCGGCGATCCAGGCGGAACTGGAACTCGAGCCCCCGGTCCTGCTATCCGATCGCGGGGTGTTGTATTGCAAGGAAGACTGGTGCGAACTGCATCAGCGATAGGGGACGAGCGCGCCGAGGGGCGCTGCGATCGCCGGAACACTTCGGGGGCGCCGACGGCGGCGTCGGAACTGACGGCATCGGCACTGACGGGGCGCTGCGATCGCCGGATCGCTTCGGAGGCGCCGAGGGCGACAAGGTATACCGAGGGCGACAAGGGGCGCTGCGGTCGCCGGATCGCTTCGGAGGTGCCGGTTTGCAACTGCGGCGGATGAGCAAGCCGCTTACTTCTGGCGGAAGACGATTCGACCCTTGGTCAGATCGTAGGGCGAGAGCTGCACCTTCACCCGGTCGCCGGGAAGGATGCGGATAAAGTGTTTGCGCATTTTCCCCGAGACGATCCCGAGGATTTCCCGGTCGGAATTGTCCAGCTTGAGCTTGAACATCGCGTTCGGAAGCGCCACGGTCACCGTGGCTTCCATTTCAATCGGTTCGGTCTTGGCCATTCAGGTCCGTTCTTTATTCGGCCAACGCCGCGACCGGTGAGGTCACTCGACCCCGCCTCGTCGCCGATAACGCCAGCCAAACGAGAGCGCATGATACCGTCTTCCAGGCGGCCGAACAAGATCGCGCGATGCGATCACGGCTTGGGGTTGGACGTGAGTTCATACAACTGCCAGCTTCCCCCGGCGGAATAGCGCGAGGGAAGGCGGAAGAAGGGTTGTCCGCGCCCGCGATCGCGGGTCGACTTCGCCGTGGGCGGCTCATCCACGGTGGTGAGTTGCGATTCATCCCAGGAATCGACGACCGCGGCGGCGTATCGGTTCGGCGGGAAATATCGCTGGCGGGTGGCGCGGGCCGATCGCTCGGGGAGAAGGAAAAAGACCCGGCGCCCGTCGTTGAGCGCTGTGTTCACGATCGAATCGTGAATCGCCAGGAGCTGGGCATCGGTGTAATCCTTGAGCATCTCGTAGAGGTTCTGGGCGCGTCGAGGCTGCAGGCCTTGGGGGTCGTCGGGGTCGAGCCGGTTCAGCCGCTGGATCGACGCGCGGGTGAACGGCTCGGTGGTGTAGAGCCGCCAGTCGCCGACAAACTGGAGATAATTCAGCGATCGCTGATCGCCGAAGAGGAGCGACCCGGACGGAATAGCCTCGACGAGGCGCTGTCCGGCGACGGACGCCGCCAGCGACTGGCGATACTCGTTCTCGAGGTCGGCGATCGCGTAATTCGCCTGGACGCCCGAGGCGATGGCGATGACGACGCCCAGCCCCGCCGTCACGCCGAGCCGACGCCCCGGCGGCGCCGCCAAGGCCGTGAGCCGATCGACCATCCACATCGCGCACAGCGCCAGGGCGGGCAAGATCGTGGTGAAGAATCGCATGTAACCGATCCGCATCCCATCGGGAGCCCAGTAATACGCGGTGTAGACGACGATCCCGGGCACAATCCACAGCGCCATCACCAGCCCCATCCGCCAGCGCCAAAAGAGCATGATGATCAGCCCGAAGACACTCAAGGGAAGCACAAACAGCAGGCCAAGCTGCTGCATCTGGCGCAGCATGACTTCCCAATTGCGAAGAAAATAGGCGTAGGAAAAGCCCGTCGATTCATTGGTCGAGTCATACCCGGTGAAGTCGCCAAACCAGTGGAGATTTAGTCCGACCAGAACTGCCACGGGCAACGCCCATGCTCCCAGCAACACGCCGGTCTGTAGCCAGCTTTTCCTCACCCGCCAACGAAGATTCATCGCTGCGACTGCCAGCAGCGGCAGGATCAACAGTCCTTCGGTGTAGCGGATGGTCACGGCATAGCCGAGCAGGAACCCCGCGCCCGCGGCGCGGGCGGTGCCGCCGATCTGCCACCAGCGGATCAGCAGGAACATTCCCCAGGCGACAGCGCAGAGACTGGCGGCGTGGCTATTGGGATTGTTCGCCAGTTCGAGCGTGACCGGGCTGGTGGCCACGGCAAGCGTGCCGAGAAACGCCGGCGTCGAACGCATCGCCAGGCGAAGCAGCCGATAGGTTGCCAGAACCCCCAAGGCCATGCAGACCGGGCTGATCAGAAAGGCCCAGGCGGCGCCGTGATCGGTCCCGCCGATGAAAAATGCCCAGATACCCCCCGCCCAAAGCATGATCGCATAGAGCAGGGGAAGTCCCAGCGGATATTTCGGATAAAACGTCTTGCCGTCCGGATCGGCGATCCACATGCGCCCGACGAACGAATAGGCGTCCGGGGGCGTGAATCCCATCGATCCGTGGTCGGCGAACATTTTTCCGCCGACCAGGTAGCCGTTTTGATCCACGCCCACGTGGGCCGGAGCCCAGAAGCATTGGGTCACGAGAAAGAAGCCGATGGTCAGGGCCAAGGCGAGCAACAAAAAAGTTCGGCGCTTCCAGGCCGGCTCGAGATCATCGACTCCAAGCGGATCGTCGCGCGATCCATCGCACGATGGATGGTCGCATACAACCAGCGTTGCCCCCGCCGGTTCGGGATCGGATTGGGTCGTGAAATCGCTCGATGTCGCTGTCACAGTGGAAATCGCTACACCCTCCAAAAGCCGCACAAGTCTGTCCGGCAACCTCATAACGCGGGCGCTGCGCCTTTATTTACGCGGGGAGTCGTCGCGCGTTGATGCATGCAGCGCCTGGAGCGGCGCGGGGCGAGCCGCCGTCGATAGCGACAAGGTCCCCTGCCGGATCGACAACCTCTCGCCGGCTTTTTCAACCGTCATGTTTGGCGCTTCCCCGTCGCCGATGATGACCCCCAGGGCCAGGGCCGCCTCGGGCATATCCGCCAGCCTGAAACCTCGCGGCAAACCCTGATGGAACACCACGTCCAGCCCCCCGGTCGGCTCGTCGGCCCTGGGATCCGCTGGCGTGTACCGCCACGATCCGGTCAGTTCGCCGAATCGAGCATGGGGAACTTCGATCCGTATGGGCATTTCCCCGATCCGCACCAGGACCGGATTTGACACGATCGAAGGAAGATCGGGTTTTAGATCGCGCGCCGATCCGCCTAATTCAAAACGCAGCCGCAGATCGCGGGCGGTAAAAACGCCGTCCGTCATGCGATCCAAAGAAACGTGGCGATCGCCGCCGTCGGTGGCGAAATTGATGGCGGCAATGACGTGACCCGCCTGTTGGGCACAGTAAATCTGGGCGGCGCTGAAGTCGTACCCATCGTGCAGGAACCGCACTCGCAGATACGCCGGTGCCGAGGCGTTTGCGGCGTACAGCAGCAGCGGCCGGCGCTGGTTCCACAGATCCCCGCGATTGATGCTGCCGAGGGCAAAGTCGGGATGAAGATAGGTGGTGCCGGCGATCCCGGGCTGATCCTCGGTCGCCCGCACCCAGACTTTTCGTAGCTGGCGTGGCTCAGCAAGCGGGCCAAATCGCGGGCGCAGATCATCCGGACAGGGCGTGGGGGCAACCGCGCCCGCGATGGTGGCCGGGGACTCTGCCGTGGATCGCTCGATCAACTCCAGGGTCGAGGGGCGCAGTAGCGTGTGATACGCCCTGCTGTGCGGGCCTGCCCATTGCCGCGTCGGTGAATGATAATGCTCGGCGATCTCCTCCCACACCAATCGCATCAAATCGCCGGCGACCGTCCGCGCTCGCAAATCGGTGCTGTCGCGGATCGTCTCGGAAAACGCATGGAGAGTGACCATGGCGTAGGGCGGGCTGTTGTATTCGCTGAAACCGCCCTGATGTCGGACATGGTCGAGCAGTCCGGTAAGCCGATCCAGTCCGTACATCTTGAAGTCTTCGCGCCGCAGTTGCTCGCCCGCTACGAGCGTGACGTAGCCGCCCAAGGCGCAAATATTGGTGTAGCCCGGCCGCACGTTTCGCCGCCGGATCGACTCGGCGGCATGGAGGATGGCCTGATCGATCCGCTGCATGGTCGCGTCGGGCATTCGAGCCGCGTGGCGCAATTTTACCTGCAACAGTTCGCGGCCGCAGAAGTCGGCCCAGTTCCAGTCCGGCGGGCTCATCTTTGCCAGCGGCTCTTCTAGAAACCACGACCAGATGCCGTAGGTGCGCGATGAGGGATCGGTGTCCTGCAACCCGAGGACGCGCTCGATGACCGCAGTCGCCCGGCCGAGCCACTGGGAATCGTGCGTATCGAGCAGTTCGACCACATATTGCAGCGACTCGCGCGTGGGATGAACCCACCCGCCCTCGGGCAGGGTCGTGTGATATCCGGGTGAATGCTGGCGCACGAGAGTCATGGCCGCTTCGGGGTCGTACTTTTCATGGCGAGAAGGGGGGATCAACAGGGGCGAAACCGCATTGCTCATGGGGGCGAATTGTAGGTTGTTTTCCCGATGGGGAAAACCAGGTCGGGGCCCGGGGGATCGCGGCCTGTCGCAGAAATGCCGCCGGCTTGTCAGCTTGAAATTGAAACAGTATCGTTCGTATGCGAAAGCACGCGGGCGCAAGGAGCGCTGCGCGGATTTCCCATTCGAGGCGTGACGGTCGCGCCTCGAAACACTCGGGTCTTTCGGAGATTCCTATCATGGCGCGTTCCATTATCCGGTCCCTGGCCTTGGCAGCGATGTGGCTTGTTCCGGCGTGGGCGTTGGCCGGCGATCTGTTGGTCTTGGATGTTCAAAGCTCCACCTCGCAGGTCAGCGTCAGCGGACCGCACCTGATCGATCTGGTGGATACTCTGATCAACTCCAAGGACCAGTTCACACAGTTCCAGAACCAGGTGTTCACCAGCTCATTGACCTACGCCGGCGTTCCCAACGCCGTGCAGTTCACGCGGAACACCAACGCCGGGGACAGCGTGACCCTGGCGATCCCGATCACCGGGTTCACGCGCACGTTCAGCGGCACGAACGAAGACGACGTGCAGAACCAGATCGAGGATTTTCTGAAAAAAGACGGTGCCACGACCGTGGCGCAACTGCTCAAGGCGATCAACGAGCGCTCTCCCGTGGCGGTGACCGATGGCAACCCGACGGCGACGACCGCGGTGCTGGCCGGGGCATCGTTCCGGCGGTATGGGCTGAATAACGCCCTGACTCTGGTGCCCGGGCAAATGAGCAATGAGACCAGCGGCTCGTTCTTCAATGTGAACCTCGCCGGATCGAAGATCAATACCGATGTCGGCGATGGTTATTCGGTGGACCTGGAAATCGTCTCCGGCGGGCGATTCAACAAGAACGTGGCGCTGACGCTGGCCGTCCCGATCAACTATCGCACGGTCGAAGGCTCGGCGATCTACAACATCGCCGGAGAAATCGGACTGCCGATCACGATCGTCGTTCCGGATGACCGTCAGTTGGGATGGACCGTCACGCCATTCGGCGCGTTCGGCGCTGGAGCATCGGTGGACCTGGTGGCCGGCGGGATCATCTGGGGTGCCGGGATCAACAGCCTGTTGAGCTACCAGATCGACGGACTGGTCATCGGCCTGAGCAACCAGATCAGCTTCTACGAAGGCCTGGATGTCGGCTACGACCAGTACGAGTTCGATACCGATGTCTCACAGCAGCTTCTGATCAACGGTGTGAAGGTGGCCAAGTATTTCGACGGCGGATTTTTCCTGGATGGATCGGTCAGCTATTCGATGTTCCTCAAAGACGCCGCGATCGACCACTACTGGACTCCCAGCATCGGGCTGGGCACGGCGTTCGGTCGCGCCTCGGGCATCCGCATCGCCTACGCCGCGGACCTCGCCGAGGATTACACGGCCCATCGGGGAAGCTTGAATCTCTACTTCACCTGGTAAGATTCGAGGTTCGATCGTACGACGGCAAAACCGTGAATAGACTATTCACCACGAAGTCGCGAAGAGCACGAAGTGAAGTTTTAATATGGCGGTATGGGCGCTGTGAAGTCGGCAGGCTTCTATTTTCATACATGGCGTGCGAGCAAGGTCAGCGATAAGAAACCCTTCGTGTTCTTCTCGCCTTCGTGGTGAACCTCCTCACCGCAGATCGGGACAGGAGTACTGCCGATCAGTATTGCGGTCCACCGGGCGCAACATCCTTGTTCCATAGTAGAATGCCGCCCGCCATGGAGCGGACATCCTTGAACCCCATAGAACGAAGCGCCTGGGTGAACTGTAGCGATCGACCGCCCGATTTGCAGTGGACGACGACCTTCTCTCCCGCCAGCGGCTTGATTTCGGCCAGGCGGCGGGGCAATTCCTGCAAGGGAATCAGCCGGGCACCGTCGATATGGGTGATCTGGTGTTCGTTGGGCAAACGGCAGTCGATCAGGACGAACTTTTCTCCCCCATCGAGCATCGCCTTGACCTGCCGTGGCGTGATTTCCCAATCTGGCTTGAACGCATAGCCGGGAGGCAGCCCGCGTTCATCGAGCAGCGGCTTGGCCACCGCCGGGGCTTTGGACAGCTCGGCTTCGTCGCGGCTCTCGGTGAGGCTCTTGGGATCGAGGATCGGCACGCCGCAGAATTGCTCATAGTCGATCGGAGTGGTGATCGTCGGCTTCTCGCCGCAGACTAAGCACGCCGGATCGTGGCGGACCTTGAAGGTGCGGAACTCGAGTTCCATGGCGTCGAACGTCAACAGCTTTCCGATCGCCGGCCGGCCGAGCCCGACGATCAACTTGATTACCTCATTGGCCTGCAAGGTTCCGATGATACCCGGCAAGACGCCCACCACCCCGCCTTCAGCGCAGCTCGGCACCGAACCGGGGTCGGGCGGCTCAGGATACATGCAGCGATAGCACGGGCCTTTTTCCCCCGTCCGCGGGTTCTTCAAGTGAGGGGCAAAGACCGTCACCATCCCTTCGAAGCGAAAGATCGATCCATAGACGTTCGGCTTTCCCAGCAGCACACAGGCATCATTCACGCAATAGCGGGTTGGAAAATTGTCTGTGCCATCAATGATCACGTCATAGTCGCCGAGGATCCGCATCACGTTCGAGCTATTGATGATCACTTTATGCTCGATGATCTTCACATCGGGGTTCAGGTCGCGCAGGCGCTTGCCGGCGGCGACGACTTTGTCCTGCCCGACATCCCCCGTCCCGAATATGACCTGGCGCTGAAGATTGCTGGGCGAGACCACATCGATATCCACCAGGCCAAGGGTCCCCACGCCCGCCGCCGCGAGATAGAGACTGATGGGCGAACCCAGCCCCCCGGCGCCGATGCATAACACCCTGGCATTGAGGAGTTTCAACTGGCCGGGCATTCCCACCTCGGGAAGGATCAGGTGGCGCTTGTAGCGATTGATCTGGGCGGGAGTCAACTGATGGACCGCGTCGGCCGCGATCTGGGCGTTGTTGGGGGTCATTGCATTTTCCGATCGTGAGAACAAATCCCGCCTCACGCGGGAAAACCCGCTTTAGCGGGCTTGTCGCCAAATTTAGGGAGCCTTCAATCCATCGTCAACGCCTGCGGGAACCACAAGGCAACGAAGCAGACTTCCACATCCGATTATGCCGCGAAGAACTATGCTGGTGAATCATTCCGTTGACGTCGCCCTGGCCGCTGGGTATACCATTCTGTTTTGTCCGTGCATCTTCCGTGGGTCTTTCACTTTTTGAGGTTCGAATGCAGATCCCTCCCGCTGTTTCGGCGCATCTTTCCAAGATCAATTTCGCAACGCTATGTCTGGCGGCGATCTTGTTCTTATTCCCTTGGTCCAACGTCTCCTGCAATGGCAAGGAGATGGGCTCGCAGAGCGGATTTCAAGCGATCTATGCCGGATTCAGCAAGTCCGGCGAGTCCAAGCAGATGGATGACCAGATGAGAGCGATGGGCGGACCGAGCGGCGCCGAAGCGCAGGGAGAAAAGCTCGACGACGACATGGGGTATGCGTTAGTAACGCTGCTGGCATTGCTGGCGGTCCTGGCGGGGGCGGCGCTGTCGGGAATGCTGCTGTTCAAAAAGATGCCCCCGGCGGTTCCGCCCGCGATGCTGGCGGCGGCGGCACTGGTTCTGCTGCTGTTCCAGGCGCTGGTCGGTTTCCCGATCGATCGGTCGATCAACCGGGCGATGGACAAGGGCAAGCAGTCGGCGAAGAACGACCCGTTCGGCGGACAGATGGCCGGGTCGATCATCCTTAAGACCGAGCGGACGGGGTGGTATTATCTCGAGCTGCTGGTCCTGGCGGTTCCCGCCGGGCTGCTGATTTACTCGATGATCCCCGACCGCAAACCGCTGGCGACATCGCCGGCCACTTCGGGCGCGGTGATATTGCCTCCCGCGGGCGTGATGCCCCCGGCGGCGACAACGCCGTTAACGTCCGGCGGGACGATGCCGCCGGCAGCCTCCGTGCCCGCGCCAGTAATTCCGCCCCCGCCGCCCCCGCTCATCTAAAACGCACTGGGGGGGCGGCGTCCGTTCGCGCCGGCGCGGGTCCGGCATCGGATCACGGTCGAGTCGTGGATCGGCGGCGCGCGCGGATCATGCATTGCCAGCGCCGCTGCGGGGCGATTAGCCTACGATTCGGATGGAGACTGGATCGATTATGGAGCCTTTCGATATCATCAGCCGGGCCAACGCCGATTACATCGAGCAACTCTATCAGCAATATCATGCCGACCCGCATTCGATCGAGCCGCAATGGCGGGCTTTTTTCGCGGGGTTCGATGCCGGCGGCAGCCGCGGCGCCCCCGCCGCCCCCTCGCCGGGATCGCCCGACACGCATCCCAAGTCCTCGGGCGGCGACGGCGCGAAACGATCGTTCAAACCGGCGGCGGGAATCGGCTCAGCCGAGGCGATGGAGATTACCGTCGGCGATCTGGTTCACACCTACCGCGAACTCGGTCACACGCTGGCCAAGGTCGATCCGCTCGGGCATTTTCGCCAGTCGCACCCATTGCTCGAACTGCCCGAGTTCGGATTGTCGATCGACGACCTGGATCGGCGCGTCTCTCCCGGAGGATTTGTCGGGGCGTTCGACGGTACGCTGCGCGACCTGATCGAGAAGCTGCGGGCGACTTACTGCTCGAGCATCGGCGTGGAATACATGACCATTTCCGACAAGACCCAGCGGGAATGGATTCAGCAGCGCATCGAGCCGATCTACAATCGACCGGTTTTTTCGACCGAAGAATCACTGTCGATCTTGCGACAGGTGGCCGCGGCACAGGGGTTTGAAGAGTTTCTTCACACCAAGTACGTCGGGACCAAGCGCTTCAGCCTCGAAGGCGCCGAGGCGCTGATCCCCCTGCTTAATTCGCTGGCCGATGACGGGGCGACGCTTGGGGTCGATGAAATGGTCCTGGGAATGGCCCACCGCGGGCGGATGAACGTGCTGGCCAACGTCCTGCACAAGCCGGCCGAGATTATCCTGGGCGAGTTCGAGGGCACGACCCTGCCGCCGACGGACGAAGGCGACGGGGATGTCAAATATCACCTAGGCTATTCCAATGATCGCGTAACCCCATCCGGCCGCAAGCTGCATATGTCGCTGGGGTTCAACCCCAGCCACCTCGAGTTGGTCAATCCGGTCATCGTGGGGATCGTCCGCGCCAAGCAAGTCTACAAGAACGACACCACCGAGCGCATGCGGGTCGTGCCGATCCTCATCCACGGCGACGCGGCGTTCTGCGGACAGGGGATCGTGCAGGAGACCCTGGCGCTGTCGGAGATGCCGTACTATCGCACCGGCGGGACGATCCACGTCATCATCAACAACCAGATCGGCTTCACCACGTTCCCGCGGCAGGGGCGATTCACCCCCTATCCGACCGACGTGGCCAAGATGATCCAGGCGCCAATTTTTCACGTCAACGGCGACGACCCCGAAGCGTGCGTCTGGGTGGCCAAGCTGGCGATCGCCTTCCGCCAGCGGTTCCATTGCGACGTGATGATCGACATGTGGTCGTACCGCCGGCACGGCCACAACGAGGCCGACGAGCCGAGCTTCACTCAGCCGGTCATGTACCGCGAAATCGCGCAGCATCCGCGGCCGCGGGAGTTGCTGGCCAATCGCCTTTTCAGCCAGGGAACGGTAGATGAAGAGTCGATCCAGCGCATCCAGGACGAACTTCGCCAACGACTGGACAAGGCCCAGCAGGTGGCGCGGGAACTCAAGCCGCGCCAGGCGGTGACGAGCCTGGGCGGGGTGTGGAACGGAATGCAGCGCGGCGGGGACGACGCCGGCGAGCAGACGCAAATTTCTGAAGAAATGGCCAAGAAAATCGGGCTGCGGGCCACCGACACCCCCGACGGGTTCAATCTTCATCCCAAACTCACCCGGCTCATGCAGGCCCGCCGCGAGATGTGCCAGGGCAAGCTCGGCATCGACTGGGGCTGCGCCGAGATGCTGGCCCTGGGTTCGCTGGTGCTCGAGGGCACGCCCATCCGGTTTGTCGGCCAGGACGCCCAGCGGGGAACGTTCTCGCATCGCCACGCGGCGTTGCGCGACTACCAGACCGGCGAAAAATACGTCCCGCTGGCCAATCTCGATCCCGCCCAGGCACCGATCATCATCGTCAACACCATGCTGTCGGAACTGGCGGTGCTCGGGTTCGAGTATGGCTTCAGTTCCGCCGATCCGCGCAACTTGGTCGTCTGGGAAGCCCAATTCGGCGATTTCGTCAACGGTGCCCAGGCGATCATCGACCAGTTCATCGTCGCCGCCGAGAGCAAGTGGCAAAAGATGTGCGGGCTGGTGATGCTGCTGCCGCACGGCTACGAAGGCCAGGGGCCCGAACACTCCAACGCCTATCTCGAGCGCTTTCTATCGTTGTGTGCCGACGACAATATCCAGGTGGTCTACCCCAGCCAGCCGAGCCAGTATTTCCACGTGCTGCGCCGTCAGATGAAGCGCGGGTTCCGAAAACCGCTGATTTTGATGATGCCCAAGAGCCTGCTGCGCGATGAGCGATACGCCTCGAGGCTCGAGGAGTTCACCGAGGGACAGTTTCAGCTCGTCATCGACGATCCGGCCGCCCCGGCACGCGAGCGGGTGCGCCGGCTGCTGCTGTGCAGCGGGAAGATTTTCCACCTTCTCAATGGGACCCGCGAGAAACGAAAGATCGACTCGGTGGCACTGGTGCGGGTCGAGCAGTTGTATCCCTATCCACAAAAGCAGATGCAGCAGATTCTCTCTCGCTACCACGGCGTTACCGAGGTCTGCTGGGTGCAGGAAGAGCCTAAAAACCGCGGGGGATGGACGTTCATGAGCGACCGACTCGAGCCAATGCTCGCCGAAACCCAGACGCTGACCTATGTCGGGCGTGACGCTTCGGCCAGCCCCGCCACCGGTTCGTTCCGAATGCACCAGATCGAGGAAGAGGAGATCGTCGCCCACGCCCTTGAGATCGGCGAACACACGATCCCCTTGACCGGCATGCCCGCCACCCCCCGCGAGGCGGCCGCGAAGGCGATGGGCGTCAGCGATTAGTCGTCCGCGGCGGACGACTCAAGGGCCCTCGTCAATCCATCCGCTTGCGCGCTCGATCGGCAGGCGGGAAGGGGAGATTCAGAATATTCCCACGGGCGCCGCTGCCGGGGTTGAATCGCCTGCCCCGCCAAAACACTCGCCGACCGTGGGCCGCTGGAGGGAATCTTCGGGATGTCCCGGGTGTGCCCGTATTTTTTGCACTTCCCGGTTTTCAGAGGAAAAACGCGGTTTCAAAATGGCCATGATGGCGGGTTTCCTGAACCCGTGCAAAAATCCGGGGGCACGCCCGATGCCCCTGTCTCTTCGGTGTGGCTTTGCGTGGGAGAGGGGGCGGAAGTATCGTTTCGCGGGCGATGGCGAACCTGGTGGCCGGGCTGGCGATAGTGAGCTTTGCGATTTCCTGGCTGGCGACGCTGGCCATGAAACGGCTCGCGCCACGCCTGGGGTTTGTCGATTCGCCAGGGCATCGCAAGATTCATCACGTCCCCAAGCCGCTGGGCGGCGGGGTGGCGATTTTCCTGGGGGTGGCTCTACCGCTGCTGGGGGTGATCGCCATCGGGTGGTTCAGGGATTTCGATCCGGCATCAAACCTGATCGCCTATGCGGGGGGAATCCGCCGTCAAACCCCGCTGGCGCTATGGCTGCTGGGGGCGATGCTGGCGATGCATCTGATGGGGCTGCTCGATGATCGCAAGACGCTGGGACCTTACGTCAAACTCATCATCCAGTTGGCCGTCACCACGGCGCTGGTGGCGCAGTTCAAGCCGTTGTGGGCACTGACCACGCTGGATGATGCGATCGGGGCCGGCGGGGCGCTGTCCGTGACGGTCTCGGTTCTCTGGATCGTGACCATCACCAACGCGTTCAACTTTCTGGACAACATGGATGGCCTGAGCGCCGGCGTCGCGGCGGTCTGCACGACGGCATTCCTGATCGCGGCGCTATCCGTGGAGCAGTGGTTCGTCGCCGGGATGCTGGGGATGTTGCTGGGGGCGCTGGTGGGGTTTCTCTGCTTTAATTTTCATCCCGCGACGATTTTCATGGGCGACAGCGGCAGCCTGGTGATCGGGCTGCTGCTGGGAGTGTTGACGTTGCGGGCGATCTACCTGCCGGAAGGGATGAATCTGTCGAGCGGATGGTACTCGGTGCTGGCGCCGGTGATCGTGCTGGCCGTGCCGCTTTACGACCTGCTTGTCGTCAGCGCGATCCGCATTTCGCACGGCAGAAGCCCGTTCGTGGGCGATGCCAATCATCTATCCCATCGCCTGGTGGCGCGGGGGATGTCTCGCCGGACGGCGGTGCTGTGCATCTGGCTAATGACCGCCTGCACCGCGATCGCGGCGATCCTCCTGACGCAAGTTCAATCCCAGTTCGGTGCAGGCCTGATCCTTGGCCAGACACTTCTGGTCCTCGGGCTGGTGGGGCTGCTGGAACAGCATCGGGTGGAGGAAGGCACGCAGGCACGAGGGGGCAAAGGGTCGGACGGCGGAGGGTGACAAGGTGACAAGGTGAGGGGGTGAAGGGGTGACATGGGTGAGTTCGTTAGCCCGAAGCGCCAGCGAGGAGATGAGGAGATCCGCCCGTGCCCGCCATCGACTTGGCGCGTATCCGCGCCAGCAGACGAAGCGAAGTGACGAAACGCGATGAAGAGCTACGTCCCCTTCAATCTCCCCAAATTTCGGGCACGCCCTCGCTCGATAGTGGTGCGTCACATCTGGCGGCGCAGCTGGTTTTCCCGAAAAATCAGGAGTGCTGATGAGAGGTCTTACCATTGCCGACGCCGGAAGAGAAAGCTCGCGAACTCATTGACGCCAAACTGGGGGCATCTGGGTGGATCGTCCAGACCTACACCACCGACCTGCCGGAACTGTCCGAGGGGTGGCGCTGGGCGACGATGGACCAGGTGTTCCGGTGGGTCCGCAACGGGACCGCCATTGTCCCCCGTGCCGAGTCCGGTGTGCCGATCCTGCGAATCAGCGCTGTTCGTCCGCTTCGAGTGGACTTGACCGACGTTCGATACTTGACAGACGCAGAGGCCGACACAGCCGAATCATGGGTGGAACCGGGAGACTTGTTCTTCACGCGATAGAACGGAAGCCCGCGACTTTGCGGCGTGTGTGGGCGCGTTGACTCTGTGCAGGGCCGGCTCGTTCACCCAGACAAGCTCATCAGATGTCAGGTTGTGGCTGGATTGGTGGAGGGTGCCTTCGTCGAGATTGCCGTGAACGCTGGGTGGTTTCGGGCGATAATAGAAAGCCGCCTGCGCACAACCGCCGGTCAAGTGGGAGTGTCAGGAACTGACATCAAGAACACGCCACTTCCCATGCCGCCCATATCCTAGCAACTTGCCATCATCGAAGCCGTGAATGAGAAGCTGTGGCAAATCGACGCGATGGAAGTAGAGGTGGAGCGCGGCTTGGCGCGGGCGGCGCGGTTGCGGCAGGCGATCCTCAAGGCTGCCTTCGAGGGCAAGCTGGTGCCGCAGAATGGCGCCGATGAGCCGGCGGTGGCGCTGCTGGATCGCATTAAGGTCGAGCGGAGTGCCGCCGGTGTCCTCACCGGCGGGAAGCGAAAAGCAGGAAAGAAGAAACCGCCGGTGGGGACACCGGCGGCACAGTAGAACCATGAACGAGCCCCCGGCAATCGCGTTTGACTGGAACCGAGCTTGGTTCGAGCACCGGGACAACCTTCCCCATGTGCGGCAGGAGAACGTGGTCTACTTCGTCACGTTCCGCCTGAACGATTCGCTGCCGGCCCAACAGGTTGCGGAGTTGCGCGAGCGACGGGCGCAGTGGCTGGAGATGAACCCTCCGCCGCACACCGATGCGCAGGAACAGGAATACCGGAGGTTGTGGACGGTTCGCATCGAGAATCTGTTGGATGCCGGGCATGGGGCATGCGTGCTGCGCGAGGCAGCGTGCCGGGAGATTTTTGGAGCGGATCATGCGGCGGGGCGATAAGGCATACTTTCGGCTGGGCGATTATGTCATCATGCCCAACCACGTGCATACGCTGCTACAGGTGTTGGTGGGGCACGAGCTTTCCGAGATCATCAAGGCCTGGAAGTCGGCCAGCGCCCGAATGATGGGCCAGCATCTGGGTCGGAGCGGCTCATACTGGATGGATGAGTATTTCGATCATGCGGTGCGTCAGGAGCGGTCGCTGAGGGAGTTCGTGCGATACATTCGCCAGAACCCTCGCAACCTGCCCGCCGATGCATTCGCCGTTGGTTGTGGGAGCCTGAGTGCCGCCGGTGTCCGCACCGGCGGAGAATCAAAGTCCGCCGCTGGGGACACTGGCGGCACGGTGGAAGAAACATGACGCAGAACGGGATCGGAAACCACGTCAGCCCCACCGCCAGCCAGATCGGCACGCGCGTCTGGTCGTATGCCGGCGTGCTGAAGGATGACGGGCTTTCGTACATGGCCTACGTGGAGCAGTTGACGTTCCTGCTGTTCCTGAAGATGGCCGATGAGTTGACCGAGCCGCTGTACAACCAGCAAAGCCGCATCCCCAAGGGCAAGGACCGCAAGGGCAACGAGATCGCCCACGACTGGGCGAGCCTGCTGGCCAAGGATGGGGCGGAGTTGTATCAGCACTACCGCGACGTGCTGGAGTTCCTGAGCACACAGCCGGGGCTGCTGGGCGTCATCTTCAAGGAGGCCGAGTGCAAAATCAAAGACCCGGTCAAGTTGCGGCGGCTGATCGTGGACCTGATCGACCGCGAGCGCTGGCTGAGCCTCGATCTGGACGTGAAGCGCGTCATCTATGAGGAATTGCTCAGCCGCAGCGCTGCCGAAAGCACCGGCGGCGCGGGGCAGTATTTCACGCCCCGGCCGATCATTCAGCTCTTCACGCCTTCGAGGCGGCGTTGCCGCACCGGGATGTAATCGCAGTTGGGTTCTTCGGCGAGATAGTTTCCGGTGTGCCCGAACGCCCGGGCGCGGCAGCCCATGCAGACCTTGGCGTATTCGCACAGGCCGCACTTGCCCTCGAGGTTTTTCTCATCGCGCAGGTCGGCGAACACGTGACTCCGCCGCCAGATCGTCGGCAGAGGGGTGCGGGTGACGTTGCCGCTGGTTACCGGGAGATATCCGCAGGGGAAGACCTCCCCGGTGTGGGAGACGAAGCAGACGGCCTGGCCGGCGAGGCATCCCTTGGTCATGGCGGTCATATCCCCTTGCCCGCCCCCCGGGTGTCCGCCCCCCGGATGCCCATCGCCCGGATGCCCGCCGCCGGGATGCCCGCCCGGGTGTCCCGCGCCGCTCGGATGCTCGCCGGGGTGGCCTGCGGCGCTCGGATGCTCGCCGGGGAGTCCCGCGGCATTCGGGTGCATGTTTTTATGCGGATGGGCCGCGGCGGGCATGGCACGGCCTTCGGTCTTGGCACGCTGACGCATGACCCGGAAATAATGCGGCGCGCATGTCGCCTTCAGATGCAGTTTCGCTTCGAGGCTTCGGTCATAAATCCAATTCAGCGCATCTTCGTATTCCTGGCCGCTGAGCATCACGCTGGGGTCGAGTTCCATCCCGCACCCGACCGGCACGAGCATGAAAACGTGCAGGGCGTCGGCCCCGAGGTCCATCGCCAGTTGATAAGTCTCATCGAGCTTGCGGTAATTATGCTTGGCGACGGTGGTGTTGATCTGCATCGACAGCCCGGCCTTGCGCAGTTCCTTAAATCCGCTGATCGAGGCGTCGAACGCCCCGGCACCGCGGAACTGATCGTGTGTCGGGGCGTCAGGCCCGTCGAAACTGATCGACACCCGCTTGAACCCCACATCGCGAACCCGCGCCGCCAGGGTCGGGTCCATGATCGTCCCGTTGGTCGCCAGCGCGATCGGCAAACCGACTTTGACGGCCTCTTCGGCAAGCGTGAACAGGTCCGGGCGCATCAGCGGCTCGCCGCCGGAAAAAACCAGGATCGGACGACCCGTCTCGGGCAGGGTGCGGATGAACTGGATCGACTGTTCGGTCGAGAGGTCCTGCTTGGACAACTCCTTCGAGACTTCCAGCCGCCGACAGTGAACGCAGGCGAGATTGCAGCCGGTGGTCGTTTCCCAGAACACGAGTCGAAGCGCTGGGACGGCCGCGCCGCCGTCGGTTTCGGGCAGCGTGTAATCCTGCTGAGCCGGATGACGGGCTGGATTTTCGCGGTCGATGCGGTTGGCCAGGGGCAGTTGGACGGTCATTCAAAAATTCCTTCTTGATCAGAACTTGCGTCGAGAATATTCCCACGCCTGAGAAAAACACATTCGCGGGATGCTCAAAAGAGCAAATGCAAAAGCATATCGACGCGTCCGGACATCACCATTTTTTTTCCCGCGAACTTCATCGCCTCACGAATCTGCTGGCGATACGTTGGATGATAGCAGTGGTTCGGACAGTGTTTGCACATCGGCTTGGGATTCATCGGGCAATGGGATCGCTTGATCCAGGCATGAGCCAGCAATTTTGTGCAATCATCACAAAGTTCCAACTCTTTGCCGACGATTGCTTTAACATCGAACGCCTTAAGATGCACGCCCTTCTTTTCGCGGTCGGCGTGCTGGTGCTTGCAATAGATGCGGATGAACATGGCCAAGGTACGCAGATCCTTGTCCAGGGATTCGGGGCAGGCGGTGGTCGTCATGGTCCCGGATATCATACCAAGTTTATGTGCATATCCCATACCAGATGAGACTCGCTTTCATTCCGGCGCGCCAATCCGGGCCCGCGGCGCACGGTTTGATGAAGGCGCTGGCGTCCCTCGATGGAGAGTTGCGCGCTTGAAGTATGCCCGCTTGATACTCATGACCAGCACCTTGGGGTTGCTTGTGGGGCTTTTGGTCTGGCTGGGTCGAATGCCCGCGGACCCGAAGCTTTCGCCCGTGCGACCCAAGTCCGCCATCGGCGCCGCGACGATCCCGGCGGGGCAGGCGCTGCGCATCGGCATCATTCCCGAGCGCGACATCTTCGAGCAGCGCAAGCGCTATCTGGCGCTGGCCGATGAACTGGCGGTCGAACTGGATCGCCCGGTCGAACTGGTAACGTGCAGCAGCTATCAGGGGGTCTTGCAGGACCTGGCTGAGAAACACGTGGATGCGGCGTTTCTCGGATCGCTGGTCGCGGTCATGGCGGTCGATCGCCTGGGCTGCCGGATTCTGGTCAAACCCCAGGGCGTCGATGGGCACACGACCTATCGCGGCACGATCTTCGTGCGCGACGATTCGCCGATCCGGCGGATCGAGGAACTGTCGGGTCGAAGTCTCGCCATGGTCCGCACCACCCTGGGCGGGCATCTTTACCCGATGGTGCGCCTGTTCCAGGCCGGGCTGACGGATTCGCCACAATCGCCTCGCCTGGTTTGGTGCGGGACGCATGACGAGGCGATCGAACAGGTGATCAGCGGCAAGGCCGACGCCGGTGCCGCCAAGGATATTCGACTCGAGGCCATCGAGCGCCAGCACCCGGGCGTGAAGCTGCGACGGCTATGCACGGGGTCGGCGGTTCCGGAAAATGCCCTGGCGGTCGATGCGTCGATGTCGCGGCAACTGCAAGATCAGTTGGGAAAGGCGTTGTTGACGATGCACGACTCGCCGGCGGGGCGGGCGGCGCTCGAGCGGTTCGGCGCGGCTCGGTTCCAGCCGTGCCGAATCGAAGAGTATGATGCCGTGTTCGACCTGGTCGATGCCGTGCGCGATCGATGGCAACGCCTCAACCTGGACGCACCGGCACCGAATCGCCGCTGAAGTTCGACGATCGCCGGTGTGAACCCCGGGAGCCAATGTCATGCTGCGACGAAAGCTCATGCTCAACCTCCTGCCGCTTCTGGCCATGCTGGTGGTGACGGCGGCGGCGGCGATCTGGCTGCTCCAGGGGGTCTTGCGCGAACTGACGCAGATCGATCAGCAAGCCTGGTCGGTGGTCGAGCGGGTCAATGAACTGAGCATTACGGTCAACTCGATCGAAGTCGATTTGTACGAAATTCACGTCGGCCGCGAGCGCCACCTTGACCGGCTGATCCAGGCGGTGGATCAGCTTCGCGGTCTGATGGACGAGATGCCCCGCTATGAGATCATCCATCAGCCGCGGGCGTGGAGCGTTTACGAGTCGATGCGGGACCGGATGCCGCGATTCGAGGCCGATGTCGCCGGATTGGCCACGGCCCAGGATCGCGGGTTGATCCGCGAACATACCGAATCGGCGCTGGCCAACGCCGTGGCCCTTCGCAATGACACCCTGCCGCTCAGCCGCTTCGTGCGCGATCATGCCCATGGCGAACAACAGTCGCTGTCGAGCTGGTTCCGCTGGCTGGTGCTGGGATTGACCCTGGCCTTTGTCCTGTCGATCAACGTCTCGGTGATGGTGCTGCTGCGGATGGCGGGCATGGTGCTGCGCCCGGTGGACCGACTTGTGGCGGCCGCCCGCGAATTGGGCAACGAGCGTTTCGATCATCGCGTGCGCGTCGAGCAGCATGACGAGTTCGACCAGCTCGCCGCGGCGTACAACCGCATGGCCGAGCAGCTCGAGGTCAGCGAGCAGCGCAAAGTCGAGGTTCTCGGCCAGGTGGCGCTGGCGATGAACCACGAGTTGAACAACGCGATGGCGACGATCGAGATGCAACTGCAACTGTTGGGTCGCCATGCCGGCGATCCGGAGAACCTCGCCCGGCGCCTGCGCCAGATTCGTCAGAGCCTCCAGCGTATGAGCGAAGCGGTGGATTCGCTCAAACAGGCCCGCCGGGTCGTGCTGACCGATTACATCGAGGGGGTGAAGATGCTGGATCTGCGAAGGTCGATGGAGCCGGTGGGGGTGTAGAGGAAGGAGCGCTTGGCTCAGCCAAGTTTTTTGCGCGGGGGCGGGGGTTGCGTTCGGGGAAAGGCATTGTAGGATGACCCAGTGATTGGACGCGGTTTGGGTTGAGGTGTCGTGGTCAGGATGACCCGGCGCGGCGGAAGAATCGGACTTCGCCGGCCTCGACGGAAAGGCATGGAAGCCAATGGCGTCGGCTCGCACATCGGTTCAATTCTCACAGCTTTGGCAGTTTCCGCTGCTGTTGGTGTCGCTGGGCCTGTTCGGCTACGCGGCTTATTTATTCATTGATCCGCAGCCAGGATTGACGGTCGATCAGAAGATCGCCGTGGCCAGGACGTTTCTGGATCAAGAGCGGGCCGAGGCGACGCTCGAGCAACTCAATCGCCTGCTGAACACCGACAAACTCGAGCCGCAGCGCGAGGCCGAAGTGCATCTGATGTTGGCCGAAGCATTGGAGTTGGGCCAGCGGCAAAAGCGGATCAACATTCCGGTCAACCATCAGCGGATCATCGAGCAGACGCAGATCGCGCTGTCGCAGGGGGCTCGCCCGGACGCGAAACTGTATCGGCGACTGGGGGACAGCTACGAGGCGCTGAACAAATCGATCGAATCGCTGGCGAGCTATCGTCAGGCGATGGCGATGGATTCGGCGCATTCGCTGAGTCTGCAACGCAAAGTGATCGACCTGCTGACGGGGCAGGGGGATGACGCCGGGGCCGAGACGGCGATCGAGTTGTATGTAAAAAGCGAGGGGCTGACCGACGCCGAGCGGGGCTGGGCGATTGGGGAGCAGGCTCGGATGATGATCGACCGGGGAAGCCTGGTCGATGCCCGGTTGATGCTGATCGAGGCGCTGGGGCTTCATACCGATCCGGTGGCGCAGGGGGCGCTGAATTATCGGCTGGGATATTGCGCTTGGAAGCTGGGCGATGCGCCCGAGGCCGAGCGGTTGTTGATGCTGTCGCGCCAGCAGCTTCGACCGCAGCATCCGCTGGACGCCGAGGTCTGCTGCCTGCTGGGCCGGATCGCCCAGGAGCGCGACGATCCGCGAGCGGCGATTGCGCATTACGAAGTGGTGCTGGTGGGGCATCCGAATGCCAACGTGGCGCCGCTCTGTCGGCTGGGTCGCGGCATCTGCCGGATTATGCTCGGTGACGATGATCCGGGGCTTGCCGATCTGCATGACCTGGTGAGCCAGCTCGATCAGAAAGGCGCTGAGTCAGTGCTGTCGCGGCGGCATCGGACCGAGGTGCTGGCGGGGCTGAAGTCGGCGGGCTTGACGCTGGCGGCGCGGGGGAATTTCCAGGCGGCGATGGAATTGCTGTCTTACGAGCAGGTGTTGCAGCCCGAGCCGCCGGCGACGTTTTTCGCGCGGTTGGGCAGCGTGTACGACCGCCGGGCCGAACAGCTCGAGGCGACCATCCCTGACGCCAAGACCGCGGAAAAGGCCCGGCGGGGCCAGCAGGTTCGCCAATTGCGTGCTAATGCCGGCGACGCCTACGTGGCCTACTCGCGGATACTGACGCTGGCCGACGACAAGGGCTACGGCGATGCGCTGTGGAAGGGGATCGACCTGTACGACCGTTCCGGGGACATGCAGCGGATGATCTCGGCGCTGGAGGTGTTCAGCGCCGAACGACCGGACGACGCGGTGGCGCCCGATGCGCTGCTTCGGCTGGGCCGGGCATATCAGGCGGCGGGGCTGTTCGACAAGGCGATCGCGGCGTACCAGAAGAATCAGTTCCGCCATCCGCAAAGTCTGGCGGCGAGCAAGTCGGCGGTGCCGCTGGCGCAGGCGTACATCGCCAAGGGTCCGGAGAATTTCGCCAAGGCTGAGAGCGTGTTGCTGGGCGTGTTCGAGAATCGGGCGCTCACGCCCGATGCCGAGGAATTCAAGCAGGCGCTGTTCGAGCTGGGGCAGTTGTACTACCGGACGGGGCGCTACGAAGAGGCGGTGGCGCGGCTGGAGGAATGGACGCAGCGGTACCCGCGTGAGCCGCGCCTCGGGCAGTTGCTGTTCTTGATGGCCGACAGCTATCGCAAGAGCGCGACCAATCTGGACGTGACGCTGGCGTCGGCGGATGCCAGCGCCGATGCGGGCAAGGGGGACGCGGCCGAGGCGGCGACGGCGCGGCGGCAGCGCCTCGAGAAGGCTCGAAGTCTGTACGCCCAGGTGATCGAATACTACCGTTCGCGCCCCCCGTCGGTGGAGGTGGACAAGCTCTACAACCGCCTGAGCCACTTCTACCGGGCCGATTGTCTGTATGACCTGGGCGAGTACGAAGAGGCGATCCGGCTGTATGACGCGGCGGCGTTCCGCTACCAGGACGATCCTTCGGCGCTGGCCGCCTACGTGCAGATCGTCAACGCCTACTGCGCCCTGGGAAAGATCGACGAAGCGCGCACGGCGAACGAGCGGGCCAAATGGCTGCTGCGAAAAATGCCGGCCGAGGCGTTCAGCGATGGATCGTTCGCCATGCCGCGAGAATATTGGGAACAGTGGTTGAAGTGGACCAGCGCCAGCGGGATGTGGTAAGGCGGATTGATAATCCGACGGCACCGGCAGGCTTTTTTGCGGGACCCACGATGGCAAGTGACGTGATCATGACGGCGTTGGAACGCGAGGTGGTCTGTTACGAGCGCCTGGCCAAATTGGCGGAATTGCAGCACGAACAGGTGCAACAAGGCCAGACCGAGGCGCTGCTCGAGGTGCTGAACCAGCGGCAGGCGGTGCTGGACGAGATCTGCGAACTTGAGCGGACGGTGGCCCCGGCGCGGCGCGGCTGGGGCGAATACGTGCTGGGATTGTCGCAGGATCGACGCCCCATCGCCGAGAGTCTGCTCGGCCGCACGCGGGCGCTGCTCGAGCGGATCACCCAGGCCGATCGCAATGACGCGATGGTGCTTCAGCAGCGGAAGCTGAACCTGGGCCGTGAAATTCGTCAGGCGACGGCGGGGCGCGCGATCAATCGCACGTACGCGGCGGCGGCGTACGGGCGTCCGTCGGCGCGGGTTAACGTGCAAAGCTAGTAGGCACTGACGTTAGAAGGATGGATTATGGCGATCACGGCGGAACCCAATGTTGATCATGCTGGACGAGTCGAGGAACTCGGCCGGATCATCATGGCGTATAGCGAAGTGACCGACCGGCTGCAGCAGTCGCACGATCAGCTCCAGGAGACGGTGCATCGGCTGCGGGCCGAACTGGGGGAGAAGAATCGCCTGCTTGAACGCAAGAATCGACTGGCGGCGCTGGGCGAGATGGCCGCGGGAATGGCCCATGAAATTCGCAACCCGCTGGGCGGGATTCAGCTTTACGCCTCGCTGCTCGATCAGGACATGGCCGATCGACCCGATTCGCGGTCGCTGGTGAAGAAAATCTCCGCGGGGGTTAAGCGGTTGGAATCGCTTGTCAGCCAGGTGTTGCAATTTACGCGAGAGATCCACGTCGAGATCCAGCCGATGGACCTGGGAGAAATGGTGCGCGGGGTGATGGAGATGGCGGCGGCGTCGCTGGATAAGAACGGGGTAACGGCCCGGGTGAGCGGGCCGGAATCGCTGCCGGTCTGCGCTGATCCGATCCTGCTGGGCCAGGCGGTCTTGAACCTGGTGCTCAACGCCGCTGAGGCCATGGGCGAATCCAGCGGCGGAGGATCGCTGCGGATCGAGTATGGGCTGGCGCCGGCGGGCGATGATGCCAAGCAGTTTCGCCTTTCAGTGCGCGACAACGGGCCGGGAATTCCGGCGGAAATTCTCGAGCGCATCTTCAATCCGTTCTTCACGACCAAGGAGACCGGCACGGGGCTGGGGCTGGCGATCGTGCATCGGGTGATCGAAGCGCACGATGGGACGATCACGGCGTC
Organism: Tepidisphaerales bacterium; assembly: GCA_038329845.1. GTDB lineage: Bacteria > Planctomycetota > Phycisphaerae > Tepidisphaerales > Tepidisphaeraceae > JBBQNJ01. Next base: position 26,917 of record JBBQNJ010000007.1, on the reverse strand, counting down.
CAACGCCGAAGACGGCGGGGCGCGGTTCGAGATTCGCATTTAGAGTTGAGGCGAGAAGGGATTCTCGCCGGTGAAGGAAAGGGCAGTCATGGCACGAATCCTGGTGGTGGATGATCAGGAGATGATGCGCGATTCGCTGGCGGCGACGCTGGCGCGCGAGGGCCACGAGGTGGTGGCCGCCGGGGACGGCACCGCGGCGATGGCGCGGCTGTCGCAATCGCGCTTTGACCTGCTGATCACCGACCTGAAAATGCCGAAAATGACCGGGATCGAGCTTCTCTCCGAGGCGCGCAAACTGCGGGCGGAGATGCCGGTGGTGCTGATGACGGCGTTCGCCAGCGTGCAGACGGCGGTCGAGGCGATGAAACTGGGAGCCTATGACTACATCCAAAAACCGTTCGATGGCGAGGAGATCAAGCTGCTGGTCGAGCGGACGCTGGAACACAACCGGTTGATCCGCGAGAACCAGGCGCTGCGGACGATGAACGAATCGACGCTGGCGCCGCGCCCGCTGATCGGCGCGAGCGCGGCGATGGAGCAGGTGCGCCAGCGGGTTCAGCAAGTCGCCCGCAGCAGCGCCACGGTGCTGATCCGCGGGGAAAGCGGCACCGGCAAGGAAGTGGTCGCCCGCGCGATCCACAACGCCTCGAGCCGGCGTGAGCGGCCGATGCTCGCGGTGAACTGCGCGGCGCTGAGCGAGAACCTGCTGGAGAGCGAGTTGTTCGGCCACGAGCGCGGGGCGTTCACCGGGGCCGACAAGATGCGCCGCGGACGATTCGAACTGGCCGATGGGGGAACGATCCTGCTCGACGAGATCAGCGAGATCGCCCCGTCGCTTCAGGCCAAATTGCTTCGGGTTTTGCAGGAAAACGAGTTCGAGCGGGTGGGATCGAGCCTGACCCAGCAGGTCGATGTGCGGGTGGTCGCCACGACCAACCGCGATCTCGAGGCGGCGGTGGATGAGGGGAAATTCCGCCAGGACCTGTTCTATCGGCTGAACGTCGTCCCGATCGAGTTGCCGGCGCTGCGTAGGCGGCTTGACGATGTCCCGGAGTTGGCGCGCCATTTTTTGTCCTTGATGAGCAAACGCGAGAACACGCCGTTCCGGCATCTCGAGCCCGAGGCCGTACGGCTGCTCCAGCGCTACGACTGGCCGGGAAATGTGCGGGAATTGCAGAACATCATCGAGCGGGCCGGGGTGCTGGAGATCGAGCCGGGCGTGGTTCGGGCCGCGACGATCGAGCCGTGGCTGAAGGTTCGCGGCGGCGGAGGGGGAGGGATGGAGGCGGTCGAGGCGCTGGCGGGCAAGCCGCTGGCCGACATCGAGAAGAAGGTGATCCTCTCGACGCTCGAGCAGTTCAAGGGCCATCGCCAGCGCACCGCCGGGGCGCTGGGGATCGGCGTGCGGACCCTGGGGATGAAACTCAAGCGTTGGAAAGAGACCGGCGACCTGGTGGAAAGCGCATAGATTGCGCCACGGCGCAGATTTCGCGCAGCGCGGCACCGGCAACCGACGGAATCATTTGGCAACCGCGTGTGGCACGGGGTTTGAATCGAGGTGTGCGGGCCATGTTTGTGGATCGACTGCTTAATCAGGGATGCGCCCCGGCCTTGGAAGGCTTGGTACGTTTCACCGCCAGGCGGCAGACGCTGCTGGCCGAAAACGTCGTCAACGCCAGCACGCCGGGATACATCCAGAAGGATCTGTCGCTGGAAAAGTTCCAGGCGATGCTCGCCGAGCGGCTGGATCGGCGCGAGGCCGGCGCATCATCGTTCGACGAGATCGCCGCCGAAGTCGAGCATCCGACCCAGGGGATCTTGTTCCACGATGGGAACAACCGGTCGATGGAGCAGTTGATGACCGACCAGGCGAAGAACGCCTTGATGCACAACCTGGCGATCGAACTGTTGCGAAAACAGTTTCAATCGCTGGAGATGGCGCTGAAGGAACGAGTGATTTAGCGGGCCAAGAAGGAGTGAGGCATGTTTGAGATATTGGACATGGGCGCCAGCGGATTGCAGGCGCAGCGGACGCGGTTGGACACGATCGCGGGCAACATCGCCAATGCGCGGACCACGCGCAACGCCGCCGGGCAGCCCGAGCCGTATCGCCGCCGGTTCGTGGTGATGAGCCCCGGGCAGGCGTCGGATCCATCGCGGCCGGGCGTGCATGTATCGTCGATTTCACTGGATCGCACGCCTCCGCGGCTGGAATATGATCCCGGCCATCCCGATGCCGATGGGCAAGGTTACGTGAAGATGCCCAACGTGGACTTGGCGTTCGAATACGTCAACGCGATGGAGGCATCGCGGGCCTACGAGGCGAACGTGACGATGATGGAGACGGCCAAGGCGATGTTCGCCGCGTCGTTGCGGTTGATAGGGTAGGGGAGGCAAGGCACGGAGGGAACGAGGGTGCCGCGCACGAAGTAAGCGGGGTCGGAGGGACGAAGGGACGGAGGGACGAAGGGACGAAGGGACGAAGGGACGAAGGGACGAAGGGACGAAGGGTCGAAGGGACGAAGGGTCGAAGGGACGAAGGGTCGAAGGGTCGAAGGGTCGAGGGGTCGGCATCGCCCACCGGTTTTGCGGCGGGCGCGCGGGATGGTGAAGAATGATTAACGGCATTGGCGACAACCTGGGCGTGGGCAAGCTGGGCTTGGGTGCCGCGGCGGGGAAGGTCTCGGGTGCCGAGGCGGTCAAGGGATCCAGTTTTGCGGATATTCTGAAGAACAGCATCCACGAGGTCAGCCAGTTGCAGCAGGACGCCAGCCAGGCGGTCGAGGCACTGACCACGGGACGAACCGAGGATGTGACCGGCGTGATGACGGCGGTGGAGAAGGCCGACCTGGCCTTCAAAACCCTGCTGGCCATCCGGGCCAAGCTCATGGACGCGTACGAGGAGATCAAACAGATTTCCGTCTAGTTCCGTGATTCATCGGAACAATCCTCGCCAGGCGGGCGGGAACCGGTGAATCGTTCATCCGACCAGCGGCCAGGAGGGCCGAGGCATGGACTATCTTAAAGCGCAATTCATCCGAATCCAGGAGCAGCTTTCCGGGCTGACGCCCAGCCAGAAAATGCTCGCAGGGGCGCTGGTCGTCATCATGGTAATGACCCTGATGTGGTGGGCGCGGTACGCGGCGGTGCCGGAAATGGAGCCGGTGCTGGACCAGGCGCTCAAGGACGACGACATCAGCCGCATTACCACGCAGATCCGCACCAAGGGGATCGAGTGCCGCGTCGTCGGCGGCAAGGTGATGGTCCCGGTCGAGCGCAAGATGGAGGTCCTGGCCGACCTGGGGTATTCGCAGTTGTTGCCGCGCGATACCGAAAGCGGCTTCGACGCGATCGTCAAACAGCTCAGCCCCTTCGCTTCCGACACCACCAACCGGGCTTACTTCAACCGCGCCAAGGAAATGACCATGGCCCGGGTGATCCGCGGATTCCCCGGGGTGGCCACGGCCGAGGTGATGATCGACCCGGCGTCGGAGCGCCGGATCGGGGCGTCGGTGCAGCCGCGGGCGTCGATCAACATGACGATGAACGGCGGGGCACCGGGGAGCAAGCGCCTGGCCGAGGCGGCGGCGAGTTTCGTGTGCGGCGCGCAGTCGGGAATGCAGCGCTCGCGCATCAGCGTCATCATCAACGGCCAGAACTTCGTCGTCCGCGATGCCGCCGACGCCGATGGAGGCCTCAGCGGCGGCGACACCATCGAGATCACGCGACAATACGAAGCGTATTACCGCGACAAGATTCTCGAGCAGTTGTCGTTTATTCGCGGCGTGATGGCGCAGGTGACCGTCGAAGTGGATAACGCCAGCAAGCAGACACAAGAGCGCAAGTACGACCCGAAGGGAGTCGCCAAGGGGGAGACCGCCATCGAGCAGGAAAACACCGACACGACCAGCGCCGGCGGCGGCGGGGGCGAGCCGGGAGCGATGACCAACATCGGCGCCAGCGTCGCCGAGGCTGCGCCGGTGACGGGAGGCTCCAGCACTCACGAAAAGACGCGGACCCTGATGGATGTGCGATTCAGCGAGCTGACCCAGACCACCCACGCCGCGGCGGGCAAAGCCACGCCGGTGTCGGCGTCGGTGCGGGTGCCGCGAGGATACTTTGTCGGGGCTTACAAGCAGTCCACCTCGACGACGACCGAGCCAACCGAGGTCCAGCTCAAGGAATATATCACCGCCCAGTTGCTGACGATCCGCAACGACGTGATGAAATGCACCAACATCAAGGCCGACGCGGATGTTTCGGTCGAGACTTACACCGACACGATGCCGTTGATGGCCGCGGCGTCGGCGGAGGTGGCGTCGGGAGGCGGGATGGGAAGCCTCGGCGGGATAGTCGGCAGCCATGCCAAGGAAATCGCCGTCGGCGGCTTGGCCCTGGTGAGCCTGTTCATGATGGCGCTGATGGTCCGAAAGGCCCAGCCGGCGGTCGTGGCGGGGATCAGCCCCGAGCTTCAGACGGTGGCGATCCTTCGAGCGGGCGAACCGGTGGCCGGCGAGGCGGGCGAAGGCGAGAGTCTGCTAGACGGATTGGAAGTGGACGATGACGCTATCCGCGCCAAGCAGATGATCGAACAGGTGCAAGACATGGTGAAGGAAAACCCCGACGCGGCGGCGAATCTGGTGAAGCGCTGGCTGAACCGCCCGTGATTTTGCGTGAATGAACCGATGAGCTTTTGACCGGCGAATGCCATGGCCCTTGAACTCTCTGGCGTAAAAAAGAGTGCGATCCTGCTGCTGTCTATGGAGCAGGACGAGGCGGCGGAGATTCTCAAGCGGCTGGGTCCCGAAGCCGTCGAGGATGTCAGCCGTGAAATTGCCTCGCTAGGCGAGATCAGCCTTAACACGCGAAAAGAAGTGTTCGGCGAGTTCTACAACCTGGCTCTGGCCAATTCGTACCTGAGCGAAGGGGGGCTGGAGTTCGCCAAGGCCCTGCTCAAGAAGTCGCTCAGCGAAAAAGACGCCGAGCGGATCATCAAGCAGGTCACCCAGCAGGTACAGACCACGCCGTTTTCGTTCCTGCAGAAGACCGAGAGCGAAAACGTACTGACGTTCATCCAGGATGAGCATCCGCAGACGATCGCGCTGATTCTGGCCCATTTGCCGCCGACCAAGGCGTCGGAAGTGCTGGTGGGTCTGCCCAGTGCCAAACAGGTCGAGGTGGTTAAGCGAATCGCCAACATGGAGCAGACCAACCCGGAAGTGATCAAGGAAGTCGAGCAGGGCCTGGCCCATCGCCTGAGCGACGTGGTGAGCCAGACGTTCGAGAAGGCCGGGGGCGTGGATACGGTGGCCGAGATGCTCAACCTGGCCGACCGCTCGACGGAAAAGGGGATCATGGAAGGCCTGGAGGCCGAGGACCCCGATCTGGTCGAGCAGATTCGACGGCTGATGTTCGTCTTCGAGGACATTCTGCTGGTCAACGACAAGGGGATTCAGTCGGTGCTGAAGGAAGTGGACAACGAGGAACTGAGCCTGGCACTGAAGACAGCCAGCGAGGATCTGAAGCAGAAGATCTTCAAGAATATGTCCGAGCGGGCGGCGCAACTGATCGGCGAGGACATGCAGTACATGGGGCCGGTCCGGGTCAGCGATGTCGAGGCGGCGCAGCAGAAGATCGTGGATGTGGTTCGCCGGCTCGAGGACGCCGGGGAAATCATCATCGCCGGCCGTGGCGGGGAAAAGGAAATGGTCGTGTGAGTTCGAGGCGAAATGGCCCTGATCAAATCGCAACAGGCACCGGCGGGATTGTCGCCGTTTTCGATGAAAGACATCGAGAATCAGGCGCGCGACCTGCTGCTGCGCGCCCGCTCGCGGGCCGAACAATTATTGGCCGGCGCGCAGGCCGAGGCCCAGCGGCTCAAGGCCGAGGCGATCGTCGAGGGCCGCGCCCAGGGGAAAACTGAAGGGATTGCGGCGGGTCTGGACGAGGGACGAAAAAACGGCCAGGCCGCGGCGCTCGCCGAGCATCGCGAGCAGTTCGCCGCGGCACTCGAAGCGTTGTCGGGGGCCGCGGCGCGGCTGGAAGAATCCCGCCAAATGCTCGAAAGCGAAGCCCTGCGCGACGTGGTCGAACTGGCCATCGCTATCGCCCGAAGGATCACCAAGCGTCAGGGTCTAGTCGATCCGGCGACCCTCGCGGCGAACGTCGAAGAGGCGCTTCGGCTGGTGCTACATTCGCACGAGGTGCGAATCGCCATCCACCCGGCCCAGCGCCAGACTCTGCTGCGGGCGCTACCCGCGATCCAGGCGAAGTGGCCGCAATTCAAGCACATTGAGATGGTTGACGACGAGGCGATCGCCCCGGGCGGATGCCGGCTGTCCACCAACCAGGGAAGCGTCGATGCCGATCTCGAAACCCAACTCGATCGCGTGGTGGCTGACCTGATGCCGGTGCCAGCGTCCTCGTCGGAGACCGCATGACGATTCTCGCCGGCCAACTCGACGCGGTGCGGGTGGCGATGCCGTTCGGGGTCAGCGGCCAAGTACACGCGGTGAGCGGGCTGACGATCGAAGCCAGCGGGCTGGCGGTCGCGGTCGGGTCGTTGTGCCGGATCGACAGTTTCGGCGGCCAGCATTGCACCGCCGAGGTGATCGGCTTCCAGGGCGATCGCACGCTGCTGATGCCGTTGACCGCGACGAATGGAGTGAGCCGCGGAGACTCGGTGCGGAACATCGCCGCGGCACCGCGAATCTGGTGCTGCCGGCAATTGCTGGGAAGGGTTCTCAACGGCTTCGGTGATCCGATCGATGGGCGCGGACCGCTGCCGATGTCGCAATCTCGCCGAATCGACGCGGCGAGCATCGAGGCGATGGATCGGGAAAATATCCGCCAGCCGATCGCCACCAGCATCCGCGCCATCGACGCATTGCACACCTGCGGCCTCGGCCAGCGGATGGGCATCTTTTCCGGACCCGGCGTGGGCAAATCGACGCTGATGTCGGCGATCGCCAAACACACCAGCGCCGAGGTGTCGGTGGTGGCGCTGATCGGCGAGCGCGGTCGAGAAGTGCAGGAATTCATCGAAAACAGCCTGGGCGAAGAGGGATTGCGCCGCTGCGTGGTGGTGGTCAGCCGTTCCGACGAGGCACCGCTGCTGCGGGTGCGGGCGGCCAAGGTCGCCTGTACCATCGCCGAATATTTCCGCGACTTGGGCAGCAACGTCCTGCTGATGATGGACTCGCTGACGCGAATGTGCCAGGCCCAGCGCCAGATCGGCTTGGCGGCCCGCGAGCCGCCGGCGACCAAGGGGTTTCCCCCCAGCGTCTTTGCGCTGATCCCCCAGATTCTCGAGCGGGCCGGCAAGACCGCCGCCGGGTCGATCACCGGCTTTTACACGGTCCTGGTCGAAGGCGATGACTTCAACGAGCCGATCCCCGACGCGGTGAAAGGGATCACCGACGGGCATCTGTGGCTCAGCCGCGCCCTGGCCAATCGCGGGCATTATCCGGCGATCGACGTGCTGCAAAGCATCAGTCGCGTGCGCGGCGATGTGATCGACGCCGAGCAATCCGCCGCGGCACGGCGGGTTCTTGCGCTGCACGCGATTTACCACGACATCGAGGACCTGGTGAACATCGGCGCCTACGTCAAAGGGGCGAATCCGGAATATGACCTGGCGGTCGAGGCCCGCCCGCGGGTGCTTCAATTCTTGCAGCAGGAGGCGAACACGCCAAGCGGCATCGTCGAGTCGCGCCGGCAGTTGCTCGAGTTGCGGGCGTGGATCGACGCCTGTGAAAAGGCGCTGCGGGCGCAGGCGGCGCGGGCGATCCCGCGCGCCGGCGCGGCGGCGCCGGGACGGGTTTGAATCTAATCCGCGGGAGGGACAGCAATGGCCCATTTCACCTTCCAACTCGAACCGGTTCTTCGGCATCGCAAGCGGCTGGAACACGATCGCATGCGAGATCTGGCCGAAGTGCTGGCGACGAAGAACGTTCTGGAATCGCGGTTGAAGGCCCTGGATGAGCAGATCAAGTTGGCGGTCGAGGACCTGCGAACGAACCGCCTGATCGGCCCGCTGGATCTGACTTTCCTCGCAGGGCACCGGCGATATGAACTTGCCATCCAGCGGCAGGCGATGGACCTGATCAGGCAGTTGGCGCAGGTCGCGCAGCGCGAGCAGCAGGCCCGAACGGCGCTGGCCGAGGCGGCCAAACATTTGAAGATCATGGAGAAACTTCGGCAGCGCCAAATGGAGCGATGGTCGAGCGAGCAGGACGCTCGCGAGCGGGCCGATTCCGACGAGGTCGGGACGCAATTGGCGGTGCGGGAACTGCTATGGCGGGAAGACTCGGGGGATGGGGGTTCAACGGCCGATAATATGAACAGGTAGCCTTGGGCGGCGTCGTGTCGGCGCCGAGCAATCGCCGCCAGCGGTGCGAACCAGCGTTATGAAAAAGCTCTTTAACGTGCTGGTGCTGATGCTGGCGGTGAACTTTCTCGCCGTCGCCGGAGCGGTCGTCTATCTGAAGCAGACCGGCCATATCGATGCCGAACGGGTCAGCGCGATTCGCGCGATCTTGTTCCCCGCGAGCGATGTCGTCGAAGTCGCGTCCACCCAGCCGGCCGACCCCAGTTCCACCCAGCCATCGGGCCGGCTGGAGCAACTGCTCGCTCGCCATAGCGGGCGGTCGGCTAAGGACCAGGTGGACTTCATTCAGGTGGCCTTCGACGCCCAGTTGTCGCAGCTCGATCGGCGCCAGCGGGAATTGCAGGACTTGCGCCGTCAGGTCGAGCTGGCCAGGCAGCGGATGGCCGCGGATTGGGCCGCCCTCGAGCGCGATCGCGCCCAGATTCAATCGCGCGAGCAGACCGCCGTGGCGCTGCAATCCGACCAGGGTTTCCAGGACAGCCTCGAACGTTACATGGTCATGTCCGGCAAGCAGGTCAAGTCGATCTTCATGACGCTGAGTGATGACATCGTCGTTCGATATCTCCAGGCGATGCCGCCGCGCACGGCAACGCGAATCATCAAGGAATACAAGACCCCCGATGAATTGGCGCGGGTGCAGCGCGTGATGGAATTGATGCGCACCACGCAGGCGATCGCGGCGCAGACGCCCGCCGGCGCGACCAATCCGTAATGGAATTTCTATGCCCACGAAGGTCCAAACCCGTTTGATCGACACCCCCGCGCCGGTCCGACCGCGCTCGGCATCCAAAGGCGATGCGATCGAGACGACCAAAGAACCCTTCGCCCAGAGTCTGCGCCGCGCCACGCGAAAGCCCGAGGCACCGGCGTCCGCCGAACCGTCGACGAAGAAGCGCACCGACGGGACCGCCAAGTCGAGGATTCCCGACGCGGAAGCGATGGCCCGGGGCGAGATCGAACCCGATGATGCCACTGCGGCGGCATCGCCGCCGGCTGCGTCGCAATCCACCGAGCTTCCGGTCGATCAAGATCCCGGTGAGAAAAACGAATCGGACTCCGACAGCGATCAATCGGTGGGTTCGCCGCGAAGTGACTCGATTTCGCCCGACTTAATAAATGCCGCGGCCGCGGCGGTGCCAATATCTCCAGATCCGGTGATCCCAGCGCCTGTCGAGAAACCGAGCGATGCGTCGACCGCACCGACGCCGTCGCGTGCCGTTGCCCTGGATGCGCCGGATCGACCGGCCGGCAGCGGCGATATGGCTTTTGAATCGGCATCGGAGCAAGCGTTGTCCATGCCCGATGGCGCAGAATCGCCGGCGGCATCGAAGAACACCAACGCGGCCTCGGGGACCGAAAAGGTGGTAGCTCCGCCCGGAAAGCTGAAGCTTTCCGGCGATAAGATGCCGTCCGCGACGCCGGATCCACAAGGGTCAGGCGAACAGAGCCAGATGGCGAGCGGTGATTCGTCACGACAGCCGGCACAGGCCGTGACAAATCCGCTTGCGGGGGTTCAGGCGGCACCCGACGATGCGGCGAGCCAGGTCGCTTCGAATGGCCGCGCCACAAAGTCGATGGATGCCAGCACTCCTCTCGATCCGGGAGTCTCGGCGGCCGCAAAGCCGTCGCAATCGTCCAGCGTGACCACCGCCAAGCCGGCCGCCGTCCCGACCCCGCCGCAGACGCCCGAAGAACGCTTCGTCGCCGACAACATGCGCCAGATCGCTTCGAGCATGCGGGCCGAACTGAACCCGCACGGCGGGACGATGCGGCTGCGGCTCGATCCGCCGGAACTCGGGGCGCTGCAAGTTCGTCTGGAAATGCGCGACGGCGTGATGACCGCGTCGCTGCTAACGTCGAATGACGAGGCGGCTCGTCTGCTGGGCCATAGTCTCAACCAGCTTCGAGATGCGTTGCAGGGGCAGGGCATGGTCGTGGATCGTATTCGCGTCGAGCAAAGTCCCAGGGATCTCTCGTCACAAACGCCGGATGATGGCCAGGGCGACCGCTCGGGCGAGCAATCGCAAGCCCGACAGGAACAACAGCGTCAGCAGATGCTCCGTCGTCTGTGGCAACGGCTCTCGGGCGATCCACTTGATTTAGTGGCTTAAGACCCGCGCCTGCCCCCCTCCCCCTCCGAGGTCGCGCCCGGTTCCCTCGCGGACCGTGCCCGCCTTTGCCGCCGGCAAGCTCCACGATTTCCGGATCAAGACCCTCGGCTAACTATGAAACCGCCAAACCCCAGCTGCAGGCTGGAAGCCCGCACCCCGAGGGCGGGCTTCATCGGCCCAGGCATCGCATCAGACGGTAGGACCAGACGATTTTCTCGACGTTCAGCCGATGGATCAGGCGGCTGGCCACATCGTCGCCGAGGTAGCGACGCGCGACACGGTACTGCTCGTCGAACTGTTCTCGACGCACACGCCCGCTCTTGCTCGTCGGGTGCAATCGGAACTCGGCCAGCACGCGGTCGCAAAGTCGCGGCGGGACGATCCGCGACATCCGCAGCCACAGGTCATAGTCCATCGTGTAATCAAGCGCTTCATCCAGCGGCCCGGCTTGCTGCCATAGCTCGCGCCGCCAGAAAACCGCGGGCTGGGAGATGAAGTTTTCCCGCAGCAGGCGGCGATGGGTGAACCGAAACAGCCCGCGCTCCTTGTAGCGGGTGATCCGCCGGCGAATCTCGCGTCCGGCGGCATCGATAATGCGGCATCGCCCGATGATCCACCGTGATCGCGGCTCGCGCTGGAAAATATCGACGACTTCAGTGAGCGCCCCCGGGGCATAGCAATCATCGGCATTCAGCCAGGCCAGCACGTCGCCGCGCGCCTTCGCCAAACCGTTGTTGATCGCCTGTGCCTGCCCGGAATCCGGGCCGCTGGAAAGGATCACCCGCGGATCGTCCAGCGCCCGCAGGCGTTCGAGCGTTCCATCGGTGCTGCCGGCGTCCATGACGATCCATTCCAGGTCAAACGGCCCGGCCTGATCGAGAATCGACCGCATGGCCGGTGCGAGAAATCGACCGGGATTCAAGCACGGGGTGACGATGCTGATTTTCACGGTCGGCGCTCCCGGGCGGTGCCGGCGGGTCGAGTGGTCGCGGTCGGCGGCATCGGCGCGACGGGCGGCGCCGCCGCACTTGGCGCCCCCGGCATCGCCGCACTTGATGCCCCTGGCGCCGCCGCACTTGGCGCCGCCGGCATGATCACGATTGGCACCACCGACCCCGCCTGCACGGTTGCGGCCGGCGCCGGGGCCTCGGCGGCGATCGCCCGGTGCAAGCTCCACCGTTGCGGGGGAAGATCTCGCCGTGGGCGGGCCGAGTATCCGAACCATCCGCCCGGCGGGGCGGGGACCTCGACCGACAACAGTTCCGCCCCGGCACGCACTCCCAGCCTTCGCATCAACTGTTGCAGGGATTGATCCGCCGGTTCGATGACGTACAGCCGGTCAATTGACACATCGGCGCCCGGGGGATCGAGCTGCTCGGCCACTCGTCGATCGCTCAGATAGCTCAGTACCCGCGCCCGCTTATACGGCGACAAGACCCACCCATCGGGCGGGATCAGTCCCGACATGGCCCGACCCAGGGCCACCAGGCCCGTCCAGCTTCCCTCGGAATAACCCGCGAGAAACTGTGGCCGGCGCTGGTCGAGCGTGAACGCCCCGAGTTTGAGCATGTTCGGGATCGTCGAGATCGTTAGCAGCGTCCAGAACGCCGCCGATGCCCAGCGGCGCGGTTGCCTGCGGCTGATCCAGGCCATGAATCGCCACCAGCCGTACGACAGGATCGGCACGATCGGGAGCAGGTAACGGTCAATGACCGAAGGTGCCACGAGCATCATGGCGATCGTGGCCAGCACCCAAACGCCCCACAAGGTTCTTCGCCGGATCGTCGCCACCCCCGCGGCCAGGGCGGCGATGCCGAACAGGATATTCAATCCCCACCAGCCCAATTCCGTCCCGAACAGCGTCTCGGGCGTCAAGGGGGTGAGCAGCTCGGTGAGGTTGGTCACGAAGATGCGATAGGCCTCGCCCGCCGGATCGCGCGCCAAGGAGTGCAGCAGGGGCGCTTCGTAATCCCCCAACCGCCGGTCGCTGTTGCCCAGCCGCGGGTCGAGCAGGAAAAACCCCGCCAAAGCCACGACTGGCAACATCGCCAGCAGCATTCGACGCCAGTTGAATTGCCGCAGGACAAGGCGTGCGAAAAACACGATGCCGATGGCTCCGATGAAGGCATACATCGCCGGGCGGAACACGACGGCGATCAGCAGCCCCGCGATCATCGCGGCAATGTCCCACCAGCGCCAGACATGCCCGGCCTTGATCCGGCTTTGTTGGATCGCCTCGTAGCCGCATAGAAACAGCAACACCCCCAGCAGAAACGGCATGTCGTTGCGAACCTGAAACGCGCAGCGATGAAACAGGGTCATGATCCCAACGCCCAAGGTGACCATGACGGCGGTGGGGCGGTCGGCGTGAAGCCGGATCAGGCGAAACACCAGCCCCAGGCAGGCGAACGCGATCGCCAGCATCGCCGCCAGCACTGGCGCGATCCGATCGATGCCGAACAGTTTGAAGCATCCGGCGATCAGCAACGGCAGGCCGGGATAGGCCAGGCGATTGACCTGGCCGTGATAGACGTACCCCTCGCCGCGGGCGAGATTGCGTCCGATCGTCAGGTACAGTGCGCTGTCCGGTTCGATGCGCCACTGGCCGTTAAAACCCGCCAGATAGAAGCCCACGAGCAAGGCCAGCAATCCCCAGCGATGTCGATCGACGAACGCCAGCCACCTCGCCGCCACCGATTCATCACGCAGTTCACCGGGCGGTCTGGGGGCATCCATGGGTGAAGAAAAGATATCCCGGCAGAAAAAGAATGAAAGCGCGGGCATGTCTCACTCGTCGGCAGTCGGGATTGTCGCTTTCGCCCAATCGCCGACGGTTCGTATAATGAGAACCATGGTCCCGGACGAACCGAAATCTCGAGTCTCCCGGCCCGTTCGCGGCGCGTACGCGATGCGGGCGCTGGGGCGCGATGAACTGCCCCAGTCGATCCAGGTGGGGGATCAGGTTTTTCGCCGCGAAATCATTGTCAAGCATGATTTCTGGGCCGCCACGGGGTTCTATCGCCACGATCGCAGCGGACGGCGGGTGGTGCTGAAGGTCGCCCGGACCGCCGATTACGCGGGCATTCCCCTGGAATGGGCCGGCCGCTGGCTATGCCGAAGGGAATCGCGCATCTATCAGCGGCTATCCGATCTGCCGAACGTCCCGGCATTTCTGGGAAGGTACGGCCGCACCGGGTTCGTTCACGACTACGCCGAGGGACGGCCCTTGTCTCGCCGCCATCCGGTGCCCGATGGCTTTTTCGAGCAACTGGCGGCGGTGTTCCAGGCAATGCACGACCGCGGCATGGCCTATGTGGACGCCAACAAGCCCGAAAACATCCTCCAGGGCGACGACGGCCGGCCGCACCTCATCGACTTTCAGATCAGTTGGGACAGCGGCGGCGGGCAGGCCGGGTGGGTGTGGCGCTGGTGGACTTACCGGTTTCAACAGGCCGATTGGTATCATCTGCTCAAACATAAACGCCGGCTTCGTCCCGATGAGATGACGGCCGACGAAATGGCTCGGTCGCATCGGCGCGGGGCGCTGATCGAGTTTCATCGCTGGGCGACCCGCCCGTATCAGCGGTTTCGTAAGCGCATTTTCGCGCGGCTGGAGAAGTCCGGACGGCTGCTTCCCTCCGGCAGCGAGTAGAGCCACATGGAAAGGGCGATGATTACAGCGATTGCCCGCGGGGAGTCGATGTTGTGGTTTGGGCGGACCTGATGGCCCTGCGTTCGGGAGGCGATATCGGATCGACGAGGCAAAAATCGCTTCTGGGCGCGTTGGCGCCGGCGGTGATGGCCGGAGCGTTTTGCTGCACGGCACCGCGCGGGCCGCTGCGCATCGCCGATCCTGATCCGGACGTGAAAATCCGCGCGATCAAGCAGGCGGTCGCCAGTGGCGATCGGGCGAAAATCCCGCCGCTGATCAAGCAGTTGGAATCCGACGATCCGGCGGTACGGTTTTACGCGATCGAGGCCCTGGGCCGTTTAACCGGGCAGACGCTGGGGTACGTTTATTTTCACGGCATCGACCAGCGTCGTGAGGCGGTGGGACGGTGGAAGCGATGGGCGGGCGAGGCGCCCGCGACGACGACCGCGGCGACGCAATTGGCGGAGTCAGCCGCGGGCCGATAAAGGGCGCATGTCCGTGCGACGAACGACAACTTCGCGCCGGTCCTCGGCGTCGGGGATAGCGAGTCGGCGGATCGCGTTGAAGATCGCGTCGGACCCGGCTAATCTCGCCGGCGCGCGAAAGCGCCTCGAGGCGTTTGCCTGCGAGCATGGCTTCGGATCGGGCGCCGCGGGGGAGATCGGCCTGTGCGTCAACGAGGCCCTGACGAATATTATGCGTCATGCTTACGCCGGGGCGGTCAACCGCCCCATCGAGATCGAAGCACGGATGTCGAGCGATGGTTCGGCGATGCACGTTCGAATCCGGGACTGGGGCAGCGGGGTTCGCCCGCCGCCGGCACCTTCGGAGAACTTGCATCCCGACTCACCGGGCGGGCTGGGGTTGCTATGCATGGGCAAGATGATGGACCAGGTACGATACGCGCCTCGGGCGGTGGGAATGGAGTTGACGCTCCAAAAAGGGCGCGCAGGTGATGAATGCGATCGCCGCAGTGAATAGTCGAAGGCTCCCAAGGCGCGGCGGCGGCCCGACGAGATTGACTCTAGTATGATCGACGTGTCGAGCGGTAGAATCCTCAACCATTCAATCATGCGCGAACTCAACGCCGCAACCCCGCTGATCCCCAAGGCCTGCCAGGATGGTGAGGTGGTGCGGGCCGCGGTCGACGGCGAGATCGACCTGCACAACAGCCCGGAGCTGCGCCAGGCGCTGCTCGACGTGCTGCTCAGCGGCCAGCCCAAGAAACTGATTCTCGACCTCGAGCAGGTGCCGTTCATGGACTCCAGCGCCATCGCGGTGCTGATCGAGGCGCTTCAGCGAATGCGCAAATACGACGGGAAAATCTACCTCACCCATCTTCAGCCGCGCGTCAAGGGGCTGCTGGAGATCGCCCGGCTGGACTCGATTTTTGTCGTCGTCGAGGACGAAAAGGAAATCAAGTGACCGCCTGGCCGCGGCGTCGCCGACGCAGCGGTACGGCCCGGTGCGCCATCGGCGCTGACTTGACATGAACCTCCTGCTACGCCCCATTGCGATCGTCAGCAACGCCGTCATCGCGGTGTTGGAGTTCATCGGCGGCATCGGGCTGCTGCTGGGCGATTCGCTGGCGCAGGCGCCGCGGGCGCTGGTCCACCGCCGCAGCCGGCGGCTGGGGTGGCACAACGTCTGGGCCCAGATGGTGCGCGTGGGGGTGCGCAGCGTCCCGATCGTCAGCTTGGTGTTGCTGTGCATCGGATCGATCCTCTCGCTGCAAATGGCACCGGTGCTGAAGGACTTCGGGGCCCTGGATCGGGTGGCTGATATCATCTCGGTCGCGGTCTTCCGCGAGCTGGGTCCGCTGGTCAGCGCCGTGGTGCTGACCGGGTTCGCCGGGGCTTCGATCGCCGCCGAACTGGGCACCATGGTCGTCTCCGAGGAGATCGAGGCGATGCAGGCCGCGGCGATCAATCCCGTGCGGTTCCTGGTCCTGCCGCGTGTCGTCGCCACGACGGTGATGATGATCTGCGTGGCCGTCACCGGCGACGTGATGGGGATCGCCGGCGGATGGCTGGTTGCGGTGGGTCTGCTGGGGATCACCACGTCCCAGTATTTCACCCACACGTTCAATACGATCCTCGAGATGCAGGATTTCATCACCGGGTTGACCAAGGCGGGGGTGTTCGGCGCATTGATCAGCGGCATGGCGTGCTATTTGGGCCTGCGCGTGACCGGCGGGGCGCAGGGGGTCGGTGTGGCCACGACGCGCACGGTCGTCTACACCATCGTGGCCTTGATCACGGTGGACCTGCTGTTCACCTCGACGTTTTACGCTTTGGGATGGTGAAGCAGCCGGTGCGATCATGGATGAGATCGAGATTCAAGTTCGCAACGTCACCAAGCGGTTCGGGTCCAAGACCGTACTCGACGAGATCTGCCTGGACGTAAACCGCGGCGAAAACCTGGTGATCCTGGGCGGGAGCGGCTCGGGCAAAAGCACGCTGCTGCGCCTGATGATCGGCAATCTCATGCCCGACGGCGGGGAGATCATGGCGATGGGCAAGAGCCTCTCGCGAATGAGCGATGCCGAGCTGGACGAGTATCGCCGCTCGATCGGGGTGCTGTTCCAGAGCGGGGCGCTGTACAACTCGATGAGCGTGGCCGAGAACGTGGCGCTTCCTCTGCGCGAGCATACCGACCTGGCCGAGGAAACCATCGAGATCATGGTCAAGATCAAGCTCGAACTGGTGGGGTTGCGCGAACACGCCGAGAAAATGCCCTCGGAATTGTCGGGCGGGATGAAAAAGCGGGCCGGTCTGGCGCGGGCGTTGTCGCTGGACCCGCAGATATTGTTTTACGACGAGCCGTCGGCGGGGCTTGACCCGGTGACCAGCGCCGAGATCGACCAGTTGATCAATGACTTGAACAAGAAGCTGGGCGTGACCAGCGTGGTGGTGACCCACGAGATGGATTCAGCGTTTCATATCGCCCAGCGCATGGTGCTGCTGGACGGGGGCAAGTTCGTTGTGTCCGGCACGCCTGAGGAGATGCGAAAGTCGCGCGATCCACTGGTGCGCCAGTTCATCGACGGACTGACCGAAGGCCCGCTCACCGACCGGCGGCGCAGCGGGCAGTACGAAACCGACCTGCTCGGGCAGGACGCCAAATAACCGTAACGCGATTGCGGAGCAGCCGATTCCCATGGCCGAAAAACAACGTAACGAGCTGAAAGCGGGCATCTACATCCTGGTGACGATCGGGCTGATCCTGGGCGTGATCTTCGCCATCACCGGGGCCAAGGGGTGGTTCGCCGCCGAAAACACCTATCGCGTGGTCTTCGTCCTGCCTGCCGCTGTGGGGGGGCGGCGCGTGGGGGAGCAGGGGCGGGTGGGGGGATTCCGCGTCGGGGAGGTCAAGGAAATCAACCTGGTGACCGAGTCCACGGCGGCGGCGTCGCAGCCGGGGCTTCCGCTGCCGCGCGTCGAGGTGGTGGTGTCGATGCCCGCGAAGTATGAGCTTCGCAAGACGGACCTGAACGTGCGGATCGGCGGGACGCTCACCGGAACCTCCTGGGTAATCTTCAACTCCCTGGGTACCGGCGAAGCAGTCCGGGATGGTGGCACCTTCAAGGGCGAGCCAAGCTACTTCAGCAGCCTCACCAGCAACCTCGGTGGCACGCTCACCGACCTGCGAGAACAGACCGTTCCGCGCATCAATGGCGCGATCGATGATTTCCGCCAGACGACGCTGCCGCGCGTCAACCAGACCATCGATGCGTTCAAGACCACCGCCCAGACGACAACCGATACCGTCGGGCACATTCGATCCAAGGTGGATCCGGCGATCGAGAAATACGACGCCGTGGCGAGTTCGGCCCGGGGCGCGATGGAGCGGGGCTCCGAAGCGTTAGTCAACGTGCGCGACCTGACCGGCGACATCAAGACCGACTTCCGCGGAACGGTGGCGAACCTCAATTCCATCACGGGCAAGGCCAATCAGAAGCTGCCCGGTTTGCTCGACCAGGTGGACCGCATTCTCCAGTCGGCCGACAAGGCTGTCGGCGACATTCGCGGCTCCACCGCCGATCTGAAGGCCGCGTTGGCGAATGCCAAGGACCTGACCGGCGCAGCCCGCGGCCTGATCGTCTCAAATCGCACCAAGTTGGAAGGGATGATCGCGTCGCTGAAAAAGACCGCCGATAACCTTGAAGCGACCAGCGTATCGGTTCGCCACAGCCCCTGGCGGCTGTTGTACAAGCCGCAGCCGAATGAGATGGCGAATCTGAACCTATACGACGCCGCCCGCCAGTTCGCCGAGGGTGCCGGCGCGCTCTCCACCGCCGCCGGATCGCTGCGCGACGCGCTGGAGGACCCCGAGACCGACGAGGCGAAAATTCAGAAACTGCTTGAAGAAGTCAATCGCAGCTTCAACGGCTTCCAGACCGTCGAGAACAAACTTTGGACGGAGGTCAAGCAGTAATCGGTCGCCACCCGATCCCAGCGGCACCGCCGAGATGGCGACAATTAGAATATTCCCGCGGGCGTCGCCGGCGGGGTTGAATCGCCCCCCAGGGTGGATCGCTCTCGGGGAGGGGGGGTGGACGGCCGGAGGGGTTATTCTGAATGTCCCCGTGCGTCCCCGATGTCCCCGTGCGTCCCCGATGTCCCCCCACGGCTTGGCGATGGCGGGCGCGGTTCTTTGCCTCGGGCCGGGCTCGGGGTACACTCCGGGTGCTTTTGCAAACCTTGATTTCTGGAAGGACTGTTCCCATGCCCGCTCCCACGCTTTCCGGCTGGCTCAATCGCCTGGTTTCCCGCGCTGCGTCGCGCCAACATCAATTTCGCCGCCCGCTCGTCGAATTGCTGGAAGAACGCCGGCTGTTATCGGTGGCGAGCTATTCCTATAACGACCAGCTCTTCCCCGGGGCCACAATCGTTCGCACCCGCGATGTCGTGCAATACGATCCGGCGTCGGCACCCATGCGGTTGAACGCCTCGGCACCGCGACAGGCCAACGCAAGCGGCTTCGACATCGTTTTGAAAAAGGGCGCCAATCTGGCCGCCAATCCGGCGGCGTCGGCGGCGTTTGATCAGGCGGCGCTCTTCCTCGAATCGATCTTCTCCGATCCGATCACGGTCGTCGTCGATGCCGATATCGCGTCGCTTGGCCCGGGAATCCTCGGCCAGACCGGCTCGGTCTCGGTCGAGCGGCCGTACGACGAAGTGCGCGGGCTGATGATCTCCGACGCGGCGTTGGACGAGCAATCGCTGCTTTCCCGCTTGCCGCTCAGGGCCGACTTCAGTCCGGTCTTTCCCAACGACGGCAAGGGGGTATTCACGTTCACCGGCCTGATCGACGCGAACCGCGCCAACCTCATGGCGCTGGGGGTCGATCCGGCCACGCTTCAGACCGGCCCGCTCTCGCAGTATGACCCGGCCGTCCGGCGCGACATGGACATGGTTTTCAGCTCCGATTTCGCATTCGACTACAACCGTTCCGATGGGATCAACGCCGGGCAGTACGACTTCACCGGCGTGGTGATCCACGAAATCGTTCACGGCCTGGGATTCGTCAGCAAAGCCGATGAGGTCGATTACGCGCTGGTGGTCAGCAGTTATACCCGCGCTGTGTCGCCCAACCCGATGGACCTGTTCCGCATGGCTCCCGGGCAGGGACAGTCGAATTTCTCGACGGCCCAACGGCTCTTGACGACCGGCAATTACGTCAATGACCAAGTGTTCTACGACGGAATCTATGCCGGCACCGGGTTCAACATTCCCGGCCTCACCGTCGGCGATGTGCCGCTGTCCACCGGGACCTACACCGGTGACGGCCACCAGGCCAGCCACTGGAAGGACGATGCCGACACCGGCGTGCAGATCGGCATGATGGACCCGACAGCGCCGGGAACCGGGATCCAGATGACCTGGAGCTCCACCGATCAACGGGCGATGGCCCTGCTGGGATACGACATCGGCGCATCGGTTTCCGGATTCGTCTTCCTTGATTCCAATGACGATGGCTTCAAGGCCGGCGGCGAGCAGGCGCTCGGCGGGTTCACCGCCTATGTGGATGCGAACAACAACGGCGCCCTCGACACCGGCGAGTTGACGACCGTGACCACCAACCAAGGTCTGTACGCATTCGCCGGGCTTCCCGCCGGAACGTACACCATTCGACTCACCGATCGCCCGGGATTCGTGATTTCAACTCCCGCATCCGGCTTCTATACCGTCACACTCGCCGCCGGAGAGCAGATCCCGCAGCAAAACTTCGGGATGCGGGCGCTTAGTGAGTTCGTGGTGGACAACGTGGATGCCGCGGCGACGATCACAGGATCCTGGACTGTGGCCAGCGGCGGCACCGGACAATGGGGGGCCGACTTCCTCACCGACGCCAACGACGGCAAGGGCCTGAAGTCGGTGCGATACCGCCCGGAACTGCCGTTCTCCGGCAATTACATGATTTACGCCGACTGGATTGAAGGCCCGGATCGCGCCACCAACGTTCCGATCACCATCAACTACGCCGGGGGATCGCAGACGATCACGGTGGACCAGCAGCAGATGGGCGGGCAGTGGGTGCTATTGGGCGAGTTCCCGATCATCGCCAACAACACCGCCAGCGTGACGATCTCGACCGAAGGGACCAACGGCACCGTTGTCGCCGACGCCATCCGCTTCGTCCGCGTCGGCAACGTCGATCCGCCCGCGGCACCTAAGGATCTGGTCGCCACCTCGATTTCCGAGACGAAAATCCGGCTTACCTGGAGCGATTTCGCCAACAACGAATCGGGCGTGCTGATCGATCGCAGCACCGACAACGAGCATTGGACGCAGGTGGCCTACATCCGCGAGGCCGATCGCGTGAAATATGTCGGCGCGAACCTTGCCGCGGGGGTGAAGTACTACTTCCGCGTCCGCGCTTACAACAGTGCCGGTGTGAGCGACTACACCAACGTCGCCACCGCAACCACCGATCCCGGCGGCACCACCGTCACCATCGACAACATTTACGACAACGTCGTCCGTGTCGGCACCTGGACCAGCAAGAAGTCGATCAGCGGTTTCTACAATCTTGATTATCTCCAGGACAACGCCGCGGGTGATGGCAACAGCAGCTACACTTTCCTGCCGACGTTCCCGCAGGCCGGCACGTATCAGGTATCGCTGCGTTGGACGGCGGCGCAGGATCGCGCCACCAACGTGCCGGTGACGGTCCAGCACGACAACGGAACGACGACCTCGACATTTAACCAGCAGATTTTCGGCGCCACCTGGGTGGTGGCGGGGGTCTATAATTTCAATGCCGGAACCAACGGCAGCGTGATGTTCTCCAACGCCGGTGCCAATGGTCGGGTGGTGGTCGATGCCGTGCGGTTCGTCCGCCTGGCAGCGATCGCCCCGCTGCCTCTGCCGGGCTATCGCGCCGCAGCCACCACGCTGCGACTGCGATACTGGCACGATGACAGCGAGGAACCGGACGTGGTGGATATCGTCCTTCCGCCGGCCCCGGATGCTTAAGCGGCCTCAGACCGCCCCTGCGGTCCTGGCCGCATCTGCGGGTTCTGTTCCGCCCGCGAGGTTCTGAGCTGCCTGCGCGGTTCCGAGTTGCCTGCGCGGTTCTGATCCGCCCGCGCGGTTATGATCCGCCCGTGAACGCTGCTGGCGGCGGTCACGCCGGCGCGTTTTTTTATCGACGCCGTTGTTCGTTGTCGCCGATCCCCATGCCCCAACCATACGCCGATCTTCGCATCGTCCTGTGGCCTGATCCTCGGCTGAAAAAGTTGAGTCTTCCCGTGGAGTCATTCGACGATGGCTTGCGGACCCTGGCGGCTCGAATGTTCGAGCTGATGCGGGCGGCCAAGGGCGTCGGGCTGGCGGCCCCGCAGGTGGGGATCAATCTTCGCCTGTTCGTGATGAATCACAGCGGCGATCCGAAGGATGATCGCGTCTACGTCAGTCCGGTGCTGAGCGACCCCGAAGGCGATGACGAAGCCGAAGAGGGTTGCTTGAGCCTGCCGCGGATCAATGTGAATGTCCTGCGGAGCCGCGGTTTGAAGATCAAGGCGCGCGATCTTGAGGGAAAGGTCATCGAAGAAATCGCCAGCGGCTACCTCGCGCGAATCTGGCAGCACGAGGTGGATCACCTCGACGGCATTCTGCTGATCGACAAGATGGGGCCGCTGGGAAAGCTCGCGCACCGCAAGGCGATGAAGGAGCTGGAAGATCGTTACATCGCCGAATATGGGGCGCTGCCTTCGCGTCCCAAGGCCGTGAAGAGCGCCAAGCCCAAACCCCGCCGCCGCGCCGGTGCCTAAGGGTTTCATGCCGGGTTAGCGCCTGACGACTTTCAGGCCGGGTTCATCGCCGGTGCCTGACGGCTTTCAGGCCGGGTTCATCGCCGGCGCCTGACGGTTTTCAGGCCGGGATTAGCGCCGGCGCCTGACGGTTTTCAGGCCGGGATTAGCGCCGTCGCCTCGACTTCGAACAGCAGATCCTCGCGGCAGACGTCGCCGTGCGCCACGATCCACGGCCAGTCGACTTCCCGGCCCCAGCCGTCGTTGAAAATCCGCGCGACCTCGGGGTTTTTGCAGTACGCGATCGCCTGGACCACGCTCCGCAGATCGGCGCCGGTGTCGCACAGCACCGCCAGCACGTTTTCCATCGTCATGCGGATTTGGCTTACCGGATCATTCACGAAGCAGGTGCTGCCGGCAGCGTCGATCGCCGCGGTGCCGGAGACGAAAACGGTTTTTCCCGCGGGCGTGATTGCCGTCGAACCCCGCGCGAACGCCGCGCCGTATTCGTAGGCGCTGCGCTGCTTTCCCGCCGCGGCATAGCGCTCGATCGCCTGCCGGGATTCCCCGGGCGGCACCATGGCCGCGAAAACCTCCAGCGACAGCCGCCCCAGTGGCACCGGGGCCAGGCCCATCCCTGTACTGGCCGGGACGCGCGAGGCATCGGTGTCGGCTCCGCGCTTCAGCAGCCCGCGCTCGATGAACAACGCATTTCGGGCGTGATTGAACGGCGTGTACCAGTCGAGGATGCGATCGAGAAAAATCCAGGTCCGCGCCACATTTTGCAGCCCCATCCCGATCGGGCGCAGCAGCGCCTCGGCCCGCTCGAAGGCCCCCTGCGTTTGCTCCGGCCCGGTGGCGCGATCGGCGGCGAGCAATCCTCCCGTCGCCGCCCAACGCCAGCCCTGGTGCTCGATCATCCAACCGCTTGGCCCATCGCCATTGCCCAGGGCCGTCCAGCCGCATTCGCCGGCGATCGCATGAATTTGCAGCCCGCCGACCTCTTGCTCGGCCCCGGCGTCAAGGCAATGCGTCAGCGGCGCATCATCCCCCATCGCAGAACGCCACGCCTGCCATTGCCCGCTCGGCACGAAGGCGCGTTGATGCCAGATTCGCCCGCTATGCCGCGCCACCGCGTCGCGCCCGGCGGCGAAGATCGCTTCGGCGCTGTCGCCTGGTCCGGCGGCGAGGGTGACGTATACCTCCCGCAATCCGCCCGAATCGCTATGGAATTCATGTGTTCGCACTGAACCGTCGATCCTCTCTACGCTTGGGCTCCAGGCCGCGGCGTGGTTCGCCCCTTTGCTCTACTCTTAAATCGTCCCGGCGTGCGCGGCTATTTTCCAACGCCTGCAATAAACGCATCCGGCACGGGGGATTTCCGCTGACTCCCCCGCCCGCCGAGCCGATGAATCGGACTTGGACATCCTATTCATCCGATCGAAAAATCTCGGGCGGTTGCCCCTATGCAGCAGGCCGCTTCAAAGCGATAATCGCATCCGAGTTACGGATTCCCCCGGCGTCGTTGGCCGGTCGCACCCGCGGTCGTTGGGAAGGAGCGCATGCCCGAGTGAAATCACGGCGACGAATACTGGGCCTGCGCCCCTCGGTCCTGATCCTGAGCCTGATGATCGGTGCCTTGGCGGGCGTGGGGGGGTTCACCTTTAATTACGCCGAGGGACTCAGCTATTTTTCCACCGATCCTCGCGCTTGCAACAACTGCCACGTCATGAACGACGTTTACGATTCGTGGCAGAAATCCGGCCATCACGCCTTTGCCAAGTGCATCGATTGCCACCTGCCGCACGACTTTATCCCCAAGTACATTGCCAAGGCCGAAAATGGTTACCACCATTCCAAGGGTTTTACGTTCATGGACTTCCACCAGCCGATCATGATCAAGCCGAAGAACGCCGCGATCCTTCAGGAAGCGTGCCTGCGGTGCCATGGTGACTTCGTGCATGAGATCGTGGTCGGCTCGACCACCGCCAAGGACGCGGTGAAGTGCGTACATTGTCATTCCAATGTGGGTCACGGACCAAGACGATGATCGAGCGATCATCGCCGAGAGTCGGACTGCCGGTTTGTTCCAGGAGACTGCATCATGGCTGAGAATCAATCCCCTATCGCCCTCTCCGACGCCCCGCCCTCGCGCCGGCGAGGTGTCTTGGCGTTCGTCGTCGTCGTCCTGGTCGTCGCACTGCTCAGCGCCGCCGTGGCGGCGTTGCTGGTGAATATTTTTCAGCGCAAGCAGGAGGCGAAAAACCCCTACGTGAAGTTCGTCGAGGTGACCGAGACGACCAGCGATCCGGCCGAATGGGGCAAGAACTGGCCGCGCGAATATGATCAGTACAAGCGCACGGTGGACATCACCCAGACCCGTTACGGCGGTTCCGAGGCGATGCCCGCCCAGAAACTCGACCGCGACCCGTGGCTCAAACGCATGTTCGCCGGGTACGCGTTCAGCATCGACTACCGCGACCGCCGCGGGCACGCCTACATGCTCCACGACCAGGAATCCACCGAGCGGGTGATCAAGAAATCCCAGCCGGGATCGTGCCTGCATTGCCATGCCTCGGCCTCACCGACCTGGCGACGGATGGGCAATGAGGCGCTGAAACTGCAGCCCGCCGGGCCGTATGACTTCCAGTGGCCCTCGGTGATGAAGGGCTTCGAGCTGATGTGCGCCATGAGCTATTCCAACGCCCATGCCGAACTGCTCAAGACGCCCGACGGCTCGACGAGCCTCGATCGCGTTCCGGCGAAAATTGACATCCCCCAGGGCGCAACCACTCAGCAGGCCCTTGCGGTGCAGTCAAAACTCGGCGAGGCCCATCCGGTCTCCTGCCTGGACTGCCACGATCCGAGAACCATGGAGTTGCGCGTCACCCGGCCCGGGTTCGTGATCGGCATCCGCGAATTGGCCGAGAGCAAGGACCCGGTTCCCCACCTGCCGTCGATTGAGCGCTGGCGCGAGGGCAGCCGGGCCAAGCCGTACGATCCGAACGTCGATGCGACTCGCCAGGAAATGCGATCGTTCGTCTGCGGCCAATGCCACGTCGAGTATTACTGCGGGCCCAAGACCACCTTGTTCTTTCCTTGGGGAAACGGCCTGAAAGTCGAGCAGATCGAAGCCTATTACGACAAAACCACCTTTCCCGACGGCACGCCGTTCATTGACTTCAAGCACGGCGAGACCGGCGCCAAAATTTATAAGGCGCAACATCCGGAGTTCGAGACCTGGAGCCAGGGCACCCACGCCCGCGCGGGCGTCGCCTGTGCCGATTGCCATATGCCCTACATGCGCCAAGGCGCGATGAAGGTGTCCGATCACTGGGTTCGCAGCCCGCTCTTGATGGTCAACCGTTCCTGCCAGGTTTGCCATCCCGTGCCCGAGGATGAGCTACGCGCCCGCGTCACCACGATTCAGGACCGCACCCGCCACCTGATCAGCACCTCGGGCGCTGCGTACGTGGACATGCTCGACGCAATCAAACAGGCCCGGCTCGGCGGGGCAACCGATGCGGCGTTGCAGCCGGCCTTCGATGAGCAGCGCAAGAGCCAGTGGCGGCTGGATTATGTCTACGCGGAAAACTCGATGGGATTCCACGCCGCCCAGGAGACGGCGCGGATTCTCGCCGAATCCATCGACCACTCGCGTCAAGGCCAGGCCGTCGCGATGAGGATCCGCGTCGAGCCGATCACCAGCCCCGTCGCCCTGCCCGCCACCAAGCCCGTCGAAGGCGTGACCGAAACGGAGAAGGCCCCCCCGGGGCCGTATAAGAGGTGAGCGGGTGAGAGGGTGCGGATGATATCCAGAATATTCCCGGGACTTTGCGCCACCGGGGTAGGATGGCCTGAGGGAATATTCTGCATGTCCCTCTTCCGGCGCTCGTCCCGTGTTCGATCGTCGGAAAGTTTGGCAACCGCTGATAGAGACCCAGCCCCGGGTAACAATGAAGTCCGCCTTGGCCGTGGTCAGACGACGAACGCCGGGTGATATGAGGCGATAGGATTTGCGTCCTGTTTGATCCTAATTGCAACCTTTTCTGTTGTTGGAACCTTTTTTTCTTGTGTGACCCCCTGGACGTTACGGCAATCCAAGCAGCTTCCGCATCTTGTTCTTATTCCCCCAGCACTCGGCAATAGGAATCGTCCGACCCAAGACCATCATTTGGGTGAGCTCATTGACGGTCGTCGCGCCCGCCGCACCCGCATTGGTCTTGGCGCCCACCACTGCAAGAATTATCGCGTGCACCATGTGGACGGGAATCGAGAGGCCTTGCGCGGTTTGGCCGAAGATCGCCTGTTCGTTAACCCAACTTCCGCAGTTCGCGCTTTAAAATAATTTTTCCGAGCCGAGAATCGGCGATCCCTGTCAACCCTGGCCGTTGGAGGATGCAAAAGGCGATGTAGTGAAGACCAAGTCACTCGCCGGTGCGTGGTAGACTTCTGGTGTGTACTTGCGACGGTGTTACCGAGCCAAGGACGGCAAGCGCCATGCTTAC
>JBBQNJ010000006.1:0-84160 GCA_038329845.1 Tepidisphaerales bacterium | reverse complement strand
GGGGGGTGCGCCTCCCGCCTCCGGGGCCCTTGCTTCAGGGGGGGGGGGGTGGGGGGGCGGGGGGGGGGGGGGGGCCAAACCCCACTATAGTCTTCCCCCGCCGCGCCCGGCGATGGTCTGACACAAAGAAAGTTGCAGCAGTCGCTTACGACAAACCGGTGACGAGTGGGGAGGCTTAAGTGAATGGCATTCGGGACGCGCTTCTTTTTCTGGGGTTTGCAGAATTGAGGATGCACTGGACGCGCGTTTTAGTTACTGATGGAGCTATCGTCGGGGGGCCGGACCGAGGTAGGTGTGGGCGATGATGACGGTGGGGGACTCGGGGGTCTGGCTTTCGACCAGCATCCGAAACCAGCGTTTTTCGTCGGGGGCGTGACAGGGATATTGCATCTCCAAACGGCGGGCAATCCCCGACAGAACCGAGGCGATGGCGGCGATGGCGCGGGCGGCGTAGGGGTCATTGCTCGCGGTGGCTGCCGCCGCCGACACCTCGATGTAGTCCAGCCCGACGAAACGGTACGACTCGCTCAGCCCGTTACGAAGCCCGAACAGATTCCAAGCCAGGTTGGTCGCCAGAATTCGCCCATCCAGGTCCAGCAGCGCGATGTGCGCGGGATGGAAATCGAAGAGCTGATAGAACAGCCCCGCCGCACCGCGCGACATTTCCCCCGAGTCAAACACGTTATGCCATTATACCGCCTGACGCCCATTTCGTGACCCCGCGATCCCTTTCGTCACCGACCTCGAAAATTCCTGTCGCATCTGGCGTCGCTCTGCCAGAAGCGCGCGCGACGGCTTTATCCGCCCCGTCGCCGGCCTCTTCCTTCGACCCGTGAACCGCCGCCGGTTTCGCATACAATGCCGCCCGATGCACAACCTGACTCCTAAACAGATCGTCGCGGAACTGGATCGTTACATCGTCGGGCAGCTTGACGCCAAGCGGGCCGTGGCGGTGGCCGTCCGCAATCGCTGGCGCCGCCGCCAGCTTCCCGAGGCGATGCAACCGGACGTGTCGCCCAAGAACATCATCATGATTGGTCCGACGGGCGTAGGAAAAACCGAGATCGCCCGCCGGCTGGCGGGGCTGACCGGGGCACCGTTTATCAAGGTCGAGGCGACGAAGTTCACCGAAGTAGGGTATCACGGCCGCGATGTCGAGAGCATGGTCCGTGACCTGCTCGACTCGGCCATCGGCATCGTTCGCGACGAGATGACCCAATCGGTCAAAGCGCCCGCCGAAGAGCGGGTCGAAGAGCGTCTGCTCGATCACCTTCTGCCCGAACCGGCGGATCGGCCCGACTCCGATGAGTCGAGCGATCAGCGTCGGGATCGCACTCGCTCGAAGCTGCGCAAGCAACTTCGGGCCGGCGAACTCGAGGACCGTCCCATTGAAATCAGCGTCGAGGAGCGGGCCACGATGGTGGGTGTGCTGGGCCAGGCCGGGGCCGAGATGGACATCGAGATGCAGAGCATGCTCGAAAAGATGATGCCCACCCGGCGTGAAACCCGCCGGCTCTCCGTCGCCGACGCTCGCAAGGTGTTGTTCAGTCAGGAGGCGGAGAAGCTGGTCGACAAAGACAAGATCCAACGCACCGCCATCGACCGAGTCGAGCAGCAGGGCATCTTGTTCATCGACGAGATCGACAAGGTCGCCGGGACCGACCAAGGCCACGGTCCGGATGTCAGTCGCCAGGGCGTGCAACGCGATTTGCTGCCGATCGTCGAAGGATCGACGGTGATCACCAAGTACGGTCCGGTGCGGACCGATCACATTCTGTTTATCGCGGCCGGGGCGTTTCACAGCGCCAAGCCCAGCGATCTGATGCCGGAATTACAGGGGCGTTTTCCCATCCGCGTCGAGCTGCAGGACCTCACCCGCGGCGACTTCGTGCGCATCTTGCGCGAGCCGCGCAACGCCCTGGTCAAGCAGCAGATCGCGCTGCTCGCCACCGAGGGCCTGGAGCTTTCGTTCACCGACGACGCGATCGACGCGATGGCACAGATTGCCTTCGACGTCAACCGCCGAGCCCAGAACATCGGTGCCCGCCGACTTTACACGATCATGGAACGGGTGCTGGAGTCGATCAGTTTCGAAGCCCCCGATCAGTCGAACCGCACCGTGAATATCGACGCGGCGTACGTCCGCGAGCGACTGGAAGAGGCCATCAAGGATGAGGACTTGAGTCGATTCATCCTTTGATCGTTCGCATCGCCCGGCACCACGCCCGCATCGCCCAGGCCCGCATCGACCACCGCCGCGCCAGCGACTCGTCCAGCGACTCGATTGCCGGACCCAGGTTCCCGGCGCGAAAATGCTCGCGCCCCGCCGAGCAGAACACCCGCGCCACCCGGAGAGCGACCATCGATGGGTCCAGCCGCCCCGCGCCGGGGCCTTGGGCGAACCGCTCGAGCATCCGCGCTTCGTTCAAACGCGACCGGCCCGTCTGCCGCGAGATGTTCCCCCCATGGCGGCGGCGCAACCCGACCGCCTCGCCCAGCGGCTCGAGCGGGGTCTTGAGCGATAACCGAAGAAACAACTCGTAATCCTCCGCTGGCGGCAGCGCTGGATCGAACCACACATCCATGCCATCGAGTGAGTCTCGGCGAAAGCAGACGCTCGAAGATCCGATGTAGACGCGCTCGAACAGCTCGGCCGTGCCCGTTGGATGGTCCTGGTGTTCTCCGACGGTTCGGCGCACTTCGTCGCCGAGAAGACGGTGACGGAATCCGTAGATGAAGCGTGCCGCGGGATGTGCGTCAATGTAGCGCGCGTAACTTTCCAGGGCGTGCGGGTAGAGCGTGTCGTCGCTGTCGAGAAACGCCAGCCAGGCACCCCTCGCCTCGGCGATCCCGCGATTGCGGGCCTGCGCCGGTCCGGCGTTGGCTTGGTGGATCACCCGCAGTCGCGGTTCGGCGACGGCGGCGGCGTCGAGGATTTCCCCCGAGTCATCGCTCGATCCATCGTCCACCGCGATCAGTTCCCAATCGGCGCAGGTCTGAGCCAGCACCGACTGGATCGCCGACGACACGAAGCCGCCGTGATTGAAAACCGGCATCACGATGCTGAATCGTATGGTGTCGATCGGCGTCACTCGCTCCTTTCGCCTCCTCCTCCCCGCCACCCCCCACCCCCCACTCCCACAGGGGCGATCAACAGTAATTGCCGAGCGGTGCGATTGTCCAGCGGCGGTTCGATAAAGCATCTGCTGGATGGGACAATCGACCAAGCTCTTGCCAGCGCGGTAGGGCGGGTGCTAACGTTCCGCTATTCAGGGACGATTACATGAATATTCTTGTTACGGGCGGCAGCGGGAAGATCGGCGCCGCCGCCATTCGGGAGTTGCTCGGGCATGGGCACCAGATCATCGCCACCGATGTGCGGGCAGGCGAAGCCCCATGGGAGACGCGGCTGGTGGACCTGCAGCGCTTTGACGATGTGCGCAAGCTGATGGAGGGCGTCGAAGCGGTGGTGCAGATGGGCAACCTGCCGGGTTTTTCCCGCGTCGGTGATGCCGAGGGATTCGCCAACAATGTGGTCAGCACCCACAACGTGTTCCAAGCCGCGTTCGACGCGGGGGTTCGTCGGATCGTCAATGCCTCGAGCATTCAGAGCTATGGGTTCATCGGCCCGCCGCAGACCACGGCGGCGCCGCTCTACCTGCCGGTCGATGAGGATCATCCCCTTCGCCCGCAGGCGGGCTATCCGCTGAGCAAGGCAATGACCGAACACATCGCCGAGTCATTTGCGCGGCGCGTCCCGTCGTTGAGCGTTTTTTCGCTTCGCTTCACCGCCGTGCGACGAATCGAGTCGGATTCGTCCCGCGTCTCGACGACGCGGACCAAGACTAAGGCTTGGTGGAACTGGTCGATGGGCGGGTCGCTCGGCACCTACATCCGCGTTGAGGACGCAGCGAGGCTGATTCGCCTGTGCATCGAATCCGGTCGCCCGGGACATACGCCGCTCAACGCCGTCGCCGTACGCCCGCTGCGGCCATGGAGCGTCGAGGACATCGTTGAATGCTACGGCGAGATGCCGCCGTTCAAGCGACCGCTCGTACCGGATGATCCCTTACTGAGCGGCGAGCGGGCCCGCGAACTGCTGGGCTTCGTCGCCGAGCTGCCGCCGTCGGTCACGGCGCCGGTGCCGACCCCGGTTTGATCGTCCGACGATCGGTTCGTCGGTTTTTCCGGGAAGTCGGCGTTCGATCGAGCGGAGCGCTTCGGCGGGCGGCTTTGAAATTTGGAATTCGAACCGGATCCACAAGCCCGATCCGGCGCGAAAGCGTATCCATGCCCTCGCACACCCCTCAGCCTCGCGATCCCGACCCGACCTCGCGGCCCATGCGCAGGTGGCGGATCGGCGCGGTGAGCTTTTTCAATTCCAAGCCGCTGATCGATGGACTGGATGCCCAGGACGACATCGACCTGTCGTTGCGAGTGCCCTCGGCATTGCTCGAAGGTTTGATCAACCGGACCCTGGATGTGGCGCTGCTGCCGGTGATCGATTATCAACGTCTCGATGGCGCGAGAATCATTCCCGCCGGCGGAATCGGCTGCGATGGGCCCACGTTGACCGTGCGTATCTTCAGCCAAACGCCGGCGGAGAAGATCACCACCCTGGCGTGCGATCCCGACAGCCACACCTCGGTGGCGCTGGCCCGGATCATCCTCGCCGAACGATACGCGGTCCAGCCTCGGCTGATCGATCTGTCGAGCGGCGAACAATCCGGCACCGAGGCAATGTTGCTGATCGGCGACAAGGTGGTGTGCGAGCAGCCGGCGGGGATGCCGCATCAATTAGATCTCGGCGAGGAGTGGAAGGCCCTGACCGGCTTGCCGTTCGTGTTCGCGGTCTGGACGGCGCGGGCCGGGGTGCGGCTCGGGGATCTTCCCAACCGACTCACCGAGGCCCGGCGGTTGGGGATGGCTCGCGTGGACGAACTCGTATCGCGCTTTGCGGTTCCCCGGGGCTGGCCGGCGGACCTGGCCCGCCGATATCTCACCGAGTATCTGCAGTTCGATATTGGACCGCGGCAACTCGACGCAATCCGGTGGTTTCATTCCCTGGCCCATCGCCACGGCCTGATCGCCGCGCCCCGGCGGCTCGACGTGGCCGTGGGGGACTGATCGCGTTCTGCGCTCGATGTCCGGCGTAAGGTGGATTCCCGGTCCACGGTTTCTCACTTGCAAGCCCGTCAGGCCCGGGCGATATTGGGGGGCGTTGAACGGTGATGGTCAATTCTCTGGGAAGGAGTCTTTATGAACTGCGTGCATCTTCGTTGGGCAATGGCGGTTGTGCTGACGGCGGGAACCTGGGCGGCGGGGCAGCCGCTGGCGGAGAGGATTCCCGCCGACGCGATGGTCTACGTCGCGTGGGCGGGCGCTGATTCGCTGGGGGCGGGCTATGAAAAGTCGCATCTCAAGGCTGTCCTCGACGCCTCGGATTTCAAGACGCTGGTGAACGATTTTCTCCCGCGACTGATGGAGCGGATCGGGCGCGAGGACCGTAATGCCCGCGAAGCGATGGACGTGCTGTCGGCGATCAGCGGGCCGATGTGGAAGCATCCATCGGCGTTCTATTTCGGGGGGCTGGACCTGACCGATGTGAACAACCCGATCCCGCGGATGGCGATCCTGTGCGATGCCGGCGCCGAGGCGCCGGCGTTGTCGGCCAAGCTCGGCGAACTCGTCGCCAAGGCTGGCCACACGCCCGTGCCCCTGAGCGTGCGGACAGTCGGAACGCGGGTCATGCTGGTGCTGGGAGATGCCGAGCGATTGAATGCGCTCGGTGCCGGCGATGTGCCGCAGGCGGCCGCGACGCTGCTCAAGGCCGCGCCCTTCGCTCAGGCACTGGGACAAGTTCATGCCGAGCCGGTGGCCATCGCCTACATAGATGTCGAGGCGATCATCAAGCTGATCGACGAAGCGGTGCAGAAGGGCGAGGACCGCAAGGCGCTGCGAGAGTGGCCGCTGCTGCGCGATGCGTCGGGGATCAATGGCATTCAGCGGTTTATCTGGACCGGCGCGTTCGACGGGGCCGACTGGTCAAGCCGCGCGTTCATCGCCGCGCCGGCGAACGGCGGGCGAGTGGGTTTGGCGAGCCTGCTCGACGGCGGGCCGCTAAGCGCCGAACTGCTCAAGGCCATCCCCGCCGATGCCACCATGGCGGGCGCGGGGACGCTGGACCTGGCCAGTCTTTTCCAGCAGGTCCGCACCGCGCTGGGCAAGGTGGACCCCAACGCTCAACAACAATTCGATGAGGGGATGGACCAGATCAAGCAGAGGCTCGGGTTGGACTTGCATGATGACGTGCTGGCTCCGCTGGGCGCTGAGTGGGGCTGCTACGTCGCCCCGCAGATCGCCGGCAGCGGCCTGACCGGAATGGTGGGGATTAACCGCCTGCGCGATCCGGCGGCGGCGGAGAAGGGACTCAGCCAGCTCGAACAGGTCGCCAACAACCTCATCGCCCAGAATATGGGCAACGAAAAGGTCACCCTCCTGGTGAAGACCACCCGCGAACCATCGGGGCTGAAGATTCATTACCTCGCGATTCCGCTGATCGCGCCCGCGTGGGCAATCAAAGACGGGAATCTGTATGTGGGACTGTATCCGCAGACGGTCAGCGCCGCAGCCGCGTTCACGTCGGGCAAGGGTGCCTCGATCCAGGACAATCCCGCGTTTGCGGCACTGCGAAAACGCCTCGAGACCGGGGCGCAGAAAGGAAAGGTCGCGGTCAGCGGATTCGGGTTCGCGGATCTGCCGCGAACCGCGCCGGAAAGCTATCAGACGCTTCTGGCCCTTTCCCGGCTGATGACCGGGGTCGGCGATCTGATGGGTGCCCCGGCACCGGCGCTGTTCCCGGCGCCGCTGCCGGCGTTGATGCCGCACCTGGCGCCTGCGGGATCGATCACCTGGACCGACGATGACGGCTGGCATATGCGGGCGATCAGCCCCTTCCCCGGCAGCGAACTGTTCGGCGGCGGCGCGGCGATGGGGCCGGGGATGGCGATGCAGGCCCCGGTCATGCTCGGGATCCTGCTGCCGTCGTTAAACCGGGCCCGCACCACCGCCAATCGCGTGAAGAGTGCCTCCAATCTTCGCCAGATCGGAATGGGTTGCGCCCTTTACGCCAATGAACACAGAGGAAAGTATCCACCGGATCTGGCCGAACTGGTCAAGACGCAGGATCTGGGCGCCATGGTGTTTGTTCATCCCGACTCGGACAAGCGCCCGCCCGTCGGCGCGCCCATGGCAGAACTCGCCCCCTGGGTGATGGCCAACAGCGATTACGTCTACGTCGGCGCGGGTAAGACAAGCTCCAGCGCTCCGGATGATGTGCTGGCCTACGAGCGCCCGGGGATCAACGGCAACGACGGGATCAATACCCTATTCGCCGATGGACATGTGGAGTTTGTGCGGATGGATGCGGCGATGGGAATGATCGAGCGAAATGGACCGGTTGGTATTCCCGCGCCGCGCGGTGTGAAGTAACCCGCCCCCGGCACCTCGGCGCGTTCTTAGGCCCATGATGCGCCCGAGGGCCGATCGGACGTAGACTTTCTTAGAATGGTTCCACCGACTTGATTCAAAATCCAGATTCCAGAATCTGAACTCCGAAAGCTGCAATCTGTAATTTGAAATTTGAAATCAGAACTGAGCCTTTTCCCCGGTCGATCTGAACCCCAACTCCCTCTCTATGTTCACCCCCACCCCCCGGCGTAGCGGACTGCGAATCCTCGTGATCTTCCCGGCGATTCTCGCCTTGTTCGCCGGTATGGCAGTGAGAGCCGAACCGCCGCCGCTGGTCGAGCGCCTGCCGGGAACCACGATGGTCTATCTTGGCTGGTCGCCGAATGCGGCGATGCAGGAGACGCGCCCGGCCAAGATGCTCGCCGACGAGCAGTTCATCGGGCCTTGGCGCGGATTGCTGCAGCGACTGCTGCTGGACCTCATCGACGCGGAAAATCCCCGCGAAAAACTCCCCGACGACTGGACGGCGATGCTTGCCGATATCGCCCAATGCCAGGGTGCCTTCGCACTGCTGGATTGGCAACCGGCTCGAGCCAACGGCTCGACGGCGCAGGCCGCGCTGATCATCAATCTGGGCGCGCGGCGAAAATCGTTCGAGAAAAGCTTTCAGCCAGTCCACACCCGCCTCAAGGGCCGCCTGGGTGGCACCGTGCAGATGATGAAGCTGCAAGGCTCATGGCTGTGGCTCAAGCCCGACGCCATGGAGCGCCCGATTTACGTCTGGGGATTTGTCGGCGATCGTTTCGTCATCTACTGGGGCGATCAGGCCGAGCGGTTCCTCCCGACGCTGATCGACAACTCCCAGCCCCTGGCCAACCCGCTGGCGTCATCGCCCGGGTTCACGAATGCGATGCAGGCGCTGGCCGATCCGCCGCGGGACTCCATTTTGACGACCTATATGGATGCGCCCCGGGCGTTGGAGGCCCTTCGCAAAGCCCTCACCCGAGACTCCTCGCTGAAACAGTGGAGCCCGTTCTGGCCGTCGCTCATCAAGCAAATCGGCCTTGACAATGTCCAGGCGGTTGCCGAATCCACCTCGATCGTCGAGGGCAACTTCGTCACCCGCACGTTGCTTCGGACCGATTCACCTCCGCATGGCCTGCTGGCGGCGATGATCAATCCCCCGGTCGATGAATCGTTCCTCCAGTGCATCCCGTCCGATGCGATGGTCGCCGCGGCGGTGCGAATGGATCCGGTGAAAGTGTATGAGCAGCTCAAGGCCGCGGCCGAGGGGATCGCCGGGGCCGCCGCCACCGGCGCGTTCAACGCCATCGAGAAATCCGCCGCCGATTTGGGCGTGGGCACCCGCGACGTGCTGGCACCGCTGGGAGACCAGTGGGCGATCTACAACTCGGCCAGCACCGGCGGGTGGTTTTTCACCGGCTGGACCTTGGTGGCAAGCGTTCGCGACGCCGATCGACTGGATCGAACCCTCGAGACCACCCGGCAACTCCTGGCCGAATTGTTCGGCGACAGCGGCCAGATCGAAATACGCGAAATCGACGGCGTGCGGATTCACACGCTTTTGCAAAACGAAGGATGGTCGGTCATGGCGCCCTCCTGGGCCGCCATCGATGGGCATCTGGTAGTCGGCCTGTACCCCCAAACGGTGCAGGACGCCGTCCGCCAGATTCGCGGCGGGGCGAATATCACCGGCAATCCCCAGTTCGCCGCCGCCCGCGGCCGCATCGGCGTCGATGGGCCGTTCGTCCAGATCAGCGGTCCGGAACTGATCCGCAATCTCTACCCGATGGGGCTGCCGCTGATGACCTTCGTCTTGAATCAGGGCCGGCGCGAGAGTGATTTCGGCTGGCCGACCCATCCGCTGATGATGCCCTCGGCCCGGACGCTGATGGACTATTCCGGGATCAGCGCTGTAACGGCGCGCCAGACCGACAAAGGGATTCTACGAATCAAGACCCAAGGCAACCCGCTGCTCTCGCCGTTGACGCTGGATTCCCCGGCGTTGTGGCTGGCGGTGATGGCACCGATCGACGCCATGGAGGTCGAGGCGATGCGCCCGACGATCCCCACCACCGGCCCGGCCACTGCCCCTGCGCGTCCGATCGACGAGCCTTAACCCCAGGCCGGATCCTCACGCGCTGGCCGGCTCGACGGCTCCGGCGTGCAGTAACCCCTTGCCGGATCCGCACGCGCTGGCCGACTCGGCGGCTCCGACGAGCAGTAACCCCTTGCCGGATCCGCACACGGTAGCAGGCTCGGCGGTGCAGGTGCGCCCATAACTACTTGCCAGTTTTTCACGCGATGGCCGGCTCGGCAGCGCCAGCGCGCCCGTGACGCACGATATATCGCACCACGTTTCGCACCGAGACCAGCCCGATCGGCTTGCCCTGCTCGACTACCGGGACATGCCGGCATCCGCCCACGTCCATCTTGTTGATGGCGAAGACAATCGGGGAATCCGGGGACAGAACCTCCGGCTTGGCGGTCATAAAGTCGCGCACCACAAGCCGCAGTTTGTCGGCGTAATTGGCCCCGACTCGCACGAGTACGTCACGCACCGACAGCACCCCGACCAGCTCGCCGTTGTCGACCACAAGCACGATATCGAGCTTTTGACGGCTGAGCGCGAAGATCGCGTCCTCGAGCGTCGTGTCCGGTGAAATCTGGTGGACCTTGGACCATTCCAGAGCCGTCAGGGGCTTTTCCGCCAGCAGCCGCTCGAGCGGCGAGCCGCTCTCGGCGCCACTTTCACCGCGCAGGTCTTCCCCGCAGTTGGCGCATAGATCGGCCCCTTCGATATTCGGTTTTCCGCAGCTTGGGCATAGCGTGGGCATCGAACACCTCGGTCGTCGGTTCAGCGCGGATCGCGCGGTCTAGCTGACCGTCCAGGTCTCGGTTCCGCTGAGCATCGCCTGCAAGTCACCGGGACCCTGGCGGGCGATGGCGTCGAGGTTCTGCCGCCGAACCAGCTCCCCATAACGGGGCTGATCCACGGCACGAAAAACTCCCAACGGCTCGGGAAACTCCGGATAACGCATCCGGCTGAGCAAAAACGCCAGCGATGGATCGGACGCCTTCTCATCATGGATCAACAGGTCGTCCTTCTGCACATCGGCGAGATTGACGATCTCGGGATTGATCCCATGCAGGCGAATCCCCTTGCTCTGGTCCTTGCCGAAAATCAGCGGCTTGCCGTGCTCGAGGACCAGTGTGGTGTCGGCCTTGGACTGCTTATCGGTGGCGTAGCTGTAGGCGCCATCGTTGAAAATATTGCAGTTCTGGTAGATCTCGACGAAGGCGGTCCCGACGTGACGGGCGGCGCGGTCCAAGACACTTTCGAGATGCTTGACATCCACGTCGATGGCGCGGGCGGCGAACGTGGCCTCGGCGGCGATCGCCAAACTGATCGGGCGGACTGGAAAATCCGGCGCGCCCATGGGCGAACTCTTGGTCCGCTTGCCCTGTTCGCTGGTGGGGGAGTACTGCCCCTTAGTCAACCCATAGATGCGGTTGTTGAACAGGAGGATCTTCACATCCATGTTCCGGCGGATGATGTGCATGAAGTGGTTGCCCCCGATCGACAGGGCATCGCCGTCGCCGGTGACAATCCAGACGCTCAGGTCCGGGCGGGCCAACTTCAGCCCCGACGCCAGCGTCGGGGCGCGGCCGTGGATCGAGTGGAACCCGTAGGTGTTCATGTAGTAGGGAAACCGGCTCGAGCAGCCGATGCCGCTGATGAAGACGGTCTTTGACCGGTCCACCCCGCAGCGGGCCAAAACCTTCTTCATCTGCGCCAGGATCGAGTAATCTCCGCACCCCGGGCACCAGCGCACGTCCTGGCTTGAGGTGAAATCCGACGGCTTAAGAACATTCAATCCAGGTGCCGAACTCATGGCTTCATTCCGTTCGTCTATAAACAACTTGAATCATAGTGCCGCATTGATCCCGGCCGCTCAACCGCCGGCCGGGGCACCGTCTTCGACAGCCGCGCCCGCGGCGACGACCTCATCGCCATTGA
The DNA here is from genome assembly GCA_038329845.1 of Tepidisphaerales bacterium. Classification (GTDB taxonomy): domain Bacteria; phylum Planctomycetota; class Phycisphaerae; order Tepidisphaerales; family Tepidisphaeraceae; genus JBBQNJ01. Next base: position 72,648 of record JBBQNJ010000006.1, on the reverse strand, counting down.
GGTGTCCCTGAAGCATCGCCCGAACCCCATCGACGACCTCGTGGATGGTGAACGGCTGTCCCTTGATCTTGTTCAGCCCCTTGGCATCGACCAGGAACTGATCCCGCAGCAGCATGCGGAGTTGTCCGAGATTCAACTCGGGAACCAGCACATGCGTGAAATGCCGCAGAATCGGCCCCAGCCGCTTGGGCAGGGGGTTGAGATAGCGAATGTGGCAGGCGGAAACCGAAATCCCTTCCTTGCGAAGCTGCAACGTCGCCGCCTTGATCGCGCCGAAGGTGCTGCCCCAACCGACGATCAGCACTTCCCCTTTTTCCGGACCGGTCCACAGCAGATCGGCGCCCGCCGGTTTCACCTGCGCGACCTTGGCGGCACGCGTGCGCACCATGTGTTCATGGTTCGCCGGGTCGTAGCTGACGTTGCCCGTCACGTCGGCTTTTTCGATCCCGCCCAGTCGATGCTCCAGCCCCGGCGTCCCCGGGATCGGCCACGGACGCACCAGTCGCTCGTCGCGCTTGTACGGCATGAACCCGGCCGGATCGTTGTTTTCCGTCGGATGCACGACCTGGATTTTCGGCAACGTGCGGACATCGGGAATCAGCCACGGCTCGGATCCGTTGGCGATGTAGCCGTCGCTGAGCAGCATCACCGGCGTCATATGCCGGATAGCGACGGTGAACGCCTCGATCGCGGCCGAGAAACAGTCCGCCGCCGATACCGGCGCGATCACCGGCACCGGGCATTCGCCGTTTCGCCCATACAGCGCCTGAAGAAGATCGGCCTGTTCGGTCTTGGTCGGCAGCCCCGTGCTGGGCCCGCCACGCTGGACGTTGATAATCACCACCGGCAGCTCGACCATCACCGCCAGGCCGATGGCTTCGGCCTTGAGCGCCACGCCCGGCCCGCTGGTTCCCGTCACCCCCAACGCCCCGCCGAACGATGCCCCGATTGCCGCGCCCATGGCGGCGATTTCGTCTTCGGCCTGGAACGTGATGACCCCGTAACTCTTCATCGCCGCCAGGTCGTGCAGGATGTCGCTGGCGGGCGTGATGGGGTAGGTGCAGTACACCAGGTCTTTTTCCGCCAGCTTCGAGGCCGCCAGCAGCCCCAGGGCCAGGGCCTCGTTCCCCACCACTTTGCGATACGTGCCGGGCGGGAGCTTGGCCTTGGGTACCTCGTACTGTTCCTCGAACAGCTCGCAGGTTTCGCCGAAGTGATAGCCGGCCTTGAGCGACTCGATATTGGCCAGCATGATCGGCGGCTTTTTCGAGAACTTCGACTTGATGAACGCCACGCTAGGATCCAACGGACGGCCGTACAGCCAGTAGACCAGCCCCAGCGCGAACATGTTCTTGCAGCGATCGGCGTCCTTGGCCCCCAGCCCGGCCGGCGCGGTAGCGGCGGCGTTGAGCTTGTCCACCGGCACCTTGATCAGCCGATACCCGTTGAGCGATCCATCCTCCAGCGGGTTCACCGCGTAGCCGGCCTTGGCCAGATCCTTGGCGATGAAGGCGTCCTCATTGACGATGAGGATCCCGCCGTCTTTCACCGAGCGCACGTTGGTCTTCAACGCCGCCGGATTCATCGCCACCAGCGCATCGACTTCGTCGCCGGGGGTGAAAATGTCCGTCGAGCTGAAGTGGATCTGATATCCGCTGACCCCGGCCAGCGTGCCGGCCGGAGCGCGGATTTCCGCGGGAAAATCCGGCAGGGTCGAGATGTCGTTGCCTACCAGGGCGCTGGTATCGGTGAACTGCGTTCCCGCCAGTTGCATGCCGTCGCCGGAATCGCCCGCGAAACGCACCGTCACGCTCAGCAGGCGGGTGAGCTTGCGCGGCGGCGTCGTGGGCGCTGAGTTGTCGGGTGTCAGATTGGGAGTGGCGCCGCTCGATTCAGTGGTCATCAGGCTCATTGCATTGTCCTGCGGCGTCGAAACGACACGCCGCCGTCGCTGATCAGAATTATAAACCGCGATATTGTTTGGAAAATCATGCGCCCTCCCGGTCGCTGACCGCTCGATCCGGCGTGGGAGGAAGGTTGTAAACGTTGGCCGGAAAATGCTCGATGAGGTAATGAACGATGTCCTTGACGCTCAGGACGCCGACCACGCGGCCGTTGGCCCCGGTGATCGGCAGGTGGCGGAACCCCTCGGCCTCCATGATCTCGATCGCTTGCCGGATCGAAGCGCCGCTCGAGAGCGTGACCGGATCGGGCGTCATGACGGCGGCGACCTCGCCGGTGGGGTCCAGTCCCGCGGCGATCACCCGAGACAGCAGGTCGCGCTCGGTGAAAATGCCAAGGAGTTTTTCGCCCGACTCATCCAGCACCAAGGCGCAGCCGGTTTTTCGCCCGACCATGCAGTCCACCACGTGTTCGATCGAGTCAGTCGCCTCGACGGCGCACACTTCCCGCAACTTCAGCGCGCCGATCGAGTCGGCCCGCAAATGTTGGGAAAGAGTCGTTCCGGGCGCTGTGGCCATGGTCCACGCTCCGCGTAAAGGCTCCTGCGACAATCGCAGATGCGACAACGCAGGCGGTGGGTATATCCCCGGGCTTGACTTGTTCGATCCGGGGGAGAATCAAACCACTCGCTTAAATAGTATCGTCGCGGGACGATGATCGCAAGCGAAAAATATCCATGACCCCGAATGGGGTGCGACGACGCCCTCTCGCCTTCGGTCAGCGGGCTTGCCCGGGGCGCGCCCCATCGGAAATAAAAACTTTCGCTTGACCGCGATGGGGGCGGCGCTTCAGAATGGTGGGGATGAAGCAACACTACCACACGATCATCAAGCCCGAGCGCAATGGATCGTTCGTAGGTTGGGTCGAGGAGATCCCCGGCACGATCACGCATGGTCGGTCGTTGGACGAGTGCCGCCATAAACTCCGCGACGCGCTTCAGATCATGGTGGAGACGGTGCGCGACGAGGCACGTCAGTGCCTCAGCGCAACCTGCATCCAGGAATCGATCGAGATCGAAGTGGCCGATGCCCAGCACGCCGCTTGGTCGCCGGTCTCCTACATGGCCTGAACCCGCGTCGATCGGCCTGACGTGCCACGTCCGTCGTCGGTCGCAATCGCTTGATGAGTTGGTTGTCTCGCTCGCGCGCATTGTCGTCGGCGCGCGGATCGGGTGATTCACTGTCCCCGGCCCATCGGTCCGAGGGAGTGTCCGACGCCCGAGCCGTCGGATTCATCGGCGACGATTCCAGGGATCAGAAGGGGTCAATCTCGATGGACACCGCCCCGGCGCCTCCGCGACGACTGCTGGAGATCGCCCCGCGCCTGTGCGCGGCCCTGGTGGGGGGGATCGCGCTGCTGGCGCTGGCGGGCTGGGCCTTCCGTGTGCGGGTGATGGCGGCGCTGCATCCGCGGGCCGCGGCGATCCACTGGGGAACCGCTGCCGCCTTGCTGCTGGCGGCGGTGGCGCTGGCGCTGCTTACGGCGCCGCCGATGGCGCGGCGACTGGTGCTCTGGGCGCGGGCGGCGGCGATTCTCGCGGCCTTGGTCGGCGTCGGATCGGTCGGATATCGAATGGTCGATCCCAATGTCGGCCAGGAAGACGCCCGCGCGGCGGCGATGCGCTTTGGTCCGCCCGCCCCCGCTACGGCGCCGCTTAGCTCCACTGCCTTCGCCGCGACCGACCCACGACCCGACGCCGGCGTCAGTGCGGCGGTCGAACTCGCGTTGCTCGGCGGCGCCCTGCTGCTAATGACCTCCCGCGCCCGCCGATGGACCAGCGCGCTGGCCCAGGGATTCGTCCTCACCGCCGTCTTGTTCACTTTGCTCTCGATTGTCGGTCAGGTGTATGGCGTCGATGACCTCTACGTCGTCGGTCATCACGCCGGCATCCCCCCGGCGGCGGCGGGGTGCTTTCTGCTCATGGCCGTCGGAATTCTCTGTCTGCGACCGGATCACGGCGTGATGGCGCTCACCTGCGACTCCGGTCCCGCCGGATGGATGATGCGACACCTGCTCCCGGCGGCGGCGGGGATTCCGTTTCTGCTGGGATGGTTAGTCCTTCGCGGGGTCAACCGCGAACTCTACGATCCGCCGTTTGCCGTCGCGGTGCTTGCCGTGGTCAGCATGGTGCTGCTGTCTCTGCTGATCTGGGAAAGCGCCCTGACCGTGGGCCGCAGCCAGCGCGAACTCACCGCCCGCAACGAGGTGATCGAAAAGGGGCTGGAGCAGGCTCGCGGGTTACAGCAGTTTTTGCTCCCTCCTTCACTCGTTCGCGCCCCGGGAGTCAGCCTGGCGCGGCTCTATCGGGCCGTGCAGTACGTTGGCGGCGATTTCGTCGATGTGCATGTCCGCGGCGACGGGACAGTCTCGCTGCTGCTGGCCGATGTGGCCGGCCACGGCGTCTCCAGCGCCATGATGGCCGCGATGATCAAGGCGGTCTTTCTGCGATTCGCTCCCGTGGCCGATCGCCCGGAAGATCTGCTGACGGAACTGAACCGCGATCTGGCATCGGCCACGTCGTCGGCCTTTTTCGCCAGCGCCGTGGCGTGCCAATACGATCCGGGCACCCGCTCGGCAATTCTGGCCTCGGCCGGACATCCCGGGCCGCTGCTGTTGCGCGAGGGGTCGGCGGCGCCGACTTCGATCGACCCTGATTTGGCGCTGCTGCTCGACGCCTCCTACACCTATCGCGGGCAGACAATGTTGCCGCTGCAACTCGGGGATCGACTGCTGTTCTTCACCGACGGTGCCTCTGAGGCCACTAGTCCCGCCGGGTCGATGCTGGGAACCGACGGCCTCTGCCGGCTGCTAAGCGACGCCGCCCGACGACACACCGCCCCCGGCGCCATCCTCGATTCGCTGTTCGCCGGCATCTGGTCCCACGCCCAAGGGCGGCTGAAAGATGACGTGGCCCTGCTTCTGCTGGAAGTGACTGACGCCCCGCCCGAAACCCACCTGGGATGACGCTCCTCCGGTCGACGCCGTTTCAATCCGGACCATCGGCGGGTATCTTCCCCCGCGGAGAAACCGATCCCATGCTTCCGATTCGTGCGGCCTTGGCGTTGCCGTTTGATCCCCTGCTTCATGATCTGCGCCGTTACGATCGCGGAAAACTTCGTCGGGATCTGCTGGCGGGGATTTCCGTCGCCGTGGTCGCGGTGCCGCAATCCATGGCCTACGCCTTGATCGCCGGGGTTGAACCGGTCACCGGGCTTTATACCGCCATCGTGCAGGGACTCATCGCTTCGTTGTTCACCTCGTCATCCCACCTGTCCACCGGCCCAATCAACACCTTGAGCCTGTTGGTCGCATCGAGCGTGGCCCGCTTGAGCGCCGACCCGGCGAGTTATCCGATGGCGGTCGTGGCCATGACCCTCTTGGTGGGACTGGTGCAGTTGGCAGCGTCGGCCGCAGGCATGGCGAACCTGGTTCAGTACGTCAGCCACAGCGTCATCGTCGGATTCACCGCCGGTGCCGGCATCCTGATCGCCGCCGGCCAGATTCCCAACTTTCTCGGCATCGCCTCGAGCCACACCCGGAATCTGCCGGGAATTCTCGGAATCTTCGAGCGCATGGCACCTCATCTATCGGCTGCGAATCCGCGGGCGATTGCCCTGGGTGTCGCGGCACTGCTGCTGATCCTGATCGCCCGGGCGATCTCCCGGCTCTTGCCCGGACCGCTGCTGGCGGCGGTGGGCGCCGGCATGGTCGTCTGGGCCATGGGATGGGAGGATCGGCTGGCCATCATCGGTGAGCTTCCTCAGGCGCTACCTCGCCTGGCCCTGCCCGTCATCACCTGGTCCACCGCCGAAGCGCTTATCGGCGGGGCGATGGCGCTGGCGATCGTCGGGATGCTCGAGGCCTACTCGATCGCCAAGTCGATCGCCTCGCGCACTGGACAGGAGATTAACCCCAACCGTGAATTCCTGGCCCAGGGAATGAGCAATTTCGTCTCCAGCTTCTTCGGATGCATTCCCGGGTCCGGCAGCTTCTCGCGCTCGGCGCTGAATCATCTCGCCGGCGCCCGCACCCGGTTTTCCGGCGTTTTCAACAGCCTGTTCATTGCCGCCATTTTCCTGCTGTTCGCACCGCTGGCGCGGTTCATCCCCTTGACCAGTCTCGCGGCGATTCTATTCGTTATCGCCTATGGCCTGGTTGATTGGCGCTACATCCGTCGGGTCATGCCCGCCAGCCGTGCCGACGGGATCGTCTGCTTGACCACCCTGGCGGCCACCCTCTTCATCCCGTTGGAATTCGCCATCTTCGTCGGGATTTTCCTTAATATCGGGCTTTACCTGCGCATCGCCTCGCGGCTTCACATTAACGAAATGGTGCGAATGCCGGGCGGAAGGTTCATCGAAATCCCCCTGCAAAGCCGCGCCGGCGCCCGGCCGGTCGTGTTCGTCCAGATCGAAGGCGACTTGTTTTTCGGTGTTGCCGACCAGCTTCAACGGCGGCTATCCGCGATGCGGGCAAGCGAAGTGCGCGTCGCTATTTTTCGACTCAAACGCTGTCACTCGATCGACTCGACCGTCCTCGATGTGCTTGAGCAGTTTGTCGGGGCCATGCGAGCCGCAGGCCGGCATGTCATCCTGTGCGGAATCCGCGTCGAACTCGCCGAGATCCTCCGCAACTACGGGCTGATCGACCTGATCGGCAAGCAGAATGTCTTCCCGGCCGGCGACGGCGTTTTTGATGCCGCCAGAAAGGCGCTCGAGCGCGCTCGCCATCTCGTTGCCGCCTCGATCGACACCGCGCCGATCGATGCTCAATTTGAATCCGAGCAAGTCAGCTACCAGATATGACCTTCAGGCACCGAGTTTCCGGGTCTTGATTTCGCCAGCCGCCGATCGATCGCCAAACCGTCCAAAAACCATCCACAGCACGATGCCAATCGGGACCAGCCCCAGGGAGATCACCATGCTCCAACTCAGCCCGTAGCCGCGCACCCACACGACCGCCGGTTCGGTGCGCAGCAGTTCGATGAGATACCGCGTGGCGCCCAGCAGGATCAGCATCAATGCGAAAATCCGGCCTGGCGCCGGGCGCAGCGTAAAGAAGCCGAGCAGCACCCCGGCGATGAGAAAGGCGTTCAGCGACGAGTAAAGCTGGGCCGGATGGACCGGCCGGGTGTGTTCCCGCGCCGCAAGATGCTTCTGCGCCGGCGTCAACTGCGATTTGGGATACAACTGCGCCGAGCCGTCTGGGGCCAGATAGACCAGTTCCGGCGGCGGCGGCTTGGGCAGATCTCCCGACGCCCATTCATCCTGGTACGCCGGAGATCCATAGGGAAACTCGACCGCCCAGGGGACGTTGCTGTCGGCTCCGTAGCAGCATCCGTTCAAAAAGCACCCAATCCGCCCGAAACCCAGTCCGATCACCACCCCGATCGCGGCAATGTCCATCCCCAATCGCAAGGGGAATCCTTTCCAAACTCCGTAGAGAATCGTCAATGGCGTGGCCAGAATCAGCCCGCCGAAAAAGGTGAGCCCCCCCTGGCGGATGTTGATAGCGTTGATGAAGTTCTGCCAAAAAGAAAGATCCGAGCGGGTGAATATCGCCCAGTTCTCGATGACGTGGCTGAGCCGCGCCCCGGCGATCCCGCTGACCAGAGCGATCAGGGCCGCGTTGGCGAACACTTCGCCGCTGGCACCGCTGCGATTGGCGAGCCGGCGCGTCACCCACAGCGCCGCCAGAAAACCGAGGACGATCATCAGCCCGTAGCCGAAGATGGGGATGCCGATTCCAGGGATGCGAAAAAGTTCTTGCAACATCGGTAGGTCAACGCACTCTAGGGACCGACGACCCGGTTGTCGATCAGCCGCGTGGCGCCGACTCGTCCGGCAACGGCCAGCAGCGTCGGGCCGGTGATCAGCTCGACGGGGCGAAGCGTCAGCGGGTCTACCGCCGCGACGTAATCCATATTGATGTGTTCGGCGAGAAGCTCGCGCTGAATGCCCGCCGTCAAGCGGTTGGTCTGACGTACCCCCTGGCGAACCTGCGCCTCGGCTTCACTAAGCCCCCGGTTGATCGCCAGGGCGCGGCGGCGCTCCTCCGGGGATAGATAGCGGTTGCGGCTGCTCATCGCCAGGCCGTCCGGCTCGCGCACCGTCGGGCAGGGGATGATCCGAATGTCGAAATCCAGCGCCTCGGTCATCGCCTGGATCACCCGTAATTGCTGATAATCCTTTTGCCCGAAACAGGCCGCGTCCGGGCGGATGATGTTGAACAGCTTGGTCACCACTTGGCAGACCCCCTTGAAATGCCCGGGTCGGTGACGGCCTTCCAGTGCGCCGGTCAGGTCCGGCATGTCCAGTAACAACTGCGGGGCGCGCGCCGGATACATCTCCCCCGCCGAGGGATTAAAAACCATCGCCATCCCCGCAGCGCGACAGATCTCCAGGTCCTCGTCGATCGGGCGCGGATAGCGTGACAGGTCCTCGGTGGGACCGAACTGGGTTGGATTGACGAAGATGCTCACGACCCCGTGGTCGGCATGTTCGCGCGCGATTTGCATCAGCGAGATGTGCCCCTCGTGCAACGCCCCCATCGTCGCCACCAGCGCCACGCGCCCCAGGCTCGCCCGCTCAGTACGGCATTCGGAGATCGTCCCCAGGCACTTCATCGGGTTGCTTTCGAAATAAGCTCATGAGCCGCAAGCCGCTACAGCTTCACTCCGATGATCTCTCCATCGAACGCGATTTTGCCGTTGACGATTCCCTGCACTCCGGAGGAGACGCGGCGGTGGCGGTCCCGCTCTTTCTGCACCAGCAAATAAAGCCGATCGCCGGGGACCACCTGCTGGCGGAAGCGAACTTCGTTGACCCCCCCAAAGCCGATGAATCCCTCCCATTTCATCACCTCGCGGGTATAAAATGAGCAGAGCTGGGCCGCGGCTTCAATCAAGACCACGCCCGGCACCAGGGGACGGCCAGGGATGTGGCCCGCCACCCAGAACTCATCGTCCCGCACGTCCTTGTAACCGACCACTCTTCCCTTCGAGGGATCGAGATGGACCACCGCGTTGAGATGTTCCATCAGTCCGCGCTGGGGATTGATGCGCCGAATCGCTTCCTGGTCGTAAATAACGCGGTTGAGGTCGATACCATCAAGACTGAATAGAAAATTTGGCATGACAAATCGACAGTGATCCTTAAAGGGTCACGAGAGAATCAGACGATGGGGCGAACCACGGCGACCCGGATTCGCCCGCGATAAGGGCGCGCTCACGTGAACGAGACTTCAGAAGCCCGGTGCCGGCACGACAGGCGGGGGCGATGCTTCGCCACCGTCGGCATCTCGACCCTCGAGAACCTTCTGCCGCACGGCTTGCGCCGCGGCCTTGATCTCCTGCATCTTCTTGCGAACGCGGGTTCCCGCAGCCTTATTCCCCCCGGCCGCCTTGGCAACATCGTCTTCGGCGTCCTGAACCATCTGCCTGAGCGTCTGATATTCCTGCATGGCAAAGCTCCAAAATTGGGTTTTGAAGCAAAAAATCTAGTGACGTCGCTCCGGGCTGTCAAACCCGCAAGGCGAGGCGCTCGTAAATTTCCGCAGCCGCAAGGGGACATCCAGAATATCCCGACGGCCCGGCTGACGGGGGTTGACCACGCAAAAATGGCGGTCCGCGCGCCGGGGAGTGGGGTTCGAGGGGAATATTCCGGATTGTCCCCGTCATTCTGCTCACCCTCGCCCCGCTGGATGCCCAGTCGTCCGCCATCGACATCTTCGTCGTTCGTGGGGAGCCTATCCTTCTTGGCGTGTCGGCAATCGGATGGAGCGGTTCTTATGGCCAAGTGCGTATTTGTCACGGGTGGAAGCGGATTCGTCGGATCGGCGGTCATTGATGAATTGGTGGTTCGCCATTGGCAGGTCCGCGCGCTCGTTCACGAGCGTCCGCTGCCCGAGCGCGGCGGAAAAGTCGCCAGCATCCCCGGGGGTCTGTTCGACGCCCAGGCGGTCTCGGCCGCAATCAAAGGCTGCGACGCCGTGATCCATCTCGTGGGGATCATCGCCGAAAAACCAGGTAAAGGCATGACCTTCGAGCGAATCCACGTCGAGGGAACCCGCGCCATGGTTACGGCCACGCGCCAGGCGCAGATCCGCCGTTATGTGCAGATGTCCGCCTTGGGCGCGCGGGACGGCGCGCCCAGCCGGTATCATCGGACCAAAAGCCAGGCCGAGGACATCGTTCGTGATAGCGGGCTGGACTGGACGATTTTCCGGCCTTCGTTGATCCACGGACCGCGTGGGGATTTCATGCGGACCGAGGCCCGCTGGGCCCGCAAAACGGCCGCGCCGTTCCTGTTCATGCCCTATTTCGGCGCGGGGTTGTTCGGTGCTGGCGGGGCGGGAAAACTTCAGCCCGTCCATGGGCGCGATGTCGCTCGCGCGTTTGTCGATTCCCTTGAGAAGCCCGCCACCGTCGCCAACACCTACGATCTGGTCGGCGCCCAGCAAGTCACTTGGCCGCAAATGCATCATCTCGCCAGCCAGGCGATCGTCGGGAAACGGCGTTGGGCAGCGCCGATTCCGGCGTGGTGGGCCAAGCTCCTCACGCGGATCGTCCCAGGGTCGCTACTTCCGTTCAATCGCGACCAGGTCTTGATGAGCCAGGAGGACAACATCGGCGATCCAACCGCGTTCGGGGCCGATTTCGGGTGGATTCCGCGCGGATTCGCCGAGTCGCTGAGCGACTATGCCAGCGCATTGTAAGCCCGCCAACCGCCGCCGCTGAACTTCAGCAACTTGATGGACCGATAACCCTTGAGTATGAAGCACGCTCTCAGCCTGCGCGCGCGGACGCTGCTGGACCGTATCGGGTTCCGCCGCGCCAGGTCGATCCCCGATGATGCGGAAATGGCCCGGCTGCTGGGTCGTGAGCCGGTCAACCTCGACACGCCGCAATTGCAGCGGTTTATCGCGGGCAAGCGCGTTCTGATCACCGGCGCCGGCGGAAGCATCGGCTCGGAGATCGCCCGGCAGGTCATGCGATTTTGTCCGCGCCAGGTGGTCCTGCTCGAGCGAAGTGAAAATGGACTGTTCGAGATCGAGCGCGAGCTGCGCGAGCGCTGGGTCGGGGCCGATCTGGTCGCGCTGCTGGCCGATATGACCGACCGCCGCCGCATTGACAAGGAATTCGCGGTGCATCGCCCGCAGGTGGTGTTTCATTGCGCCGCCCACAAGCATGTTCCGATGATGGAGCGCAACGCTCCCGAGGCGGTGCGGAACAATGTTTTCGGAACCCGCAACGTCGCCGATGCTACCCGTGCCTGCGGGGCGCAGGCGTTCGTGATGGTCAGCACCGACAAGGCCGTCAATCCCACCAGCGTCATGGGCGCGACCAAGCGCTGCGCCGAGTTGTACGTTCAGTCGATGAACTCCCCGTCTTCGTCGGCGGGCGCCGACTTGGGACTGAGCGTCCGGGATGACCATGCCGAGCCTCCCGCGGCCACGCGATTCGTGGCGGTGCGGTTCGGCAACGTGCTGAGTTCCAGCGGCAGCGTCGTGCCCATCTGGCGCAAGCAGATCGCCGCCGGCGGTCCGGTGACGGTTACGCATCGGGAGATGCGCCGTTATTTCATGACGATCCGCGAGGCGGCGGGGCTGGTCATGCAGGCCGGGGCGATCGGCCACGGCGGCGAGGTGTTCGTGCTGGACATGGGCTCACCGGTTCGCATCGCCGACCTGGCCGAAGCGATGGTCCGGCGCAGCGGGCTGCGACCCGGGCGCGATATCGAGATTCGCGTGACCGGGATGCGCGAGGGAGAAAAGCTCTACGAGGAACTGGCCTGCGACAATGAGCGCACCAGCGCCACCGGACATCGGCAGATCCGAGTCTGGCGCCTGCCCCGGGTTCGGCCGCGCGAGGCGTCGAACATGCTGGAAATATTGGACCAGGCCTGCGCCCGCGGTGAGCGATCGGCGGTGATCGAGGCGCTGCGAGAAATCGTTCCGGAGTATTCCCCGCCGTCTCCAAACGCAGAATCAACGCCGCTTCTGCGCCTCGTGGAAGCCCGTCCCGACGCCGAGGCGGCATAGCGCGCCGCCGGGCGCTGCGGCGCAGCTTCCACTACCGCTCGCCAGCGCGATGGCGGGCGCGCGTTCAGGCAGTGGGGTCAAAGTCGCGGAGGGGTTTGGCCAGGGCCTTGGCGATCTTGTCCAGCGTGGCACGCGACGGGCTCAGTTTGCCCGATTCGATGCGGCTGATGTGACTCTGGGGAAGACCGCTCTTCTTCGCCAGTTGCACTTGGGTTAGGTCCGCGGCCTTCCTCGCTTTCCGCACGCGCTGCGCGGCATGGTCCATCCACCGTTGCAGCTTTTCCGGCAATGCTCCGGGGTCCTCGCGCTTCATCCCGTGTACGCCGCTGGGAGCCTGCTCCAGAATCTCCCGCATGGCGACGCGAATTGCTTCCACCTCATCCGGTTGGTCGGCTTCGGACAAACCTTTCACAAGATCGTGGAGATCCCGCCGATCATCGGAAGACAAGCGACTAACACGCTCAACGACGATTCCGATCGCCATCGTCAATGCCGCTTTACTGATGGATTCGTCCAGCTCTTTTCGAGAATTCGCAAGGTAATTGGCGTCCATAATCGCTCCGGATGAGCCAACCCGTCATTCACTGCGCAGCTCGGTTCAGCCGCGGGTGTGTCTGTCGGCTCGCCGAGGGTCTTCGTAGGCACCGGCGAAATACTGCCTTCTGCGCCGCTGCATCTTTTTTTTGTCGCCGAACGGCGTTTTTCCTTCATTTTGCTTGAAAATGGCACCGAGAACCACAATCGCCGCCGCCTGCTTGTCGAGGACGAAGAACACGCGGACGTTGATCCTTCCCAGCGGGCCGCCCTTGTCCCGCAACTCGAACAAATCTTCGACAGCCGATACATTCTGTGTCGCCGGGTGCGTGGGATCGACTTCTCTGGCCAGCTCGCGCACCTGCATGGCAATATGCTGGTACTGGGTTTCGTCGAGAAACCTCATTGCGTCTTCAAATTCCAAGTCCAGGACCAGCACATTCCATCGGGATGGCGGCTTGCCATCGCCTCGGTTCACGCCGATCTTCAGATCCTTCCTCATGCTCTTTCCCGGCGGAGTCCACTTGCGACCGCTCGTTGTATAATATGCAATCGTGTATCCCAGTGTCAATGAGTGTGGTCTATGCGCGTTGTATATCATCAAGTCCTATGACGAGGCTCTGCAAGGCCCCCCCGGATCCACGCCAAGCGGACCTGAACCGAGGGCACCGCCATGGACAATCGCACCTGCGCCATGCGGGGAATCGCCAAATCTTGATTCCTCCGGGCTTTTCGCCGACACTTTACGTCCCGGTCCCGCTGCGGGAACGGTTTTTTCCGATCGAACCGAGGATTCTGACAACATGTCCAATTACGCCCCCGACCCGAAGATGAAGTTCACGTTTGGCCTGTGGACCGTTGGAAATATTGGCCGCGACCCCTTTGGGGAGCCGACTCGAACCCCCATCGATCCCGTGCAGATTTGCAACCTTCTGGGTGAAATCGGCGCTTTCGGGGTCAATTTCCATGATAACGATCTGGTCCCGATCGACGCGACCGAAACTCAGCGCGACACGATCGTCAAGGGGTTTAAGAAAGCCCTGAAGGACAATGGCCTGGCCTGCCCCATGGCCACGACCAACCTGTTCGGCGATCCGGTGTTCAAGGACGGTGCCTTCACCAGCAATCACGCCAAGATTCGCGCCTATGCGATCCAGAAGACGATGCGGGCCATGGACCTGGGCGCTGAATGCGGGGCGAAAATCTACGTCTTCTTGGGCGGGCGCGAAGGCGTGGAATCCGACGCGACCAAGAACCCCGTCGATGCCATCAAGCGATTCCGCGAGGCCATCGACTTTTTGTGCGAATACTCGATCAGCCAGAAATACGGCTATAAGTTCGCGTTCGAGGCCAAACCCAACGAGCCACGCGGGCACATCTATTTCGCCGTCACCGGCTCGTATCTGGCGCTGATCCCCACGCTGGCCCATCCTGAGATGTGCGGGGTGAATCCGGAAGTGGCACATGAACACATGGCCGGGCTGAACTTCGTCCACCAGGTCGCCGCCGCCCTCGAGCAGAAAAAGCTGTTCCACATCGACCTGAACGATCAGGAGTTCGGACGATACGACCAGGACTTCCGCTTTGGTTCGGTGAACCTGAAACACGCATTTTTCCTCGTGAAGTTGCTCGAGGATTGTGGCTACAACGGCCCGCGCCACTTCGACGCCCACGCCTATCGCCAAAGCAACTATGAGGACGTCAAGGAGTTCGCCAAGGGATGCATGCGGACTTACATGATCCTTAAGGAGAAGGCCGAGCGCTGGAACGCCGACAAGGAAATCCATGGGCTTCTCAAGCAGATCAACCTCGCCGACCCGCTGCTGGAAAAGCTCACCAAGCGCTTCAGCACCGGCAACGCCAAGAAGCTCCTCGAAGCGCCTTTGGATCGCATCGAGCTGGCCAAAAGCCCGCTGCCCTACGAGAAGCTGGATCAGTTGACGATGGAGCTGCTGATGGGCGTTCGCTAAGCGGTTCCAAGCAAGGAGCGTGCGATGTCCGAGCCGATCCTCCCTCATGGCGCGGTCCCCAGCCCCCGTAAGCTTCAATGGCAGCGGCTGGGTAAGAACCTGTTCGTTCACTTCGGGCCTAACACCTTCAGCGGCCGCGAGTGGGGCGACGGCAAGGAGTCGCCGGCGATCTTCAATCCCGCAAAGCTGGATTGCCGCCAATGGGCAATCGCCGCCAAACACGGCGGCTTCGAGATCGTCATCCTCACGGCCAAGCATCACGATGGGTTTTGTCTGTGGCCCACGCGAACGACCGGGCATTCGGTGAAATCCTCGCCTTGGCGCCGCGGCCGGGGAGATGTGGTTCGTGAGTTTGTCGACGCCTGCCGTGCCGAGGGACTCAAGCCTGGGCTATATCTTTCCCCATGGGATCAGAATGCCGCCGTCTATGGGGATTCACCGCGCTATAACGAGTTTTATCGCGCCCAGTTGACCGAATTGCTGAGCGATTACGGGCCGATCCACGAAATGTGGTTCGACGGAGCATGCGGAGAAGGCCCCAACGGCAAGCGCCAGGTGTACGACTTCGAATCCTATTTCGAGATCGTGCGGCGACTGTCTCCCGAGGCGGTGATGTTTTCGGATGCCGGCCCTGACGTGCGCTGGATCGGCAACGAGCAGGGGTTTGCCGGCGATCCGAACTGGTCCACCGTCGATCCGCGAACGTGGGTCGAGCCGGGCAAGGCCGCCGACGGCGCTCGTGAGCCGCGGCGAGCGCTCCAGCACGGCGATGAAGGCGGCGAAGCCTGGCGACCGGGGGAAACCGACGTGTCGATCCGCCCCGGATGGTTTTACCACGCGGGCGAGGATGCCAAGGTGCGATCGCTCGAAAATCTCGTCGATCTGTATTTTCATTCAGTCGGACGCAACAGTCTGCTGCTACTGAACGTCCCGCCCACGCCCGAGGGATTGTTTCACCCGACCGATGTGTCGAGACTGGCGGAGCTGAACGCGCGACTCGAGTCGATCTTCACCACCGATTTCGCCGCCGCTCGACCATCCACGGCCTCCAGCAGCCACGAGCAACACCCCCCGAGTGCCTGCGTCGATGGCCGAAACGACACCTTCTGGGCACCCGCCGATGGCGCCGCCCGCGGCTCTGTCGAAATTGACCTGGGCGCACCGGCCCGGATCAACGTTATCCGCCTCGAAGAGGCGATCCACCTGGGCCAACGAATCGCGGCCTATCACGTCGAGGGGTTCGACGGGGCGATGTGGCGGCTGCTTTCCAGCGGCACGACCATCGGGCATCAAAAGCTCGATCGTCTCTGGCCGACCACCGTGAGCAAGGTGCGCCTGAAGATCAACCGTGCCCTGGCCACCCCCTGCGTGCAAGCGATCGGGCTGCACCTGGACGAGTCGGTGATTCCTTAACTTCAGCCGGTAATTTCGCCGGAAAATAGACCGGCAAATTAGTCTCTCGCAACGCCGCAACGACGCACGCCGCAACGAAGCCAGAAAGAGGGCCCCCCGGGCCGCGCGTTTTCCTTGATTCAGTGCCCTCTTTTTTAGTTCAGCACTTCTTTTCTGTCGTTGCGTCGTTGCGTCGTTGCGAGAGAATTATTCAGGCAAGAATTTTCGAGCGTTTCCGGATGAGCTTGTCCTACCGCCTGGACAGAGGCTATTGTTCGGCACGATGTCGCAAACCCAAGCTCCCGCCGCTGAGTCGATTCATGGTCACGAAGTGATCGAGATTATCCTTGCCGCCGACCCTCCCATGACGCTGCCGGCTTTGGCCGACGAGGTGCATCGTCGCTTTGGCCCACAGGCTCGGTTTCACACCTGTTCGGACCAGGGAATGACGCTCGATCAATTGCTGCTGTTTCTCGCCCAGCGCGGGAAGCTGGTGGTCGATCCCGAGGGGCGTGTGGCCATGGACCAATCCCAGTTGTGCAACCACGAACACTGATCCGTCATTGGGCTCGTCGAGGCCGCACGAATCGAACGCAGGAGTTGCGCCATCGTGCGACCGCGCGGCGGCGTCCGGTGGGCTCCAATGCCGAGGCCGGAACTCGATATTGTTGCGCCATCGCGTGACCGCGCGGCGGTGTCGGCGTCGATGACTGGGCGCATCCGAGCGAATCGTTTATCATCGCCGCGTGGGGCTGAGGTCCGGCCGGCGAATGAGAACGATGGATAATCGACCGATGATTCGCGGATTGCAGATCGCCGCTGGCGTCGTGGGGGCGCTGGCCGTCGGGATTTGCGCGCTCTACCTGATTGGCGGTCGAGCCGCGGCGAGCGCCGGTGAGCCGATCCTGACCTACGTCGCCTCGGCGCTGGTGTCCTTGTTGATCGGCGCGGGACTTGCCGGTGGCCTGATTGGTTTGGCGAGCCTTCTCGGGCGTAAAGCCGAACTACCGGAACAGTTGTACGACGCCCTGGGATCCCTGGGCGAAGCCGTACGTGAGCTGCAGCGCCGGGTTGAGCAGTTGAACGAACGACTGGCCCAGGCGCCGCCGTCCCCCGCGCCGCCAGCGCCCGCTCCCCCGCCGGCGATCGACGAGTCGGCCATCAGCGGGATCCTCACCGCCATCGAAGAGGTCAAGCAACTGGCGCTGCTGACCGACGACCAGCGGGCCGAGCGGCTGACCCGCCAACTCGAAGAGCGAAAGGCCGAGGCCGTGGCCAATGCCGCCGCGTTCATCGCCGATGGCCAGTGGGGCAAGGCCGAGCAGTGGCTCGATACGATCGACGCCCCATTTAACGCTAACCCCGAGGTCTTGGCCGCTCGCCAGTCGATCGAGAAGGGGCGGCGTCACCAGGATCAGCAGGGGTTTCGTGAGTTGAAACAGCGGGTCGAGGATCTGATGGCCACATCGAACTTCGATGCCGCCGCCGAGATCGCTTCGGAGTTCGCCGAAAATTATCCCGATCACGCCGAGGCCCGCGCCCTGACCGATCGCGTCATCCGCGAGCGCGACCTGTTCCGCGATTCGGCCGTCCAGCGCACCTACGACGAGGTTAAACACGATCTCGAACGGCGCAACTGGCGGCGTGCATTGGCCGGCGCCAGCAGGCTGATCGAGAAGTTTCCCGATCATGCCAAAACCGCCAAGATTCGCGGCCAACTGGCGCTGATCCAGGAAAACGCCGAGATCGAAGAGCGCCTCGAGGTCGAGAGCCGCATCCAGGAGCTGATCCGCGGCAAGCGATTCTCCGAGGCGATCGAATTGGGCGAAGACCTGATGGAACGCTTCCCCCTGTCCAAACAGGCCGAGACCCTTGAAGAGCTTCTGCCCAAACTGCGCGAACTGGCCGTCCGCCAGGAGGCCGAGTCGCTGTCGCCGTGAACAAGTTGTCCCATGACCACAGCCGACCCGAATCCGGTGTCAAAGCCATCTCCAGTCGTGCAGACGGGACGAAGGCTTGTTGCACGGCCGATGGCGGCTTGCGCCCCATAATCGGACGAGGATCAACAGGATTGACATCGGCGCCGCATGGCCAGGAATGCAAGTATTATCCTGTGCATCCCGCGCATCCCGTGCAGCCTGTGAATCATGGCCATGAAAAAGCGCCTGGCGCTAAAACGAAGACTCAATTGTGGATAGAAATCGGGTATGATCAGGGGATGCGATCCCTGCGGTTCCTACTTCTGACGTACTTTGCCGGGGTCCATGGATTTGCGGTTTTTGCTCCATATTTGATCGTGGTTTTGGCTGTGAGACACTATGCGCGGCGACGTCGGCCGCCGGCGCTGGCGTAGGGCGCGGGGGGTGCGCGGGCGGCGGGGCGGGCGGGGGCCTCGCCGAATAATCGTCCCAGACGTTATAAACCCAACTGGGTCGCCGATTTTTCCGACTTTTTCTCTTCCGGCTGCTTCTGCCACATTGGCAACCGTTCGACAGGCGATCGCCAAGCCACCTGCCAGCGTGGCAGGCGACGAGAAACACCTGTCGAAAATGGTGGGATATAAATCCAGTTAAGAAGCTAAGATAGGGCCGGCTTGGAATTGTCGTCTTGCGGCATCGGCTTTGTGTAGGCCAAGACGTGCATCGGCGGCGTTGGCCGCGGTGGACGGTGGGTCCGTATCCTGAGGTCCGGCGACGGCCGGCGGGTCGGCTCGACGAGTGAAAATCGAATTATCAAGACGCTTTCCAGGCGAAAGGAGATGCTTGCATGGCCGCGAAAATGCTGGCCTTTGATACCGAGGCGCGCAACGCGCTTCTCGAGGGTGTGACGAAGTTGGCCCGCGCCGTCAAGGCGACTCTGGGTCCCCGCGGACGCAATGCGGTCATCGACAAGGGGTGGGGCGCGCCGACGATTACCAAGGACGGGGTTACGGTCGCCGAGGAAATCGAACTCTCCGACAAATATCAGAATATCGGCGCCAAGCTGGTCAAAGAGGCCGCGAGCAAGACCTCGGATGTGGCCGGCGACGGCACGACCACCGCGACGGTGCTTGCCGAGGCCATCTTCAAGGATGGTTCGCGCCTCCTGACTGCCGGAACCGATGCGATGGCGATGGCCCGCGGCATCCGCAAGGCCGTCACCGCCGTGGTCGCCGACCTGTCCAAGCGCAGCAAGCCCATCGACCTGACCAAGAAGGATGACATCGCCAACGTCGCGTCGATCTCGGCCAACAACGACCGCGAGATCGGCACGATCATGGCCGATGCGTTCATGAAAGTCGGCAAGGACGGCGTGATCACCGTCGAGGAAGGCAAGGGCCTGGAGACGTACGTAGACGTGGTTGAGGGGATGCAGTTCGACCGCGGGCTGCTCTCGCCGAACTTTGTGACCAACCCCGACGAGATGATCTGCGAGTTGGAGAAGTGCTTCGTCCTGGTCTATGAGGACAAGATTTCCTCGGCGACCAAGCTCATTCCTCTGCTGGAGAAGATTCAGAAGGTCAAGCGCCCGCTGCTGATCATCGCCGAGGATGTCGAGGGTGAGGCCCTGGCGACGCTGGTGGTGAACAAGCTCCGCGGCATTCTGAACGTGGCGGCGGTGAAGGCGCCCGGATACGGCGATCGTCGCAAGGCCATGCTCGAGGACATCGCGGTCCTGACCGGCGGTCGGGCGATCATGAAGGATCTGGGCGTCGAGCTGGACAAGGTCGAGTTGACCGACCTGGGCACCACTAAGCTGGCGCGGATCGATAACGAGAATACCACGATCATCGAAGGCGCTGGCGAGACCTCGGCCATTCAGGGCCGGATCGCCCAGATTCGCCGCGAGATCGAAACGACGACCAGCGACTACGACCGCGAGAAGTTGCAGGAACGGTTGGCGAAGCTGGCCGGCGGCGTGGCGCAGATCAACGTCGGCGCCGCGACGGAGGCGGAACTGAAGGAAAAGAAAGCCCGGATCGAAGATGCACTGCACGCGACGCGGGCGGCGGTCGAGGAAGGGATCGTCCCCGGCGGCGGAGTGGCGATGGTGCGGGCGATGAAGGCGCTGAACGGCGGATCGAACCTCAAGCTCGAGGGCGACGAGGCCGCGGGCGTGAAGATCGTTCGCCAGGCGCTGACCGCGCCGCTTCGGCAGATCGCCGAAAACGCCGGTGAGTCTGGCAGCGTGGTGGTCCGCCGGGTGATGGAATCGAAGGACAACGAAGGTTTCAACGCGTTAACGGGCGAGTATGTGGACGTGGTGAAGGCGGGAATCATCACGCCGACCAAAGTCGAGCGGACGGCGCTTCAGAACGCCGCTGAGGTTGCCATTTTGCTGCTGACCACCGATTGCATCGTCGCCGAGAAGCCCAGGAAGAAAGCCGAACCCTCTGGCCACGATCACGGCGGTGGCATGGGTGGTATGGGTGGCATGGGCGGAATGGGTGGCATGGGCGGAATGGGCGGCGGCATGGATGACTTTTAGTCGTTGACAGGTGAGAGACGGTGAACCGTATGTCATGCGTTTCGCGGTTTCCGTGCTCCCCTGAAAGCGGGTCCGATCCAAGATGCCAACGATCTTGCGGATTGGGCCGTATCGGTTCGGTTTTTTTGCCGCCGACGGGCACGAACCACCGCATGTGCATGTGACGCGGGATCGGATGAACGCGAGAATCTGGCTGCGGATGCCGCCAGAGGTGAACAAGAACAACGGTTTCTCCGGTTAGGAGTTGCGGCATGTAGTTCGGCTCGTGGAGTTGAACCATCCTTGGCTGTTGAGGCAGTGGCATGAGTTCTTCGGCAGATGACAACTCGCGTGAGTTGATCGCCCCGAACGTGGTGGTCACGACCCATCACCTGACCGTCGAGTTCACTGATGGACGTGTGGTCTCGCTGCCTCTCTCGTGGTTTGCCCGGTTGGCCTACGCATCGCCGGGGCATCGTCGGAACGTGGAGATTGGTGCGATTGGATTGCACTGGCCTGATTTGGATGAGGATCTCAGCTACGAAGGCATCCTGGCGGGTCGCCGCTCCGGGGAGAGTCTGAGGTCTTTTCGGCGATGGCTGAGCTACTACGTGAAAGGCAAGCTGCCGCCGGTCAAAACCGTGGCGCTGCCGCCCGATGTCGCAGAGTATCTGGTGAAGGTGGGGGTGGATATCGGAGAGCACGAGCGACGCCGCTTCGTGGCGAGAAAAGGGCGGCGGAAGGCATCGTAGTCATAGTTGAGAGGATTTGTAGTAGTCGCTGAGCTGGAAAGGTCTGGGAGTGGATATTTGCTTGATTGGCCGTAATTTGAGTTTTAGGCGGCTTGTGGTCGCAGGATGTCCGCTGCTGGAGAGAAGGTGAATGCAGTGCTTCGGACCGTTGAGGCGACTATAGACCGTAACGGTTTGGTGAAGTTGCGAGAGCCGCTCGCCTTGCAGGCACCCGCCCGGGCCTTGGTGACGATCCTCGATGATCTGGCGGAGTTTAACGAGGCGGCGGTCCTGGGCGAGTCGGCCCTGGCCGATTGGCTGGTGCCTGCCGAAGACCGGGCATGGAAGCATCTGTCGGAGTTGTCCGCGTTGGATGAGGACGAGCGATGACCGCCGGCGATGTCGTTGTGCTGCACTTTCCGTTCAGCGATCTGACGGGCAGCAAGTTGCGTCCGGCGGTGGTTCTGGCGAATGTGGGGCGGGATGATTTCGTCGCCTGTCAGGTGACGAGTAACCGAGCCGCGGACGCCCGGGCGATCGAGTTGATCGATGAGAGCTTCACGGCCGGCGGGCTGAACCTGACCGGCTATGCTCGGCCGGGCAAGCTCTTCACGGCACACCGCAGCGTCGTGGCCAAGCGAGTGGCTCGATTGACCGCTGCGGTTGGTCTTGAAGTCCGCAACGCGGTGGTTGAGATCATTCGCGGGGCATAGTGGGGCGGGCCGGCGGCGGCGAAAAATCTAGCATAAACAAACGATGGCGTGGCCATCGGGAACATTGGAGACAAAGGCAATGGCAATCAAACTTAAACCCCTCGGGGATCGCGTTGTGGTCAAGCAGTCGGAGGCGGAAACCAAGACCGCCAGCGGGATCGTGTTGCCGGATACGGCCAAGGAAAAGCCGACCAAGGGCAAGGTGATCGCCGCCGGTCCGGGCAAGCTGGACGACAAGGGCAAGCGGATGGAACTGGGCGTGAAGCCCGGCGATACCGTTTACTATGGCAAGTACTCCGGGACGGATGTGGAAGTGAACGGGGAAAAGTTCGTCATTCTCCGCGAGAGCGACATCCTCGGGGTGTTGGAATAATCGCCAAAGCGCGACGCCAAACGCACCGAGGCAGGCCGTTAAAGGCACAGAAGCGAAGCGCTCGGGCACAGAGTCTAAGCGCACAGGAACCGAGACTAAGCGCACAGGCACGCAGGCACGAAAGGTGCCAGGGTGCAGCCGTACAGATATTCAGCAATTGGAGAAAAAATGGCCGCGAAACAGATGAAATTTGAGTCCGATGCCCGGGCGGAGATCGCCGGGGGATTGGCCCAGCTCGCCAGGGCCGTCAAGGCAACGCTCGGCCCGCGCGGGCGAAATGTGATCTTGCAGAAGTCGTATGGCAGCCCGCGCATCACCAAGGACGGCGTGACCGTCTCGAAGGAGATTGAGCTGCCTCAGCCGTTCGCCAACATGGGCGCGAAGCTGGTCAACATGGTCGCCAGCAAGACCGGCGACGTGGCCGGCGACGGGACGACCACCGCCACGGTCCTGGCCGAGGCGATTTATCTTGAAGGCCTCAAGTACGTCACCGCCGGCGGGGCCAATCCGGTGATCATCCAGCGCGGGATTCTTAAAGCCGCCGAGGTTGCCGCCGACGCGATCACCGCGATCTCGAAGAAGGTCAAGGGCCACGAGGACTACAAACGCGTGGCGACGATCAGCGCCAATGGCGATGCGACCATCGGACAGTTGATGGCCGACGCGATGGAAAAGGTCGGCAAGGAAGGCGTGATCACTGTTGACGAAGGCAAGGGAACCGAATCGGTGCTCGAATACACCGAGGGGATGCAGTTAGACAAGGGATTCCTTTCGCCATATTTCCTGACCAATACCACGACGCTGGAAGCGGTTCTCGAAGACGCCTACGTGTTGATCCATGAGAAGAAGATCAGCAATCTCGCTGAACTGCTGCCGCTATTGAACAAGATCGTCACCGGCGGCAAGCCGCTCTTGATCATCGCCGAAGATGTCGAAAGCGAAGCGCTGGCGGCATTGGTGGTAAATAAGCTGCGCGGCGTGTTGAACGTGTGCGCGGTCAAGGCACCCGGCTTCGGCGATCGTCGCAAGGCGATGATGGGCGACCTCGCGGCGATCACCGGCGGAAGCTTCATCAGCGAAGACCTGGGCCTGAAGCTGGAAAATATCGAGGTCGAACAGCTTGGCCAGGCCAAGCGCATCGTAGTGGACAAGGACAAATGCCTGATCGTTCAGGGCGCTGGCAAGAGGAAGGACATCGACGCCCGGACCGACCAGATCCGCCGCCAGATCGAATCGACCACGAGCGACTATGACCGCGAGAAGCTCCAGGAGCGTCTGGCCAAGCTCACCGGCGGCGTGGCGGTGGTCAAGGCCGGGGCCAACACCGAAACCGAGATGAAGGAACGCAAGGATATGATCGACGATGCGTTGCACGCCACGCGGGCGGCGGCGGAAGAAGGGATCGTCCCCGGCGGGGGGGTTGCATTCCTCCGCGCCATCGAGGCCGTCGAGAACGCCAAGCGCCAGGCTCGCGGCGATGAGAAGATCGGCTTCGACATCGTCGCCGAGGCCCTGCGAAGCCCGGCCCGCCAGATCGCCGACAACGCCGGCGAGGACGGCGAGGTTGTCGTCGCGGAGATACTCGAGAACAAGAACGTGAACTTCGGCTACAACGCCGCGAATGGCGAGTATGGCGACATGCTCAAGCTGGGCATCATCGACCCGACCAAGGTCGCGCGGACGGCGCTGCTGAACGCGGCGTCGGTGAGCGGGTTGGCCCTGACCACCGACGTGCTGATCACCGAGCTGAAGGAAAAGGACGGCAAACCCGGCGAACCGGTCGCGGGCGCGGTGGTGTGACGCGGGCGGCATGAGTACGCCGAGCCAGGCGGTGCGAAGACACGAGATGTCGTCCGGAGCAACCGAACACGCCTCGTGTCTTGGCCATTGATATTCGTAGGCACATGACTAATACGTTGCCAGTGTATGAAGTTGGCTCCTGAAACGCACAACCCGCCCCAAGGCGCTCAGCGGTTGTCGCTCGAGGCGCTGCATCGCTGGGAAGCGCTCGAGTACGGGATGTTCATCCACTTCGGGATGAGTACTTTCGACGGGGTGGAGCTTTCCCTGGGCGATCGGCCCTCGATGGATTACGCGCCCGATCGGCTCGATGTGGACCAATGGATTGGCGTCGCCCGCGACGCGGGGATGCAATACGCGGTGCTGACGGCCAAGCACGTTTCGGGACATTGTCTGTGGCCCAGCCGACACACCGATTACACCGTCGCCACCAGCAGCAACACCACCGATGTCTGCCAGGCGTTTGTCAGCGCCTGTGAGCGCAGGGGCGTGAAGCCGGCGTTTTATTACTGTTCCTGGGATAATCATCACCTGCTGGGATCGATGACTCCCACGCTCGCCGGCTGGGAAAAGGCGTTCACCACGCAGGCGTATCGTGATTTCCAACTTCGCCAGGTCGAGGAACTGCTCACGCAATATGGCCCGCTCGTCGAGATGTGGATCGACATTCCCGGCCCCCTCGGCCATGAGGGGCGGCGGGCGCAGTACGAGCAGATCGCCCGGCTCCAGCCGCAGGCGCTGGTTGTGATGAACCAGGGGCTTAGCGATGGCAGCGAACTGAAGTTCAACTACACCTGGCCGACCGATGTGATGACCATCGAGCGATGGCTTCCCAGCAGCAATCGAGGATACAACCCCTGGCATCGGGTCGGCGAATCGGTTGGCTCGACTCGGGATTTTTATATAGCCGGGGAAGTTTGCGATCCGATTGGGAATGAGTGGTTCTTTGTCGAGAACGATCGGTCGCGATCCGACAACGACTTGCTCGGGATGCGATTGCTTTGTCAGGCGAGAAACGCCAACTTGCTGTTGGATGTGCCGCCTGACAAGCACGGTGTGATCCCCTCGATGTTCGTTGAGGCGCTGATGCGCCTGCGCCGCAACTTCGAGCGGATGCAAACGACGGCGTGATCAGTCCGCCGTCGCTTGATGCGAGATTTCTGGTTCAACCCCCCGAGGTAGATTGACTGTGGCGGTTACCAAGCGCGATTATTACGAAGTGCTGGGCGTTTCGCGGACTTCCGCCGGCGAGGAGATCAAGCGTGCCTACAGGCGTCTGGCGATGAAGTTCCACCCCGACCGCAACGCGGGGGACGCGGCGGCGGAAGTGAAGTTCAAGGAATGCGCCGAGGCCTACGAGGTTCTTGGCGACGATGAGAAACGACGCCGTTACGACCAGTTCGGCCATGCCGGCATCCACGGCCAGCATGACTTTTCGCACATGGACGTCGGGGACATCTTCTCGATGTTCGACGACATCCTCGGCGGCTTCGGCGGCGGGGGCGGTGGCGGCGGCGGCCGGCGCGGGCAACGTCGCAGCGCCTCGCGCGGATATGACCTGGAGACCCAGGTCGAGTTAACCCTGGCCGAGGTGGCCACAGGGACCGAGAAGAGCATCGAATTTGAGAAGCAGGACCTGTGTGAAACTTGCAAGGGCAGCGGTGCCAAGCCGGGCTCATCGCCGGTGGTCTGCGTGCAGTGCGGCGGTCAGGGGCGGGTGGCGCAGCAGGGGTTCGGGGGGATGTTCCGGATGGTCACCGCCTGCCCCAATTGCCGCGGGCGCGGGACCGTGATCCGCGAATACTGTCCCACCTGTCGCGGATCGGGCCGGCAGGCGCGCCGCCGGGTGGTGACGGTGAAAATCCCCGCCGGCGTCCATGAAGGCCAGGCGATCCGCATCGTCGGCGAAGGCGAGTGCGGCGAGACCAGCTCACCCCCCGGCGACCTGCATTGCTACATCGCCATCAAGCCGCATCCGATCTTCAGCCGCCATAATAACGACGTCGTCTGCCAGGTGCCCATCAGTTTCACCCAGGCCGCTTTGGGCGCCACCCTCGATGTGCCCACCCTCATGGGGACCGAGCAATTGGAAATCCCTCCCGGTTCCCAGCATGGCGAGGTCATCAAGCTCAAGGGCAAAGGCCTGATCGATATCCGATCGGGCCGCCACGGCGACGAACTGGTGCAATTGCTGATCGAGATTCCCCGCAAGCTCAACGATCGCCAGCGGCAACTGCTGCGGGAGTTCGCCCAGACCGAAGAGCATGACACCATGCCCCAGCGCAAGGGATTTCTCGATAAGCTGAAAGAGATGTTCAATTAGGAACCGGACGGCCCGTAGTTTGCAGTGCTATACCGATCGCGGGCCATAGTGAGACAACCGACTTGGAGATGCACGGGATACCCCGGAAGTCCCGAGCCGTTGTGGATGTCTCACCGAAGGCCGCGAGCGGTATAGAATGTCCGTTCCTGCTGGAAGAGATTGCCATGAGTCAAAACGCGATGGACGATGACTATACCCCCGACGACACGGATGATTTTGTCGAGGACCCGAGTTCCCAGAACGGTCCGGCGACCGAGCCGGCGGGAACGGGCGACGACGAGCTTGCCCGTCTGACTGCCGAGAACAAGAACTTGTTCGACCGGCTGGCGCGGGCGACGGCGGAATTCCAGAACTCGCGCAAGCGACTCGAGTCGGACATGGAGCAGCGGTTGCAGTATGCCAACCAGCAATTGATCAAGAGCCTGCTGCCGGTGATCGACAACTTTGAGCGGGCCTTGGCCGTGGATGTTTCCAAGGCCGACGCCGCCAGCGTCCTCAAGGGGATGCAGATCGTCCACGATCAATGGCTGTCGGTGCTGAAGCAGCAGAGCGTCGAGGTGATCGCCCCGGCACCGGGCGAGCCGTTCGATCCGAATCGCCAGGAAGCATTGATGCAGCAGGAGAGCGATTTCGGCCCCAACGCCGTGGTGCAACTGCTGCAAAAAGGATACACCCTGCGCGATCGAACGATTCGCCCGGCCCAGGTGACGGTGAGCCAGGCCGATTAACCGGCGTGGCGAGCCACGAGCCTCGTGCGAACGATCTTTGTCGAAAAAACCATGCCCACGTACGAATACAAGTGTGATGCCTGCGGACGCGCCTTCGAGAAGTTTCAGTCAATCAAGGCCGACCCGATTAAGCGCTGCCCGGCGTGCGGTAAGGCCAAGGTCAAGCGCCTGCTGGGCACGGGCTCGGGCGTGATTTTCAAGGGCAGCGGCTTCTACACCACCGACTATCGCTCGGAAAGCTATAAAACCGCGGCCAAGAACGATTCAGCCGGCGGCGCTGCCCCTGCATCCGCCAGCGACGGCGGGGGGGAATCGAAATCGCAAAAGAGCGAGCCCGCGAAAGGTGAATCCGCCAAGCCTTCGGCCGAATCGCCCAAACCCGCCGCCAAGACCGAATCCAAATCCCCCGACAAGAGGTGATGCCCTCCGACCCGATCCATCCTCGCGGCGACACCCCGCCATCGCCGATGCTCTGCCCGATCTGTGGCCGCTCCGTTGGGCGCAGCGACGATTCCGCCGCCGACAGCCTCCCCTTTTGCGGCGACCGCTGCAAACTCATCGACCTCGGTCGCTGGCTCGGCGGAAAATACCAGGTCCCCGCGGATCCCGACGACAAAGAGGAGCCTTAACCGCGCCAGACAGGACAGTTCGCCGCGGCACGGCGATCGCATCGGTGCCGGGTGAATCACCTCGGTCTTGATCGGCGTTCATCGGCGTCGATCGGCGGCCGTATCTGACAGATGGAGTTCGCGGGGGCACCTCCCCGGGAGGGGATCGCGCGGAAATAAGCAACCTCGGGCGGCTCGAAAATCGGCACCGGCCGCATCATAGTTCGCGCAATCGCTCATACAGCACGGCGGCGGTGCGTGCGCCGGCGTGGAGGGCGCCGAGGTCGAACTTCTCGTTGGGCGAGTGCAGCCGATCGTCGGGAAGACCGAACCCGATCAGCAGGGTGTCGATCCCGAGTTGCCGTTTGATCCACTGGACCACTGGGATGGTTCCGCCTTCTCGCATCAACGTCGGGCGCACGCCGAACCCCTCTTCCAGCGCTTCCATCGCCAACGCCACGGCCTTGGAGTCGATCGGCGTGAGGCTGGCGGCGGAGCCGCCGTGGTGCTGAAACAGAAGCTTGACGCTCGGCGGGCATCGCGCAATCAGCGTCCGCTCGAAGGCATCGCGGATATTCTCGGGATCCTGGTTGGGAACCAGCCGCATCGAGACCTTGGCGCTGGCGGTGGCGGGAATGACGGTCTTGGTGCCCGGGCCTTGATAGCCGCTGGTCAACCCATTGATGTCGCAGGTGGGCCGGGCCCACTTGCGCTCCAGCGTCGAGTAGCCGCTCTCGCCGAAAAGCTGTCCCCGGGTCAATCCCAGCTCCTCGGCGAACCGCGCCTCGTCGAACGGCAAGCGCCGCCATTCGTCCCGCTCGGCTTGCGACAGCTCGATCACATCGTCGTAAAATCCCGGGATATTTACCCGTCCACGCTCGTCGTGCAGCGTGCCCAGCAGCCGGCAGAGAACCACCGCCGGATTCGCCACCGCCCCGCCGTAAAGACCCGAATGCAGGTCATGTTCCGCCGCGGCACAGAAGACTTCGGAATAGACCAGCCCGCGCAGGCCATACGTCAGGGCCGGAAAATCGCGGGCGAACTGGTTGGTGTCCGAGATCACCGCCACATCCGCGGTCAGCCGCGCGCGATTTGCGGCGATGAACGATGGCAACTGCTCCGAGCCGATCTCCTCCTCGCCTTCGATCAGCATGATGATGTTGACCGGCGCTCCGCCGTGGCGATGCCACGCGCTCATCGCCTGCACATGCGCCCACACCTGTCCCTTGTCGTCCGAGGCGCCGCGGGCGTAGATCGCCCCGTTGCGGATCGTCGGCTCGAAAGGCCCCGACAGCCACTTGTCCAGCGGGTCCGGCGGCTGCACATCGTAATGCCCGTAAAATAGCACGGTGGGGCGGTTGGGTTGGTGGGTGTTTTTCGCCAGCACCACCGGATGCCCGGCGGTGGGGATCAGCTCGACTTCCATTCCCGCGGCACTGCGCAAGCGGTCGGCGAGCCATTGAGAGCAGGCGACCACCTGCGATCGATGGGCGGGGCTGGCGGAGATGCTCTCAAAACGCAGGAATTCGGATAATTCCTGGATGCACTGTGATTCGTGCGATTTCAAATGTTCAAGGACGCGTTGCAGCATGGATATCTCCTGGGTTGCTCTCCAGATCGCCGCACAACTTTTCCCAGGCGGCTTGGGCCGCCGGCTCGGGGACCAGCGACCTCATGCAGCGTCGATTTTCATCATCGCCCAGAGGCACGCACTTGGCGCTGGCGGCGGCGATGAGGTTGTCCTGGGCGTCATGGATCTCGCAGTTCGTCTGAATTAGCCGCGGTCGAAAGGATACCACCGACGCGACGAACCGCAGCGGCTCGCCGATCGGCGCGGTGCGTCGATAGCGAACCGTGATCTCTCCACAGACACAGAATCGTCTCGCCCGCCAAGTCGCGGCCCAGACCATCGCCTCATCCGCCAGCGTCGCCAGCGCTCCGCCGTGAACGATCCCTTCATACCCGATCAAATGCCCCGGCGGCGTGAATCGCAGGCTCACCAGTCCGCTGTGATCATCGACAAATAGCGTCTGCTTCAGCCCGCGTTCGTTCTCACGTCCGCAGACCATGCAGCCGGGAGTATGCGGCAATTGCAACTCGGCCATGATGCCGATTGTATGAGATTTCGCCTTTGCAGCCCACGGCCGCGCCCGTGATGACGCGGAGTCTCTCCCGTGCCGCGGCGGTGAATCCCGGGAAAGACGGAGTACAACCGTCCCTATCGCACTTCGAGTTCAGCTTTCTGCGGCAACGAGGGGAACGGCGATGTGGGGAGGGTTTGATACCAGAACGGGAGGAAGGGCGCCGCGGGGCAGGTTGGATAAAGGCCATGCTGGCCAGGTCGTCGCGCAGGGGATTTCGCCGGTCCCGGCCAAAGGCGGCAGCCGCGGCGCGCCGGTCTGTTCCAATCACCAACGGTAGTAGCGGTGGGGATCATCCCCGTAGTCAAAGTCGTTGCGGTAGTCCGGATGGTACAGCGTAGACGGAACGGGAAGGGGATGGTGTGCGTCCAAGGCAGCGATGAGCCCGGCGTCGCGCTGCCGGTTCATTGCTCCCATGTTCGCAAGGACTTGGCTGAGCGCGCGGGTCCAGCGCCAGCGCGAATAGCGCAGGAAAGGTTGCTGGTAGACATTCAGCGCGCTGGCGTCGGTCTGGATGAAGAGGATCACGCCGTCGCCAAGGGCTTGTCTGCCCAGCAGTCCGTCTGCCGCCAACTCGCAGCCACCGGCGAGTCTCCATGTCTCGGCCGGCGTGCGCACGCGCAAGTCGGACAAACTCACGCCTTGCAATTCGGGCCAGTCGGGCAATTCGAGAAGCGGCGCCGCCGCAGCGCGGTTGCGCTTCACCCCATAGTCCGCTCGGGACGTCCACCCTTTGGGCAAGACCAGCACCCGCCCGCCGGCTTGGGCGTGGCGAGTCACATCCTCGGGCCGGCACGTCCCGCCGCGACCGACCACGAGCAGATCGCCCGGTTGGAATGGCGGTAGTGCCGGCTGCGACCGGATATCGTGTTCGCGAAGCAGATCGGCATCGTCGGCATCCCCGTCGAGCAACACCCGATCGGCCTGTTTGCCGCCCGTCGGCGCATTGGCGTACGCCAGGAGTTGCCTGGCGAGACGGTTGGCGGCGGGGTCTGACTGGGCGTGGTCCTCCAGGTCCAGTTGGCACCAGATGATCCTGCCCGATCCCACCCGCTGCTCGATAAGCGGGCTGTACGCCAGATCGAACTCGCACTGCAAGATCGGACGAAATGCCCCGTAATGGGGAGTCTCCAAGGCGCCACTGGCGACGCCGCCTTGATTGCTCCAGTGCCAACCTGCGTAGGGCATGCCGGCGGGGGTCTTTGGATAGTCGTCGTTGGCGAGATAATCGGGTCGGGCGAGAAGCAGGGTTGAATCGCCGCGCCAGTTCCCCAGGTCGATGGCATCCAGTCCCTGGTGGACCGGATGCTCTTGATTCACAGGAAAGACCCGCCGGGAAACGAAGGGCGTCACTCGAAAACCGAGCGCCCGCAGGGCTTGCGGCCGCTGCGCCATGACCAGGACCGTTCCTCCGGCGCCCAGTTGCCGGGCGACGGCGTCGTGAATCGCGGCCTCGGCCGACAGCGCCTCCCGACCGATCACCAGCAGCGAGGAAGGATCGCCGACAGGCGTCTTGTGCTCCACGCCCAGCACATCGAGCAACGATGCGGTCCGGCCGGCCGGATCCAGAAGACCGACCGTCAACGGCGAGGTCTGAGCCGGTGGGAAGACACGGAATGCAACGCGGTCGCGCAGCGAGCGGCCGTCGATCGTGGCTTGCAGTTGGATTTCGCCGTCGAGTTTTTTCCGCCCGGGCAGGTTGGGAAGCTCAAAGGTGATCGGCTTTACTGCAATCTCCCCCACCTCGAGGGTGCCCGTGTCGGCACCGCTGGCGATGGGTCGGCCATCGACGATCGCCGACCAGTTCAATGTATAGGATGCGACGGTGCGCTGGTCGTTGATCAGCACGATCCGCTTGCCAATCTTTTCCGCGGATGCGAACGAATGGGCCTTGTCCGTCAAATCCTTTTCGCCGGCGATGAAGGCAAGCGTGGGTTGGCTGTTGTCGATGAGGGCCCGGCCGGCCGGAAGAATGGCACCGCCTTCGGGCCTCAGATAGTGGGTCCAGGCGAGGGGAATTTTCGGAAAATAGGCCCCGAGTCGCCCCGGCTGGAACGGCGGGGCATCCACCATGGCCCCATCGTCCCGCGACTGAAGATATCCCGAGCCCCAAGGAAGCATCCCGCCGGAAACACCGCAAGCCCGCCAACTCCTCCAGGTATTCTGGATGAACAATGTCTGCAAAGCCTGATAGGCGGGTTCGGCCAGGAAATCGGGTGATCGAAATGCGTAGGTGTCGGCGCTCTTGTGAGCCTTCGCCACCGCCTGGCGGTACGCCTGGGATTCCTCGCGGTATGCTTGCGTCCCGAGATAGGCGGCGCAGTATTCGGTCATGAGCGGTTCACTGCGATCAGCCATGTTGTGCCCGTTTCGGCCCCGCCGAAAGGTGAGGTCCATCGGGGTGCCGAATTCAACGGCTATGAAGGGCATCTGCCCCTGTTCGGCCCAGGCGCTCAACCACTGCTCGCGTTCCTGCAGGGGGATGAGGTCCAGATAGGTGTTGACCGAAAAAACCTCACCGACGTAACTGCCATTGTGTGTCATGACCACACGGGTCGGATCAGCATTTTTGAGAAGTGCTATTGCCTCCTGGCCAGGCTTGGCACGCTGTTTCCACCGGCCGTCGTTGTCGGACCATCCGCGCATCCCGATGACAAGCGGGTTTTGATCCTGGGTGTGGGAAAAGAAGTTGCCCGTCGTGGTCCAGAGGACGATTGCGGGATGGTTCCCCACGGCAGGAATGGCGCCCGCCAACTCGGCCGCAAAGGCCTCCTTGCCGCCAGAGCCCCACTGCTTGCCGTCGGTTCCGATCCGCTTGTGCAGGAGTGGCGCAACGGCGTTGGTCAGCACCCCCATCTCATCGGCAAGCGAGAATAGCAGGGGATCGATGCCCTGCGTGCCACGCTCCAGTGGATCCCCCGGCCAGTGGTAAGCCAGATTCATCCCCGCCGCTTTCAGGCCGACGAGAAACCCGCGATAGGTTTCGGTCGTGCGCTCCGGCCCCACTGAAACAAGCATGGGGCGAAGCCTGAGGAGCGTGCCGTTCATGAAGAAGTTCCTGCCCTCCACCCAGAACTCCCGAAAGCCCATTCGCTCGGTCACTTCATCGGTGATGCCGTCACTCGACACGGCAACTGAAAGATCGTACAGAAAAGGCTGGTGAATATCCCACCGTTGGGCGTCCGGCCAAGGCCATTCCACCGTGATGGTCTGATGCGGCGTGGCGACCAGACGGACCTGCTGGTTCGCGAACTCCTTTTCGACCGTGCCTGCGTGGCGCGCGACGGCCTGTAGGCTGGCCTGGCCCTCGGTGGTGACATTGTTCAGGGCCACCTCCACGGTCAGGGTACTGCGGCGGGTGGAGGTGAAAATGCGGACGTTGTCGATGTGCGGACCGCGCGGACGGGAACTGAGAAACACATTTCCCGGAATCCCGGGATAGGACACCGTGGCCGCCTCCTTGATGACAGAATGGGCATCCATGTACCGCTCGGCATCACCCGCTTCGGCGGTGGCAACCACAAGCAACCGCAACACGGCCGACCGCCCCGGCGCGACGAACGCCGTGATCGGAAGTTCGCCGCCGGGCCATTGAACGCGTCCAGCGGACTTGCCGTCCACAAACACCTCGGCATCCGTCCCCACGCGCTCCAAATCCAGCAACACTTCCTTGCCCGTCCAATCGGCAGGGATATCAAGGGTTCGCTCATACCAGGCGCGCGTGGTTTGCTCGTCGCGGGCACCGGTGAACCCCGCCCACGTTCCCGTTGCCGGGCGGATCTCGACCAGGCCGTTCGACGATCGCGGCCAACCCTGCGCTTTCCATGACCCCGGCACGCGGATCGCCCCCCAGTCCTCTGGACGCGGCTGCGCAGCCGATTCCGCCATGGCGGGCATGAAGCGCCATACGCCATTCAGACAGATTCGCTGTCTCTGGGAGGAGAGATTTTCCACCGGCGCCCCGGCGGCGGATACGTCAGCACGCGCGCTGAAGATTGGTAATAGGATGACGGTGAGACACGCAAACAGGCTTGCTAAGATTCTCAATGCCATTGCAACACCCACACTTCCATAAATACTTGCCATTGGCCTTCTGGTCATCCAGTTTTGATCAGTCCGCGCGTGCCGTGACGACCTTCAGACATCGTTGCATCTCATCTCAGTTCGCGGGCATCGAGATGCGATATACGTGCATCCGAGGGCCTGCGGCGTCCTTAACCACGGCCCGGAGCGCGATGGTCTGCGCCTCCCTCAGGCCGTCCGCGCCGATCGAGACGTGCGCAACGGCTGCCTGCCCGATGGGCAGCGGCTTCCAAGTCGTCCCGCCGTCCGTCGACAACCCCATCGCTTCGGCGCCGAAGCGCAGCATACGACCCTGTCCGTCGGTCCAGAGCTGGATATTGGCGTCAGGCGCCGAGGAAACACCCCACGCCTTCCCGTCCCAGCGGGCGAAGTAACCACTGTTCGCCCGGCGGAACGCAATCATGGGATTGCCGTCGGCGGTGACGGCCACCGACGCGTCGGTCAGCAGATCGCCCGGCTGAGCGACGACAGCCCGGTCGAAATCCTCCGGCATCATCGGCATGTTCTTGATCGATGAACCGTCGGCCCGCTTCCAGGTCTGGCCTTGGTCTTCCGAGACGGCATACAGAACATGCGTGGCGCCGGATGCGAGGTTTCTTCCTTCCGGAGATGCATTTTCGCCAAAGGCGACGTAGATGTAGTGCAAGCGGTTCTGATCATCGACGAAGACGTCGGAACGATACGCCTGATACCATGCGGGCTTGTCGGGAGAGGGGTTCAACTCAGGCCTGCCGGTCTGGTTCAACGCCAGCACGGGCGTGAAGGCGTCCTCTCGTGCGGACTTCTTGCCCAGACTGGACCAGGTTCGGCTTTCGGCGTCGTACCTCGCCATCGCGGCTCCGGTCCATCCCGGCAGAGTTCCTTTGGTGTGGGCGCGGGTGCGGTACGTCACGAACAGCGTGCCCTGGCGATCCTTGAAAAATTGCGGATAGGAGATCCGGTCGCCGGGGATCTTGGCAGTGGAATCCCACCCGTGCTTCTCAAACCCGCTGATGTCGCAAGGAGCCTTGCTGACGTAGTACTCCCACCCGCCGTTGTGCATGCCCGCCGCCAGGTGAAGATACCCGTTGCGGTCCATCCCCAGCGAGGGCGTGCCCTTGTCGTGTGAGGTCGAACCGAGATTGAACACGGTGGCCTCTTGCACCCCGCCGTCCCCCCTGATCTTCGCGACCTTTACATCCTTTTCAGGCGAAACCCAGCCGACGTAGATGTCGCCGTCTACCAGCAGGATCGGGGATGACCATGGAGCGGGGCTGTGATCCAGCTTGGCGTGCAGCGGAGCCTCGAGCAGCGGCTGGAGTAAACTCTTCGCAGGGATCGACTCAGCGTTCGCCTGCAATGCAACGCCGAGGACTGTCGCCAGAAGAATAGAACCGAGGAGCGTGCGCAAAGGCATGATAAGTCTCATGTTAAATCTCTCGAGAATGCGTCCGTGTCACCCGACGGACAAGGTGAGCGGCGTGTTAATTCTGCTGCGTCTGTCCGCGTCGATTACGCCCGCCCCTCGTCGGCCAACATAATCAGCACCAGTGCGCCGCCTTACGGACGAATGGAGGGATCCCAAAACGTGACGTACATCTTCGTGGACTGGTTGCTGGGAATGTCATAGGCCTCTCGAATTAGCACGTGCCCATCGGCATACAGCACGTTGGCGTACCCACCGATCAGTTTGCCCGATGCGTCCACGCCTCGGAACCGGTGAGGCCAGAGGAACCTTCGCTTACGCCCGATTCCGCCGCTCAGGTCCAGCGGATTGTTCGGATTGACATTC
Source organism: Tepidisphaerales bacterium (assembly GCA_038329845.1). GTDB lineage: Bacteria > Planctomycetota > Phycisphaerae > Tepidisphaerales > Tepidisphaeraceae > JBBQNJ01. The sequence continues at coordinate 37,032 of JBBQNJ010000006.1, read as the reverse complement.
TGGCTGGTGGCGATTCGTGAGTAGCCGGCGGCGCCGCCGATGGCCATCATCGTTTCGCTAGCGGCCTGCATTCGGGAGGTCGGGACGCTGTACGACGTGGCGCCGCTCATTCCCGGACCTTGCACTAGGTAGGTGTTCGCGCCGTAGTTGCTCTTGCTGAACGAAGTGGCCGATCCATCCACCTGGTGCGGCTCCCAGACGACCGGGCATTTGAAGATTGCATTGGTGGAGTTGAGGAACTCCCCGATCTTGCGATTCCAGCTGTTGGACGCATCGTATTCCAAGGGCAAAAACCCCCGGTTGTTGACGGCGTAAGCGTGCATCGCCATTCCAATCTGGCGCAGGTTACCGGCGCACTGCACCTCGAGCGCCGCCTGCCGGGCCTTGTTCAGGGCAGGCAACAGGAGCGAGATCAACAGGGCGATAAGCGCAATGACGACAAGGAGTTCGATAAGGGTAAATCCGCGCCGGCAAGCGGTCATGAAGGTCATCACGTATCTCCGAAATCAAGTCGATCAAGCCCCGACACTTCACGGGCTTTAATGCCGACGCCGACGCAGCAACGCCATTCCGACAAGACCCAGCAGGGACAGGGAGGTGGGTTCCGGGACGATGGTGAGAGCGAGAGTTGATTCACCAGTGGGAATCGTGGTCTGCCAGAGATTGCTGGTATCTTCCCTCGCGTAAACTGCTATGGCCGTCGTGCCGGTGGCCCGTACCATAAACGTGACCGAACTGTTGCTGTCCGCCTTGAGGAAGTTGACCAACGCATTACTGCTGCTGTCGGTGTTAGCGAAAGTATAGGGTGTGTTCTTGGCCGAAGAGGAGACGACCTTGGTCCCCAATTTCGTGACCTTATTGGTGCCGCTACCTTCGCTGAGGTAGCCGCCCGGCTGGTTGTTGTGCGTGAGCCAGTTGTCGTCACTGGTATCGCCGCCGGCTGTGGTCGCGCCGGTGTAAGTCCCTTCGATCCAGGCTTCTGTCGTGCCGGCAGTGTCGTCGTTGAGGGCGAAGAATTCGAGGGTGACATTCGAAATGGTGTCGTTTGCCGCATACAGCGTGAGGGTGGCATCGCTCAGCAAAGTCGAGTTATAGGAGGGCAAGGTGAATCGCAACCACACCAGTTGGCTCGGTGCCACCCCATAGAGCGTCTTATTGCCTCCATAGTTGTATGGGCCTTGAGTTCCGCTGCGCGTCATGCTGTCGGCAGCCAGCGTTGTCGGCAGGATCATCGGCGCTCCCTGGGCGACGACACCGCCTCCGCATAACGCGGTGGCAGCGAGCAGCATTGTACGGGTGGCATAAGATAACTGTTCCATTGCGAGACCTCCGAAAAGAGTGACTACTTCCCCGGGCACCACGGCCCGGTGGTTTCCCCCTCGACAAGTTCACATTCAATCTGTACGTGCTGCCGCGCATCGGCAGGGCGATCGATCCTTTCGAACAGCCGGCGCACGGCGGCCGAACCGATCGCTTCGTAGCGGTTGCGAACGCTGGTCAACGTCGGCAGGCCCGGAGGTGCCGGGTAGGCATTGAAACCGATGGCTGAAAAATCGCGGGGACAGTCCAGCCCCAGTTGCCGCAGCTTCACGATCGCGTCGTAGGCTTCGGTGTCGGATACGAAAATCCACCCGCCAACCCCTTCACGAATCAATCTCGCCATGTCGGCGATCCGCTCACCCGGTGCCTTGGGATGGATCAATTCATTGAGGATCGCCGTTGGTTCGACCGCCAACCCCGACATGCCAAGCGCTTCGGGCATCGCGCCCAGTCGCGCCCAAGCCCAACTCTGAGGTTCCAAACCACTGACATAACCCACGCGGCGATGCCCCGCCTTCGCCAGGCATCGCACCGCCTGGGCGATCCCCAAGCGCTGATTGCTGTCCACGCAATCGACCCCCAGTTCCGTGTAATCCAGGACGACGCTCACGCACGGCAATTGTCGGGCCAGCGAGCGCACCGCCGCGGGGTCGAAATGCCGGATCAGGATGGTGCCGCGGGCATGTCCGAACCGCAGGGTTGCCGGCTGATGCTCGGGATCGCCGATGGCCAGGCGATCCTCGGGCGCCACGTGATGCACGGCCAAGGCCGCGTTGCCGCCGCCGATCTCGGCGCTCATTCCGGTCAGGAGTTGCGAAACCGTCCCCCCGCGATGCAGGCTCGGACCATCCATCTGCACCAGGACGGCGAGCGTCAGCAGATGTTCGGGCTGGGTTGCCGGGCGACCCGGTCGCCGGCGCGAGCCGGCCGACCCGCCGGGCAAATACCCCATCTCCGAAGCCGCCCGCAGAACCCGTGCGCGGGTACTCGGATCGGCGCCCGACCGACTGCGCAAGCACCGGCTGATCGTCGCGGGCGACAAGTTCAACTTGTCGGCAATGGCTGTCTGGCTGACCACGCCTTAATTATTACACGATCTTTCACAAAATGCAAGAGAAAGATGGAACGAGTATAAAAAATACTGTAAGTTACGATGAAAACTGTTTTTACAATAGGAATGAATTCGGCTTTACAGGGCATTGCCGGCAAATTTTTGGCGCACTCGCCAATCGGGCTGGGCGGAAATGCAGTCCCTATCGCACCTCGAGGTCGTCCTTGCCCGGCAGTTCGGGGAACGGCGCCGTGGGAGGGTTGGATACCAGAAGGCCACGCAGGCCAGGTCGTCGCGCAGGGGATTTCGCCGCTCCCGGCCAAAGGCGGCAGCCGCAGCGCGCCGGTCTGTTCCAATCACGGTCAAACCCGGTTGAACCTTCGGGTCGGGGGGCAAACGATCTGGCTGACGCCAGGCGGAGATCGCCGAGCTGTTCCAGACGACGAAACAGAATGTCTCGCTGCACGCGAAGAACATCTTCGAGGACGGGGAACTCGACCTTCGTCTGCCCGTTGCGGAGCTTCTGCACACGGCCGGTATCGTAGGGGCGGTAGAGTTCGTTGGTTGAGCGGACAAGCGTGTCACTCGCGATCGGCTGCGAGGTAATCATGCCGGATTGTGTCTCCACTTAGTCTTCCACCGCGGAAGTCTCCTCCGCGTTCTCAGGCTGCTCATCGAGTGTTTCGGCCCGCATCGCGTCCAGCTGCGCATGCGTAATTTCCCAAAGAGCCGCTGCAGTGGCGTCCAATTCTAGCTCGAGTGCGTCAAGAGCCTGGTCCTCACAGCGTGCCGCCTTCCTGCATTTGGCCGACACCTGCGTGAGCGCCCGATGGTGGGGATTCGTCGAATCGTATTTTGGAATTCGTATGTGCTCAAGAATGTGGGGCGAAGGATGAAGCGCGACGTATCCGGCGACGGCAGCCCGACAAGGTGACGAGTTGAGAACACCCGCGAGGTAATCCGCCTCGACTTGGTGTTTGCACTCAACGAAGACGATAGTGTAGTCCGGAAGGACGCACTTTTTCGCTTCGTAACACTTCAGCCGTCTGCCGCGATTCCCGTTTTTGCGGCCTCAGTCAAGTTGGGTCTGTCTGCTGACCCGCGATATCAGCCTCAGAATCAACGTGCCGGCATTCGGCTGAAATGTTACTTCGCTTCAAACTGCCGTGGTCCACAAACCCCGGCGCGAACCGTGTGCCCGACCTCCGGCCACACGACCTTCCACGGCGAAAGCGTGTAGGGGCCGATATTATACATGGAATAGAACGGATCCGTGGAATCGAAGTATTGCTTGTAAAGGGCCGTGCCGCGCACTGTGCCGCGCAAGGGTCGATCCTTTGTGCCCTCAAACTGCCTCAGATCTGCGAATGTCTTGGGCAGTTCACGCTTCATTTTCGACTCACTGATCCCCTTACCCGCTTCCGGATCCTGCCCAAGGATCATCTGCGCTGACGGCTCCGCTCGCCATCGTGCAATGTCCGGACCGCGAAGAAGTGGGATAAACCAATGTTGCTTCGATGGCAGTTTCGACCGGAGCGGATCCCCAGATGATAGAGTTGTTGGGGAAAGGCGCGCAGGCACGATTCGATGTCGCGCAGAGATTGACGGTAGGTGAGCTGGGGGAAGAGCATGACCAGAAACTGGTCCGGAGCAGGAGAAGCTGCGCACCTTGCGATTGCCGTCGTAACGGCTGACGCATCGGGCGAACTCATAGCGGGAGAGCAGGTCCAGAAGTTGGGCGAAGATGAATCTGCCAGAGTGCATGCCCGCCAGCATCGCCGAGCGCCGGCGGGGAACGAAAAGGGGAAATCAGGGTGTCGAAGTTGAAATCGAAAAATCGCATGAGGCTCGTTTCGACCAATGAAATCAAAGTGATTCTGACTTCCTCGCCAACGTGATCCGAACAGCAGTGATTTCATATTTCGGATTTGAGATCGGCCGTCGACGGTTTGCGTTGCTTCGATGGCGGCTTGGATCGGCAGCGCCTACGATCGGCCAATTATGCAGAAGTTGATCGACGGCGTTCATCGGTTCCGCAACGAGGACATCGGAAAATATCGCGAGTTGTTTCATCGGCTGGCGCATGATGGGCAGGATCCTCATTCACTGTTCATCACCTGCTCGGACTCGCGCGTGCTGGCGGAGTTGATCACCCACAGCCAGCCGGGCGATTTGTTCGTTGTAAAAAACGTCGGCAACATCGTGCCCCCCGCGGATGCCGCCGGAACCCTGAACTCGACGGCCGCGGCGATCGAGTTCGCCGTCAGCGCCCTGCGGGTGACGGATGTGGTCGTCTGCGGACACACTCAGTGCGGGGCGATGCGCGCCTTGCTGGACGACGATAAAAAGTCAACCGAACTGCCTCATCTGCACCGATGGCTGGAGCTGGCCGAGCCGGTTCGGCAAACCATCCTGCGCGACTATGCCCATCTCACCGACCCGGTCGACCGTGCGACGGCGGCGGCGGAGGAGAACGTGCTGCTGGCGTTGGAGAACCTTCGCAGCTATGGATGCGTGCAACGCCGCCTCACCGAGGGTTCGCTGTATCTGCACGGCTGGATGTTCAAGATCCGCACCGCCGAACTGTTCGCCTTCGACCCGCAGACCCGCCAGTTCACGATCCTCGAGGAACCCCGCGATGTCGCGCGCCCGGAAGAATGACCGGCTCATTTTGGCGTTTTTGCGGGGCGCGGTTGCCTTGCATTCGTCCGGGCGATGGTCTAGTGTGTCTGGTTCGCCTTGGGTGGCCGCGTGCGCGGTCCGGGCGCCCTGTTAGGACCGGCAGGCTGGCTTAGGCTGGCGGCTTGGTGTCTGGGAGAAGTTTGATGTCGATGTCGGCCGAAGCGAAGCAGCAGATCGTTGGAGAATACAAAGTTCATGACAAGGATACCGGTTCGCCGGAAGTTCAGATCGCGCTGATTACCACGCGGATCAATGAACTTCGGTCGCACTTTGATGTGCATAAGAAGGATCACTCATCCCGCCGTGGACTGCTCAAGCTGGTGAGTCGTCGCAATCAGCTCTTGAAATATCTGACCCGCGAGGACCGATCGCGGTATCAGCGGATCATTCAGCGGCTGGGGCTTCGTAAATAAATTGAGATTTTTGTTCGGGGAGGCGTCGATACGCCTCCCTTTCGACGTTTCGGCCCGGGGCCGGCAACGTCGAAGGTTTTCCCTTTTTGGATTCGCAGTTTTTTTCAGGAACCCCACGGGGTGTAGTTTCCCGTCGGCGCCCTTGCGGAAATCCGTCCATTGGCCTGAGACGGCGACTTCGCAAACATTGGGTATCGCCGGCGCCACAGATGCACACAAGCGCGCATGGCCTGCGCGGCCCGGTTGCTGGGATCGATCATGCTCCCGCAGGGGCCGCCGACGAACCTCGTCGGTTCGGTCGATCCGTGCCCGCCTGTGTCCATCTGTGGCCTTCTTGAAAAAGCATCTGCCGTTGTTTTCCCACCTTTCAGGCCGGAAGAGGATCAGTTACATGCAGGCGATTCGAGTTGAACGGAACATCGGTGGCCGGACGCTGGCGATCGAGACCGGCAGTTATGCCAAGCTGGCCAACGGGTCGGTGACGGTGCAGTACGGTGATACGGTAGTGTTCGGCGCCGTGGTGCGGGCCCAGCCTCGGGAGGGGATCGACTTTTTCCCGCTCCAGGTCGATTACCGCGAGCGTCGGGCGGCGGCGGGGAAGTTTCCCGGCGGCTTCATGAAGCGTGAGGGGCGTCCGACCAATAAAGAAATTCTCACCGCCCGCCTGATCGATCGGCCGCTGCGCCCGCTGTTTCCCAAGGGGTTCATGGATGAGGTGCAGATCCACCTGAACGTGCTGAGCTTCGACGGGGAGAATGATCCCGACATTTTCGCGGGGATCGCGGCCAGCGCGGCGATCTCGATCAGCGACATTCCATTTACCCATCCGACAGCGCATGTGCGGGTAGGGCGGATCGACGGGCAGTTCGTGCTGAACCCGACGGTCCAGCAGGTCGAGGAAAGTGAGATGGACCTGGTGGTCGCCGGGACGCGCCATTTCGTGAACATGATCGAAGTCGGATCGCGCGAGGTGCCCGAGGATATCGTCGCCGACGGGATCAAGTTCGGGCATGACGCGGTGCTCGAGATCGTCGGGATGATCGAAGAGCTGCAATCCAAGGTGGGCAAGGCCAAGGCGGGCGATGTCAAGGCTCCCGATCCGGCGTTCGTCGATGCGATCCGCGCCCGCGTGACGGACAAGATCCGGCTGGTCAAGGGCAAGCCGGGCAAACAGGAACGGGCCGAGGCGGTCGATGCGATCCTCAACGATTTGATTAAGGAAATGGCGCCGTCGGTGACCGATCCCAACGCTTCGTATGCCGCGATCGTGGCGACGAAGGAGAAACAGAAGCAGATTCGCCAGGTCTTCGCCGACGTCGAGGAGCAGGCGACCCGCGAGGCGATCCTCGCCGGCGTGCGTCCGGACGGGCGGAAGTTCGACGAGGTGCGGCCGATCACCTGCGAAGTGAGCGTGCTGCCGCGAGTGCATGGCTCGGCAGTTTTCAGCCGCGGGGAAACCCAGTCGATGTGTACCGTGACGCTGGGCACCAGTTCCGATGAGCAGCTCGTGGACGGGCTGATCGACGAATACTCCCAGAAGTTCATGCTCCATTACAACTTTCCCAGTTATAGCGTCGGTGAGGTCCGTCCGATCCGCGGCCCGGGCCGGCGCGAGATCGGCCACGGCGCCCTGGCCGAGCGAAGCCTGGTGGCGGTGTTGCCGCCGCTGGAAGACTTCCCTTACACCGTGCGGATCATCTCCGACGTTCTCGAATCCAACGGCTCATCGTCGATGGCCTCGAGCTGCGGCGGATGCCTGGCGCTGATGGATGCGGGGGTGCCGATCCGCAAGATGGTGGCGGGCATTTCCGTCGGTTTGGTTCAGGAAAACGGCAAGAGCGTGCTGCTGACCGACATTCTCGGCGAGGAAGACCACTTCGGCGACATGGATTTCAAGGTCTGCGGAACGCGTGATGGAGTGACGGCGATCCAGCTCGACATCAAGACCGAGGGGATCACCCACGACATCATCCGCCAGACCCTGCACCGCGCCCGCGATGCGCGGATGAAGATTCTCGACGTCATGGCCGAGACGCTGGACAAGCCCCGGGCCGAAATCAGCAAATGGGCCCCGCGCCTGCTGACGGTGAAGATCGACCCGGAGAAGATCGGCAAGCTGATCGGCCCGGGCGGCAAGAACATTAAGGGCATCCAGGAACAGACCGGAGCCCGCGTCGATATCGAGGACGATGGAACGGTCTACATCTCGTCGGTCGATGCCGCGGCGGCCGAGAAATGCCGCGATATTGTCGAGGCGATGATGGCCGAGGTGAAGGTGGGCCGCATCTACACCGGGCGAGTGGTGAGCATCAAGGAGTTCGGCGCGTTCGTCGAGATTGCCCCGGAGACCGATGGGCTTTGCCACGTCTCGGAGCTGAGCGAACACTACGTCGATAACGTCGATGACGTGGTGAAGATGGGCGATGAGGTGAAGGTGAAGGTGGTGTTGATCGACGACCAGGGCCGGATCAAGCTGTCGCGTAAGCAGGCGATGAAGGAACTCGGCGAGACCGAGCCGGAGCCGGTGCGATCCAACCGCGACGATCGCGGCGAAGAAGGCGGCGAAGGCCACGGCGATCGCGGCGGTCGCGGCGGGGATCGTGGCGGGCGCGGCGGCGACCGCGGTGGACGCGGCGGCGACCGCGGCGGACGCGGGCCGCGCTAAGGCCGACCGCGTAAGGCGTTTTTCGGGATTTTCCTGGCGGAACCGGCGATCAGCGCGGGTTCCGCCTTTTTTCTACCTCCTCGACCAGCGCCCGGGCAGTCCCGTTTCCCGCGCGCGATAAAGCTGTCGCGCCCCCGTTCGACCAGAAGGGCGATTCGCTCGGGTCCCGTTTCCCGCGCGCGATAGAGATACCGGCCGAGTTCGCGGAACATGGACCCAGCATATGAACGTGGATGAACGAATTGCCGACGCGATCGCCGACGGCACCGAACGGCGTCGCGGTGAACGTCGGACCGCCGGGATCGTGGCGACCGTGACGCCGCTGGATGGCGAGTCGCGTGCCCACGCGATGGAGGTGTTCGTCGTGGACGTCAGCGACCACGGCGCGGGTTTGCGATCGCCGGCGTCGCTGGATCGTCGGGTGCGGTATCGCCTTCGTCTGGGCGGGGCGCGGGTGGTCGGGGATGATCCCGGGCATGTATTTGCAATTCGGTGGATTCGTCATCGCACCGATGGGCAGTGGGCGATCGGCGTCGAGTATGATCTGGATTCGGCGGTGCCGACGGCCGCGGACGCCGAGGCGCCGATTCGTTGAGAAGGCTTGCGGAAGTTCAACGTCTGCGGGACGATCGGGTATACCTAAGTGCGCCGGGAGCGTGACGATAAAGCGGCTCGGCGGCCGGCGCGGCGACGCAATGCCGCCGCCCGCGATGTTGAAATCGAACGCGCCAGCGCGGCGCGCCCACGAGCGACTCTTTCACGAGGTCTGATGAACATGCCCACCGCCACGCCGGGGACTCCTAAGCCGCATCCTTCGACCGCTCAAGCTTCGGCCTCGCCGGAGAAGCCTCATGGGCTTCAAGGTCCACCGCCCGCCGCGCCGGCGCCGACATTGGCGCTGAAGGCAGGCCATTCGGCCTCGCCCGCCGCGCCGGTGCCGACTTTGGCGATGAAGGCGGGTCAATCGGCCGCGCCCGCCGGTGCCTCGGCCAAGACGGCCAAGCCGGACGACGCCGACATCCAGGCGGTGGAGAATTTGAAGGCGGCCCACGCGACGCTCAAGACTGAATTGGCGCGGGTCATCGTCGGGCAGGACCAGGTGATCGACGAGATCCTGATCTCGATCTTCACCCGCAGCCACGCACTGCTGGTGGGGGTTCCCGGGCTGGCCAAGACGTTGATGATCTCGACGTTGGCGCAGGCGCTTCACCTCGGATTCAAGCGAATCCAGTTCACGCCCGACTTGATGCCCAGCGACATCACCGGCACCGAGGTGATCTACCAGGATCCGACCAGCGGAGAGCGGCAGTTCAAGTTCCTTAAAGGCCCGATTTTCTCGAACATCATCCTGGCCGACGAGATCAACCGTACGCCGCCGAAAACGCAGGCGGCGATGCTCGAGGCGATGCAGGAGCGGAAAGTGACGGTGGGGGGTGCCGATCACAAGTTGCCCGATCCGTTTTTCGTGCTGGCCACGCAGAACCCGATCGAGCAGGAAGGGACATATCCGCTGCCCGAGGCGCAGCTCGACCGGTTTATGTTCATGATCTATGTGGATTATCCCACGGCCGCCGAGGAGCGGATGATCATGAAGATGGCGACGGGCGTGAGCATGGGCAAGGCTCAGCCGGTGCTGACGGCCGAGGACATCATCTCGCTGCAAAACACGGTTCGCCGGATTCCCGTGGCCGACCACGTTTACGCCTACGCGCAGAAGCTGACGCGGGTGACGCGGGTCAAGACCCCCGAGGCGCTGGATTTCTGCAAGAAATGGCTGACCTGGGGCGCCGGCCCGCGGGCGAGCCTGAACCTGATCCTCGCGGCCAAGGCGTACGCGATTCTGCACGGGCAGTACCACGTTTCGTGCGACGATGTCGCCGCCGTGGCGCTGCCGATTTTCCGGCACCGCATCGTCCCGAACTTCGCGGCCCAATCCGAGGGCGTCAGCGCCGACGACATCACCCGCAAAATCCTCGCCGCGGTCCCGAAGGATCAGAAACTGGATTGATTAAACGCGAAGGCTGGGGGATTTTTTAACACAAAGCCGCGAAGGACACGAAGGGATTGCGATGCCGTTTGGAGAAAATACATCGCCGGAAATCGAACGGGTGGCGAGGGAAGTTATGGACTCGATTTTCCGCGTGCATCGGTCTCCAGGGCCGGAATTGCTGGAGTCGGTTTATTGTCGATGCCTGCAATATGAGTTGACCAAGCGCGGACTGCGGGCCGAGCGGGAATCGCCGGTGGCGATTGTGTATGACGGGATGACGTTGGACAGCTCGTTGAAGATCGATCTGCTGGTCGAGGACTGCATCATCGTGGAGGCGAAATCGGTTGAGAAAAGGATCCCGCTCTACGAAGCCCAGTTATTGACCTACATGAAGTTAAAACATATCCGCGTTGGGTTCCTCGTGAACTTCAACGTAGAACTGATTCGAGATGGCATTCATCGAAAAATTCCATGAGGCCTGAAAATTTGACCCTCGTCGTCTCTGAGTTCTCTTTTTCTTCGTGTTCTTCGAGCCTTCGTGGTGAAAAAATGCAGCGTTCCAGCGAACCGCCTCTTCGCGTTTAGAAATTCATGGCTAAGACTCCTCCGAATTTGTTGTTGGATGCAGAGGCGATCAGCCGGGCTGAGAGTCTGGGGCTGGCGGCGCGGTATATCGTCGAGGGGTACATGGCGGGGGAGCATAAGTCCCCGTTCCGCGGGTTCGCCATCGAGTTCACCCAGCACCGCGAGTATGTGCCGGGGGATGACATTCGCCACCTCGACTGGAAGGTTCTTGGGCGCACGGATCGGTATTATCTCAAGCAGTACGAGCAGGAGACCAACTACGTCGCGCATCTGCTGGTGGACGGCTCGGAGTCGATGAAGTACGGCTCGGGGTCGATCAGCAAGCTGCATTACGCGAAGATGATCGCCGCGGTGCTGTGCTATGTGATCCTTCATCAGCGCGACGCGGTTTCGCTCGGCGTGTTTGACGAGAAATTGCAGACGTATGTGCCGCGGACGGGCAATCTCCAGTCGATGCACAACATCCTGTCGTTGCTGGCCGGGTTCAATCCGACGCGGCAGACGAACATCGGGCAGGTGCTTCACGAGATGGCCGGGCAGATCAGGCGGCGCGGGATCGCGGTGCTGATCAGCGACTTGTTCGACGATGAGCAGCAGGTTCTCGATGGCATCCAGCATCTTCGCTTCGGCGGCCACGAGGTGATTGTGTTCCATGTGCTGGATCCGTTCGAGCTGGAGTTCCCGTTCAACGGGCTGGTCGAGTTCGAGGGATTGGAACAGTCGCCCAAGTTGCTCACCCGCCCGCGGGAAATCCGCAAGAGCTATCTGCGCGAGTTTGACGCGTTCCGCGCGCGCCTGCGCGAGGGATGCGAGCGGCAGAACTGCCACTACACGATGATCAACACCGCCACCCCGCTGCATGAAGTGATCAGCGGATATCTGGCGTTTCGCAGGAAAACCAGCGCCCGCTAAGGGCGATTTTTTCGAGCCACCCGAACGACCGGGGCGCGGCCCCGGAAGAATGGACGCGATCGCGTGTTTCTCAATCCGCTCATGCTCCTGGGGATCTCGGCGGTGTCGATCCCCATCATCATTCACCTGCTGAACAAGCGGAAGTTTCAGCGCGTGATCTGGGCGGCGATGCGATTCTTGAAGATCAGCGTCGAGCAGAACCAGCGCCGGCTCCAGATCGAGGATTTGCTGCTGTTGTTGATCCGCTGCGCCATGCTGGCACTGCTGGCGGTGGCGCTGGCGCGGCCGGCGATTAAAGCCGCGACCGCCGGGATGTTTGGGCAAGCGCGGGTGACGGCGGTGCTGCTGCTGGACAACTCCGCGTCGATGAGCGCCACCGACGGGGTGAAAAGCCGGTTCGAGAAGGGCAAGGAAGCGGCCGAGTCGGCGCTGGCGTCGCTGCCGCTGGGATCCAGCGCCGCGGTGATCCTGGCATCCGACATCGCCGACGGGCTGATCCCCGAGCCGACGATCGACATGAACCTGGCCCGCAAGGCCGTCCGCGAGGCCCGGCTGAGCGATCGCTCCAGCGACCTGCTCCCGGCGGTCCGCGGCGCCATGGACGTGCTGGGTCGGCACACGTCGCTGCGCAAGGAGATTTTCCTGATCACCGATGGGCAGGCGCTGGCTTGGCGAAATTTTCAGCCCATTCAGCGAATCGTTGATCAGAGTAAAGCCGATGTGCGCACGCACCTGATTCTCATCGACGCGCCCCAGGAGAACAACCTGGCGGTGACCGAGCTTCGGATGACCAGCGGGCTGCCGGCGGTGGGGCGTCCGCTGCGGTTCGAGGCGCAGGTGAGTAATTTCGGCTCCAGCGCGGCGAGCGATGTGCGGGTGACGCTGCACATCGACGAGGATCCGCCCAGCGATGAAGCGGTGATCGACTCGATCGATCCCGGCTCGAGCAAAAGCGTTGGATTGACCGGCAAGCTGCGCGGGCCGGGGTTCCATTCAGCCACGGCCTCGATCGCCGCCGATCGCGTTCCGGCCGATGACTTCCGCACCATTGCCATCCGCGCTATCGAAAGCGTCAAGGTGTTGCTCGTGGATGGCGATCCGGGCCGCGAGGCGCGCGACAGCGAGACGTTTTTCCTGCGTTACGCCCTGGCCCCGGTGTCTCGATCGGAAGCGTCGGATTATTTCGTCAAGGTGAACACGATCGGAGCCGCCGAGTTCGACGGCGTCAAGCTTGACGACTACGACGCGGTTTTCGTCGCCAACGTCACCGACTTTTCCGATGCGGCCCTGGAATCGATCAGCGGCTACCTTCGCCACGGCGGGGGACTGGTCATCTTTCCCGGATCGAACATGCAGGCGTCGTTTTACAACGAGAAACTGGGGAAAAAATGGCGATTCTTGCCAGCCCAGTTCGTCGGGCCGTTCGGGGATGCCTCGCAGGACGAGCGATTTTTTACACTTCAGGACAAGGACTTCACCCATCCGATCGCGCGGCTGTGGTCGGATCCGGCTTCAGGAAGCCCGGCATCGGCGCATTTTTTCCGGGCGTATGAACTCAAGGCGACCGACAGCGCGGCGACGACTCGTCCGGAAGGCGACGAGGTGGGCGAGCCGCGAACGGTGCTGCGATTTGCCGATACGCCGAAAAATGGCGAGCTGGCGGGCAAGCCGGCGGTGATGGAGCGATCCTGGGGGATGGGCCGGGTGGTGCAGTTCGCCTCGACCGCCGACACCGCCTGGAACGACCTGCCCACGCGAACGCCGGGGGTTTATCTGCCGCTGCTCGATCGGGTAATGGGGGCGGTGGTGCGGCGACAGGATGAGGGGCTGAACGTCCGCGTGGGCGAGCGGTTCGTGCGCCAGATGCCCGGTGAGCTGATCGGGCGCGATGCGATCATCACTCCGCCGCGTCATCCAGCGGATCAGCCCAAGGATGCCCGCAAGATCGAGGCCTCGCCGCGCACGCGGATGGCGACGTTGGCGTACGACCAGACGAATCGCAGCGGCGCCTACGACGTGTCGATCACCGCCGAGCCGCCGGTGAGGCTGGCGTTCGCGGCCGAGCCGGATCCGATGGAGTCGTCGCTTCAGACCATCGCGCCCGAACAGCGAAAGACGCTGGGCGAGTCGGCACACGTGGTTTCGTGGACCGGCGCCGGGGCGGGCGCCGAGTTCGCCGCCGAGGTCGAGAAGGAACGAATCGGAACCGAATTCTGGATGTCGCTGGCGATCGCGGCGCTGGTGCTCGCGGCGGCGGAAACCTTCCTGAGCCAGTGGTTCAGTGAGTCGAAGTAGGATGAACCGATGAACCGCCAAACCGGGGACGCAGGTATTTCGATGAACAGCCAAATGCATGACCGCGTGCCGCGGCGAATCGGCGTAAGCGCATGACCGACTTCCTGCTCAAACTTCTTGGCGTTCGCGTGGAAGACGCCGGGCGCATCTCCGGGATCGCCATCGACTGCGTGCGCGACCGCCTCGGCTGGGTGATCCTTGCGGCCCTGCTGCTGGGTGCCGGGGTCTTCTGGCTCTATCGGCGCAGCGCCGAGCATGTCCCCCGCTCCGGGCGATATCTGCTGGCATCGCTCCGCTGGGGGGTGTTGCTGCTGATGCTGGCGCTGCTGCTCAAGCCGGTGCTGGCGCTGACGGTCGAGGGGACGATCCGGCGGACGCTGCTGCTGCTGCTGGACTCGTCGAGTTCGATGCGGATCGAAGACCCCCGGACCGAGAAAGCTGATCTCGAGCGCGTGGCGATCGCCCGTGGACAGATCGACCCGGCCAAGGGGCTCGCCCAGCCGCTTTCGTCGCAGGCGGGCCTTAGCAAAGTGGCTCGAGTCGAGGTCCTGCGGCAGGCGCTGCGCAACGACAAGCTCGACCTGGTGCAGAAGCTGCACGACAGTTACAACCTTCGCCCGTTCGCGTTCGGGCGAACCATCGCCGATCTGACGCCCGCTCCGCCGGTGCAGGCCCCGTCGGCCATGCCCAGGGCGAGATTCCCCTGGGGCGCAGTCTTCATGATCCTGGGCGTTCTAGCGGCGGGGACGGGCGCCGGACTGTTGGTCCTTGGGCTTCGGCGCGGCGCGGTGGGCCAGTGGCTCGGCGGTGCCATCACCGCCGGCGCCGGGCTATTGATCGTGCTGGCGGTGATTTTCTGGCCGCAGCAGCAGCGCATGACCTCGGCGGGGGTGGTGCAGGCCAAGGCCGATGTCTCATGGATCGACAAGCTCGGTGCCGACAGCCCGGTGACGGCCGGCGGCGACGCCCTGCGCGAGCTGCTGGCCCGAACCCGCGGCCAGCCGCTGGCGGGGATCGTCATGGCCACCGACGGGGGATTCAATTCCGGCGCCCCGGCGCTCGACGCGGCACTGATCGCCAAGGCCGACGGAGTTCCGCTGTACATCTACGGCGTGGGGATTTCGGCGCCCAAGGATTTGATCGTCGCCAATTTGTTCGCCCCGGAAGTAGTCTTCGCCCGCGATGAAGCGCCGGTGACGGTGCGGGTGCGCGGCCAGGGTATGGCCGGAGAATCGGCGCGGCTGCTGCTGAAGCTGCGCGATAAGGCCGGAGTCGAGAAGCAGTTCGACTCGAGGGAGGTGACGTTTCCCAGCGATGGCGAGCAGGTGCTGGCGATGAACTTCACCCCGGACAAGCCGGGAGAGTACGAACTGATCGCGTCCATCGACCCGCGCGACGATGAAGTCGTGAAGGATAACAACATCCAGACCCAGCATATCCGCGTGGTGGATGACAAGATCAAGGTATTGATCATCGAGCAGCAGCCGCGCTGGGAGTTTAAGTATCTTCAGGCGATGCTCGCACGCGACCGCCGAGTCGAACTGAAAAGCGTGCTGCTCGAGGCCGACGAGCAGTTGACCAAGGCCAAGGATAGCCCCTATCTGCCGGAAATCCCCAAGACCAAGGCCGATCTTCAGAAGTTCGACTTGATCATCCTCGGTGATGTTGATGCCCGGGCGTTTTCGTCGACCCAACTCGAGTCGATCAACGAGTTTGTCTCGAAGTTCGGCGGCGGGCTGCTGATGATCGCGGGAAAGCGAGCCAATCCGTGGACCTATGCCAAGACGCCCATCGAAAAAATGCTCCCGGTGGAATTCGACGCCTCGGATTCGACGCTGCTCAATTTGAACGTCGTCCGACTAGGCTCCGATGAGATGGCCGACAAGCCGGTGCGGATGGAACTCTCCGCCGCCGGCAAGCGAAGCCCGATGCTGCGGCTGAGCGACAAGGAACAGGAATCATCGGCCCGTTGGGCCAAGCTTCCGCCGATCTTCTGGACCGCCAAGGTCAATCGCGCCAAGCCGGCGGCCGACGTGCTGATGGTCGATCCCGATCCGGCGCGGGCGTCGCGCTTCGGCAAGATGCCGATCATCGCCATGCAGGGTTACGGGCTGGGTCAGGTGATGTTCGTCGGCACCGACAATACCTGGCGGTGGCGCAAGAACGTCGGCGATCTGTATTACACGGCGCTGTGGGGACAGATCGTCCAGCGCCTTAGCCTTCCCCATCTGCTCGGCGGTTCCAAGCGCACGCAGCTCAGCACCGATCGGCGCGACTATGTTGCGTTCGACAAGGTGACGATTTACGCCCGGCTCTACACCGAGAGCTACGAACCGGTGACCGATCCGCAGGTCAAGGGCCACTACGAATCGCCGGGCGGCGCTGTCGGGGAGGTGCCGCTGCGGGCGCTGCCCGAGCAGCCGGGAATGTATCGCGGGGAGTTTGTCGCTCCGGCACCGGGGGCATACCAGTTCTGGGTCGAGCGCGATCCGGGCACACGGCTGGACTTCAACGTCACCGAACCGAAGCTTGAGCTGGGCGAGACGGCGATGAACGAAAAGTTGCTGCGCGAAATGGCGTCGGCGACCGGCGGGGCATTCTTGCGCGAAGAGGATCTGCATACCCTCAGCGATCAGGTCCATCTCAAGACCGAGCGCATCCAGTCGCGCATGGAACTTGAATTGTGGTCCAGCCCGCTGTTTTTCCTGCTGATCGTCGCCTTGGCCACCGCCGAATGGATTCTGCGAAAAGTCTGGCAGCTTAAATGATCCGCCGCCGGGAAACTCAACTCAACCGGTATCAAAGGCCGATAAAAACGTTGATGCCGGGCCTCTGTTGCCGATCCAGCGCCTTCGCCGTCCTATCCCGGGCCGCGGCCAAATCGGCCTCGTCTCGCCTGCGCCGCATGGGGTTGCTGCCGATCCGACACGACTGGGCCGCCCGCGCCGGCGTCTGCGAAACCTGCCCGCTGCGCGTGATCCATCGCGGCGCGACCTACTGCGGCAAGCCGCTCCTGCACCAGTTGCATCGCGATCCGATCGACGGCTGCGGGTGCCCGATCTCGGCCAAATCCCGCGATCCCGACGAACATTGTCCGGTCACTGCGCGCCATCTCCCCGCCGCCCGCACGGATGACCACTGTGATTGCAAGTGGTGCGTTGCGAGTCGTCACAACATCCGGCGAATTGATTGATTCGCCACGCCCCATATCTCGCAGGCTTGCGCGACGGGCTTGTTCGTGCGACATCGGCGATGAAGCTCCGCCGAGATGGGAACGTTACGTCACTTCAGCCGGTGATCCAGGCGATAAGCTCGGGGCTTACCGAAGACGAGCTTCGCGTAATCCGGATGTTGCGGATTGAGGAGGTAATTGTACTCGTCCGGAACGACCGCGCTGAGGACCCGCAACACGACCGACTCCCCGGCGGCAATCCATTCATCGCCGACCTGCCGCGTGGCCGCCGTCGCGGGCCGGCTTCTCCAGTCGCGGGCCAGAGCGCCTGGATACAATGTTCTGATCAGCGACTCGTCGAATTCGACCGGAACGAGGCGGTAATGGCGAAGCAGATCGCTGCCTACGAGATGGATCAAGAGTTCAAGCACCGCCAGAGCCTGGGATCCGGCCGTGTACACCATCGGCACCCCTTTGGTGTTCCAGCAGCCCCCGAAGCGCCTGGCTCCTTGTCCGTCAAATGCGGCGCCGACATGTTTGGCCTTCACAATCCGCCAAGCGGTGAGAATCAAGAAAATGCCCCGTACTCGAGACGGCCCACCAGATCCTCGACTTCCCGCGCCCCAATTTCCGTCGCCGCAAGATCCAGCGGCGAATGACTCTCCAGGCTCTCGCTCGGCGTCGTCAACCAGCGGCGAGCGGCCTGTGCATCTCCCTCGAACAGCTCCAGGGCTTTGTCGAAAACCCCCGACACTCTCAGCAGTCGCTCTGATTCATCGGTCCTAAGCCTGCCGACGGCTTTTCGTCGCATCAGGGTGCGCTGGGGAATGCGAATCAGATCGGCGATCCTGCTGGCGCCCAATCCGCTGTTCTTTTGAAAGCGAAGCAACGCGGCGTAGGGAATGCCATCTCGCACCTGTCGGACCCACTGGAATGTGCTGAAGTCGGGCAGACCCAGGCTCCGCCCGCGATAATTGGGCGGCGAGCGGTGCCTCGCCTTGTGATTAACCGGAGAGCTGATGGTTGCGGCCATATCTTCAGCCTATACACACCAGGCCACTTTGTCCACAAAGACATGCCAAGTGGCACCCCGGAAAATGCTGGGGAGGCGCTAGTGATCGGTTTCCAAGCCCCCACCGCGGTCGGGTCGCGTCGGTCCGACTGGCGAGGGTCATTGTTCTCGACAAATCGACAAATCGACAACCGCCTGCAGGGGTTGGGACTTGGCGGGAATCGGCGTCGCCGGTACGGTGAGAGTTCGGCGCGCGCGGCGCGGCGGGTTCGGTGGCTTGTGGACGAACAGACATGCGCGGATTTCCGGCGGCACCTTGGGTTGTGTGGCTGACCCTGCTGGCCCTCCTGGGGGCGGGGTTTTTCACAAGTATTCAGCGATCGGCGATGGGACAGACCTCGCCCGCGAGCGAGGCCGGCGTCGTTGCGGCATCGCAGCCAGTTGAACACGGGGGGAACCTCCAGCGGTTTCAGCGCTGGATCGAAGCCGGCGGGTACGTGGTGCTGTTTGCGCTGCTATTCGCCTGCGGGCTGGGGTTGCCATTGCCGGAGGATATTCCGCTGCTGATCGCGGGGCTGCTGATCTCGCAGGGCAAGATGAGCTGGATCGCCGCGGGGATCTTCGCCTGGTGCGGGATTATCGGCGGCGACTGCGTGCTCTATTCATTCGGCAAGCGGTTCGGACTGAACATCACGCGGGTTCCGTTCGTGGGCAAACATCTCACCCGCCAGCGCATCGAACATGCCGAGCGGCTGTTCGATCGCTGGGGCATCTGGGTCGTGGCGATCGGACGGCTTTTCGCGGGCATCCGCGGGGCGATGGTCGTCGCGGCCGGCGCCACGCGATACAGCTTTGTGAAGTTCATTATCGCCGACGGACTAGCTGCGATTGTGAGCGGGGGGATGTTCATGACCCTGGGCTGGTGGGCGGGTCGCTGGTTTGGCGATTTGAGCGACCCGCGTGTCACCGATCGCATCCGTGAGACCAAGCATATCCTGCTGGCGATCGCCATCGTCGCAGTGGTGATTTTCGTGGGCTACTTATGGGTTCGGCGACGAAAACATCGAACCCTCACGGACGTGGCATTGGAGAAGGCCGACCCTTCGACGTGACGAGGCCCTGTCGGATGGAGTCATCGCCTGGCTTCACTGACTCACCGGCGTTGTGCCTCAAGAAGCCCTGTGAGGCAATCTTCTCCTCCACCCTTTGTTGCCAATGGTCCAGCGGCACGCGGCTTGCAGTCCAATCGGACGGCAGACGAGGTCGGTGATTCTTGGCGAGGCGATTGTCGCTCGCGACCGATCAACTCCTGCCACCGTTCGAGGAGAATACCATGTTGACTGCACTCGCCGCGTTGTCGTTGCCCGTACTTGGACAGTTTGCCTTCGGCGGACTGGTTTGGCTGGCGATCGTCTTTTTCATTATCGCGATTATCGCGTATGTGCTTGGCGCCCAAGGGGTTGCCGGGATGAGCGCCGGCGTGGGACGCACGCTGTTGTTCGTGTTCCTGGTCTTGGCGATTCTGTTCGTGATCATTGGTATGATCAACAGAGCCTGACTATGGCCTGCGACAACGCGGGCACTGAACTGACCGACCATACCATCGGCCGCAGCGCGTTCTCCTTGCACGCGTTGCGGTCGATGGTTTTTTATGCGAGGGACGCTCACGGCGGACAGGATGTCGCGTCAGGGCGCAGGTTGGCTGGCTGGGGACGGTTCGGGGACCCGTGAAACCAGCGTGAATTTTCCACGTTCGGCATCAACACGATAGATAAAGCGGTTGAGCAGGCTCTGGCCGATGCCGCTGGTGGCGGCGGGGTTGTCGTCCAGCAGAAGGGCGAACAGGTCCGTTTCATAGACGCCGCCGCC
Organism: Tepidisphaerales bacterium; assembly: GCA_038329845.1. GTDB lineage: Bacteria > Planctomycetota > Phycisphaerae > Tepidisphaerales > Tepidisphaeraceae > JBBQNJ01. The sequence goes on along the minus strand of JBBQNJ010000006.1, from coordinate 17,066 downwards.
GAGATGGATGCCGTCCTTCCCGATCAGTCGCAGCACTCGGGCGCCGCCGAGGTAGCTGTTGCGAGTGACCTCGGTCTTTTCGCCGCTGCGAGCCATGTCCCATTTTTTCTGAAGGTCGGGCGCGGCTTGAAAATCGGTGGACTGGGGGATCAGACGTACGTCCACCGCCACATTGCGCACGGTGATGTTGATCCACAGATTAGCATCGTGGTCCTTCAACGGCAGCACGGCGAGCGGACGCGGCGATCCGGCGGGGGCAATCGCTCCGGGCGGACGTAAAGTCAGTGTCGGCCGCTGTGGGTCGGGGTTGATTTCCCACTGGTACTTGCGCGGGATTTCATGCCCGAATACGCCGGTCAACCCGGGCGCGAACGGAGGATTCATCACCCAGGCCGTGATTCGATGCCTCTGATCGCCGAAATGAACGATCACGTCCGCTTCGCCGGCGAAAAGACGACGTCCGTCGCCGTCCACATAGCCTTCGAGATCGCGGTTCGCCTTGATCGGCGCCCGCAGGCGCTCGGCGAGTTCCAGGCTGATGATCGTCTCCCCGCCGCACGCCCAGGTGAATTGCGCGGCAAGAGTGCCGGTATGGTCGTCACGGGCGATATCGAGCGTGACGGCAAAGACGCGGGAATCACGCCCGGGTTCGATCTGGCCCGATTCCACGATCAACGGCACGACGTTCGTCGCGCCGGGTGCGACGCTGATGCAGGACAGGAGCCAGGCGAGGGCGAGGGTCCAAAGGATATTGCGGCAGCACATGGATCGTATTGTAGCGAATGCCGATGCGAACGAGGCATTGCCGCTCCGCCGTCGTATCCCGCGGACAGAAAGGGGTCACCTTGATTTATGACCTCTTTCCGCTCTGGCCGTAGCGCGGGGAATGGGGATAATTCCAGCGATGATTCAGCATTCGTTCCCATTTGATCCGACCTATGGGTATTTGATGGAGTCACTGCTGGGTGTCGGGGCGCCGCCGGCGCCGAGTGGGTTCGAGGAGTTCTGGCGCGGGACATACGACGCAACTCGACGCATTGCTCCCCGCCCGACTCGGCGTGAGACCCGGATCGAACATCCGTCCCGCCGGGTCGAACTGATCGAATACGATTCGCTGGACGGGTTTCGCGTGGGGGGATGGCTGGTCACTCCGCGGGATGGCCAGGTGCGCAGCGGCGTAGTGGTGGGTCACGGTTACGGAGGGCGCGAGGCCCCCGATCTCACCGGTCCGGATGAACCGGTGGCAAAGCTGTTTCCCTGTGCCCGCGGATTTCATCGCTCAGCGCGGCCGGAGCTGCCGAATAACGCTTCGGCGCACGTCATTTTCGGCATCGAGTCGCGCGACACGTACCTGCATCGCGCCTGCGTCGCGGATTTGTGGGCCGGCGTCACGACGCTGCTCGAACTATTTCCGCACCTCGGCGAGAGAATGTCGTACGTGGGCGGCAGTTTCGGCGGCGGGATGGGTGCCCTGGCGGTGCCGTGGGATCGGCGAATCACGCGGGCCGCGTTGGACGTGCCGAGCTTCGGCAACCATCCGTTGCGGCTTTCGATGCAGTGCAACGGCAGCGGCGAGTCGGTGCGGTGGTACGCCCAGGCACATCCGGAGGTGATCGAGGTTCTGAAGTATTTCGATTCGGCGACGGCGGCGGGATTCATCAATATCCCCACGCTGGTGGGCGCGGCGCGGTTCGATCCGGCGGTTCCTCCGCCGGGGCAATTCGCGGTGTTCAACGCCTTGGCCGGTGAGAAAAAACTCTTCGTCCGGACCGCGTCGCATTTCGATTGCCCGGAAAAGGTCGTCGAGGACGGGCAATTTTCCGCCGCCGTGCGGGAGTGGCGCGGCGTGCATTATGGATCCCCGGTCGCCGCGACGGCGTGATCGAAAGCGATCCGGCGTTCGGCCGACGCCAAGCGCGCATTGGCGGCGCGCATCGCCACGCGCGCATCGCCACGCGCGCATTGGCGGCGCGCATCGCCACGCGCGCATTGGCAACGCGGCTACTTCACAAAAATCTCTTCTTCGTTGTGCAACAGCCCGGAGGGCGTCGCGGAGGGAAATATGTTGCCGAATTTGTTTCGCAGTGCCGCCACCCGCTCCGTGGTCGTGAGGTAGATGAACGGTTGCTGATCGTAGACGATCTGGACCCACTCGCGGTAGAGCGCCTTGCGTTTGGCTTTGTCGAGTTCCTGGATGCCTTGCGCGAACGCTTCGTCGATTCGCTTTTCCCAGGCCGTGGCGGGCGTGAGCTGGTTGGGCCACCACATGTGCAGCCGTCCGCTGCTCTTCCAGACGTTGGCACCCCAGTGCGGCTCGGTTCCGCCGGTCAGGCCCATGAGGATGCATTCCCAATCGAAGTTGACATCCATCTTGTCCACCAACAGGTTAAACTCGAGGAACAGCGTGTTGACCTCCATGCCGATCTCGCTCAGGTCCTTGCGGATGAAGTCGGCCATGTCTTCGCGGATATTGTTGCCGGCGTTGGTGTTGATGGTGAACGAGACCTTGTGGCCTTGCTCATCCTCGATGATTCCATCGCCGTCGCGGTCCTTCAGGCCCATCTCCGCCAGCAGGGCGCGGGCCTTGGCCGGATCGTGCGGATGCGGGGCGAAGCCGTCCTGCCGATACGGTCCGGCCGCCAGGGTGAACGGCGCCGGCAAGCTGTAGCCGAGATTGCGAAGCACGTTGCGAATCAGTGCCGGACGGTCGATGGCGTAGGAAACGGCCTTGCGAAATCGCGTGTCGCCGAACCAGTCCACCTTGTATTGCGGGATTTTTCCGGCCTTGGCGGCGTCTTTGTTCATGTTGAACGTCACAAAGAATGTGCCGTAATCCGGACCCAGTTGATAGAGCGTGAAGTTGTCGGCCTGCTGCCGCGGACGCAGGGCCGCGACATCCTTGCCGCTGCGAAGGCCGAACACATCGGTGATCCCCTGCTGGAAGTTCAGTAGCATGATGTTGGCGTCGCGGGTGACGAGGAAGACCATTTCATCGAGGTACGGCAGCGAATTTCCCGCCGCGTCTTTCTTCCAGAATCGTGGATTCCGCTTGAGGACCACCTTCGCGCCCCGGGCGTACTCCCCGAGAACGAATGGGCCGGTTCCGACGATATCCTCGGGCCGGGAATCGGCCCCCATCGCGCCGCCGAAAGTGCCGGCTTTGACGAACTCGGCGTATTTGTGGCGCGGCAGGATCGGCGTGGCGACCAGTTCATCGACGATGGCGATCTTGACGGGCGTGGTGAACCGCACGGTATGGTCGTCCACCTGTTCGACCTTGATGATCTTGCCCTCGAACGTGGTCGCATCACGGGTGCTGCACGGCCAACGTGCCGGCTGGTTCATATCGGGGCGCGACAGATCGTAGATCAGATCGTTCCAGGTGAAGACCACATCCGCGGCCGTCAGCGGAGTGCCGTCATTGAACGTCACGTCGCGGCGCAACTGGAAGGTCCAGCTCAAGCCATCATCGCTGGTCTGCCATTTTTCGGCCAGCAGGGGGATCATCTCGCCGGTGAACGGATCGGAGGTGGTCAGGCCTTGGAAGATGCGATCGGTGTACTCGGTGGTGCTGGTCTCCCCGGCGGTGATGGGGTTGAAGCTCTTGGGTTCGCCCAGGGTGTCGCGGACAAGCCGTCCGCCGAATTTCCCGACCACCGGGCGATAGTCGGCGGCGGTGACGAAGCCGACGCCGACCTTGGGTGCCGACTGGGCCGCGGCGGGAATCGCCCCGGCGGCGAGGGCGGTGGCGATGGCGAAAACGATCGTTGTAATTCGTTGCATGAACCGTCCGGTTTGCAAAAGCCAAGGGGCAAGCATCGGCGGGATCACTACAGCCGCGAGCTGGATCGCTTGGGATCCAGCACGTCGCGCAGCCCATCGCCGACGAAGTTCAGACACAGCAATGTTAGTCCCAGCAACGCGCTGGGAAAAGCGAGCAGCCACCAGCGTCCGCCGAGGATGGCGTTGGCCTCGAGCGCCTCGCTGGTGAGCGATCCCCAGGTGGGCAGGGGCTTTTGGATGCCGATGCCGAGGAAGCTGAGGAAACTTTCCTGGAGGATCGCCTGCGGGACGGTGAGGGTTGCGTAGACGAGGATCGGGCCGATGAGGTTGGGCAGCAGGTGGTGCAGGAAAATGCGGCGTTCGGTGAGTCCCGCGGCCCGCGCCGCCTCGATGAACGGCTGGCCGCGCAGCGACAGCACCTGTCCGCGGATCACCCGCGCCATCGTCAGCCAACTGACCAACCCGATCGCCAGAAACAGCACGATCAAGTTCCCGACCTTCGGATCGAACAGCTTTTGCAGCGGGTTTTCCAAGGAAATCTTGAGAATGATGATCATCAAGACGTACGGCAGTCCGTACATCACATCGACGAATCGCATCAGCCCCGCATCGGTCCAGCCGCCGCGATAGCCCGCGACCATCCCGACCGACACGCCCAAGACCACCGCAATGACGGCTGCGGCCAGGCCGATCGCCAGGCTGATCGCCCCGCCGGTGAGACAGCGGGCCAGCAGGCTTCGTCCGAGGTTGTCGGTCCCGAACCAAAGCGCCGGCTCGGCGGCGGCGGGCGGGGCGCGCCAGTCCCAGTTATCGGCGCCGCCGTCGTAGTAGAAGTGGTTCTCAAGGTCAGGATCGAGCGTTCGCGGTAACGACACCAGGCATGCCGCCGCGACCAGCAGCAAAATCGCTCCGCCGACCACGACCCGGCCGCTTCGCATCATTCGTCGCCACAGCGACGGCGGGGCGTCGGGGAAGCTGCGGTCGGAGAAGTCGGCGGGGAGGATTCGGGACATTCGTCTATGCTCCGTGGGCCTTAGCGGTGAGTTCAATCCGCGGATCGACCAGCGTGTAAAGAACATCCACCAGGAGATTCAATCCGAGCAGCAAAACGGAATAGACCACCACGACGCCCAGCACCAGCGTCTGGTCGCGGTTCTGCACGCTGGCCACGAACTCGCGTCCCATGCCGGCGATGTTGAAGACGTGTTCAACGACGAACGAGCCGGTGAGCGTCATCGCGGTGGCCGGTCCCAGGTAGCTGAGCACCGGAAGAAAGGCATTGCGAAAGCAATGCTTCCAGACGACCGCGGGGCGGCTGAGTCCCTTGGCCCGGGCGGTGCGCACGTAATCGCTGCTGAGGATCTCGAGCATCGAGACGCGCATCAGTCGCGAGATGTACGCCATGGGCATCAGCGACAGCGCGACCGAAGGCAGGACCATGTGGCGCCAGGTTCCCCAGCCGTTGGGGGGAAACCAATGCCAGAAGACCGCGAAAGTCATGAGCAGCACGGCGGCGACGACGAAGCTGGGCAGGCTGATCCCCACCAGCGCCACGCTCAGGCCGATCCAGTCCATCGCTCCGCCGCGCCGGACGGCGGAGATCACGCCGATGCCAAGGCCACCGACCGTGGCGATCAGCATCGCCAGGCATCCCAGCGCCGCGCTGGTGGGCAAGGCGCGGGCGAGGATCTCATTGACGCTGAACTGCGCCTGAGCCAGGCTCGGGCCGAAATCGCCGTGCAACAGAACCTGCCTCGAGTAGTGAGCGAGAAAGGTGTTCCAATGTTCGGCGTGGAGCTGGCGTTTTCGCAGCTCGGTCACCCTCGGGTCCACCACCCGCTCGGTCCGATCGAACGGGCTGCCGGGGGCGACCCAGACGAGCAGGAACGTGACGAGGTAGATCACCGCCAGGATCAGCGGGAACTGGGCGATGCGTAGGGCGAGAAAACGCAGCATGGAGATTGCGATGAAGGTTCGGGGTTCGGGGTGGGGTGGGGGGTGGGGGTCAGTGGCGTCCCTGGACGCTTTTGAAGTTGATCATGTTCCGAGGATGCAGCGGGATGCCGCTGACGCCGTCGCGGATCAGGTACGCATTGACATAGTGGTAGATCGGGATGATCGGCGTTTCGTCCAGCAGGATCGCTTCGGCCCGCGAGAGCAGCTTCAGCCGGGCCATCGCATCCGGCTCGCGGGCGGCGGCGGCGCAAAGCTCGTCGTACCGCGGGTTGAACCAGGCCGAGTCATTGTTCAGACTGGAAGAGAGGTACTTGTCCGTGAACGTCGAGGGATCGTTGTAATCGCCGATCCAGCTCGCCCGGGCGATGTGGTAATCCTTGTTGTGCAGCCGCTCGCGGAATGTCTTGATCTCCACCCCCTCGAGTTGCACGCTGATCCCCAGCGCCCGCTGCCACTGCTTGGCGACGAACTGGGCGACTAAACCATGGTGCCCTTCATTGTTGTACAGCAATGTCAGGCCGGGAAATCCGCGTCCGCCGGGATAGCCGGCGTCGGCGAGCAGTTTCGCCGCCGCCCGGGGATCATACCCCTGGGCTTCGGGGGATTCGTAGTTCGGAAAAATGCCTGGCGGGATGTAGTGCGACGCGGCAGGCTCACCAAGGCGGGTGATGTTCTTGACGATCGGCTGGCGATTGATCGCGCGGCTTAGCGCCGCCCGCACGCGAGGATCGCGCATCGGATTTTCGGCCCCGCCCGGAAGCTTCGCGTTGCAGTTGATGGAATAGAAATAGGTGCCGAACCCGGGGAAGACTTTCAGATCGGTGCGCCCTTGTTCCCGAAGATCCGACGCGAGATCACCGGTGATCTCGGCCAGCCAGTCCACCGTTCCCGTCTCGTACTTCAGGAACCCAGCCATCGGATTTTCCGCCGAATATTGCTCGATCGCTTGGCTGCGCACATGCGGGCGATCCCAGTAATGCTCGTTCTGCTCCATCCGCAGCAGCCCCTTGAACTCCCATCGCGTGAGCTTGAACGGCCCGTTGCCCACCAGGTCCGGCGGACGAGTGAACCGCTCGTCGTAGCTGATCCGACCGGTCTTCTCATCCCGGCGACCGAACGGCTCCATCGACTTTTCGTTCAGTGGAAACGTCACGGGGAATGCGCAGATATCCGGAAAAAACGTCACCGGGTGCTCGAGCGTGACGACCAGGGTCCGTTGATCTGGCGCTGCGATCCCCACGGCGGAAAAATCGGCACGACTCGGGTCGGCGGCGAACGCCTGTTCGTACGCCTTGGCCCCGCGAATGTAGTGCAGCAGATAGGTGTAGTCCCCCGGCTCGCGGAGCATCCGGCGCCACGCGAAAATAAAATCGGCGCTGGTTACCCGCTCGCCGTTGCTCCATTTCGCCGAATCGCGCAGGTGGAACGTGTAGACCGTTTTGTCGGCCGAAAGATCGATTCGCTCGGCGACGCCGGGAACCGGCTCGAGGGTTTGCGGATCCAACGCATAGAGCCCTTCCCACAGTGCGTATCCCAGGCGGATATCCTGTAGCCACGACATGCGATTGGGATCGAGCGTTCCGACCTCGCCGCGATTGATGAAGGTGAACAGCCCCGGCTCGGCGGCGTTCGCCTGCCGCGGGCTGATTCCCGCCAGCAGCAACCCCGTGGCGATGAGGATTTGGCATACCCGGCGACTCGGCATAGCTGCATCGTCGTCGAGTTTCCGTCGAGTGCAACCTCGGCCGAACGATTTCGGCGCCACCCGTTTGGGGCGTGACAGTCCCCGGGTTCCGGCCCTGCCGGGCCGGGGCGTTCAAGTGCCGCCGGTGTCTCACCGGCGGTTTGCGTTGTCTGCCAAGTCCACAATTCCGTCGGTGAGGACTCCGGCGGCGCAGAGGAATGACTTCCAGCGATGGTGCGGTCGAGTTACCGGATCGCCGCATCGATCGCAGCGCGGAGCTTTTCCTCCGAGCCGGGGCCGAAGCCGACGAGGATGTTGCGAACTTTCCCATCCTTGCCGATCACCACGGTCTGCGGGATACCCTTGACCCGGTATTTCTCCGCGATTGAGCCGTCATCGAGCGCCACGGGCAGCGTCAGGCCCTTGGAGTTGATAAACCCGCGCACCTTGTCGACGTCTTCCTGCTGATTGATCGCCAGCACTCGCACGCCGCGGGCCTGGTAGTCGCGGGCGAGTTGATCCAGCGCCGGCAGCCCCTGCACGCACGGGCCGCACCAGCTTGCCCAGAAGTCCAGAACCACGACCGATCCTTTCAGGTCGGCGAACTTGATCGGCTTGCCATCGAGGCCGGTTGCCGTGAAATCGGGGGCCGGTTTTCCCACCAGGGCCATCGCCCCATCGCCATCGTCCTCTTGATCGTCGCGCGCCGCGGTCGCCATTTCCCGAGCATCGGCCGGCGGGATCCAGGCGAACTGTTCGGCCTTCACCGCCGCGCCGGGTTCGACGATGGTGTAATCCACCGTGACTTCCGCGGTTTTCATGTCCGCACGGCCGCGCTGGTGCATGAGCTTGCGGTGATCGGTCACATCACGGCGAAGCAGGTGCGTGGCGGCATCGAAGAACAGATGCACCTCCCCGCCGTCGCTCTCGATCCGCATCGCCTCGCAGGCGCGGCCGTCGATCGGCTCGGCGAGGATGCGGCTGACGCGGCTGGCGCCTTCGACGATCGACTCCGATGGATCGCGCGCCAGGGCCAGGTAAAGTCCGGGGTTTTGCATCCGCAGCAGCTCACTGATCACCTCGGGCCAATCGGCCGGCTTGGCTCTTTCCGCCGGCGCTGCCGCCGTGATGTACACCTTTTTGTCCGGGCGGATCGCGTAAACGGATTTCCCATCCGATCCGATTCGCACATCGCCGGGGGCATCGTGAAGGAACCGATTGGGCGTGAGGTATACGCCGGAAAAACGCTGCTCGAACGTCTGCACCGCAACGCCATCGTCAAAGCGTCCCCGCAACGTGCCGGTCAGCGCCAGCGATTCGAGCTTGCCATAGGCGTCGTCGATCTGCTTGAGCATCCGCCGCGCCTCGATCGAAACTTCGGCGGCGGGAGCGTCGGTGGAAGCGGACGGCGCGGTCGAGGCCGCCCGCGTGGCCGGCGATGAGGGGTTCGTCGTCGATCGGAGCAATTCCACACCATGCGGGATACCCCGGGACAAGCGCGAGGTTGGGCGCAGGCTGTCGGCTGTCAGCCGATTCGGCACGACTGCCAGACCCATCGCCACCACCAGACAAATCCATGCTGCTCGTCGCATAGAGCGATCATAGCACGCCCCGGTCGCGGTGGGGAAAGTCGCCTTATTGGTCCAAGACTGCTGTTGAGTTCGCCGACTTTGGCCCTTAAGTGAATGGCATTCGTGGATGTCACCGTTTATGTTGCTGGCAGCACCTTCCCAGGTTGCCGCCATCGTCTTCGAAACTCAATGCAATGGCCACATCACATCACGCTAAATACCTCGCGTGACAAAGCACTAGCTCCTGTCGATGAGGGTTTCGGTTCCGTCGCACGCGAAAATATGTAATCGGATGGGCATTTTTCCCACGGCGTGGGTCGAGCAACTCAGGCACGGGTCGTAGGCGCGGATCGCCGCCTCGATCCGGTTCAGCGCCCCCTCGCGCAGGTTCTTGCCGTCCACGTAGGTCTTGGCGACCTCCTCGACGGCCCGGCTCATGGCGAAGTTGTTGTTCCCCGTGGCCACGATGAAGTTGACCCTCTCCAGTATCCCGTGTTCGTCCACCCAATAATGGTGCCACAGCGTCCCCCGTGGGGCCTCGAGGACGCCGATCCCCTCCCGACGCGACACCTTCCCGCTTGTGCGCAGTTCGGTGGAGAGGATCTCGGCGTCCTCGAGCAGGACCTGCGCCTCCTCCAGCGCGTGCAGATCCTCGATCAGCCGCGCCAGGTGGTAATAGAGCGTGCCTTGCACCGTGCCCCCGCCGCCGCGGGCCTGGAACTGGACGTATTCGGCCTGGGCCAGCGGGGTGGCGATGTGCGTGGCCGCGTTCAGCCGTCCCAGCGGTCCGACCCGGTAGCACCCGTCGGGGAACCCCCGCGGGCGGTAGTAGGGGAACTTGAGATACGACGAGTCCTCGACGTGTTCGGCGATTTTCTGGAGATAATCGCGCCCGTCGAATCGCTCGATCAACGAGCGATCCGCGTCCACCAGGCGCAGCGGCCCGTCGTAGAATTCCACGGCGTCGTCGGGTCGGACCATTCCCAGGTAGGGGCTGGCGAAGACCGCGAACCGGCTCAGGTCCTCGGCGTGGTCGTCCATCCAACCCTTCAGTACCCCCAGCCCGTCGCGCACGTATCCGATCATGGTGGGGATGTCGCGCAGCAGCATGTCGCGGTCGGGCGACGACAGCGCCTGGTTGACCCCGCCGGGGATGGCGAAATTGGGATGGATGCGGCGATCGCCCACCGCCGCGATGATCTCCTGCCCGTAGCGACGCAACGCGATCGCCTTGCGGGCCAGGTCGGGATTGGCCTGGTACAGCCCCACCACGTTGCGCGTCTCGGGCGGGGCGTCGAATCCCAGCAGCAAATCCGGCCCGGCCAGCTCGAACACGTGCATCGAGTGCGACTGGATGATCTGCCCCATGTGCATCAGCCGGCGTAAGAGCGTCGCCGGTCGCGGCGGCTCGACGCCCAGGATGGCGTCGCACGCCTTGGCCGACGCCAGGTGATGGCTCACCGGGCAGATGCCGCAGATGCGCTCCGTGATCAGCGGCATCTCGTGGAAGGGCCGACCCTCGCAGAACTTTTCGAAGCCGCGGAATTCGTTGACGTGGAAGCGCGCCCGCTCGACGGAGCCGTCCTCGGCCAAATGCACCGAGACCTTGGCGTGTCCTTCGATGCGGGTCACCGGCTCGATGATGATCTTTCGGCTCATAGTCCACTCCGCGTCGGCGCGATTCGGCGCCCGTTCAATGCCAATCGAGGTTCTTGCCGGTCAACTCCGGGGTCCGCCCGGCCAATAGCTCGGCCAGGCAGTGGTGGATGGCGTCGGCGCTGGGGGGGCAGCCGGGCAGATGCAAATCCACCTTCACCACCTGGTCCAAGGCCCGGCACGGCTGCATGACGGCCAGCTCGGGATCGCCGGGGATTTTCCCGTCCACCGTGCTTTCGGTCTCGATGTAGGCCCGGCGCAAGGCGCAGGCGACACCCTCGCGGTTGCGCATCGTCGGCACCCCCCCGAACACGGCGCAGTCTCCCAAGGCGATCAATACCTTGCAGCGCTGCCGCATCTGCAGGGCCACGCGTTCGGTCGCCGAGTTGTTCACGGCGCCTTCGAGGATCCCCACATCCACCCCGGCCTCGTCGGGATGCTTCAGGTCGGTGATCGGCATCGAGCGCAGCTCGACGCGATCCAACAGCGCCACCAGGCGCTCGTCGATGTCCAGCAACGACATGTGGCATCCGGCGCATCCGGTCAGCCAGTCGCTGGCGAGGGTGATCTTTCGGCTCATTGGCGCATCCTTTCACGAAATCAGACCGCGTCGCACATTTCCACGATCAAGTCGAACGACAACGGCGAACCCAGCTTCGCCGACAGCAACACCAGCGTCTCGAGGTCGGCCCGCACGCCCGGCGGCTCCTTGAGCAGGGGGGTGAGCCGCTGCCGACGTCCCTCGAGGTTCATTAGCAGGCCCGGTTTTTCCGCCCAGGTGCGGGCCGGCAACACCACGTCGGCCGCGTCGGTCCATGCGTTGCGGTGGGCCGATTGCACGATCAGGAAATCCGTCGCTGGCGAGGGGGCGCCGACCTCGGGGGAATCGTCCCCCAGCAACACATAGGTCACCGGCGCCTCGACGGGGCGCGCCGTCAGGCCCAGGCGATGGGCCCCCATGGCGTTGGCGCCGCGCACCATCGGCAGGAACTTGGCCTTGGCGTGCATCGAGCGCAATCCCGCGTAGGCCGTGGGACTTAATCCCGGGGCGTACAGGATCACCGGTCGGTGCGCCGATGCCACCGCCGCCTTCACCCGCGACAGCCCGCCGGCCCCCAGGTGATAGGAATAGTGCAACTGCGCGAACGGCGAGGCCGACATCGGCGAGAGGTGCTTCAGCGGCACGCGGTCGCCGGCCAGGCGGTCCAGCGGCGTGGGCTGGTCGTTGACCAGCAGCAGCGTGGCCCCGGCGTCCACCGCCCGTTTCACCAGGTATCCCACCACCTTCTGGTCCTTTAGCGGATCGACGCCCAGCCCGACGATGCAGTCGGAAGTGCCGACATCCGCCAGCGTCGCCGACGTGCCCAAGTCCATGGGTGGAACTTGGCCGTAAAGCAGCGCCACCCGGTCGCTACCCAGAGTTTCGTTGAACAGGCTGGCGAAACCGGCCAGCAGGCGGGTGGTCATACGCGGGGAGATCAACCCCGCCGGACGGTCGGCGCCGCGCAGGCTGTCGGCCGCGACCTCGAGCGCCTCATCCCACCCGGCCTCAAGCAGCTTCCCTTCGCGGCGCACCAGCGGTCGGGTGATACGCGGCGGTGCCGGCTGGGTGGGCATGAATCGCCCCTCGGCGCACAACAACCCGGCGTTGGGCGCGTCCCAGTCCCCGTCGATGCGGACGAGGTTGTTGTCGCGCACCAAGACCTCGATCCCGCAACCCACGGCACAGCCCGAGCAGATGGTCTTCACCCGTGTCATTTCCGACTCGCGCCCGGCAAAGGCGCTGGACCGGTCGGTCAAGGCGCCCGTCGGACAGACCTGCAAGCAGCTTCCGCACGAGACGCAGCTCGATTGGTCGAACGACAGGTCGTCGTCGGCGCCGATCAGTGTCCGCGCCCCGCGTTGATGCACGCCCAGCGTGTGGTTGGCCGCCATCGACGCGCACGCCCGCACGCAGCGCCGGCACAGGATGCAGCGCCCGTGGTCCATGATGAAGTACGGGCGAGTGGCGTCCACCTTCCAGGCGTGGCTGGCGTCGGGGGCGAACATCCAGTGCGTCATCCCGTAGCGGTAGGCCAGCATCTGCAAGTCGCAGTCGGTGTTTTCGGCCCCGCCGCTCACCGGGCAGGTCATGCAGTAATGCGTGCGCTCGCTGAAGAGCATCTCCACCGCGAACTTCCGCGCCGCCACGATCTTGGGAGTCTCGGTGCGGACGACCAATCCCTCGGCGGCGGGGAAGGTGCAGGCCGGCTGCAACCCGCGTTGGCGCTCGATCTCCACCACGCAAAGCCGGCACGCCCCCAGCGAGGGCAAGTGCTGATGGTGGCACAAGCCGGGGATGTGGATTCCGGCGGCGGTCGCCGCCTCCATCACCGTCTGTCCCGGCATCGCCGTCACCGTGCGGTCGTCGATGGTCATCTCGAAGCTCATGCCGCGCCTCCTTGGCTCGTCGCGGGGGTTTCCTCGGTCGCGGCATCCGCCGGCGCCGCCGTCGGACGCGGTAGTTGCATCAGGTCCAGCCATTCCAGGTCGCAGCGCAGGCAGCGCCGCGCCTCGAACCGCGCCGTGCGTTCGTCGAAGCCCAATTCCACCTCCTTGAAGTTGCATTGACGTTGATCAACCGGCAGCCGACGGCTCTCCGGGCGGTGGGCCTCGGCGAAATCCTCCAGCCGATGCCCGCATGCGACGTCGCGGCGCTCGGTGACGAAGCGCGGGCGCGCCAATTGCCCGGTCCGCACCCACTGGTCCACCACCACCGCCACCTGGTTCCCCGCCGCCACCGCCTGCACGATCGTCGCCGGACCGCTCACCGCGTCCCCGGCGGCGAACACGCCCGGCCGGTTGGTGGACATTGACTCATCCACCTCGACCGTCGCGCCGCGGGCGTCGTATTTCACCCCGGCCGCGTCCAGCGCCGCGGGGTCGGGTGTCTGCCCGATCGCCGGGATCAGCGCGTCCAAGTTCAGCGTGTAGCTGTCCGATTCCTGCGCCACCGGCTTGCGACGCGCCGAACCGTCGAAATCTCCCAGCCCTTGCCGCTGCAAGCGAACCCCCGTCACCCGGTCCTTGCCCAACACCTCCACCGGGTTGACCAGCGTGTGGATATGCACCCCCTCGTGCAGGGCGCCTTCGATCTCCTCGGGTAGGTGCGTGGCCGGCATGTCGTCCCCGGCCCGACGGTACATCACATGCACCTCCCGCGCCCCCATGCGCAACGCCGTCCGCGCCGAGTCGATCGCCACGTCGCCCCCGCCCACCACCCCCACGCGCTTGTTGCGCAGGTCGTATTCCGGTGCCGGGTGGTCCGGGTCGTCGGCCACGGCGCGGAGGAAATCCAGCCCGTTCATCACCCCCGCCAGCCGCTCGCCGGCGATGCCCATCCGTCGGCTCTTGTGCGCCCCGATCGCCAGCACCACCGCCGACCAACCCTCGCCCAAAAGCGAATCCACCGTGAAATCCCGCCCCAACTCGACGTTGCAGCGGATTTCCACTCCCGCGTGGCGGATGTTGTCGATCTCGGCGAAAGTCAGCTCTCGCGGGAGGCGATAGGCGGGGATGGCCCAGGTCATCATCCCGCCGGGCGTGGGCAGGCGCTCGAACACCGTCACCCGGTATCCCATCTGGGCCAACCGCAGCCCCGCGGTCAGCCCCGCAGGACCGGCGCCCACCACCGCCACCTTGCGCTTCGACGCCCACGCCCGCTCCTCGGGCGATCCGATCGGCGGGGCCATCCACGGCTCACCGTGTTCGTGGTCGGCCATGAACCGCTTGATCTGGCGGATGGCGATTGCCTCGTCGATCTCGGCCCGGCGGCACTTGGTCTCGCAGAACGCCGGGCACGCACGCCCGCAGATCATCGGGAACGGGTTGCGCTGGCGATGGATCTCCAGCCCCTCGGCGAAGCGCCCCTCGGCAACCAGCGCCAGGTACGCCGGGGTGTCCACCCCGGCCGGGCAGGTGTTGATGCATCGCGCCCGCACCAGCTTCTTGCATTGGCCCGAAGGGCAGATGCCGTGGTCGATGTGCGTGAGAAATTCCTGTTTGAAGAACCGCAGCGCCGACAGCACCGGCCCGGCCGTGCGCTGGCCCAGCCCGCACAGCGAGCTGCCGGTCATGTGTTCCGACAGATAGGCGATGGTCTCCAAGTCCTCGCGCTTGCCTTGCCCGTCCCCGATGCGCCCCAGCACCTCGAGCAGGCGTTGCCCGCCCACGCGGCAGGGCACGCACTTGCCGCACGACTCGGCCGCGGCGAACGTCAGGAAGTATCGCGCGAACTCGACCATGCAGGTATCGTCGTCCACCACGATCATCCCGCCCGATCCCATCACCGCCCCGGCCTCCTGGAGGCTATCGAAATCCACCGGGGTGTTCAGGCTGGTGGCCGGCAGGCATCCGCCCAGCGGGCCTCCGGTCTGAACGGCCTTGAAATGCTTGCCCCGCGGCAGGCCGCCGCCGATGTCGAACACGATGTCTCCCAGCGGGATGCCCATGGGCACCTCGACCAGCCCGGTGTTCTCGATCTTGCCGGTCAGCGCGAAGATCGCCGTCCCGGGGCTTTTAGGCGTGCCCACCGACGCGAACGCCTTGGCCCCGCGAAGGAGGATGCGCGCCGCCATCGCGTAGCTCTTGACGTTGTTGATGTTGGTCGGTTGGCTCCACAACCCGCTGACCACCGGGAACGGCGGGCGCGGGCGCGGCTCGCCGCGGCGACCCTCGATCGACGCCAGCAACGCCGTCTCCTCCCCGCACACGAACGCCCCGGCGCCTTCCTTCAACGCGATGTCGAACGAAAAGCCCGTCCCCAGGATCCCCTCGCCCAGTACCCCGTATTCCCGCGCCTGCTCCATCGCCTCCAGCAATCGCGCGATCGCCAGCGGATATTCCTCGCGGCAGTAGATGTACCCCTGCTTGGCCCCGATGGCGTACCCGGCGATCGCCATCCCCTCGATCACCGCATGGGGATCGCTCTCCAGGATCGAGCGGTCCATGAACGCCCCCGGATCGCCTTCATCGGCGTTGCACACGACGTATTTCGGATCCCCGCTCGCCTTGCGACAGAACTCCCACTTGGCCCCGGTGAGGAAACCGGCCCCCCCGCGCCCGCGAAGCCCCGAATCCTTCATCTCCCGGATCACGTCCAACGCCGACATCTCCACCAACGCCTTGCGCAGGCCCTGGTACCCGTCCTTGGCGATGTACTCCTCGATGCTCTCGGGGTCGATCACACCGCAATTGGCCAACGCGATCCGGTGCTGCTTGGCGAAGAACGGCGTGTCCCGAAGCTCGACCAAAGATTGCACGTCCGGGGGATCGCGCCACACCAACCGTTCCAGCACCCCGTCCCGCACCAGCGTCTGGTCGATCAGCTCGGGCACGTCCTGGGGCCGCACCCGCGCGTACACCAACCCCCGCGGCTGCACCACCACGATCGGCGCCGCGCTGCAAAAGCCCCCGCACCCGCGGGTCGAGACCTCGATGCGCTTCAAGCCCCGCCGAGCGAGTTCCACCGACAAGGTCGTCGCCACCCGCGCCCCGGCCGCTTCCTGGCAACGTTCGCCCCCGCACACCAGCAGCCGCGCCGCGGTCCCGGATTCCACCGTCATCTCATGCAGGCTTCGCGAGGTCATGCCCGACTCCGATCCGGGGCATCGTCGGCCCCCAGCCGTCCCAGCGCCCATTCCCGAACCACATGCCCCTTCATCACGTGCTCGACCACGATTCGCTCGACCATGTCCGGTGACACGTTCCCGTAGAACACCTGCCCGCCGCCCCCCTGGCGGATGTCCAGCAGCGGTTCCTTGGCGCAAAAACCGATGCATCCGACCGTGCGCAACACCGCGTCGATGTGGTGCTTGGCCAGCGACTTCTCGAACGCCGTCAGCACCTCGCGCGCCCCGGCGGCGATCCCGCAGGTGCCGGCACCCACGGTGATGATCGTCGTCGAGCGCGCGAACGCCGCTTCGCGCCGGCGCAGCTCCTCTCGCAAGTTCAACAGGTCGTCGGGGGCTTGGAGGACCGGCATGAAAAGTCTCCTGGATGGTTGTCGTCGTCGTCGCGGGCGTCGCCCGACCGGATCGAATCGTCCTCACGTCATGGTGTGCAATTGCCCGACCAAGCGGTCGGCGCTGAGCCGTCCATGCACCTTCTCGTCCACCACCGCCACCGGCGCCAGTCCGCAGGAGCCAAGACAGTAGACCACCTCGAGGGTGTAGCGGAGGTCCGGGGACGTTCCCCCCGAGGGGATTTGCAGGCTCTGCTCCAGCGCCGCGATGTTCTTCGACGCCCCGCGCACGTGGCAGGCCGTCCCGTCGCACACCCGGATCAGGTGCCGTCCGCGCGGCTTCAACCGGAATTGGGCGTAGAACGTGGCCACCCCATAAAGCTGGTGCAATGGGATGCGGGCGCGCTCGGCGATG